>CAYLMO010000009.1:35950-62332 GCA_964384605.1 uncultured Bradymonadales bacterium | reverse complement strand
GGTCTCGGCGTATTCGTCGCCCTCGGCTCCGTCTTCCTCGACTTCCTCAGCTGCTTCTTCGACCGCTTCTTCTGCGGCTTCGACGCCAGGTGAGTCCAGTGGGTCCGTCGGGTCGTTCTGAGCGAACGCCGTGGCCGTAGGAAGCGCTACGAGGAGCGCGGTGAGGCAGAGCTGTTTCGTGATGTTCATGCTTTCTCCTCAATCGTCGACCCACGCATCCGTATCAACAACAAGCGGGCGGGTCCGACAGCGTTAGTAACTCATCAGTACGGCAATAATTGCAAACACCGTACCGTAATTTGAGCGATCGTTTTGCTAACGCTCTTCTGTCATCAAAACGTCGCGCATCGTAGGGATCGCGGGTGTGCAAAGTCAAGCACCTACATCATCCCACACACCAGAATCGCGTTCGGATCGAAAACAGGGGAGAAAAACTACCGTTCAGCGCTTGCGGTCTCGCCGGCGCTTTCGCTGTTTCTGACGATAATCTTTGATCTTCTCGATCTGCTCCGGCGTGAGCTCGTTCTTGATGTCGATCATCAAGCCCAGCTGGAGCGACTTCATCTGGGACTCGAGCCCCATCACCTTGTTGGCCTGGGCGATCGCGGCTTTCTTGTCGACCTTGTCATTGCTTACGAGGTCTTTGAGCTTCTGCATCTCTTGGTCGAGTTCGAACTGCACGTCGATCGATTTCGACTGCGCGTCTTTGACGTGCTGTTTGATCTTCGTGCGTTGCTCCTTCGTCAGTCCGAGTTCCTTGCGATAGCGCATCAGCAGGCGAGGGCGGACGAACTGCGACATGATCTCGTCGGTGTCTTGCGCAAACGAAGCGCTCGGCATCAAAAGGCCGGCAAAGAAGAGAAGGGCGATCATCAGTTTGGCGGTCTTCATCTCTACAGCTCCTCGAGTTCTTCGTCGGTGATCTCGTTCCAGTCGGTGCCCATCCCATCCCAACTCGTATCGCCGAGCTGAGGCGGCTCCAGCAGGTCGTCGCTCGCAAGCAGTTGGTCGGTCTGAGGGCGCCAGTCGAGCAGGTCGGCTTCGGGAATCTCGCCCTCTGCAAGCATTTCGTCGTCGGTGGTCTGGGCGGGCGTCGTTTGCGCCACTTCGTTGCGGGGCGGATTGTGAGTGGCCGCGTACAATAGGATGATCGCGACGAACCCGCCGATCGTCAGGACCGCCGCAGCCGCGAGGGCGGCGCCCGAAAGGCCTACCGCCCAGACGATCTTGTTGGGGCCGCCCGAAGCCTCAGCCGCCCCCATCGTATCCTCGAACGACGGCGCAGCCTCGCGGTCGTGTTCGTGCGCGATCTCGAGCGCATTTCGGATCTTCTCTTCTTCGTTCATTGGAACTCTCCTTCGAGTTCATGCAGCGCGTCTGCGAGTGTGGCTTTGCCGCGCGAATAGTGCGTGCGCGCCGTCCCGAGCGACATGTCGAGCACCTCGCTCGCCTCTCGAATCGAGAGGTCGTGATAGAACACGAGCTCGATCACGCCGCGCTGTTTCTCGCTCAGTCGGTCCAATGCGGCGAGAACCATCTCGCGGCGATTCCGAGCCTCGACCTCTTCGAGCGGCTGTGCGGGCGGGGCGACTTCGTCCTGTGGACGCCAGCCGGCCAGCAGTCGAAACCGGCGCGCGAACTTTCGGCGCCGCTCGTGCGCGGTCCATCGAATCACGCCGAACAGCCACGTCTTCAGGCTCGACCGACCTTCGAACGACGCGCCGTCTTGCTCCATCGCTTTGAGATACGACTTCTGCAGAACGTCTTGCGCCTCGGACCGGTCGCCGCGGCAGCAAGTCAGCGCCCAGACGAACGCTTCGTCGTGCAGCTCCGCGATTTGGTCTCGCAGGGTCATCGGCCGCCGGGCCAGTGGGATCGTGGCGTTCACAAGAGTCTGTGACGCGAGCCATCATCCCATAGGACAATAAATTTTCGAGATGGGGAATCGCAGCCTACGCCGTGCGCCGAGCGATCTCGCCGAACGCCGTGACTCGGTCTCGACCGTTCTCTTTCGAGTGGTAGAGCGCCTGGTCGGTCAGGTCGATGAGGTCCTGCTTGTCGGTCGCGTCGGTCGGCCATTCCGCCATACCGATCGACATCGTTCGCGAGAACGGCCCCTGGTCGGTTTGGAAGACCAGCTTCTTGAGCTCGGTCCGCAGGCGGTCGGCGATGATTCGTGCGCCGTCGTGGTCGGTCTCTTCGAGGATGATCGCGAACTCCTCGCCGCCGTACCGGGCGGGGATGTCGGTTTCGCGAAGGTTCGATTCGAAGGTCGCGGCGACCTTGCGCAAGACTTCGTCGCCAACGGGGTGCCCGTAGGTGTCGTTGACGCTCTTGAAGTGGTCGATGTCGGTGAGCAGCAGCGTGAACTTCTTCTTGCCGCGGCGTGCTCGGGCGATCGCCTCGTCGAGCTTCTGCTGGAACGTGCGGTGGTTCGCCAATCCGGTCAGGCCGTCGGTGGTCGCCATCGAC
Source organism: uncultured Bradymonadales bacterium (assembly GCA_964384605.1). Lineage (GTDB taxonomy): Bacteria > Myxococcota_A > Bradymonadia > Bradymonadales > Bradymonadaceae > CAYLMO01. The sequence continues at coordinate 59,860 of CAYLMO010000009.1, read as the reverse complement.
TCCATCTGCGAGTAGAGCCGCGCGTTCTGCAGGGTCACGGCGACCTGGTTGGCGACGACTTCGAGCATTTCGCGTCGCTCGTTGGTGAAGCGGTGGGGCGCCTTTGCGGCCACCATGAACGTGCCGATTGTGTTGTCTTGCACGACGAGCGGGAGCACGAGCATCGACTCCATGCCCTCGAAGCCCTCGTCGGCCGTGTAGACCACCGGCTTTCGGTCGCGGACGACACCACCAAACGGAAGGTAGTGCGCGTTCTTGACGACCATCGAGACGAGCCCGGTGTTCGACTCGAACCGCCGCTGCGTCCACTGGGCGGCACCCATGCCGATATGGTCGGCGACTGCGGCGATCGTGTGCGTGTCGTCGGTCGCATCGAACAGTGTGATGCCCGCCACGTCGAACGGCGCCACGTCGGCCGCGACTTCGAGTGCAACTTCGTAGACTTCGGCTGGAGTAAGCACCGAGTTGAGGCGTCGGCTTGCGTCGAAAAAGCGCGAAAGTTCGTACTTCGAGCGCTCGATCGTGGCGAACAGTCGCTCGTTTTCGACCGCGCGCAACAAGTATCGCGCCGACTCTTCGACGAGCGCGACATCGTCTTCGGTGAACGGACGATTGTCGCAACGGTCAAGGCAGAGAACGCCGCGCAGATGGCCGTTCTCGAGCACTGGAACGCCCAAGAAGTCGGTGATTTCTTGAGGCTCTCGATAGTACGCGAGGCCTCGGAAACCGGGGCGGAGGTCCCGCATCACGACAGGCTCGCGGCGCCGCGTCACGCCGCCAATCACACCGCGTTCCGGTCGCAGGGTTCCTTCGACGATCGCGTCGCTCTCGCTCACGAGCTCTTTGATTCGGAGTTCTTCGGCCTTCACGTCCATCCAGAGGAGCACGCAGGTGTTCGCCTGCAGGCCGGTCTTGAGCAGCGAGAGCGATTGGTAGATCGCATGGTTGACTGCGTCGACTGCCTCACGGGTGATCAGCTCGCTCGCTTCGTCGCGCGAGGTTGGAGCATCGCTGCGTCGCGTGCTCATCAGTCGGTACTCACGCGCCTGTCGGATCATCTCTTCGCGTTCTTCGGCGACCTCTTGGCGGTGCCGTTTTCGGCGTTCCAGAACTTCGGCGCCATGGACCGCGGCAGAGAGGAATCCGAAAGCGCCCACGAAGAGCGAGCGAGTGGTGGCGAGTTCCCAGGGCACGAGCTCGGAGTAGAACGTGCCCAGGAGCCAACCGCCCTCGGCGATGGTGGCGTGTCCCCAGATGAGCGCCAGCGTCCATGCGATGGCGGCCGCGCCGGGGAGTCGGGTTTGAAACGTGACGAGGAAGGCGAGGGAGAAATAGACGATGGCGAACGCTTCGAGGCCGATGCTGGTGGCGATCGCGGCCACGATGGTCAGCGCGGTAACGGTCGTCAGCCCGAGCTGGATCGAGACCATCCGTCCGACCGACTCCTCACGCGACCGAAATGCTTTCCAGCCAAGGAAACACGCCGGTCCGAAGGCGAGGGCAAAGCCGATCGCGTCGAGCCAAATTGGTGTGTTGGTGGTTCCGACCCAGCCCAAGACGTAGAGAATGCTCGCGCCCAGCCCCAACATTGAGGGCCAGAGCTCGACAGGGTCGAATTCGGTTCGGTTTCTTGCTCTCGTTCGCGTCGCCGCCATGGTGCCCTCCGTGGCCCATATGCGGTCGAGAGATCGTTCACTCGGCCGCGTTGATTGGCGATTCGGCGATGATGTCGTGAATCATTTGCCGTCCAATGGCATCGACATCCTCGTCGAACGAGACCTCGAGTGACGCGCCGGGCACCTGCCGTTTGAGCTCCTTCAGCGCGGCGCCAAGGTCGTCGGTGACAACCTCTTTTCCGGCGAGCCGAATTTGCTCCTTCCCAACCTCGAGTTTGACGGCCACTTCAATTGGCTCGTCCGGGGATTCGAACTGATAGATCGTCTCACCGGGGCGTGCCAGGCTCGCCTCTTCTCGGGCGCGGCGTTCCGCTAGGCGGGGGTCGTCGCGCAGGGCCAGGATCGTTTGCTCGAGGTCTTGATTGGTGTCGGCGAGTTTTTTGTTCTCACCTTCGAGCCGATCAAGCTCGGAGCGCAGATGCTCGACACGTTCGACGTTGTTATGCGTCGTCACCCAGTAGGTGAGTCCGGCCAGGGCCAAGACGATTGCGATCGCCGTGAGAGCCCGTTTCATGCCTTCCTCGTCCTATTGGGGACCGTTGACGCATCAACTGTGCGTCCGACGTCCGTGTCACGCAAGGTCCTGCTCACACTGTAACGCGGCTTTGGGTGTGAGCAAAAAAATGGCGAAGAGATTTCGACTCAGTAGTCGTCATCGTCGTCGTAGTACTCGTAGTCGTCGAGGTCTTCGTCCGACAGCGAGACGTTGATCGCCTTGGGGTACTTCTTGCCGTCATTGCCGCCGTATTGGAACTCGACGGGAATGATCTCGCCCAAAACGTAGCCGGGGAGCCGAGCACGCAGGTCGTCGTCGACGACGTTGGCGATGTGGAAGAAGAACTTTCGGTCGTCTTCGGTCTGGATGAAGCCGAAGCCTTTGTCGGTGAAGTAGGCGATGATGCGACCGCCCAGATCGTCGCCAATGGCGAGATCTTCGTCGACGTTCATGCGCTCGAGGCGCTGAATGTTCTCTTCGAGATCGAAGAACTGCAGCGAGCAATCTTCGAAGATTCGGACACCGATCGACCGCGACTGAGTGTAGCGGCGGTCGAACAGGTAGCTCAGGCAACCACCGAACGCGACGAGGAAGCCACCGGTGTTGACCGTGAGCTTCGACATCTCGATGTAGACGGCCTTGAGCACGATTCCGCGCTTGGCCGCTGCTGCGAACTTCTTCATCCGCTCCAGATCGTCGGTCTCCGTGGTGACGTGGGCGCCGAGATTCACGTGCGCATGCACGTTCTCGAGCCGATTCACCATGAAGTCGAGGTTGTAGAGCTTTTGAAACTCGGGATCGACGTCGACCTTCGCGCCAGCTTTTTCAAAGTGATTGCGAAGGGCATTCGCCGTATCGGCGTGAGATTTCGCCTGATCCGACATGGGCACCTCAATACTCAAATCAATGTCATTTCAATCAACTACACAGCGTGCAACATCAGTTGGATGTGCGAAAAAAATCCATTGAGCACATCGCAACTTGAAAAGCGCCTCGCGTGAAGTCCTACCTTGGCCAACTCCCCACCGTCAAGGTGGGTCCAACTGAGCTTGCGCAATGCGCGCCTCGCCGTGGAGCGAGTCCTTTGCGCCCACCTCGAACCCGATGTAGTTTCGCCATCGAACGCGAGGGGAATGACAACACCCATGTAGTGGGGTTGCATTCCTTTGAAAGCGCTCACGGCCTTTGAAGCAGACGCTATGTCCGAACCCAATCCGACGACCGACGAATCCCAGAGTCTGGATGAACACCGGGCTCTGGTGCGCGAGCTCGACCGATCGTTCGCCAGCGTCTACGGATACGGCGGCATGGGGGTGATCGCTTTTGCGGCCGTTCCGGTCGTCACTGCGTACTGGCAGGGCTGGCTCACCAACCCTGGCACATGGGTAGTGGCGATTACGTTCGGCCTCATCGGTCTGTACCCGCTGCGTGGAATCGTGAATCGAAAACGCCAACAGCTCGCCGACCGATTTCGCAGCTACTGTGAACTGAACGACGTCGATCCTGCTGCGATCCGCTCGCATTTCAAAGCGGACGGCGGCTACCCGTACTTCCTGTCTCTTTTTGAAGCGCCTTCGGGCGCGACCGCTTCGACGGAAGAATCATGAAAGAAGTCTTCGAACTGCTCGCCAAGGGCGGCTGGCTGATGATCCCCATCGCCGCCTGCTCCCTCGTGGCGCTCGCGCTCTTCTTGGAGCGCATGTGGAGCCTTCAACGCACGAAGGTTCTGCCCGAGCGGTTTCTGCAGCTCATGACGAAACTGCTCAAGGAGCGTCGCTTTCAAGAGGCCGAAGCCCTCTGCCAGGGGAGCGACTCGCACATCGCCCGCGTGCTCGCCTCGGGCGTTCGCTACAGCGGTCGCTCTCGGGCCATTATCAAAGAGGTGATGGAAGAGGCGGGCCAACGCCAGGTCGCGTTCATGGAGCGTTTCACGGGTGCCATCGGCGCGATTGCGACCGTCGCCCCTCTCGTCGGCCTGCTCGGAACCGTCACCGGTATGATTCAGGTCTTCCAACGTGTCGTCTCTCAAGGCGCCGCGAGCCAGCAGGTCGATGCAGGTGCCCTCGCTGCCGGTATCTGGGAAGCGCTCGTGACGACCGCGGCCGGGCTCACCGTCGCCATCCCGACCTATCTGGCGTACCGCTACATCCTCGGCGTGATCGACCGATACGCGGTCGAGATGGGCGAGGTGGCCGACGACGCGCTCGAGTACATGGTGCCGGAGCACGAGTCCCCGACGATCGGCGACGACCTTCCGGGGTATGAAGACGACGAAGGTGACGACGCCGACGACGGAGAAGCGGCGTGAATTTTCGCAACCGCGACCGTCGCGACGAGACCACGATTGAGCTCACTCCGCTCATCGACGTGGTCTTCTTGCTGCTGATCTTCTTCCTGATCACGACGTCATTCGTGCGTCCGGAGCAGCAGGAGAGCTCCGCCCAGATTCCGGTGAACCTGCCATCCGGCGTGAGTGGAAAGGCTATCTCCGACGGCGAGCGCTTGATCTTGACCGTGACCGAGGACGGCAACATTCGGCTCGAAGACGGCACTCTCGTCGAAGGAGCAACCCTCGCCGAACAGCTCCGGGAGCTGCACAAGACTTCACCCGACGCGGCAATCTTGCTTCGCGGCGACACGAGCGCGCGCCACGGCAACGTGGTGGAGATTCTCGACACGATCAAAGAATCAGGCTTCACCGAGGTGAACCTGGTGATCGATACCAAAGAGAAGCAGAAAGAGGAGTGACTACCAGCGGCCGCCGAGCGCGCGAATGCTGGCGGCGCCGCACTTCTCGATGGCGACCTTTTGTTCCACGGAGGTCGTCTTTTTCGCGGGCAGACGAAGGGGCTTCAGCTTGCCGGACTTGCCGGTGCTGCACTGAACTTCGAAGACCATCTCTTTGACGTCTCGCTTCGACTGATTCTCGACCTCAAAGACGACGATCGTCCGGCCGTCGGGCGTGGGCTGACCGGCGCCCCGTTTGACCTGTACCCAGGGCTCGATGTCGCGCATTCGATTGTTGAAGGCAGACGTCGGGGTGAGCTCGATGGTGCCTGCGGATTCATCGATCGAGTACTTGTACCGGTTGAGTACGTTCAGGCCGAGCAATCCTACGATCGGCTTGCCCTTGAAGGTGCCAGAAGGGCAGGACGCACAGGTCAGAAAGCTGACGCCGGAGTGGACTCGGTCGCCGACCTTCAGGCTGCTGAGAATTCCGAAGCTCGCCGGCACCTGGCCGTTGGCGGTCGACACCATCGTCTTCGGTGCGTCGTCGCCGGGCAGAAGTCCGCGACTCTCGAGGTAGGCGGCATCGATGGCGGTGAGCGATGCGCCTGTATCGAAGAGCATGTACGCCCCTTTGCCCTCGATCTGAGTCTCCACCAAGAGGGATCGATCGCTGCGCTGGAACTTGAGCGTCAACTGGCCCGGGATCGAACCGCCAAGGCCGAGGTCCTCGGCAGATGGTCCGTCGGCGCCATCGATCGTGAGCGATCCCGCGGCCATCGATTCCTGGTTGTCGAAGAGGTCGATCACCGCATCTTGAGCAGCGACGCCGAGAGGCGCGCAAATGCACAGGATGATGAGAACGAGAAATGGTGTTCTTTTCATGAGCGGTCTCGAGAAAGCGTGGCGGCATTCTAACGAATTGTTGGTGCTCGTGTCGCGTCCCCAAAATCTCGACCGCGATCGACCTGCATGTTAAGACGTTCTGCGATGATGCGCGTATTCACATTTGTAGTCCTGACGCTGGTTTCTTCGGCGGCGATGGCGACCGAACCCGAGTCGGGCGATCCGGTCGGTGATGCCTCCGAGGTGATTGCCTCGGTCGGCCTTCAAGCCCAGGAAGGTTGCCTTCACTTCGTCGACCGCAAGGCAGTGGTCTATCGCAAAGAACGATGGGCTGCCGCGATCGACGAGATCGCCAAAAACGACACCGGCTATCTCGTCGGTTGGATCATCGGAGCCGAACCGCCGCCGCCCGAAGTCATGGCCGAGGCGTCGCGGCAGAAAGACTGCTTGATCGAACGACTCGTCGCCGACGCGGCCGACCCCGAGGTCGACCTCATCATCGACTACGAAGACCGCCACTCGAAGAAGTCCGAGATGGTGGAAGTGCTCGAGAAGTATCACGAAAAGCGACGCTTCCATCGCTACTTCACGCAACGAATCACCCGCTCCGAGTTTCGTGATGCACGCACCCAAAGCTGGATTTGGAAGCGGAAGTTCGACTTCCGGAACCGGAACTTCAATCGTGTTTCGGAGCGCGCCGCCGAGCTTTGCTCGCTGCCCGTTGGAGACGTCTGGCGCCCCGGGCACCGCAAGCACAGAGAGTGTTGGCAACGCACCTTGAGCCCTGCCGACCGGGAGCTCGAGATTCTCGTCGCATCATCTGCACCAGGGATCTCGCGCCACCACTGGGGCACGGAATTCGACATGTTCAGCCTCAATCCCGACAACTTCGGCGAAGAGGCCCGCATGGTCGACGAGTGGCGCTGGATGACAGCGCACGCCTACGAGTTCGGCTTCTTCCAGCCCTACACCCAGCACGAGCATGGCGCCGGGTACATGGAAGAACACTGGCATTGGTCGTACTACCCGATCGGTCAGGCGCTCTTGGAGTGGGCGCAGGCCAACCAAGAGCCGCTCGAAGCCGCGCTCAACGCGCAGTGGGACGCATTCGAGCAACGATGGTCGAGGAACGGTCGGAAGTACTTCCAGTTCGTACGCTCGAACTGGCGGTCGTACATGTTCAATGTAGACAAAGCATCGATCGAGGGTCCCGTCCGCAAATGAAACTCCGACGGAGTCGAGGCATCTCGTCGATACCCCTACGCTCACTCCTCAGGTCCGGACGCCCCATGCAACGAATCTCACTCGTCACCATCCTGGTTGCCCTCGTCGGACTGACCGCGTGCTCCGGTTGCGGTGCGCCGAAGGCGAAGGCGATCGACGGCGATGTCGCCGAAGCGATAAAGGAGCCTGTCGAGAAACCCGCCGAGGCGCCCGAGGCCGCCGAGGTCGACGAACCCGATGTCGCGGAACAAGCTCCCGCCGGCTTCGACCACTCGTCCTACGGTGAGTTGCTCGCTGCGCATGTCGATGAGCGTGCCGGGCGCGTCGACTACGCCGCCCTCAAGCCGAAAGAAGCCGAACTCGACGCGTACCTCGCGACCCTCGCCGAAGCCGACCTGAAAACTCTGTCGCGTGACGAACAGCTCGCTCTGTTGCTCAACGCGTACAACGCCTACACGCTCAAGCTCATTCTGGAGAACTACGGGGAGATCGAGTCGATTCGTGACCTCAAGGACCCATGGGGGACGAAGCGCTATCAGGTCGCTGGCGACACGCTGAGTCTAGACGACATCGAGCATGGTTTGATTCGGCCCCTTTTCAAAGACCCCCGCATCCACTTCGCCGTGAACTGCGCAGCGATCGGCTGTCCGCCGCTCGCTGATGAGCCGTTCCTCGGAGATACCGTCCAGACGCAGCTCGACGAAGTTACCAAGTCCGCGCTCTCGAACCCGCGATACGCCAAGGTCGAGGGTGGAAAGCTCCACCTCACCAAGATCATGGAGTGGTACGGCGAGGACTTCACCAAGGAGGGGTGGGAGCCCACCGCGAGGTCGCTCCCAGAGTGGGTCGCGCCACGGTCGACCGAAGAGGTGAGGGCCTACGTAGAAAAAGGTGGCCGTAAGGTCACCTTTGTCGAATACGACTGGAGTTTGAACGACGTCGAGTAGTTACTCGCCGGTCATATGGCGTTTGGCGAGGGCGGCGTAGTGTTTTGCGCTCTCGAGAAACCCGGCGACTTCTTCGTCGGTGACTTCGCGGACGACTCGCGCGGGCGAGCCCATCAGCAGGCTTCGTCGAGGGTATCGCTTGCCTGGCGGCACGAGTGAGCCGGCGCCGACGAGGCACTCCTCTTCGATGTAGGCTCCGCTGAGCACAATCGCACCCATGCCGATGAGGCAACGGTCTTCGATGGTGCATCCGTGGATGATGGCCTTGTGGCCGACGGTGACGTCGTCGCCGATGTGGGTCGGTGCGGTGCCGGTGTCGATGTGGACCAGCGAGAGGTCTTGGATGTTGGTGCGCGCGCCGATTCGGATGCGGTGAACGTCGCCGCGAACGACGGAGTTGTACCAGACCGACGCGTCGGCCCCCAAAACGACATCGCCCATGACGTGGGCGCCAGGAGCGACCCAAGCGCCGTCTTCGAGCACCGGGTGGGTGCCCTCGAACGGCGTGACGATTCCGAATTTCTTCGGGTCACTCACTCTTCGTCGTCCGCGTCTTCGTCGGCATCGGAGTCGTCGGCATCAGAGTCTTCGTCCGCGTCCGAATCGTCGTCCGCGTCCGAATCGTCGTCGTCGCCGTCTTCGTCTTCTTCGTCGAAGAGTTCGCCGTACTTGTCGAGCTTGTCGAGGACGTCGCCGTCTTCGTCGCCATCGCCGTCATCGACGATGTCGTCGCTGTCGTCGTCGTCGGCAGCAATCTCTTCGGCGATCGAAGCGGCGTCGTAGCCTTCGTAGTCGTCGTCCTCGTCTTCTTCGCTGGCTCCCCCGACCAGGCCTACTGCGCCGTGGACGAGTGGGTCGCGTAGGAAGACGAATCCGCCGCGCTTGTCGAGAATCTTCATGATCTCTTTGCTGCCGTACACGTCGGTCAGGATTTCGTCGATCGATGCGTAGCGGTCGTCGGGGTCGTCCATCGACATGCGGTCGAAGATGTCGTCGAGCGTGCGCGGAATGTCGGGGAAGAACGACGAGGGCATTGGTGATCGTCGGCCGGGGACCTTACCGGTGAGCATTTCGTAGAGCATGATGCCGAGCGAGTAGATGTCGGACTTCACGCTCGAGGAGTTCGGGTCGCGGAACTGCTCTGGCGACATGTAGGCGACGGTGCCGACACCGACGAAGACCTGGTTGGCCTTGTTGGTGTCGAGGTCGGCCACGGCCGAGATGCCGAAGTCGGTGAGCATGGCATTTCCGGCAGTGTCGAGCACGACGTTCTCGGGCTTGATGCCGCCGTGGTAGATGCCGGCGTCGTGCGCGGTGTTGAGGGCGTGCAGGACCTGCAGGAAGTATTTGAGCGCGACCTGAAGCGGCGGTCGGTCGTCGGTTTCGATGAGGCGGCGCAGGTTGCCGTTGGGTGCGTACTGCATCACCACGTACGGGAATTCGGCGCTCGTATCGATGTCGACGACCTGAATGATGTTGGGGTGGCCGAGCGAGGCTTGAGCCTGAACGATCTGCGTGAATCGCTCGACGATGTCGCTTCGCTGCACGCCGGCGAAGACGTCGAAGATCTCGCGGATCTCTTTGATGGCGACGTCGCGTTGGAGCTTCACCTGAACGCCCTTGTAGACCGTTCCGATGCCGCCGGTTCCGACCTCTTCGGTGCGTTCGTAGAGACCGTCAGCCGAGGCCGGAGTCGCGCGAGCCTGCGAAGATCCGAGCGAGGAGGCCGAGGACGAGCCGCCGAGACGGCGTGATGCGAACGAGTCGTTCTGATTCATGGCTTCTTGTTCCGGTGAGGTGTCGCTATCGGCGCCCTGTTCGGGGCCCGGAGGTGGTTCTGCGTGCGTCGTGTCGTCAGGCGGGTCGAACACGGCGGTACCGAGGTCTTCGTCGTCGTAGTCGTCGCCCATCCCCATGTCGATGCCGTCGAGGATTCCGTCGACATCCATCGACAGGTCGCCCAGACCGTCGTCGGCTGCATCGATATGTTCGGCGAAGGCCGAGCGAGCTTGTTCTCGCCAAACGGACGCATCTTCGGACGCGGCGCGGGCGTCGGCCGTTGCGCGGATGATGTCGGCAACCCGGTCGTACACGACGTAGCCCTCGTTCTCGAGGAATCGTATGTACGTCAGGATGTGCAGCGCGAGCTCGGGGAGCCCTTTCTGCACGGCATCGTAGGACGCGTCGCCATCGGACTCCTGCGCGATGATGGCCTTCACGATCAAATCGAGATCGCTCAAAACCGCGTCGAGTGAGGTCTGACTCATGAAATCGGGTCTCCGACCCTGATCGAGGGTCACGGGGGACACGCGCTAGGTCGTAGCGCTCTCCAATGAGATTTTTCGGTCGTTCGAAACTAACCCAGCCACCGCAAACACGCAACGTTTCTGCGTGCTCCGCGCGCTAATCGATCGCTTCGACCTCGTCGCGCGAAACCGCCCTCAGGATCGCCGTCAGCTCTTTTCGCCGCAGCTCGTCCTCGGCGACCACGTTTCGTAGCTGCCCCACGAGGTCCTTGGCCCGGCGAAAGGCGCCGACCAAATCGCCGGACAGATCGGTCGGATTCGAGACCTCGTCCAGTATCTCTCGCAGCGAATCTCCGCGCGCCCACATCTCGCCCAGTGGCATCAGCGCCGGTGTGAACGTCGTCTCCTCGCCCACGAGTTCTTGGGCGCCCCAGACCACCTCCGACTCGAACACAGCCCCGAGCTGGTCGAAGTACGCCCACCACTTGTCGTCTCCAGGCTTGGACACCTTCGCCGAACGCGGCAGCGACTGGACCAGTCCGGTCATCACGCCGAAAACCTCTTCGCCGCTCATCTCTTCGAACACACCGGCCATGAAGAGTTCGGTGACGAAGATTTCGGCGAACTGAATCTGCTGACAGACGCGTCCAGCCGCGAGTAGCTCGTCGTTGGCACCGACGTAGCCATGGGCGCGCAGGAACGACACCTTTCGCTGAAACTGTTCCCAGAGGAGAGGGCGGCGGGCCTCGGCGAGCTCGCGCTCGAGGTAGGCACGTTTGCGGCGGGCGTCGCGCGATTTCTCAGCCGGTGTTCCGTCGATGGACTTCTCGAGTCCGTCGGCGCGACGGCCAAGCTGGAATGCCTTGAAGCTGCGTTCGAGGAGCGTGCGGATGGTGCGTTCGTCGTATCGATCGAGCAGGTTCACGACCGAGTTGAACGACAGATTGAACGACGACCGAACTGGCTCGGAATTGCCCGACATCAAGTGCTTGAACGTGCCTTGGTGCTCGCCCCATTCGCTGAAGTCGAGCTTCACGACGACGTCGCCTTCTTTGTCGATTCCTCGGCGCCCGGCGCGACCAGCCATCTGCATGAACTCGCGGACCGACAGCGGAACAATCTCGACGCCGTTGAACTTCGTGACCGCGTCGAAGATGACGGTTCGTGCCGGCATGTTGATGCCCAGCGCGAACGTCGACGTGCAGTAGAGCACATTGAGCAGGCGCTTTTCGTAAAGCTCTTCGACGAGCGTCTTGAGCGCAACGTGCAGGCCTGCGTGGTGGTACGCGATACCTTTCTGGAGCGTGAGCCGAAGGTCGCGTGAGATGACGCCTGGGTGGTTGCGGTTGAACTCGCGGAGCATCGGGTCGATCTCGTGGCGCGGCGTGCGCGACCCGAGCGACTTTCCGAACTCCGATTTCGCCAACGAGTGGGCGAGCTGTTCGGTGAGCTTGCGGCTGTAGATGAAGTAGAGGGCGGGGAAGGCGTCGTTTCCGAGCTTCTCGATGACCTCGAGGTGGTTCGTCGAGCTCGAGCTGCGCCGCGAGCGCCGTCCCGAGCGTTTGTCGCGCCCACGGCCGCTCTTGCGGCCTCGCCGGCCTCGGCCGCTGCGACGACCGCCATCGCGCCGGTCGTCAGATTTCTGGTCTTTCTTCCACTGTGCGTACGCCTTGTTGAACGCACTTGGGTCGACGACGCCAGCATCGCGGTTGGCCACGTGGAACGAGAGCGGTACAGCGCGCTGTTCTTCGCGCACGACCTTGACCTCTTTCCCACGAATCTCCGAGAGCCACTGCGCGAACTCTTCGAGGTTCGAAAGGGTGGCCGAGAGGCCGAGGATCTGGATGTGGTTCGGCAAGTAGATGAGGAGTTCTTCCCAGACGGTGCCGCGGTCGGGGTCGTCGACGAAGTGGATTTCGTCGATGATCACGGCCGAGAGGTCGTCGACATCTTCCATGCGCGCCGTCGAGGCGGTGACGGTTTCCTCGAAGCTACGTTGCTCGGCTTCGTCGGTGACGTGCTGGCTGAGGTCGGTGTCGCCTTGAAGCAGCACGTTTCGCAAGATCTCGGTCGTCATGATGCGGATCGGCGCGTTGCGCCGAATCACGATGTCGCCCGTGATGAGGCCGACTTTGTCTTCGCCGAACATCTTGCAGTACTGGCGGTACTTTTGGTTCGACAGCGCTTTGATGGGGGCCGTGTAAACGATTGAACCCCCACGCTCGATTACCATCTCGATGAGGTAATCAGCCGTGAGGGTTTTCCCGGTACCGGTCGGTGCGGCGACGAGGACGGAGTAGCCGTCTTCGATGGCTTCGATCGCCTCAGCCTGGAACGGGTCGAGCGTCAGACCTTGATACTGCATGTGTGATCCCGTCGGGAGTGACGTTCGCTCGCGATGCTCGCGAGGGACGTTCCCTTCGGGAGTGACGTTCCCGTTGGGAGTTACGTACGCTTCGCGAGGATCCTACCGCCCATTCGTGTCGGTTTGAAGCCTCGCGAAGCGAACGTTACTCGGCCTTTCGGCCGAACGCCACTCGGCCATAGGCCGGCCGTTACTCCGCCGCGGCCTGATCGGCGAGGGCTTCGATGCGCTGAATCGAGAGGTCGAGGTACTCGTCGTTCTGCTCGATGCCGACGTACTGGCGGCCGGTAGCAACTGCCGCGACGCCCGTCGTTCCGGAACCGCTGAACGGATCGAGGATGAGGTCGCCTTCGTCGGTCGAGGCGCGAACGATGCGGTCGAGCAGCTTCATCGGCTTCTGAGTCGGGTGCTTGCCGAACTCTTTCTCAGCCTTACGCGGCGACATGATGTTCCACAGATTCTTCATCTGCTTGCCACCGTTGTCTTCTTTCATCGCGTGGTAGTTGAAGTTGTGCTTCGACTTGGAGGTCTTGGCTGCCCAGATGATGGTCTCGGTGCCGTGCGTGAAGTAGCGGCACGAGAGGTTGGGCGGCGGGTTCACTTTGAACCACGCGATGTCGTTGAGCACTTTGTAGCCCAGCGTCTGCATGGCGAAGCCGATGCTGTAGATGACGTGGTGCGTGCCCGACACCCAGATGGTGCCGTTTGGCTTGAGCAGGCGTTGGCACTGTTCGAGCCACTGCAGGTTGAACTCGTGGTTCTCCGCCACGCCTTGCGAGCGGTCCCAACGACCCTTGTTCACCGAGACCATTCGGCCGTTCTTGCAGGTTACGCCGTCGTTCGAGAGGAAGTAGGGCGGATCCGCGAAGATCATGTCGAACGTTTCGTCTTCGAACTTCTCGAGAAGTTCCAAAGAGTCGCCCTGAAACAGGGTCGTTCCGCGTTGGCTGTAGTAGGGATTCGGGAGGTCGCCGAGTTGAGTGACCTGCTTTGCGTCGAGCGCTTGCGCTTCCATGACGTCCTTGTCGTTTTCGCTCGACTCATCGTCGAGCTGGCCTTCCTTGGCCGGGATCTTCTCGCCCCCAAATGGGGCGATCTGTGTGCGACCCTCGTGGCCGATCTCGTGAAGGCAGTGTTGCCGCCCATCCTTGGGCGAGGCCTTCGATCGACCGCATAAAACGGGCCGCTAACGCATTTCGATTTTCATTATCTAGGGCGCGATCAACCCGTCAAGAAAATCGTCCGAATTCATTTCGGACCCGGCAGATCGACCTCAGGCGATCGTTCGTAAACCGGCTGACTACCATCCCACGGAATGACGTCGGAGTGAAGGGACGAACCGCCCCAATGTCCTGTTCCAATCGCGCCGAGCAGCACCGCCCACCACACGATCGCCCCGAACTTCATGGCCGGCAGGCTTTTTTCCCGTCGGCCCCATTCGAATGCGATCACTCCAGTCGCCATCGCCCAGTAGGTCGTGAGCCCCAGGTTCCGGTGGTCCGAAATCACTTTCGGCCCGTCTCCCCCGAAGTCCCCGGGCGCGGACAAGATTCCGCTCACGACCGCGATGGTCGTCACGAGCAACGTGCCCCAGCCGAGCCATCGAACGATCGGCTCGACGTCTTTCGACTGACCCAGCACCCAGTACGTACCGATGGCCGCCATGATCGCAGAGGCGACGAGCGGCACGTGAACCGTCACGTGGTGGATGTACTCGGCGAGCACCATCAGTTCTCTCGGCTCAAGAACGCGATCGTCACGCCGTCGCCGCCTTCACCGCGCTCGCCGGGCCGCCAGTCGCGCACATAGCGTGAGCTGGGGAGGTTTCCGCGCACCGCCCGTTTGAGGGCGCCGGTTCCGTGGCCGTGGATGAGATAGACACCGTTCATGCGGGCGAGATAGGCCGCATCCAGGAACATGTCCATCTTCTCGAGCGCCTCGTCGACCCGCATGCCGCGAAGGTCGACCGAGTTTTCGGCCGTCTGCGGGAGCAGCTCCTCCAGATTCTTGCGCGATTCGCGCGTGGCCTGAGCAGGAGTCTGCTTGCCCGAAACGACCGCCCGGCGAGCTTGCTCGGTCGGATAGAAGAGCTCTTCGATCGGTACGTTGGTCTTCATGACGCCGACTTGAACCTGCGCTTCGCCGCGTTCCCGATCGACCTCGACTACCGTCGCGTTGCGTTTGAACGTGGCGGCGTACACCTCCATGTCGGCCTCGAGTACGTCTGCATCGACCGGAACGAGTCCGTCGGGCCGTGGTTTGGCGGGCCTTGTCTTCTGCGCAATTTCGTCGATCTCGTCGCGCTGTGCCTCGAGCTTCTCGCGGATCTGGTCGAGATCTTTCCGGGTGAGCGTTTCGTCGCTGCGAATCGACTTCACCTTGTCTTTGACCAGCTTGCGGGCTTCGTCGAGGCGCTCTCGCATCTTGCGCGTCTCTTCGTGCACCATCTCGCGCTCCTTCGAGCGCAACTCCGCGTACTTCTTTTCGAAACGGCGCTTTTGCGCGTTCGCTTGATCGCGCTCGTGTTCGAGCCGCTTCCGTTCGCGTCGGAGTTCGTCAGCCTGGTCTTCGAGTTGCGCCAGGACCTGGTCGACGCCGAGCTTCCCTTCGCCGTCGAGCACGCCCTTGGCGCGTTCCACGATCTCGCCTGGGAACCCGAGGCGCTCCGCGATTCGGAGGGCGAACGAGCTGCCGGGGATTCCGAGGGTCAGGGCGTAGGTCGGCTCGAGCGATTGGATGTCGAAGCCCATCGAAGCATTTGCGAACGAAGAGTCTTCGAGCGCGAGTGTTTTCAAGCCCTCGAGGTGGGTGGTCACGAGCGTTGTGGCGCCACGTCGCGACAGCTCCTCGAGCAGAGAAGCGGCGAGCGCAGCGCCCTGCATCGGGTCGGTGCCGGTGAAGAGCTCGTCGAGCAACACGAGCGAGCCCGGGCCGCATCGGTCCAGGAAGCTGTTGATGTTCACGAGGTGCGACGAGAACGTCGACAGGTCTCGGTCGATCGACTGTTCGTCGCCGATGTCGGTGAAGACGTGGTCGAAGAACGGAATCGCGCTCTCTTCTGCAGCGGGAACAGGTAGACCGCAGCGAGCGAACAACGCGGCGAGTCCGAAGGCTTTGATCAGGACCGTCTTACCGCCGGTGTTCGGGCCCGACACGATGAGGACATGTTGTTCGTCGGTGATGACGAGGTCGTTCGCCACGGTCGGGTTGTCTTGTCCGTCCTCGAGGTCGGCCGCGAATTTCGTGTAGAGCAGAGGGTGCCGGAGCGCCTTCAGCTCGACCCGTTTTTCGGTCAGCTCGGGAATCGTCGCGTTCAGGTCACGCGCGTAGCCGGCACAAACAACGGTGAGGTCGAGGTACGCGAGAAGTTCCGTGTTCTCTTCGAGCGCTGGTGCGTACTGGGCGACCAACCCCGAGAGTCGCGCAAGGATTCGCGCTTCCTCTTCTTCGACCTCGATTTGTGCCCATCTCAGCGCATTGTTCAGCTCAATGAGTTCGTTTGGCTCGACGTAGGCGGTCTGCCCGCTCTGCGAGTAGCCATGCACGATTCCGTCGAGTGTATTCTTCGCCGCCACGCGAATCGGAAACACGTAACGGTCGTCGCGAACGGTGAAGTAGTCGTCCTGCAAGATCGGTTCGAGCGACTTCGATTTCAGCAGTTGATCGACTTTGGTTTTGATTCGGTCGGTCTGCGTCTGCACGTTTCGTCGCAGGCGTCGCAGGTCTGGTGAGGCGTTGTCGGACAGGCGTCCGCCTGGTTCGACCGCGTGATTCAACGCGTGTCGCAAGTCGTCGCAGGGGTCGAGCCGTCGAGCGACTTCTGCCAGGCGCGGAGCATCTTCTGCGCGGTTGAGGAAGAACCTGCGCACGCGCGAGGCGACGTCGCCGTTTCGAGCGATCGCTTCGAGATCTTCGGCGTGTAGGTCGCCCTCGCGAGCGACGTGTTGAACGGCCCGGCGGATGTCGCGCAGGCCGTAGATGGGCGCTTCCTCACCCTCTTCGAGGAGGCCCAGGTACTCGCCGATCTCGGTGAGGCGAGCGCGAGCCAGATCGATGCTCGGCAACGGCCGTAGCGTCGCCGCTAGCTCGGCCCCCTCCGGGCTGCTGGCGCGTTCAGCGAGCTGCGCTGTGACCGAGGACCACTCGACATCGTCGTAGGTCTTGGCCGGGATCGGATCTCGGCCTTCGTCAGGGCGCAGGCCCTGGACGGTGACTTCGATCAACCGGTCGCTATCCATTTCGCTCAATCTCGGTTTCATGGTTCTTCTCGATCTTCCTACGCCCCGTCGCGCGGGGCAACCAACCACACATACAAATTGTGGTGCAAGTTCACGCGTCCTTCGTCGCTGGAACAAACGCGCGATGCGTTCATGTTCAAGCGTCGAACGATGAGCCCCGATGTGGGGCCAAGTGAAACTGCACCATTAGAAGGAGTTTGAAACGATGGCCGACAATCGCACCTTCCGTTCCGTACTCGCGGGCTCGGTAGCTGCCGTGGCTGCCGTCGCCCTCACGTTTGGAGCTCCGACCATTTTCGATGGTTCGAGCCCGAATCGGGCGCTTCAGACGCCAACGGCACATGCCCAAGAGGCACCCGTTGCCGCACCAGAACTCGGGTTGCCCAATGTTTCTTCCATCTTCGACGCACAAAAGTCGAAGGTGGTGGCAATCTCGACCGAAGTCGCCGCCGAAAGAGGCGGCCTTCCCTTCTTTCGCGGGCCTGCACAACGCGGCCCCAGGATGGGCCAGGGGTCTGGCTTCATCGTCGACCCCGACGGCTACATCATCACCAACTACCACGTCGTCAAAGGTGCAAACCTGATCAAGGTCGCATTCGAGAACGACGAGACGTACGAGGCGCAGCTCGTCGGAAGCGATGAGAAGATCGACATCGCTCTCCTCAAAATCGACGCCAAGCAGAAGCTCCCCGCAGTCGAGCTGGGCTCGTCCGACAAGCTCAAGGTCGGTCAGTGGGTCGTGGCGATCGGTAACCCGTTCGGCCTCGACTACTCCGTCACGGCCGGGATCATTTCGGCGAAAGGCCGAAACATCGGTGCCGGTCCTTACGACGACTTCATCCAGACGGATGCATCCATCAATCCCGGTAACTCCGGCGGGCCGCTCTTCGACCTCGCCGGGCGAGTCATTGGCGTGAACACTGCCATCATTCGCGACGGGCAGGGCATCGGTTTCGCGGTGCCGATCGACATGGTGAAGAACGTTCTCGGCCAGCTCCGCAGCAAGGGCTACGTGTCCCGCGGCTACATGGGGGCGGGAATCCAAGACCTCGAGGGCGACCTCGCCGAATCGTTCGGCGTGAAGCCGGGAACGGGTGTGCTGATCGGTTCGGTCGACCCAGGAGGCCCATCGGCGAAGGCCGGAATCCGACCTGGTGACATCGTCACCGAGTTCGAAGGAAAGCGGGTGACCAATGTGCAAGAGCTGCTCGTGGCGGTCGCTTCGGTCGAGCCCAACACGCGGGCAAAGGCCAAGATCATCCGTGATGGCAAGTCACGCACCATCGGAATGACGGTCGCAGAGCGCCCTGACACCAAGCGTCCCAAGGTTGCGCCCGCCAAGAGCGCGCCCAAAGACAGTGAGTCGAGCCTCGGAGTTGCCGTCCGCCCCGTCGATTCCGCCCTCCAGCGGGAGCTCGGGCTGGACAGCGCCCGAGGAGTCTTCGTGGAAGAGGTCATGCGCGGAACGCCCGCCGCGCGCATCCTGCGAAGTGGCGATATCATCGTCTCGGTCAATGGAATGGCCGTCGATTCACCGAAGGAACTGCGCGTTGCGCTGAAGGCCGCCGGCAAGAAGGTGGTCCGCCTGCAGGTAATACGAGAAGGTTCACAGATCTTCCTCGCGACCAAGCTGTAACTTCGAATCACGCTTCACCGGCATTGACTCCGACGCGCCGGAATGCTTGTCTCCCGGCGGCCGTTGATGGCCGCCGGGAGTTTTTTTTATGGCTGATCAATCGAACGAGATCGAAGGCGCTGAGTCACCGCAAGGCGAGGCCCCGAAGGATGCGAAGGCTGCCGAGAAGCAAGCGGCCGAAAGAATGGGCGTGAAGTTCGCCGAGGAAGACCGCTTCGAGCTGTGGGCGTGGATCTCCATCGGGCTCGGCGTCGCAACGGTAGTTGCATTCATCGTTGCGTTCCTGAAGCTCGGGACCGCATCGATCTGGGCCTAC
The DNA here is from genome assembly GCA_964384605.1 of uncultured Bradymonadales bacterium. Taxonomy (GTDB): domain Bacteria; phylum Myxococcota_A; class Bradymonadia; order Bradymonadales; family Bradymonadaceae; genus CAYLMO01. The sequence continues at coordinate 41,143 of CAYLMO010000009.1, read as the reverse complement.
CAGGAGATGCTCTTCTTCTGCGGCATCGGAACGGTCTTGATGACCTTCTGGGGCTTGATTCGAACGTTCTTCAACCCGCCCGTGCTGCGCCGTTCGCGCACGATCGCGTTCGTCACGTTGCTGACCGTCGGCTACATGACCCTCTCGAATCCGTTCGATCCCCCGCTTTCGACCGATGGTTGGTCGACGGACATCACGGTGCGACCGCCATTCGAAGGGGAGTGGATGACGTTGGCGGGCGGGCAATCGCGCGACACCAACTTTTACGCTCGCTATCCGGCAATGCGCTGGGCCCTCGCGTGGGCTCCGGTGAAAGACGACAAGACATTCGTCAAAGATGGCAGCCGCGTGGAGGACTACTTCTGCTGGGGCAAAGACGTGCTCGCTCCCGTTCCTGGCGAGGTCGTCTCGTACGAAGGTGGGATGGCAGACGTCGGTATGGAGGAGGCGCCGACCGGAACGCTCCTCGGAAATCACGTGGGCATCAAATTCGAAGACGGCGCGTATCTGTTCGTCTCGAATCTTCAAGAGAAGTCCGTGACCGTGCGGCCCGGCGACGTCGTGAAGCGGGGGCAGGTGCTCGGCAAGTGCGGCCGCTCCGGCTACACGCCCGAACCACTCATCGTCATGCATGCTCAGAACACGCTGAACTTCCCGATCAGCGAAGGGCTCCCGCTGCGTGTGACGTATCAGGTCGGCGATAAGACCGAGACTTCGGTACCGCGCGGAACTTCCGACTGGCGCGGCCAACTCGATGGCAAGGTCATCTCGCCAGTAACGAGCGAGTGACGGCCGTTACTCGCTGGTCTCGACGAATCCCCGAACACGGTCGGCATCGGCAGTGAGGCCGAGCTCCGAGTAGATGTCTCCGGCGCGAGCCCACAACTCGCGGGCCTCTTCGACTCGCCCGGCTTGCGCTCGAAGCTGCCCGAGCTTCTCGAGCGGCTGGGCGTAGTCGATGTCGGCGATGCCGATGCGCTCGGAGATCCCGAGCGCCTTTGCAGATGCCTCGACCGACTCCTCTTCGGCCCCGCGAAGCGCCTTGATGAGCGCGATATTGTATTCGATCCCCGCGATCAGATACGGGAAGTCGCCGGCCTCGACGAGGCCCAGTGCGCTCATCAGGAAGTCCTCTGCCGCACCGTATTCACTGGTCCCCAGCGCGTTGAGCCCGAGGTTTGCGAGGGCGACTGCGACGTCGTACTCGGCGCCAATCGACTCATAGAGTTCGAGGGCGCGTCGGTACGACTCTTCCGCCTCCCACGCCTTACGCTCGAATCGGCAAATGTCTCCGAGACCGTTGTAAGCCTGTCCCATACCGCGGCGGTCGCCGAGGTTCTGGTAGTGCTGGAGTGCGCGATCGTACAGGTCGCGCGCGGCAACGAAGTCCTTTTGATATCGCGCAGCCTGCGCGAGGCTGAGGAGATTCCGTGCGATGCCCGACACAAAGTTGTTGGCGGTGTAGAGGTCGAGCGACCGCGCGTAGTGCTCGCGGGCGTCGTCGACCAGACCTTGCATTCGACTGATCTCGCCCAGGATCCAGAGGCTCTCCGCCTCGCCCTCGCCAAAACCGTTGCGCGACGCCGATTCGTAGGCTTCCGTCGCGAGCTCTTCGGCCAACGGATACTCGCCGCGATGCCAGGCGACGCGGGCGAGTCCTCGAGATGCGTGCTCGTCGAGGCGAGGGTGGGCTTCGTGGCGCTTCACGAGTTCGCGCACCTTTCGGAACGCCCATTCGGCGGCTTCGAAATCGCCTCGTTGCCATGCGATGTGCCCAAGCCCAAGCCAGGCGTAGCCGAGCGGCTCGGCGACATCACGCGGCAGCCGAACGGGCTCGCGGCCCACGAGTCGAACCACGCGACGATAGAAGACCTCGGCCGCCGAAAACTCTCCGAAGCCTTCGTGCAGGTCACCGAGCCTGGTGAGGGTGTCGAGGTAGTCTTTGACCTCGATCTGGGCCGCTTCGAACGTGCTCCGCTCGAGGTCGGGGCCGAGCGGCTCGAGGGTGGTCTGCTCGACACCCAGCTGTTCGTCCATCAGTTCGAGCGCCGATGAGTAGGCGATGGTTGCTTGCCGCAGCATGGCCGCTCGAAGCGCCGAGCGCGCGGCTCGCAGGTACCATTCGAGCGCCTCGTGGATTTCGCGAGCACTCTGAAGGTGGCGCGCGATCTCGTGGGCGAAGGGCTCCACGTTGCGCGCATAGGTCTGCATCTTGGCACGAGCGGCGAGCTTGTTGAGCCGTCGGGCCCGGCTCGGACCTACTCGGTGGAGCAGGTAGTCCCGCAGCAGTCCGTGCGAGAATCCGTACCAGTCGCCGCGATGGTCTGCCTCGGTGAGGAAACCTTCCGAGATGAGCCGATCGAGGTCGACGTCGAAGGTCGAGGCCATCGCCGGCGCCGATTCGAGCGCCATGGTCTGCAGGATTTCCCAGTGGAATCGCGGCCCCGCGACGGACGCCAGCTCCAACAACTTCGAGAGTCGTCCGTCGGCACCGCCACTCGCCTCGGCCTGTTCGATTCGAACGCGGAAGAGGTCTCCCAGGCTCGGAGGAACGGCTCCAGCAACCTTGTCGGGCTCCGAGGCTCGCCACATCGAACCATCCCACTCGAGGAGGCCCTCTTGTCGCAGGTATCGAATCAGCAGCAAGAGGTGCAGCGGGTTGCCCGAAGCGCGATCTTGAATCAGTTCTGCGAGTTCGTCGTCGCACGGAAGCAACGCATCGATGAGTTCTCGTCCCGACTCCTGCGCAAATCGACCGAGTTCAATCTTCTCGACCGACTCGCCAACATAACGGCTGAGGGACGAGAGCTTCGATTCGAGCTCCGGACGCTCGGAAAGCTCTTCGGTACGATACGTCGCGACGAGCACGATTGGCAGCGAACGCCGGCGCATCTCGACGGCGAGGTCGTCGAGAAACTCGACCAATTCGCGCCCGGCCCAGTGGATGTCGTCGAGGACGATCAGGCGAGGCTTCCGTCGAGCACCAGCTTCGAGCACGCGCAGGATCGTCGCGAAGAGCGCCGACGTACTCACGTTCGAAGGTCGAGTATCCTCGTCGCGGGTTGGGCGGATGAAGTCGATCAGCGCTTCGGCGTCGCCTTTGGAGTGGTACTCCCACTCTTCGAGCCGTCGCAGCAGCTTCTGGTGCGCCCGTTCACGGGGCAGGCCGCGCGTGCGGAACACCGACTCGAGCACCTCTTGCGCGCCGCGGAGCGACGACGACCCTTCGCGAGTGAACGCGCCGAGGTTGGCGCGCATCATCCCCGACTCCTCCACCTGTTCCTTGAGCCAATTCGTCAGTCGGGTCTTGCCGACTCCCGCCTCGCCGCCCAGTAGGACGATCGTTCCGCGCCCTTCTTGCGCTGCGCGAGTTGCGAATCCCTGGAGGAGCTCGCGTTCTTCGTCGCGACCGACGAACGGCACCCGGAAATTCCACGGCGCAAACGCCGGCGGCTCCGGTTTGGCGGGTTTCTCCGAGTCGGCGTCGAGTGCTCCGGCGTCGAGCTCCAGCGGGGCGGTTCGCCGAAGCTCGCCCGGAATCTCCGGAGCGGTGATGGGTGTCTCTTCGCCCTGCTTGGCGGCGAGCGGCAGGGGGAGCGCGAGAGCCTGCGGGTCTGCTTGTACGCGCTCCAAGATCGGCTGAAGCACCGCACGCATCTCACCGGCCGAAGCGAATCGATCGAACGAGTTCTTCGACAGGGCGCGCATCATCACATCGACGAAGCCCTCAGGAAACTCGAACCCGGGCCGCGGAATCGGTTCCGGGATCGGCTCGTTCGCATGTCGCGACATCACGGCGAGCCCGCGATCGTTGCCGAAGGGCGGGGCGCCGGTCGCGAGTTCGTAGAGCACCAGACCGACGTTGTAGAGGTCGGTTCGGGGCCCAAGGTTGCGCTCACCCAGCGCCTGTTCGGGGCTCATGTAGCGTGGCGTTCCGACGACTTCGCCCTGCATGGTCTCTCGGTCTTCGCCCTCGAATGCGACGGTAGCGATGCCGAAGTCGACGAGCTTCGGGGTGCCGCAGACTTCGGGCAGATCTGCCCCGTCGAGGAGGACGTTGTCGGGCTTCAGGTCGCGGTGAATCACGCCCCGCGCGTGCGCGTGCGCCAGTCCCGCAAGGAGTTGGTCAGCGACCTCGAGAAGTCGGACTTGCGAAAGGCCCGTTCGGACGGCGTCCGACAGGGAGGGTCCCTCGATGAGCTCCATCGCGATGTACAGACGACCGTCGGGGTCGCTCTTGAACGTATGGATCGAAGCGACGTTGGGATGGTTCAGCGACGAAGCGGCGCGTGCTTCCCGCGCGAATCGTCGGCGAAGGGTGGGATTCTCGCTGAACTCTTCCCGCAGAACTTTGAGCGCAACTTCATCGCCGCTGACGACGTCTCGCGCTCGCCAGACTTCGCCCACGCCACCGCGGCCGAGCATATCGAGGAGCTTCCAACGCCCGTCGATGATGTCTGTTCTTTTGAGCACGAGTTCCTCGTTCGCCGGAGGCTTGGGGCGCGGCACCCTACACACTCCGGCCGTGAGCGCAACCGCGGAAATACTACACGATCACAAGACACTGAGCAGTTGGATTCGGCATCTGGGACACCTCGTGGAGGCTCGTTCGATCAAAAAAATTGCGGGTGTGCCACCTTATCCTACACTCACTTACGTCAGCGGTTCGCCGCTTACATTCACCCGGAAGTTTTTCCACGGATTGGAACAGGAGCTGACCATGAGCGTCATCAAACTTCGATCGGAACGTCGCCGTCGCCGCAGCCAGAGCACTTACGAAGCCATTCGCCTGCAGCTGGAGCATCTCTACCAGCAGTACGGATTGCGCAACTTCACGTTGGGCGATTCGCGCGGCCTGGTTCTGGCGCACGCAGGGCACGCTCAGGAGTCTGACGTCCTCGCGGCGTATGCTCCAATCATCGCCAATTGCGTCGACAAGACTCGGCGTGGCGATGTCATCGACAAGATTCAGAAGTTCATCCCCGACGCGAACGACGGCTCCGTGCACGTGCGTTCGTTCGATGTGGATGGCGAGACGCTTCACCTGACGGTGGTTGGTCATTCGGGCGGCAAGCACGCCGACCTCTACCGCGCCGTGTCGGGCATTCGACGCATCCTCGCTCGGACAGCCGTAGCGGCGTAGCGCCGCAGGCTTCGCCGGCTGCGCGGTTGTGGGCTTCGCGGCTTTGGGCT
>CAYLMO010000009.1:0-35850 GCA_964384605.1 uncultured Bradymonadales bacterium | reverse complement strand
CGCCGCGAAGCCCATCACCGTGCGAAGCACCGATAACCGCGCAGCCCATAACCGCGTAGCCCATCACCGTGCGAAGCACCCATCACCGTGCGAAGCACCCACCGCCGCGTAGCCTACTACTCGTCGTATTTTTCGATTGGAACGCGGAGCAGCATCAATCCGCCGACCACGAAGAACGCCACGACGAGCAGCAGCGCGTAGCGCCGCGAGCCAATCGCGTCGGCGAAGAAGCCGAAAGACATCCCGAGGATGATCGCCAGTCGCGAGAACATCCCCCAGAACCCGAACATTTGAGCCGACCGATCGGCCGGCGACAAGATCCCGACCACCGCGCGCGAAGACGACTGAATCGACCCGATTCCGCCGCCAGCGATCACTGCGATCCCGAAGAACACGTGGTTCCGCTCGGCCCCAAAGATCGCCGCCAGCTGGTCGAGGAAGAAGATCGCCAAGATGCCCGCAATCCACCACACGATGGTCGCGAGCACCGTCGGTTTGGCCCCCAGTCTCGACTCCAAGACGCCGAACGCCAGCGCGCCAACGGCAGCCGAGATCTGCAGGATCAGGAAGAGCGTAATCAGGTCGGCTGTCTTCAGCTCGAGCTCAGCCGTCGCGTAGATGCCGATGAACTTGATGACCACTTCCAGGCCGGCCATGTAGACCATGAACGCTAGGAAGAAGTGGAACAGCGTCGTGTACTGACGGGCAAGGCTTGCCGTCTGTTTGAGCTCGTCGAGCCCCGCTGCCAACAGTTTGCCGAACGACGCGTTCTCGTATCCCGGAACCGGCGTCGACCGCTCCTTGACGAGCAAGAAGGTCGGCATCGCCGCGCAGAAGAAGAAGACGCCGATACAGACCATCGCCCATCGGTTCTGCACGATGTAGCCGGCCAGGTCGGACTCGGGATCCGAGACCACCAGCAATTGCACGATGATGAGGCTCGCGAGCCCACCGAAGTAGCCCAACCCCCAGCCCAGGCCCGAGATGATCCCCATCGTCTTTTTGGTCGCGAGGTCCGTCAGGAAGCTCCCGCAGAACGCCTCACCCAACATGAACGCGGCGTTGCTGACCGTGATCAGAGCGATCGCCAGCCAGATGTTGCCCGGTTCGACAAACACCAGCCCCATGGTCGAAACCGCACATGTGACCGTGGTGTAGAAGAGATACCGCTTCTTGCGGCCGGTGTAGTCGCAGATTGCGCCTACGAGTGGTGAGAGCAGAATTGCGACCACGGTCGAGGCGATGATCGCAATCGACCAATAGGTGTCGCGGACTTCCTCGCCCGGAGGGACGATGTAGGCGGTGAAAAACGCCGAGTAGAGCAGCGAGATGACGACCGTCGTGTACGACGAGTTGGCGAAGTCGTACATCGCCCACCCGAAGATCTCGATCTTCTTTACCGGTGGTTTTGCACCTGCCTCGGCGTCAGTCATCGTTCTTCGAACGGCGGATGAAGACGTTGCCGCCGAGCGACTGCTTCGGCGCATCCTTGTGCGTCACGACCGGTTTTCCGTCGTTCTCGTAGCAGCTCTTGCAGAAGTAGGTTTTGCCGGGGTCCGGCCTGAACGGCAGCGTCGTGGGCTTGCCGCAGGCCGAGCAGTCGATCTCGTGCATCTCTCGGCCCGAGCTCTGCTCGCGGTCCTTCATCTCGCGGATCATCTTCCACTGCGAGTCGTCTTCTTTCGACTTCGACATGCAGTCATTGCACTTCATGTCGGCGATCGCGACGCCCTTGGGGACGTAGTCGAGCTCAGCGTCCTTGCCGCAATCCGCGCAGACGATGTTCAGCGTGACACGCGTGTTGTGCTTGCGCCTTGGGGCTTTCGCCGCCCCGGAGAGATCGTAGGTCTTGCCGTCGGTCTCTTTGTGGCAATCTGCGCAGAGAACCCGATCCGGATTGGAGGGCTCGAAGGGCACTTCGCCCGGATTGCCGCAGCGTGGGCAGGTGAACTGATACATCGTGTTGCCTTGGTGTGTTCGGCTTGGCCATCAATAACGCGGCCCTTGCAAGGATCGCGGGCGGCGGAACATTCCGCAACAAGCTTTCGAATGCAATCACTCAGCGCGGATTCGAACGTCCGGGGGTCGGCGAGACGCGGCGGAAGTCGACGCTGTTGTCGTCGGTGTCGTTGTCGCGTGTCGGGTCCGCGAGCGGCCATCGAGCGAGCGCCTTACCCGAATCGGAGCTCGTGTAAGGGGCGGCGCTTCCCTCACCCACGAACGTCTCGCCCGCACCGAAGCTACCGTACCCGATCGCGTCGATCGGGCGGCCCAGGTACTCCAGCACGAAGTTGTCCGGACCGTTCTGGAAATCGACGCCGTCGAAGTCGACGCTACAAACTTGAAAGAGCGCGTCCGAAGCCACGTCGGCGTCGCAAATTACGACATAGCCGTCTTGGTCGTCGTTCAGCATCGCGGGGAATCCAATGAACTCCATGATGATGCCGTCGAGCGCGCCCGAGAAGATGTAGTCCGTGCCGTCGAAGCCGTTGATCGCGCGCAGCACGTAGCCCGAGAGGTCCGCATCTTCCCAGCCTGTGATCGGGGCGACGAGCTCGACGAACGTTTCGGACCCGTCGTCCACACCGGGCTGATTCACGTAGACCTCGTTGATGATGAGGTCAGCATTCTCGAGCCCCGGAGTCGGGTAGAACGATACGAAATCGGCGGAGTTGTTGTCGGTATCGACGCCATTGATTCGACCGACCGAGCGGCCCGGAACAGGGTCCGGCACGCTGGTTCCTTCACCGGCGAACGTGTTCGACGCACCAAACGTGCCGTAGCCGACCGCGTCGAGTTCGACGCCGACGTCGTCGAGCAATCGCACGTTGTCGGGGCCGTTCTGCATGCCGTCTTGGCCCGAAGAGTAGGGCGTCATCGCGTCGTAGACGTTGGTGTAGAAGCCCGCTGCGAGGCCGAGGTAGGTGTCGGGATTGTCGAGCGTGACGACTGCGAAGCCGTTGCCGTCGAGCCGCGCGCCTGCGGGCAGGGTCACGCTGTTGTACGTGCCGCCGGAGGACGAGCCGTTCACCATTTCGAGCACGTAGGCCGAGATGTCGAGGCCAGCCGGGCCGCGGAGTTCGATGAACGTTGGCGAGCCTTCGTTCCCGCGCACGTCGTCTCCCAACGCGTCGTAGAAGATCTCGTTGATGACGACGGGCCCCGAGACAGCCGCCGCGCGGCACGCCACCGTGCCTGCCTCGACGGTGCACGATTCGTTGGCGCCGGAGCAGGCCATCGGGTTGCTGAACTCGAGGCAGCCACTGCCGCCGGTGACGCATTCCGAGACTTGGTTACCGACGCAGACCTTCTCGCCGGCGATGCAGGCGTCGGAGCAGTTGCGGGGGGCGACGCACTGGCCTTCTTCACAAACATCGTTGCCGGGGCAGGGCATCGGATCGCCGAGTTCCGAGCAGGAGTCGGCGTCGAAGTCGCCGCAGGTCCGCAGATTGCCGTCGCCGGTGCATACCGATTCGCCCGCGTTGCATTCGTCTTCGCATCCCGCGCCACCCACGCACTCGCCGCCCTGGCACGTTTGGCCGTCGCCGCACTCTTTGGCCGGTCCGTAGACCAGGCAGCCCTGCGCGTTGATGCCGCAGGTGCTGATCAAGTCGCCTTCGCAGGAGGTCTCGGATTGGGTGCACTCGTCGGAGCATTCGCTCGCGCGACACAGCCCGTCACGCGGTTCACAGAACTCGCCGGCATCGCAGCTGACGGGGTTTCCGAACTCGACACAACCGTTGCCATCGTGATCGGCGCAGGTCTCCACTTCACCATCGACGGTGCATCGGGTGTCGAGGTCGGTGCAGACGTCTTCGCAGTCTCTCGGAAGTTCGTCGCACGTGCCTTGGACGCACTGTTCCGAGGTCAGGCAGGTTGTGTCGATGATGCGGTTGCACCCGGTGTTGCTGTCGGGAACGCAGAACTGGACGGTGCTCTCGTCGATGCAGGAGCGATCGCCGAGTGCGCATTCATCCTCGCAGCCGTTCCCGCCGTTGTTGTCGGTGGTGCCGGGGTCGTCCGTACATCCAGCGAGGATGGCGAACGCAAAAAGTATGGCGAGGGCGGAAATAGTGCGGAACATAATGTGCCTGATGTGGTGTTCTCGATCCGGAGTTAAGGAGTATCACGGCACTGATTCTGTCGCCAACGACCTGCATCGTAGTTGTGTGGCAAGGGGTGTCTTGGTATTCTCGCGAGCGGAGTCATCCACCTAGCGCTAAACATCATGCCGGTCTGTCCGAAATGTCATGAGGAGAATCCTCAGCTCGGGGCAAGATGCCCTCGGGACGGGCACTATTTTATCCCGAAGGCCTCGCTGAAAGACGCCAAGAAAGACCCGATGATCGGGACGTTGGCGGCCGACAAGTACGTGATCCTGGGGATGATCTCCGAAGGTGGAATGGGCGCTGTCTATCGCGCGCTCCAGCTTCCGGTCGAGCGAGAAGTGGCGCTCAAAGTACTCCGAACCGAACTGCAGGATAGCGACCAAGGGCGGGATCGCTTCATCCTCGAAGCGCGCGCCGTCAGTCGACTGAATCACCCGAACATCATCACGCTCCACGACTTCGGGTTCGACAGCAGCAAACACCCCTACATGGTGATGGAGTACGCGCCGGGCAAGAGCCTGGCGCGCTGGCTTCGAGACGAGGTGACGCTCGACCGCATCGTGCACATCATGGAGCAAGTCCTTTCGGCGCTCAGCGAGGCTCACGATCGCGGCATCGTGCACCGCGACCTCAAGCCCGAAAACATGATCATCACCAAGGCCGGTGCCGATTACGACTACGTCAAACTGCTCGACTTCGGTATCGCGCGCATCATCAACGAGGGCTCGACTCGCAAGCTCACCCGCGAGGGCGAGGTCTTCGGTACGCCGCACTACATGGCGCCCGAACAGGCACAGGGCAAAAAGAACGTCGGCCCGCCAGCCGACGTCTACGCGTGCGGCATCATTCTCTGGGAGCTGATCACCGGGAACTGCCCATTCGATGCGCCCACGCCCCTCGCCGTGCTCTTCATGCACATCAATGAAGACCTGCCGAAGCTCGTGCCTCGACAGGGAATCGTCGTACCCGCCGAGATCGAAGCGGTCATCAAGCGTGCGACCGCCAAAGACGCGCTTTCGCGCTATCAACACGCCGGAGAGATGCTCAACGCGCTCTCCTCGGCCGTGAAACAGGTCGAAAAGCGAGCAAACTCCGCGAGCATTCAGGCCGCTGTCGCTGAGAAGTCGAAAGCCGCTTCGAAGTCGAAGAAGTCTACGCCTGCTCCTGTGCAGCAGCCGAAGTCGAGCGGCATCGACCCTTCGAAGCCACTCAGCCTCGCATCTCGAGCCGAAGCCGCCGACAGTTCGCAGAACATCGCCGTCTACGACCCGGACCCCAGCCTCGAACGCGAGTCTCTCAAGAAGCGCTCCAACTCGGCGGTCGGCGCCGTGGTACAGAAGGTCAGCTCGCCCAAGATTACGTCGCCACCCGAAGCCGAGAAGGCGAAGCTCAAGCTTTCCCTCGCCGCGCTCGCGATCATCGTGGTGTTCGCCGGCATCGTCGTCGGCTCCGTCGTAGCGCTCGGCGGGAGCGATACCGAGGCCGAAGCGGCCGAAAACTCGAATGGCGAAACTTCCGCAGCCGCGTCCGGAGCCAACGCCGGGCCGGAGGTTGCGAGCAAGGGCGAACCGAAGGAGGAACCCAAGGTCGAGCCAAAAGTCGAGAAGAAGGTGGAGCCCAAGGTCGAGCCGGTCGAAGAGACATTGCCGACGTCGAACACGGGCGTTGTCGATCCCAAGGCGGTCGCCGGCCACGCTCCGCCTAACCTGACGGGCACCGAGCCCGCCGAGACCACACCGACCGAAGAACCCGTCGAAGTCGTGAAGCAGCCCGAACCCAAAGTCGAGCCGAAGGTCGAACCCAAGACGACCACGACGAAAAAGACCACGACGACGAAGAAGACCGAACCCAAGAAGACCACGACGAAGACGACCGAGACGAAGGACGAACCGAAAAAGTTCGAGCCTAAAACCTTCGCGGAACCGCCTCCGACCAAGTGGAAATGATCCCCTCGTAGTTCGGTTTGCAAAGGAGCCGGATCCACCTAGGATGCGCGCCCTATGAGCTCGAACGACCGCACCGACATCAATCTCGCCAAGCGCCAAGCCGAATTCATCGCCGGTTTGCCGGAGCTCGGTGCGTCCTTCACGGCCTCGTCGACTGTGCGGGTTCCGGAACTCCGCAACGTCTCGATCTCCGAACGCGTTCGGCGCGTCATCGACCATCCGGCCTACCAACGGCTGCGAAAGATCCGACAGCTCGGGCCAACCCACCTCGTCTACCCTGGGGCGGTGCACACTCGGTTCGAGCACAGTCTCGGCGTGTTCGGCTGCGTACAACTCTATCTTCGCCATCTGCTCGCTACCCCCTCATTTGCCTTTTCAGCGAGTGAGGAAGATCTGCTCACCGTGTTGGCCGCGGGGTTGCTGCACGACCTCGGGCACTACCCGTTCGCGCACAATCTCGAGGCTCTCCACTTCAAAGGCCGCGACACGCCGCGCCACGAAGAGGTCGGCGCACGCATTTTGCTCGGCGAGGTCGAATCACTTCGCGGGGAGCTCCCGATCGGCGAACTGCTGCGGACGGAATGGAACGTCGATCCCGAGCGCGTCATCGCGTTGTCGACGGGCAAGTTTCCCTCGAAACCGACGCAGATGGATCAGGTCATTCGATCGATCATTTCGTCGGCGATCGACGCCGACAAGATGGACTACCTGGAGCGCGACTCGATCCACCTGGGTGTGCCGTACGGCCGCAACTACGACCGTGATCGCTTGCTGGCGTCGCTCACGCTGAATGGTGACGAGACCAAGATTGGCGTGTCCTCCAAGGGCAAGGTCTCGGCGGAAATCTTCATCTTCGGGCGCTACACGATGTTCTCGGAGGCCTACTGGCACCACACGAACCGTTCGGCCAGTGCGATGCTCGAAGCGGCGTTGTCTGCCTTCCACAGCCGGTCGAGCCTATCGGGAGACGAACTGCTCGAAGTGTTGCTGGCCCACGACGACGACGGGCTTCTCGGCTGGCTCCGCGCGAACTCGCCGGAACAGTCTGCAACCGCGTACCTGCTCGACAACATGCGCGGAAACGTACGCAACTTGTACAAGCGCGTTGCGACCTACAGCCGGGTCTACTCCGAGGTCGAAAAGCAGCAGGCCTACGACATCATGTACGGCATGGACTCCTCGGAACTCTACTCGCTCGTGGACCGCATTCGTGTGCGATTGTCGTCGCTCGTCGGGCGTTCGTTGCACCCGGCGGACATCATCATCGACACGCCACCCCGCGACAAAGACAAGCTCGAGACCATCGATGTGGTCTATCCGAATGCGACCGGTCGCAAGGCGTACCCCCTCCACGAACTTTCGCGCATCGTCGCCGGAATTCAGGACGACTTCATGATGGTCGTGAAGAAGATCCGGATCTTTGCGCACCCGCAGCTCGCCGCAGAGATCCGTGAGATCCCCGAACTCGAATCGATTCTCCTCACCGAGATACTCAAGAAACGATGACGAAGTACTACGTTTTGCCACTCGCCCTGTTCTTCGCGCTTTCCTCGGGGTGCGCGACCTTTGGTTTCGACGCGCCGGGCGACTCGACCGCCACGGCGGTGGAGAAGCCTGACCGCACCGACGAGGGGTCCGACGAGTCCGAGGAGAATCCGGCGACAGGTTTTGTCCTCGCCGGCGCCCCGGTGGCGACGGCCGACTTCAAGTTCGAGTCGCATGGTGAGACGCTCAGTGGTGAGTTGGTCTTCCCAGAAGCTTCCGACATCGCTCGCCCCGCCGTCGTGATCGTGCACGATTCGGGACCACTCAATCGCGACGGAATCATGCGGGGCGCCTTCGGCGTCGAGCTGCCGGTCGAGGTTGCCGTGTACCGTACGCTCGCCGAGCAGCTGGCCTCTCGCGGGTTCGTCGTGCTCATTTACGACAAGCGAACTTGTCTGGAAGGCGCGCAGCCATGGTGCGCATACCCGCGCAGCTTCATCGAGGGACACGCAGACGCGCTCGGTTCAGTCCTCAAAGAAGATCTCCAATCTGCGGTTGCCGCGCTTCGGGCCGACTCGCGCACTTCGGATGTGGTGCACGTGATTGCCCACGGTCACGGCGCGGACCTCGCGCTCGCGGCAGACGAGCTCGGGGCGACATCGCTCGTGCTTGCCTCCCCGAATACGCAGCCGCTCGATGCGATGATTTTGCACCAGATCGGTCGGTCGATTGAGGTGCTTCAGTCGCGAATCCAGTCGGAGTCGAACGCGACGACCGACCAGATGGTGACTCAGGTCGAGGCACTCGAAGCCCGCAAGAAGGAGCTCACCGCGGCGTTCGCAGCAATCCGTGCGGGAGAAGATACGGAGGCGGCTGGATTGCCGGCCGCGTCATGGCGGAGCTTGTTCGCACTCCACGACGCCGCCACCGGCGCGCGAGCAAAAGTGCCGATGCTCGTGATCGAACCCGGCCTGGACCTCGACGTTGATGAAGACGCCTCGGAATCTGCGATGGCGAGATGGAAAGAAGACGGCGGCGAGATCGTCCGCTTCGACGAACTCACACGCGCGCTGGTTTCGGTTTCAGACGAGGAAGACCCGACGACGTTGTCCGATCAGGTGATCGCGACGATCGCGGATTTTCTGACGCAGACGACGATTCAGCGCGACTGACCGACTCCTGGTTCTCCGGTGAGGAGAACGTCGAGTACGGCCTGCAAGTTTTGAGTGGTGGGGTTTTGCATCGCGAGCGCGAGTCGGCGCACCGCTTCGGCCCGCGCTTCGCCAGAGAGCGCGCGGCCCTCGAGCAGCGCGAGGACCTGCTGGCCGACCACCGAGTCGAGGCCACCAGACGGCACGACCGCTGGTGCCGCCTCTGCGGCTGCGGCCGCGGCTGCCGGAATCTGGTTCTCGTTTGCTGACGGAACGTCGCGTCCGTTCCGAGCATCGTCGATAGTTCGGAGGAGACGCTCGAGCGGATGGTCTGAAGGGAAGAACGGTTCGGCCGACGGGATGGTAGCTGCCGCGTCGATCTGCGAACGGATCTGGTCGATTGGATTGGAGGCCACAGGTTGCCTCAGAATTCGGCGCGCAGAACGCCGCCGAATCCGTCGTGGGAGACATAAGGAGCGAACTCGAGCGTCGGCGAATCGACGCTCGCGCTTCCTTTGGATTCTTCGCCCCCGGAGACGAGCCAGACGACCCCTCCGACGATGAGGAGTGCCGCGCCGGTTCCGAGGAAGACACCGGCCAGGACTTTTTGGCTGTCGACGGCTTCGACGTCGGATTTGTACGCGTCAGTCAGCTCTCGGTACTCGACCTGCGGGCCGGCTGTGGCGAACGGGGACGAGTATCCGCACGCGCGCAGCGCGGCGTTCAGATCGGCTGGAGCGGCGCTCTTGATGGCTGTCGAGCCGCACGAAGCGCGGTCGAGCTCTTCGGAGACGAGCACGCCCGAGGCGAACAGGCTTCCGAGACCAATCGAGAGCACACCCGCTCCGAGGAGCGTGTAGCCGAGCCACGGCACTTCTTCGGGTTCCTTATCTTTCCCTTTGCCGTCGCCATCTTTGCCGTCGCCCTCTTTGCCGTCGCCTTCCTTGCCGTCGCCTACTTTGCCGTCGCCCTCTTTGCCGTCGCCTTCTTTGCCGTCGCCTTCCTTGCCGTCGCCTTCTTTGCCGTCATTCGCCTTGGCTTCGGCGATCTTGGTCTGGAGGTCGGCTTTGATCTCAGGGACGTCGGTGAATCGTTTGCCCTCGTCGTCGAGCATCGGGTTTTCGTAGATCTCGAGCACGCGAAGCGCTTCTTCGAATCGACCGAGCCCGCGCAAGGCGAGGATGCGGTTGTACTGATAGACCAGGTTGGGGTCTTCCGCGTATGCCCGCTCCAGCAAGTCGGCCGCCTTTTCGAGGTTTCCGGCCTGGTAGGCTTCGGATGCCTGCCGATAGTAGTCCTGGGCCGTCTTGACGTCGGCAAAGACCATCGAAGGGGCCAGCGCCAGGAGGATGGCGAGGCAGAACGAGAGCAGTCTCGCGCTACGCGATTTGTTGCGCATGGTGCGTCTTCTCGAACGAGGGCGTCCAAATTTTGCTGCTTCGACTTTCGAACTAGAGTTTCGCGGGTTCCTATCATCAGCGTCAAGTTCCCATGCCCACTTGACCTGCGATTGGGGCACTTCGATACTTCGAATGCTAGCTCTTCGGCTCAAGGACACTGATGAACACCAAGACGATCCCAGCACTGGTTGCGCTGGTGGCATTCCTCTTCGCGACCCCCGCGCTCGCAAATCACGAAGGTACGAATGACGGAAGTGAGGGTGCCGCGCTGCTCTTGTCGTCGACCTCGGTCACCACGACCGCGGTTGTGGGCGGGATCATCCTGACCGTCATCCTCGCGACCGACGCGGGTTCGATGGAGAACTATCTCGACCAGAACGCGGTCGCGCTCCAGACCGATCTGAGCCTGGGCGCGGGCGCGACCGTAGATGATCTGGCGATGGCATTTCACATCGACGACGCCGACCGCAGTACCTTTGGCGCGATTACACGTGCGAATCGGAAGACTCTCCTCGAGCTCGCGGATCCCGCTTTACTCACAACTGATCGCGCCCGAGAATTCGTACGAGTGCTCCTCGTCGAATGCGCCGAAGCCGGTATCGTCGACGTGAGCAAGTTCGCGAACGGATAGCCGCACCCCCGTCGCTCGTCCCCACTTTCTGTGCATCGACCGCCGCCAAGAGGGCAGTTTGGCAGCCTACCAACTCTACGTCAGCGCACTCAGTCCCTATTCGATGAAAGCCGCAGCCGCACTCGGCTGGTCCGGCCTCGATACGGAGCTGGTCTTTCACAACGTGATCGACCGGTACAAGATCCTGAAGAAGCTGACCGGCAGCACCATGGTCCCGGTTCTCCGCAATGGGGACTGGGCGCTGAACGATTCGAGCGCGATCCTCGAGTTTGCGGCCGAACACGGCGAACGTCCAATCTATCCGAGCGGGTCGCGACGCCGACTCTCCCTGATTCTCGAGGACTTCTTCGACGAGTGGGTCGTTCGCATCTTCGGACTCACGCGATGGCTCGACGAGGCATCGAAGAGTGAGGTGTCGGACCGCGTGGGCGAAGAGCTCGCTGGCGGAATGCCGCTCATCCAGGGTTTGCTCGGTCGGGTTGCCGGCAACTCCGTGAAGTCGGTCCTCGAAAAGGGCGGCCTGACTCGGGGCGATAGCGAAGCGCTCCTCGCCTCGCAGAAACGCATCTTGGACGCGCTCGAGTACCTCTTCGGCTCCGGCAAATCGATCTTCGGCGGATTCCCCACGAACTGCGACTTTGCGTTCTACGGCTTCTTCGGACAAATGCGCCGAGATGTGTCCGGCCAGAAGGTCTTCCATCGCTATCCCGCGGTGAACGAAGCGCTCGATCGTCTCGAAAAGCAGATTCCACCCGAACCTCAGCCGCAGCAGTTCAAGCTCACTGAGATTCAGGAGCAGGACGGCGCCGATCGCCACCTCTGGGAGCTGCACCAAATCTTCGCCGAGTTTTTGGGGACGTACTGGCGGCTCTTGGTCGCAAACGTTCGGGCTCGCGAAGCGGGCGATGCGATGTCGAGCGTGAAGCTGATGGACGGCAAGTCGGTGCAGTTCAAACCTCGGGGCTACTATCTCGGCCGCCTGGAGATGATCTTGGGCGAGATCGACGCGATATACGAGGCAGGCCATGGCGATCAGATCTTTGGGAAGGAAGGGCTGAGGATCGAATCGGGCCTCCTCGAAGCGATCCGCCAGCTCGCCGATTCACCCGGTGGTGAGCCGATTACCGGCAAGTTCGGAAACATCCCGCTCTACCAGTTCTGAACCAGCCGCGTTGACCCGCGGTCTGTAGTGTGCGACCGGTGGAACGACCGCTCACGGAGGCTCTATGCGACCGATTCGCTACGAAGTGCGCATCCCCAAGCCGCACACGCATCTCTACCACGTCGACGTTACCGTGCGGGGCGTTGGTGAAGACGCACATGTCGATATGCAGCTGCCCGCCTGGACTCCAGGAAGCTACCTCATTCGCGAGTACGCCCAGTTCATCCGGGAAGTCGAAGCGCGCGACGCCGACGGCAACCGGCTGCGGGTCCGCAAGACCAACAAGGCGACGTGGCGAGTCGACACGAACACCGTCAATCAGTTCACGATTCGATATCAGGCGTATGGCCACGACCTCGGGGTGCGACAGAACCACCTCGACGAGTCACACGGGTTCATCAACCCGGCGTCGCTCTTCATGGCGCCGGCCGGGCGCCTGAACGATGCGTGCGAGCTCCGCGTCGAATTGCCCGAAGGGTGGAACGTCTGGTGCTCGCTCGAGCGGCCCGAAGCGGCCCACGCGTTCTTCCACGCCAAAGACCTCGACGAGCTCTACGACTCACCGCTCGAGCTCGGACCTCACGAAAGTTGGACCTTCGAAGCCGGTGGAAAACCGCACGAACTCGTGATTTGGGGTACGCCTGACGTCGACGTCGAGCAGCTCTGCGCCGACATGGCGACCATCGTCGAGGCCAACGCTCAGATGTTCGGTGGCGAACTTCCGTACGAACGCTACCTCACGATTCTCTTGCTCACCGACGGCGCCCGCGGCGGGCTCGAACACCGAGATTCGACCGCACTGATGTATCCACGCGACGGCTTCGGTAAGCCTGGCGAATCGGCACCCTACACCGACGACAAGTACATCGACTTCCTCACCCTCTTCGCGCACGAACACTTCCACGTCTGGAACGTGAAGCGAATTCGCCCCGAATCGCTCGGCCCGTTCGACTACACGGCCGAGAACGATACGCGCGACCTTTGGACGATCGAGGGCGTCACCAGCTACTACCAGTACCTGATCATGCTTCGCGCCGGCCGCATCTCTCCGGCCAAGTTCCTCGACTCGATCGCCAAAGATATCGCTCGCATGGAGGGAATCCCCGGGCGATTCGTCGACTCGCTGGAGCAGGCTGGTTTCGATGCGTGGATCAAGCTGTACCGGTCGCACGAAAACAATGTGAACTCGACGGTCTCGTACTACCTCAAAGGGGCGCTCATTTCGCTCGCGCTCGACCTCGAGATGCGTGAGGTGAGCGACGGGAAAGCATCGCTCGACGACCTCTTGCGCCACCTCTGGGTCAGCTACTCGGGCGAAGCGGGCTACCCCCCCAATCACTACGAAGTTGCGGCGTCCGAACTGGCCGAAGCCGAAATGTACGAGTTCTTCGCCACCTACGTGCGAGGCACCGAAGATCCCGAGTGGGACGACATCTTCCGGCCATTCGGACTTCAGCTCGTGCGCGAAACCGAAGATGGAGTTTGGCTGGGCGTGACCACCCAGACCCACGGGTCGAATCAAGAGGTTCGACAGGTGCTCGAAGGCTCGCCAGCACATCGAGGGATGATCTCCCCGGGCGATCTCATCGTCGCCGTGGGCGGCCGCGCTGTGCCATCCTCGGGACTCAAGGACGCGCTCGCGCGGTTCCAACCTGGCGAGACGATAACGGTTCACGTGTTCCGTCGCGGAGAGCTGATCGAACGCTCGGTCACGTTCGCCGAGCGGCCGGAGGCTCCGAAGAGCCTCGAAGTTCGCGACGATGCGACGGAGCGAGAGCTCCAACGGCTCGAAGCGTGGCTCGGCGAAGAAGCGAAGGCGTTGTGGGAGGTTTCAGCATGATTCGTCGCCATTTGATAGCTGTTGTCCTGAGCGCTGTCTGCCTGGCGCTCGGAGCTACTGCGGTCGCCCAAGAAGACGCGAACGAGGGCGAGATTTCTCGCACGACCAACGACGTCACCAACGAGGTGATGAGTCCGTTCTGCCCCGGAAAGACACTCGCAATGTGTCCCTCGCCGGCCGCGGCCGAAGTCCGGCGCGACATCCAGCAGATGGCGCGCGACGGGATGAAGAAGGAGGAGATCAAAACCGAGCTCATCCAGAAGTACGGCGATGAGTTCGAGCTCGTCGAGCCGGACGGCTTCGACAATGCGCTCATCCTTGGACTGATCTTCGCCGGGCTGTTGCTGTGTGTGGGCGTGGTGCTCTTCATCACGCGCCGACGAGCCCCGGGCGAAGGTTCTTCCGACGACGGTGACGATAGTGACGGTCCCGGCGGTCAGGACAAACCAGCCTCCCCCGGAAAGGATGATTCGGAAGGCGGAGACCCCTATCTGAGTGCGTTGCGCGACGAGTACCGCAGCTAGGCCCGCGGTCGCGCCAGTCCATTGACAACGTTCGACCTCGGTCGGCATAACCCACGCTCACCAGGCGCGGTATCGGCATGTCCCAATTCGAATCAGCAGCATTCCTCACGGGTTTCCCCGGGTTCCTGACGACCATGCTCCTTCGCGAGCTCGTCGAAAATTCGCCGTCGGGCGAGTTCCACCTGCTCGTCGAGAGCCGGTTCGAGGATTTGGCTCGTTCGCGAGCCGCACAGGTCGCCAAGCGCACGGCGGAGTTCGACGGGACGATCGAGATTCACGTCGGCGACATCACGGCGCCGCGGCTCGGCCTCACGGAGGGCGTCTACGAAGAGCTCACGGCCAAGGTCGGCGTGGTCTGGCACCTCGCCGCCATCTACAATCTCGCGGTGCCCGAGTCGCTCGCCTACAAAGTGAATGTGACCGGCACCATCAAGGTCCTCGACTTCTGCGAGGCCTGCGAGTCGCTCGACCGACTGAACTACATCTCGACCTGCTACGTGTCTGGCGAACGGGCGGGTTTGGTGTTCGAAGACGAGCTCGACGAAGGGCAGGGCCACAACAATCACTACGAATCGACGAAGTTCTGGGCCGAAGTCGAGGTGCAGCGACGCTCGGATGAGATTCCGACCGCGATCTTCCGACCATCGATCGTCGTCGGGCACTCCAGAACGGGCGAGACCGACAAGTACGATGGTCCGTACTACTTGTTCAAAGTGTTCAAGAATCTTCCGCAGTGGGTTCCCATCCCCAACATTGGAACTGGGAACTCGGTGGTAAACATCGTGCCGGTCGATTTTGCGGCACAGGCGATTGCTCATATTGGGCTCGAGCCGGGTCACGAAGGGACCGTCTTTCAGATTGCGGATCCCAATCCAATGCGGGCTCAGGAGATCGTCTCGCTCACGCTCGAGCTGCTCGGCCGCAAGAAAGCGCCGGGCGTGGTGCCGCCCCGATTGCTCGACGTCGCGCTGGGAAGCAAGTCAGTCGAAGAGTTCATGGGTGTGCCACGCGAAGTCGTGAACTACTTCAGTCATGAGGCCCGATACGATACCTCGAACACCCTTCGGGCCCTCCAGGACACAGAGATTCGTTGTCCTCACCTTTCTTCGTATCTGCAGACCCTGATGGACTACGTCGATCGTAATCCGGACCAAGGGTTCCTCGACGCGCGAAGAGTCTGAAAAAAATCGAGTTCTGCGGAGTAGGTGGATGTGTGCGCACGTTTGAATCGGTGCGGGCACGGCACTATACTCCAGCCGATTGAGAAGGCTGGATTCGAAGTCATGCAACTTCGAGGGGGCGCAGAGCGTCCTATCGTCGTGGTCATGGCGCACGAGGAATGGTGGATATGCAATTCAAGAGTAGTATCTGGGCGGTTTTCTTGGCGTTGAGCCTGGTGTTTTCCACCTCGTGCTCCGACGACATCGATCCCGGTCCAGGTGGGTCGGACGACGGCGGAACGGTCGAACAAGACGCCGAAACGCCTGACCCCGACATGAACCCCGACCCGGTCGACATGGGAATGCCGATCGATGACATGGGTTCGCCGACCGATATGGAGCAGCCTTTCGACTTCGGTCAGCCCGACATGGACGAGCCCGACATGGGGCCAGTCTTCTTCGGGATCGACGAAGTCGTTCCGCCTCGTGGACCGCTCAAGGGCGGCACTCCCATCGTCATCAAGGGTAGCAAGCTGACCGATGAAACTGCTGTCTTCTTCGGAAGTCAGCGTGCAGATGTTCGCCTGGTCGATGGCGACCTCGTCGGCGAAGCGCCGGCAGGCGACGGCGTTGGCCCGATCAACGTCAAACTGCTCGACCCGGTCGAAGGCGAGGCAAATCTCGAGGACGGCTACACGTACATCGAGACTCTTTCGCTCACGGAAGTGTCACCGACCCGCATTCCGTCGGCCGGAAACGTCGAAGTCACCATTCGCGGCACCGGATTCGACAACAACACCCGTATCTCTTTCGGCGGCGAGACCGCGCTCTCCCACAGCGTCATCAACAGTGGACTGCTCCGAGTCCTCGCGCCGCCACACCCGGCTGGCGAAGTTCAGGTGCGCGCGACGAACCGTGACGAATCGGTCGTTTGGGATGGTGTCGTCGTGTACTTCGACGCGCTCCGCCTCGACGCCGTGCGGCCCGGGCAGGGCGATGTTGCGGGCGGAGAAACCGTGACGCTCGAGGGCGCTGGCTTCGAAGCCGGCATGACCGTGCAATTCGACGGCGCCGCGGCAACGCTTCAGTCCGTCGACCCGTCGGGCGCGACCGCGGTGGTCGATACCCCCGCAGGTGCTTCTGGCCCCGCGAACGTTCGAATCGTCACCTCGACGGACGCCGTCATCGCGCCGGATGCCTACCTCTACACACAGGCTGGCGACTTCTCGCTGATCCGAGCCGTTCCGAATCGCGGCCCTGAGATTGGTGGAAACGACATCGAGCTCTTCGGAGCCGGCTTGGGCGAAGCGGGCGTGACCGTCACGATTGGTGGCGCCGCCGCTCCCGTTCAGTCGCAAGAGCCCGGTCGTGCGATCGTCCGAGTGCCGGCAGGAACCGCTGGAGCCGCTGACATTGTCGCGACGGACGGAACCGACACCGCGAGCCTCACCGGCGGCTACACGTACGTCGCGAACCTCTGGCTCGACCGAGTCACTCCGAACTCCGGCTCGACCGCTGGCGGTGAGACCGTCACGCTCGAGGGCGAAGGCTTCACCGGAGCGACTCGCGTAACCCTGGGCGGCGTTGCCGCTACCTTCACGGTCATCGACAACCAAACCATCGAAGTCACCGCGCCCGCGCACTCGGCCGGTTCAGTAGACGTGGTCGTCGAGCGCGATGGTATCAAAGGCACGTTCGTCGACGGATACACCTACACGGAGCCGCTCGAAGTATTCGGCCTCAAGCCAGTCCGCGGTTCGATCGCGGGCGGCACCTACGTCGAAGTCTATGGCCGCGGATTCGTCGGTTCGCCAACGGTGACCTTTGATGGTCAGCCAGCAGCCGACGTTCAGGTCGTCGACGCTCAGACGATCACGCTGCGCACGCCTCCACATCCCTCCGGCGACGTCGTCGTCGAGGTCACCGTGGGTGGCGAAACTCAGGCCGCACCGCAGCTCTACACCTACTTCAACCCCGGTTCGCGCTTTGGCGGCACCTGGGGTGGACCGATTCAAGGGTCCGTAAACGTCTCGGTCTACGAGATGGGCGGGGCGCCGATCGAAGGCGCATTCGTCATGCTCTCGAGCCGCGCCGAAACGCCGTACCAGGGCAATACCGATGCGAACGGCCTCGTGACCCTCTCGGGCCCCGACGTGTTCGGCGAGCAGACCATCACCGCTATTGCGGCTGGTTACTCGTCGGCTTCGGTGCAGCGAGTGAACGCCGAGAACGTGACCATCTTCTTGTCGCCTCCGCCGCAGCAGGGTCCGCCGCCTCCTGGCCCGCCGGTTGCCCAGTACTCCGGTATGGTGACCGGTCTCGACAAGCTCGCGGAGCCGGGCCCGGGCGAAGTTCAGATGGCCATCGTGATGACCACTCGGCCGGACCCATTCTCGCGCATTCCAGACCCGGGCAGCGGCTCGGTCATCTTCCAGTCGGGCCCGTACACGATCACCTCGCGTATTGGTGACCTCGCGCTCATCGCGGTTGGCGGCCTCTA
The DNA here is from genome assembly GCA_964384605.1 of uncultured Bradymonadales bacterium. Classification (GTDB taxonomy): domain Bacteria; phylum Myxococcota_A; class Bradymonadia; order Bradymonadales; family Bradymonadaceae; genus CAYLMO01. The sequence goes on along the minus strand of CAYLMO010000009.1, from coordinate 17,942 downwards.
CAACAACAACACCAACGAGTTCAAACCGTTGCGGATGGGCATCGAGCGCTACCTCTTTGCCGCTGATGGGCAGACCTACACGGTCGACCTCGACCTCGATATTCCGCTGGAAACTCAGGTGACCTTCAAGCTGGCATCTCCGCCGAGCACGGCCCCTGATCGCGTCGTGGTCCCATGGATTGACCTCGGCTTCGAAGGCGTCTTCAACGTCACGGAGATCGTGGAAGGTCGCACCAACCTGGTCGTCGCTCAGCATCAGCCTGCATTCGCCGGGGCACTCGCAGATGCCGAGTACTTCATCCAAGGCGGTGCTTACCCGAATGGAAACACGGGAGCGCTGCCCCAGACGAACTCGTTCCTGAGAGGCGTGACCGACGTTTCGAAAGTACTCGAACTTCCGGGACTCTTCGGCGCGGCCGTCGTCACCTCGCCCGCGAACGGGGCAGTTCCGGTCGACCGGCTGTTCCAGTTCCGGGTCGACGACTCCTCCAACCCGCCAGACCTCTACTACGTCACGATCATGACCCCGATGCAGGTGACGGTGTGGAATGTCTTCGTGCCTGGGCACGAGCGCAGCTTCCGGCTGCCAGACTTCCCCGACTTCTCGCACTTGCCGGCGGAAGAACGCCCCGTGCCATACCCCGGCGGGACGTACATCATGGACATCATCGGGATCAGCGCTCCTGGTCTCGACTACGCCAATCTCTCCTACGCCGACCTCGGAAGTCTCGAGTCGTGGGATGGATACTCCTACACGCGGACGGTCATCACCTTCTGACGTCCGCATCGTGAATTCGTGCGGCCAAGCCGCACACGAGGCAATACGTGACCAACCACAACTTCGACCGAAGCCTTCGGCGTTTCCTGCGCGTGTTCGCGCTCTGCGCCGTCGTGCTTTCGCTCGGATGTGGTGGATGCGACGACCTCCTCGACCCGCTCAACTACATCGATGCTGACCAGTTCCGCCCCGACCTCGGGAGCGACATGGGTCCATCGGCCGACGCGGGAAGCGACCTCGGCACTCCAACTGACTCCGGTCGACCACCGAAAGATGGTGGCGGCCAGATGTTCGACTTTGGCCAAGAGGAAGACGCGGGCCCAACGGTCTTCGCGCTCCTCGACGTCATCCCTCGCTCCGGCCCTGTCCGCGGCGGGAACACCATTCGTATCGTCGGTACCGGCCTGACCGATGACACCGCGGTGTTTGTTGGCTCGACGCGAATGGACGTCGACGTGGTCGGCGAAGACTTGGTGGGTATTGCGCCGCCTGGCGCGGGCCCAGGACCGGTCACCGTAAAAGCGATCTCGGCCGATTCCGAAGCTCGCGCTCTCGTCGACGCATACACCTACGTTCGCGGGCTGGTCGTCGATTCGATCGTCCCGAGCACCATCCCGACCCAAGGCGGTACCGAAGTCGAGATTCGTGGCGCCGGCTTCAGCCCACCGGTCGCGGTGAGCTTCTCTGGCGACTCCGCGGTTCGTGTCGACGTGGTCTCCGAAGGTTTGATGCGAGTCGTCGCCCCGGCTCGACCAAAAGGATTCGCAGACGTGCGTGTAACGACACGCACCGAATCGGTCGAAGTCGAAGACGGCGTGCTGTACGTCGAGCCCGTCGAGATCACCGATGTGACCCCGGCGAGTGGTCCTGAGGCTGGCGGGGATACCGTCACTTTGTCTGGCACCGGCTTCACGTCGACGATGACCGTGCGAATTGGCGGAGCCACCGCGCAGGTCATCGGAGTCGATTCCGTGACTGGTCGTGCGCAGGTGCGAACGCCCGCAGGAGTCGGAACGGTCGACGTCTTCGTCGAAACCTCCAATGGCTCGGCCGTGCTCGAAGACGGCTACACGTACCGACCCGACAACACCCCATTCTTGGCTGCCGTGCGGCCTGCCTTTGGCCCCGAAGCCGGCGGAAACGAAGTCGTCGTGACCGGCTACGGGTTCGATGTCGCGTCTAGAACGCTTCAGTTTGGAACCGTCACCGCGACGATGGTCCAGCGCTCGCCGACGAGCGCGACCGTTCGCGTTCCGGCGGGCACAGGGTTGGTCGACGTCGTATTGCTCGACGGTGCCACCGAGCTCGACCGCCTCGCGAATGCATACACCTACCGGCGCGGACTGCGGGTCGACTCGGTCACTCCAGACGCCGGACCGGACCTCGGCGGCGAATCCGTCACGATTCGTGGCTCCGGATTTACGAATGCGGAGCAGGTGCACTTCGGGTTCCTGCAGGCGGAATTCACGGTCGTCGACGACACGACGATCGAGGCTGTCACACCCGCACAGCGCGCCGGACTTGTCGACGTCAGCGTGGCCCGACAGGGTATGGAAGGGCGCCTGCAAGAGGCCTACACCTATACGACCGACATCGAGATCTGGGGCTTCACCCCGATCCGCGGCGCCGTCGCTGGCGGTACCTACGTCGAAGTTCGCGGCAAAGGGTTCTTCGGCGAGATCGGAGTGACGCTCGATGGTGCAGACGGTACGAGCGTGCGGCGCCTCGACCGCAACAACGTCACATTCGAAACCCCGCCGCATGCGCCTGGAGAGGCCGACCTCGAGGTGACCTCGGACGCCGGCACCGCTGCCGGCCCGTACCCGTACAGCTACTTCAACCCCGCGGCCCGATTCGGTGGCCCCTCGGGTGGACCGGTCCGTGGCGCAGTGAACGTCTCGGTCTTCGAGAACGGCGGCGCTCCAATCGAGAACGCCTTCGTCATGCTCTCGACCCGAGTCGAGACCCCGCACCAGGGATTCACCGACATCAACGGGCAGCTGACGCTCTCTGGCCCAGACGTCATCGGGCCGCAGACGACCACGGCCACCGCAGCGGGCTTCTCGACGACCACGATCCAGACGATGGACGCCGAGAACATCACGATCTTCCTGAACAGGCTCGAACCCCCAATGGGCGGCGGAGCAGGCCAGCCGCCCGCCATCGCCTCGATTCACGGACGCGTGACGGCGACGGGCAAGCTCAGCGACCCGAACGACGAAGCCAAGTTCGACGTCGCCATCGTTCGCACGACCCAAACGACCATCTTTGGCGGCAATCCTGCCCCCGGCGACGGCTCGATCGTCGTCGGAATGGGCGGCCGATACGACATTACGACTCGCGTTGGCGACATGGCTGTCGTGGCCATCTGCGGCAGTTACGACAGTGCCACGGAGCAATTCGAACCGCTCCTGATGGGCGTAGAACGCTACGTCTTCATGTCGGACCAAGAACGCAAACAGATCCCGATTGAGTGCGATATCCCGCTCGAGACGACCGCCACGTTCAAGCTCGTAAACACGAGCTACGCGCCGACCGGCCCGAACTCGAACAACGTCAGCATCTTCTGGGACTTCGGATTCGAGGGCATCTTCCCTAGCCCCGTCATCGGCACCGGGTTCAGCTCACTCGTGAACGTGCGGCGACAGCCGCGCACCGAGGGCAAGCTCGCCGACCTCAGCTTCGTCGCGACCGGCGGAAGCTACACCGGGCGAGGGGCGCCGTTCACGCAGTCACGCCTGCTCGACATCGCCTCGATCGACAACGTGGTCGCACTTCCGGTGCTGCTCGAAGTCGCGGAGCCCCGAAACCCACTTCCCGGTGGCAGAATCGACGGCGTCTTCGACTTCTTCGCCGAAGGCCCGTACTACCCTGACTACTGGTGGGTCACGATCCGCAACGAGATCGGGCTTCCTGTGTGGCAGATGCTCCTGCCAGGCAACGAAACCACACTCTACATCCCCGATTTCCCTGATTTCTCGAGCCTTCCGGTCGACCTTCGTCCGGAGCCGTTCCAGAGCGGTTCGCTCTTCGTTTCGGTGATTGGGGCGCGCGGCTCGGAAGGGCTCCGATACGAGACCTGGAGCTATCGCGAAATCGACGTATCGCGCTGGGAAGCCTACTCGGTCTCGTCGTGGGCCGTTCGACTTCGCTGAGTCACTCCCAGGTGTAGATCCCGAGGATGTTTGCGTAGTCGTCGGTCCAGACGATTCCGTCGGGGTCTCCCACCTTCTTCTTCCAGCGCGGTCCAAGTGAGCGATTCAGGATCGTACGGTTCCGAGCGATCGCGACGTAGTCCGACCGATTTACCTGCATGGCGTAGAGCGCCTGCTCACGCGGCCACCAGCTCTTTCGTGCGACCGGCAGGTCCAGAGTTGCCGCGATATTCTCGGCGACGCGACCGACATCGAGGAACGTGTTCGACACGTGCAGCAGCAGCACGCCGTCGTCGGCAAGTTTGCTCATGTAGAGCTCCATCGCTTCGACCGTGAGCAGGTGGGTCGGGATGGAGTCGGAGTTGTAGGCATCCAGCACGATGAGCTGGAACTTGCCGTCAGGTTCCTTCGACAGCGCGACTCGACCGTCGCCAACCACCACCGGGCAATCCCCCTGACAGTTCGCGAGGTAAGAGAAGTGCTCGCCCCGAGCGATCTCGACCATGACCGGGTCGATCTCGATGAACTGCATCGTCTGACCCGGCTGCGTGTAGGGGGCGAGGGCACCAACGCCAAGGCCGACGACTGCGACTGGTCGCTTGTCTCCTCGTCGCACCATGGCCGACATGACGTCTCCGACGGGCGATTCGGGATGGTAGTAGGAGAGCGGAAGGTTCTCGTAGTCGGGGTCGAGGGACTGCGCTCCATGGCGCACGTGCCCGTGGTACAGGATGTTGAAGTCCCCTCCACGCGTGGTCTTTTCAGCAATCCAGTAGTTCGCAAAGTGGCTGCGATGGCGTTCGACTACGCCTTGCTTCGACTGCACGAGGAACAGCGACGCGATGCCCGCGATGACCACGGTCTGCATGCCCGCTCGTGGAACGCGGGTCACGCCAACCCCGAGCACGGCGAGGGACAAGAAGAACACAATCACGATCGGATTTGTGTACTCGCCCTGAATGCGGTCGCCGGCGATGAACATGACGGCGGTGACGACGCCTAAAGTACCGCCGGCGATGGCCATCTGCCTGGTTTTGTCCCACGGCGTTTCTTCGCGCCCTAGCCACATGAGCGCGGCCGCGAACAGGAGCGGATACTCGAGTCGGCTCTCGAACAAGAGTGGCGCGAGCAGTGAAACGAAGGCACCCCCGACGACTCCGCCAATCGACATCCAGAGGTAGAATTCGGTCAGGCGCGACGGGGCCGGGCGCTCGTCGGCGAGCTTGCCGTGGTAGAGCAGACAGACGGCAGAGAAGACCACCAGGTGCAGTGCGGCCGCGGCCCAGATGGGCTTCGTAACGTTGAACGCGATCACGGCCGTGAGCGGAATCGCGAGGACCACCACCATGATCTGCGCCGCCGATGTCGTCACGATGCGGCGTTTCGCGAACACGACCACGAACGACGCGAGGTAGAGACCGAGCGGAACCACCCACAGCAATGGGGTCGAAGCGAGGTCGGTCGAGATCGTCGTCGTAACCGCGAGGAGCATTCCCGACGGAATCGCCGCGAGCGCGAGCCAGCGCCCGCGCTCTTTCCAGGATGTCGATTCCTGGGCTGTTGACGCGACCTCAGGTGCACCAGTTCTCCAGGCCGTGATGGCGGTCAGGGCAAACAGGCCGCCGTAGCCCACCGCCCAGCTGACCGACTGTGCGCGTACTCCGATGAACGGTTCGATGACGATTGGAAACGCGAACAGGGCCAGGAAGCTACCGATATTGCTGGCGGCGTAGAGCCAGTAGGGGTCTTCCTCGGTCGATTCGGCAAACCAACGCTGGAGCATTGGTGAGGTGGCTGATAGCGCAAAGAAGGGGAGGGCGATCGTGACGGCGAGCTGGCCGAGCAGCCATGGGATCGGTGCCTCGGACGCTCCCGACCCGTCGCCGATCGTGGCGGGCAACACCAGCGCGCCGGCGGCCAAAACACCAAGGTGCACCCATCTCTGGCGACCTACGCCGAGCCAGCGCACCGAGTAGTGGGCCCACGCGTATCCTGCGACGAGCAGGGCCTGAAAGAACACCATCGAGGTGTTCCAGACCACCGCGCTGCCGCCAAGAAACGGCAGCAGCATGCGAGCCACCATGGGCTGCACCGTGAACAGCAGAAACGCGCTCCAAGCGAGCGTGAGAGCGAAGAGTCGCGCCATTGGGTGGGAACTACTTCTTCGAGAAGATGACGTCGAAATCGTGTTTGCAGGAGAACTTCTCTTCGCACTTCAGGTGCAGCACGGCCTGGCCTTCTTCGAGCCCGGTCTTCTGCGAAGTTGCGCTGATCTCCATCCGAATCTCGCATCCGCCGTCGGTCTCGCCGTCGACCGAAGTGAGGAACTGCGAACACTCCGTCTCGGGTGCGACAGTGACGGTGTCGGAGTACGACTCGAAGGTCGCGAGGACATCTTCGGGACAGTCGCCGTCGATGGGCTCGACCGTCATGTTGTACTCCCCGGCGGGGACCATGCACTTCTGCTCGCAGCCCGACCCGGTGAGGAGGGCGGCGGCGAACAGGAGAAAGGCGATTTGGCGTGTCATCTTCATCATTGCCCTGCGAACCTTTGGACCCGTATCATCGCACAAATTCTCAAGCTGTCGAAAGGAGTCCACAATGCGCAGTATCCTGCATCTGTTTCTCGCTCTCGTCGCCGTCGGCATGGTTGCTTGCGGCGAAGACGATCCGTCGGATGGCGATCGTGACAACTCGGCGACCAACGTGTCGACCAACAACGCCACGACCGGTAACAACGCGACGACCGCAAACAACGCGACGACCGCAAACAACGCGACGTCCGGCAACAACGCGACGACCGGCAACAACGCGACGACCGGCAACAACGCGACGACCGGCAACAACGCGACGACCGGAAACAATGCCGCGTGCGAACTTCCGGAGCCGAACGTCGACCCGGTGGAATCGTGCGAAGCAGGCGGGCTGGATCCGTGCGGCTGGAACGGCGACTGCGCCAACACCGAGCGCTGCGAGGACGTTGGGACGGTTCAAGACTCCGGCGTGACCTGCTGCGTCACTGCCTGCCGCGGCGACAAGGCCGTTGGCGAAGAGTGCACCACGCTCGACGAGTGCAATTCCGGATCGTGCATCGGCCGCAACAACGACCCATCGGTCTGCTCTCGACCATGTGACATGGCGAACGATGACTGCCCCGAAGGTCTCGAGTGCGCAAACATTCCCTTCCTCGCCTACCCGAGCTGGTGCGTCACCCCTCGCGGGAACTAATCGCATCAGACCTCGAGGAAAGGAGTCCTCATGTCGGTTCTAAAAGAGCGTCTCGACGCGACCGATCGTTCGGTCGTGATTCGTGACACCGTTCGCCTGATCGATTCCGAAGTGGATTCGAAGTCAGGGCTGTCGGGGATGGCGATCAAAGGCGGTTACAAAGTCGTAAAGAAGCTGCGCGGCGGCCGTATGATCGAAGACGCCGTCGACTACCTGCTCGACGACTTCACGGGTGCGCTCGCGCCCATGTACGACGAGTTCTTGGAAGACGACGCCGCCAACGATTTCGAGCGCTACCTCAAGGGTCATGCCGACGACGCGGCCGACGCGTTGCTCGGCATCACCGACGCGAAAGCGAAGCGCGCCGAGAACCGCGTCATCATCTCCACGTACAAGAAGCTGCGCGGGCAGGCCAAAAGCCACGTCGTCGACGCACTTCCTGGAGTCGGCCGGCTCATCGACGAGCACGCGCCCAAAGACTGACCATGGCAAAGAGCTTCCAGACCGCGGCGTTCGTCCTGCGAACCGTCGACTACGGCGACTCGGACGTGATCGTCACGCTCCTCGGCCGCGAGATCGGGAAGTTCAGCGCCATGGCCCGTTCGGCGAAGAACTCGAAGAAGCGCTTCGGCGGTAGTCTGCTGCCGATGCGCGCACTCGACGCCACCGTCTCGTTCAAGCCTCAGCGCGACCTCGCCAACCTCCTGGACGCTTCGGTCGTGCGCGATTTTCCGGGCCTCGAGGCTTCCTTCGAAAAGATCACCTTTGCGAGCTACGCGACCGAGCTCGTGCGTGCGGTGTTGCGCGAAGGTGACACGGCCTCGGACGTCTTCGACATGCTCGACGCGTTCTACGCTCGCCTTGGCACGGCCGAAGACGAACCGATCGTGCTGGAAGTCATGCTGCACCAGTTCACACTGGATCTCCTCGGCTGGAGCGGCGCGGCCCCCGAGATCGATGGCTGCCATCGATGCGGACTCGCCGCCGAAGCACTCGACAAGTTGCGTTGCCTGCGCACCGGCCAGGGGTTGGTCTGTGGCGACTGTGCGCGGCGCGGCGAGGCATACGGCGTGGTCGAGCCGCCGACCATCGCGGTGATGCGCTACCTGCGCGCCCTCGACGGGCCCGCCCCGCGCGAGATCGGCGACCCGCGGTACATCGCCCAGGCGCGACGCCTGATCGACGCGGCACTCTCGACGGTCGTCGACACCGAGCTGAAGTCGCGCAGCATGCTAGAACCATTTCTGAGCCGCCCGGAGGCGTCATGAGTCCATCGATCGAAGTATTGAGCTACGGTGAGGCACTCGTCGATTTTCTCCCCGAAGCGCCCGGAAAGAAGCTTCGTGACGTCGAGCTCTTCACCAAGACGAGCGGCGGCGCGCCAGCAAACGCGGCCATCGGCATGTCTCGACTAGGCTGCAAAGTCGGATTGCTCGGCAAGATAGGCGCCGACGAGTTCGGCCAGTTCCTCTATCGGCATCTCGAGAGAGAAGGCGTCGACGTGCGAGGAGTTTCGCTCACCGACGAGGCCAAGACCGGCGTTGCGTTCATCTCGCTCGACGAGAATGGCGACCGGTCGTTCCTCTTCTTTCGCGAGCCTTCCGCCGACATGACCATCCGCGTCGAAGACATCGACGAAGGCGTGCTGGCCGACACCGCGGCGGCGCTCTTTGGCAGCAACTTGCTCACCAAACCGCCGGTGCGCAAAGCCACGTTTCATGCGCTCGGAGTGGCCAAGGCGCATGGTGTGTTCATCGTGCTCGACCCAAACATTCGCCGCCACCTGTGGGACGACGAGGAGACCGCTCGAGCCCAGGTCGAGCGGCTGCTCGGGTTTGGCGACCTGGTGAAGATGAACGAAGAAGAGCTCGAGTTCGTCTCGGGCGGACGCACGATCGAAGACGGCCGAAGATTCTACGCTGAGAACCTCGCCCCCCGCGGAACCTCGGCGTTTGTACTGACCCTCGCCGAACGAGGCGCCGCGCTATTCGCAGGCGATCGCGAAGTGGTAATCGATGCTCCTCGAGTCGATGTCCTCGACACGACCGGTGCCGGCGACGGTTTCGTCGCTGCGCTTCTGACCGCATTCGTCGCGCTCACGCGGGCCGACGGCGAAGTCAGCGGCGATTCGCTGCGTGCATCCGCCAGGTCCTGGGACGAAGCCCGCTGGAACGACGTGCTTCGCTTCGCTTGCTACGTTGGCTCGTCGGTCTGTACAGCATTTGGCGCAACACCAGCGCTCCCACACGCGGATTCGATCCCGTGGGACGACTTCAATTTGCCGCACCCAAAAATGGCTTGAACATGATGATCAAACCGAACCTGATTCGCCTGCTCGTGCTCACCCTCGTCGCCGGGACGCTCGCGTGTTCGCCGCGCCCCACTCGCACCGAGGGAGAGATTGTCGCGACCACCGAGCAGAAGCCGGAGCAACCGCCGGTCGATGTGAAGGTGCTCGCCTTCAACGACCTTCACGGGCACCTCGTCGGGCCATCGGGGTCGGTGAAAGTGGGTGAGGACCGCATTGACGCTGGCGGAGCACAGTATCTGGGCGCCAAGATCGACGTCATCAGGAAGGCGCATCCCAACACCGTGGTCGTCGCCGCCGGCGACCTCGTCGGAGCATCACCTCTCATCTCCGGACTGTTTCACGACGAGCCGACCGTCGAAGCGCTCAACGAGCTTGGGCTCGACATGACCGCCGTCGGAAACCACGAATTCGATGAAGGGCTCGACGAACTCCGACGGCTCGCCAAAGGCGGCTGTCACCCCGTCGACGGATGTCAGGACGGCGATGGCTTCGACGGTTCAACCTTCGATTTCCTCGCGGCGAACGTGGTGACCGCCGGTACCACCGACACGGTCTTCCCCGCGTACGTCGTCAAAGAGTTCGAGGGCGTCCGGGTCGGATTCATCGGGCTGACGCTCGAAGCGACGCCTGAGATCGTCTCTCCGCAATTTGTCGAAGGCCTCGAATTCAAAGACGAAGTCGAGACGATCAATGGCGCAGTCGCCGAGCTCAAGAGCGCCGGAGTCCAATCGATCGTGGTCCTGATTCACGAGGGCGGCTACCCCGCAGGCGACGACATGAACGGTTGCGAGGGCATTTCGGGACCCATCGTCGACATCGTGAACGGTCTCGACCCTGCGGTCGACTCAGTGATCACCGGTCACACGCACCAGGCCTATGTGTGCGAGCTGAACGGCATGCTCGTGACGAGCGGAAAGTCCTACGGCCGACTGCTCACCGAGATTGACCTCAAGATCGACCCGGCCACGGGCGACGTGATCGAACGGAAGGCTTCGAACCTCATTGTAAGTACGCAGGGGTCGACGCTCCCGACCATCGACATCTTGATCGAGAAGTACGATGCCATCGCGGCGCCGCTCGCCGACAAAGCGATCGGCGAAGTGACGGTGGACATCACCCGCGAGTCTGGCGAGTCCGGCGACGCGCCTATGGGCCGTCTCATCGCCGACATTCAGCTGGATGCGACGACCGAAAACGGTGCGCAGGTCGCGTTCATGAACCCAGGCGGAGTCCGAAACTCCATCCTCTTCAAGGCCACCAACGGCGAAGGCGACGGGGTGGTGACGTTCGCCGAGGCGCACGCCGTGCAGCCGTTCGGGAACGCGCTCGTAACCATGACGCTCACCGGCCAGCAGATTCACGACATGCTCGAGATGCAGTGGAACGACGGCAAGACCCGCATCCTGCATCCGTCCAAGGGCTTCACCTACACGTGGGACTCCTCGGCCGCCGACGGCGACCGCATCGATCCAGCTTCGATCAAACTCAACGGCGAAGCGATCAAGCTCGACGCGGAGTACCGCGTGACCGTGAACAATTTCCTCGCCAACGGCGGCGATGGGTTCTCGATCCTGACCTCTGGAACGAAGCGCGTCGGAGGCCTGGTCGATCTGGACGCCTTCGTCGTCTACTTCGAAGAGAACTCACCGATCTCGCCCGACACGAAGTCGCGCATCAAACGGAAGTAATCAGATTTTGCGGTAGATTGTGCGGGTCGCGATGCCCAGTAGCTGGGCGGCGAGCTTCTTGTCGCCCTGGGTCATCTGCAGGGTCTCTTTGATGACCTGGCGCTCGATCTGTTCGAGCGACGTGCCGAGCGGGATCGTCAGCGCGCGTTGTTCGGCGGGTGTCGAGACGATGGAATTTGGCAGGTCGTCGATACCGACCACGCCGTCTTTGTCGAGCACGACCGCCCGCTCGACTACGTTCTCGAGCTCTCGGACGTTCCCCGGGAAGTTGTAGCGCTCGAGGGCTTCGAGCGCCTCGCTCGAAAATCCGAGCACTTCGCGCCGGTTCTTTTCCCGATACAGGTTCAAGAAGTGCTCCGCGAGGAGCGGAACGTCTTCACGACGGTCTCGCAAAGGCGGGACCGAGATGTTGACCACATTGAGTCGGTAGTAGAGGTCTTCGCGGAAGTTCCCGGTGCGCATCTCCTCTTCGAGATCGCGGTTGGTTGCCGCGATGATCCGCAGGTCGACAGACGTGGGCAGGTTCGCGCCGAGTCGTTCGAATTCGCCTTCCTGCAGCACGCGCAGGAGCTTCACTTGAACCTGGGGAGACAGCTCGCCGATCTCGTCGAGAAAGAGCGTGCCGCCGTCGGCCGCTTCGAAGCGGCCGATCTTGCGCTGGGAGGCTCCGGTGAACGCGCCTTTCTCGTATCCGAACAGCTCCGACTCGAGGATCGACTCGGGTAGCGCGGCGCAGTTCACCGCGACGAATGGCTGCTCGGCTCGGGCGCTTCGTTCGTAGACCATCCGGGCGAACAATTCTTTACCAGTGCCGGACTCCCCGGTGAGGAGCACGGTAACGTCGCTGGTCGCGACTTGGGCCACGAGATCGAGTGCTTCGCGTAGAGCAGGGGATTGACCCACGATGCTTCGCGCGTTGCGCAGCTGCGCGATCTGCGCCTTGAGTTCGCGGTTCTCGGCGACGAGCGCCTGACGTTCGAGCGCTTGGCGGGCCGATTTGAGGATGGTGTTTCGTTTGATCGGCTTCGTAATGAAGTCGTAGGCGCCTTCCTTCATGCCCTCAACTGCACGTTCGACCGTACCGAAAGCAGTCATGAGGATGACTTCGGTTTCGGGGTGCAGGGTGCCGACGAGCTTGAGGAGGTCCATGCCGTCGACGTCGGGCATCATGAGGTCGGTGATGACCAGGTGGACCGGGTTGGCGCGGACGATGTCGAGTGCTTCTTGGCCACCTTCGGCAGTCTCGACCTCGTAGCCCTCCTTTACGAACAGGCGTTCGAGCGTCTTGAGGTGGGCGACCTCGTCATCGACGAGGAGAATTCGGGGGACACGGCTCATCGCGCTCGTGGAAGTGGGACTAATGAGGAGCGTTTCGCGGTTATCGTAACAACGTTGAAGATCGACCGCGTCATTCCTGCTCGCGCCATTTGCGCCACAATGGCAGCACGGGATAAAATGGTCAAAGAAAGCGATTTTGATCTCTTCTGGGCGAACTGAATTTCATGGCGAAGTTGTCTTACGTCGATGCACGGGGCCGACTGCACGAGCACGAACTCGGGGCTGTGACGACGATTGGTCGTCATCCCGACCAGGTGATGCAGATTCTCGACCGCGTCGTGTCGAAAGCGCATGCGCTCGTTCAGCGCGAAGCGGATGCGACGTATGGAGTTCGCGACAATGGGAGCCGGAACGGCACCTACGTGAACGGCCAGCTCATTCAGGGCACGCAACAGCTCAAGAACGGCGACCGAATCACGGTCGGTTCCACCGAGCTGATCTACCACGAAGACACCAAGACCGATCCGCTCGCTGGTCGCGTCACGATTCACTCGGACAACATCGAGACACACATCCGGAGCCGCGTCGCCGACACGAAAGACGACACGTTCCAGCCCGAGGCTCAGGTCAACGACGACGGCCTGCTTCGGCGCGACTACGAAAAGCTGCGGATCTCGCACGAGCTGAACCAGTCGATCGGTCTCGAGACCGACCTCGACGTTCTGTTGAACAAGATTTTGGACAAGGCGTTCGAGCTCTTCCCGGCTGACCGCGGCGTGATCCTGCTGCGCGTCGACGGGGTCGATCACCTCGTCCCGATGGTCGTGAAATCGCGCGACCCAACCGATAGCGCCGACAACGTCCGCATCTCGCAGACGATCCTCAACGAGATCATGGAGGAGAAGCAGGCGATCCTGTCTTCCGACGCCATGATGGACTCGCGCTTCGCGGGCTCGCACTCGATCATTCTCGAGCAGATCCGCTCGACGATGACGGTGCCGCTCTTGCACGAAGACGAGGTCCTCGGGGTGATTCACCTCGACTCGAAGATCGCTTCGGGCGCGTTCACCGACAAAGACCTCACCATCCTCTCCGGCTTCGGTCGGCAGGCCGCGCTCATGATTGAGCACAACCGCCTGCTCAAGAAGATGGAGGACGAGATCGTCACGCGCGAGAAACTCCACCGACTCCTCTCGCCTCAGCTCGTCGAAGAGGTGGTGTCGGGCCGCTTGGACATCAAGAAGGGCGGCGAACTTCGCCGTGCGACCATCATGTTCGCAGATATCCGTGGATTCACGGGCATCTCCGAGCAGCTCGCGCCGCAATCGCTCGTTACGCACCTGAACGAGTACTTCGAAGCCATGGTCGACGTGATCTTCAAGTACGAAGGAACGCTCGACAAATTCGTCGGTGACGAGATCATGGCGATCTGGGGCGCTCCGATTTCGCGCGACGACGACGCCGAGCGCGCCGTGCGCTGCGCCGTCGAGATGCAAGAAGTCCTCGCCGAATTCAACGCCGAGCAGCGCGCGAAGAATGGCGTCCCGCTCGAGATCGGAATCGGTCTCAACACGGGCGAAGTCGTCGCCGGTTACATGGGCTCGACGAAGTCGATGAACTACACCGTCATGGGCGATACCGTGAACACGGCCGCTCGATTCTGCTCCACCGCGGGCCCTCAAGACGTTTTGATCGGCGAGAACACGTGGCGAGAGGTCGGCTACCTGTTCGATTGCGAAAAGCTCCCGCCCACCAAACTCAAGGGCAAGCTCGAGCACGTCGACATCTTCCGCGTCGACCGGCTCAAAGCGACCGCCGGAGTCGACCCGACCGAAACCCGATCGCGACCGGGTCAGGATCCCAACGGGCGATCGTTCTGAACTCCGCGATTTCGAACAAAAACTCAACAAAGCTGCCAGGGCGTGACACACTCGCCGGGCATCCCGTATACTCCGTGGCAGCGCATGCCCACCGAGTTTGTCGTTTCTGTCGTCGCACTGCGACGTACCGCCCCTGACTGAGGTTGTCGGAGCATGGCCGAACAGCGCTATCACGTCATCGAACGCATCGATGCGGGCGGAATGGCAGAGGTGTTCAAAGCGAACTCCTCCAGCCTCCAAGGCTTCGAGAAACTCGTCGCCATCAAGCGCATTCTGCCCAATCTGACCAAGAACGAACGCTTCGTCCGAATGTTCCTCGACGAAGCCAAGGTCTCGCTCCACCTGAGCCACACCAATTGCGTTCAGGTCTTCGACCTCGGACTCGCCGACGGCACGTACTTCATCGTCATGGAGTTCGTCGACGGCGTGAACCTGAAACACATCATCGACCGGTACAAGCAGGCGAAGGCACTGATCCCGGTCGAAAAGACTGCCTACGTCGCAACTGAGATCTGCAAGGGGCTGGCGCACGCCCACCGAAAGGTCGACCAGAAGGGCAGCCATCTCGCGATCGTTCACCGCGACATCTCGCCACCGAACGTCCTCGTTTCGGTCGAAGGCGAGGTCAAGATCACGGACTTCGGTCTCGCGAAGGCAAAGAGTCAGGTCGAGACAACCGACCCGGGCATCGTGAAAGGAAAGTTCGGCTACCTCTCGCCGGAAGCAGCACACGGCGAAGAGGTGGACCTGCGAACCGATATCTTCGCGACCGGTATTCTGATGTGGGAGATGCTGACCGGCGAACGCCTGTTCCTCGGTGAGACCGACATCGATACGCTCCAGAAGGTCCGGAAGAACGAAGTTCCGCCGCTTTCGAACTATCGCGATGACGTTCCCGAATCGCTCGAGAAGATCATCCGACGAGCGCTCGCTTCCGACCCGAAGCAACGCTACCAGCGTTCCGAAGAACTCGGCCGCGACCTCACGAAGTTCCTCTTCGACTATGGCGCGCCGGTCTCCGCTTTCGACATCTCCGAGCTCGCTTCGCAACTCAAGCGAGAGCAGAGGAAGCCGACCAAGCGGACCGAGAAAGACAAGGCGATCGAGCAAGAGATTCAGCAGGCCATCAACCGAATCGTCCCGCTCGAAGAGATCGACGACCTCGACCTCTACATGGCCGAGATGTACGGGTCGATGGAGGGCGAAGGGAATTCGCCGGCCGGCTTCGTCGAGGGTTCGTTCGAGGACCCTCGGATGTGGGCCGATGTCGGACTCGATGACGACGACTTCAGCATTCGCGGCCTGAACGCGGATTCCGAGGCCGCGGCAGATGGAGAGGAGTGGCACCATCGCAACGTCGATGCGCTGAGCAAGCGACGCACGATGCCGGGCGCCGCGGTCGTTCCGCCAGTGGGCGACAAGACCGCCGAGATGGAAAACCCTCAGGCCGTCCTCGCCGATCGCGCAGCCAAACAGGCCGCCGCGCAAGCTGCGGGAGTCGGACCAGGCAAGGCGAAGTCCGAGATGGGCATGCGCACGCGACAGATGCACGCCATCGAGGCAGCGCGCTCGCCGCAGATGCGCGACGCGGCAGAAGCCGCGAAAGCCGCTTCTCAAGCCGCGCAGGCCAACGGCGCACAACAGCAGCTCGGGAAGATGCCGATTCAACAGGTCGACCCGCGCGCCGCAGCTGTGCCGCGTAAGCGAGCCGATACGGGCGAAATCATCCCGGACTCGGGCGGCAAGAAGTCCAACACGGGCCTCTACATCGTACTGCTCATCATCGTCGTGCTGCTCGCCGCGGCGGCTGGATTCGTCTATCTCCAGATGAACGGCCAACTGCCCATCTAACCCGGTACTTCTATGCACCCCGACGTGCTCGTAATGGTGCTCGCAGGCGGCGAAGGCAGTCGCCTCCGACCGCTCACCAACGATCGCGCCAAACCTGCTGTACCGTTTGGTGGTCGCTACCGAATTGTCGATTTCGTCCTGTCGAACTTCGTCAACAGCGGTTTCCTCAAAATCAAGGTGCTGACTCAGTACAAGAGTGAGTCGCTCAACCAGCACATCATGCGTGGATGGCGTCTCGCCACGATGCTCGACCAGTACGTCGAAATCGTTCCCGCCCAGCAACGACGCGGCAAGACGTGGTACCGAGGCAGCGCCGACGCGATCTACCAGAACCTGAACCTGGTCTACGATGACAACCCCCGAGACATCTGCGTGTTCGGGGCCGACAACATCTACAAGATGGATGTCAGTCAGATGCTCGACCTGCACCGCGACAAGGAAGCGGCGCTCACGGTGGCCGCGATTCCCGTACCGATCGAGTTGGGATCGGAGTTTGGGATCATTCACGCCGACGAAGACGGCCGAATGATCGACTTCGTCGAGAAGCCCAAAGATCCGCCGCCGATGCCCGGTGACCCAACGCGCTGCCTCGCGAGCATGGGGAACTACATTTTCCAGAGCGACGTGCTGATCGACAAGATCCTCGAAGACGCACAGGACGACGATTCAGCGCACGACTTCGGTAAGTCGATCGTGACGCATATGGTCACCGAGACGGATCTTCCCTGCTACGTATACGACTTCACGACCAACAACGTACCGGGGCAGCCCGAGCCTGAGCGCGGCTACTGGCGCGACGTTGGAACGATCCGCAGCTACTGGCAGACGTCGATGGACCTCGTCGCGATCACGCCGGAGTTCGACCTCTACAACCGCCGCTGGCCCATCCGCACACACTACGAGAACTATCCGCCGGCGAAGTTCGTCCACGACGACCCGAAAAACGCTCGCGTCGGTACCGCCGTAAACTCGATCGTGTCGGAAGGGGTCATCGTTTCGGGTGGCATGATCCGCAACTCAGTGCTGTTCCCGCAGGTCCGCATCAATTCGTTCTCGAGGGTCGAAGACTCGATCCTATTCGATCGGGTGAACGTCGGTCGTCGCGCAAAGATTCGGCGCGCGATCATCGACAAGGGCGTGACGATTCCGCCCGACACCGAGATCGGCTACGACCTCGAACTCGACGCCAAACGCTTTACTGTTTCCGAGGGGATCGTGGTGGTCCCCAAGGGCACCACTTTCGACTAGTCGCGAGGAGTCTCACGTGTCACGTGGGTCGCGCCAACTCATCTTTCTTTGGCACCTCCATCAGCCGTACTACGGGCTGCCGGGGCGTGACCATTTCCTGCTGCCCTGGGTCCGACTGCACGCGACCAAGTCGTATTACGACATGGCGTACATGCTCGACCGGCATCCGCAGATCAAAGCGACGGTCAACTTCTCGGGCGCGCTGCTCAAGCAGCTGCGCGAGTACGTCGAGGAGGGCAAGCGAGACACCTGGTGGGAGATGACGCGGAAGCCCGCCGAAGATCTCGACCCGCAGGATCGTCTCTTCCTCTTCCGGAACTTTTTCTCGATCGACTGGGAGCAGTGCATTGACACGCAGCCTCGATATCGGGAGCTGCTCGACCGCAGGGGGCGCGGCCCCCAGCTGGCCGACCCGTCTGCTTTCTCCATCCAAGACGTTCGCGACCTACAAGTTTGGTTCAACCTCGCCTGGTTTGGGTTTGCGGCGCGACAAGACCGCTTCATCGTTCAGGAACTCTTCCGCAA
>CAYLMO010000008.1:0-147632 GCA_964384605.1 uncultured Bradymonadales bacterium | reverse complement strand
GTCACTTCGCTTTGCGAGGTCACTTCGCTGCGCGAGGGTACTTCGCTGCGCGAGGATACTTCGCTTCGCGAGGTCACTTCGCTTTGCGAGGTCACTTCGCTGCGCGAGGGTACTTCGCTTTGCGAGGTCTCTTCGCTGCGCATTCTTAGATCCTCGCCGCCAGGCGAAGGTTCCTCGCCGCCAGGCGAAGGTTCCTCGCCACAAGGCGAACGTCCCTCGCCGCAGGCGAACGTCCCTCGCCGCCAGGCGAAAAAAAAGCCCCGCGCCGATTGGCGGGGGCTTTTGATTCGCGTCAGCGATCAATCAGTTGGTCACGACGACCAAGCTGTAGTCACCGTTGCCCGAGCAGTCGCTCGCGCCGCAGTACGGCTCGACCTTCACGAAGTACGTGCCGTCGGCCATCGCCTCGTAGTTGATGGCGCTGAACGTGTTGCCGAACGAGATGTCATCATTCGTGTCGAGCTCCATGCCGTTGGCATCGTAAAGCGTGATCACGGTGTCCGCGTCTTCGGTCGCCATGTCCGTTCCCGGCTCGGTGAAGAGCGCAATGGTCTGGCCGGTGGTCGCCGAAAAGCTGAACCAGTCTGGGCTCGTCGCGGTTTCGTTCGTTCCGTCGAGAACGCCCGTTGCGCGTGCAGGAACGGTGAGCGCCTCTGCGCCAGCCTGGTCGTCGTTCGGCTCGGTTTCGGCGAGCGTGCTCGGCGTCACCGCCGTGAAGTCGACGAGGTAATCAGCCGCTGCGTAGCCGCGGAAGAACTCGTCGCGGATACCAAACACGAAGCTGGTCATCTCAGGTGCCGACGTGATGAACGGCGCATCGACAGGAACGTCGAAGTTCTGCTCGTTGATCTGGACGATCTGCGGGGTGAAGTCGGTCTCGGTCGTGATGACGTCCGCAATCAGAATCTGACCAGCGGCGAGATCGAAGCTGTAGAAGTTGGTGTTGCCGACCGTGGCAATCGTGCCGGTGTCGCTGTACGGAAGCGTGACGGCGGTCGGAGTCCAAGCCACCGTGGTGACAGCGAGCGTGTAGTCGAAGCCGGCGCCGCCGACGTTCTGCGCTGCGCCCATGTCAGGCGGCGTGTTGCGGAAGTCGTCGAGCGTCACGGCGAAAGTCTGCGGATCTTCGAAATCGCCTGCGGCAATCTCGACAGCAGCCGAGCCAGCAACCGGGCGAGCTTCGGCGAACGGCGTGCCGTTGAAGAGCACGCGAATGTTCGGCTGGAACTGGTCCGCTGCGGTCACTTCGATACGAACGATCTCGTTTCGCTGAAGCGTGACTTCGAAGTAATCCGTGTCGAATTCGGTTCCATCGACGGCTGCGATGTCGCCCGTGACGGAGTCGCCGGAAGCGATCGTGGTCGGCGCTGCGGGCGAATCGTCGGTAACCGAAGCTTCGAGGCGGTAACCGCCGTCGGTCGTCGCGCTGTAGGAGTCGACGATGACCAGGTAGTCGGTGTTCGCTGCCGCGCGGAATGCGGTGTTCGAGTCGTAAATTTCCTGCTCAGCCGGCAGGAAGTCGTCGTTCGACGAGACGAGCGTGCCCGAGGCCGGGTCGAAGACGACCAGGACGGTATCGAGTGCGGTCGGGGTGTCGAGACGATTGGCGAAGGTCTCGAGGTCGACAACGGTTTCTTCAGCCGAGTTCAGCGTGAACGCGGCAATGCCGCCGTCGCTGAGGTCGCCGTCGGTCGAGCTTGGAAGCGCAAGCGCGTCGGGCTCCGGAGCCGAGATCGAAGTTCCGATCACGTAGGTCGCGTCGTCGCCGCCGTGCATGGCGTCGCCGCCTGCGCGCTCGTCGAGGACTTCGAGGAAGTACGTGCCGCCAATCGGAAGGAAAATCTCACGCGAGGTGAGGCCTTCCGAGGTGAGGAGCTGTCGCACCACGGATTCGTCTTCTGAAACGACGACGATGACCAGCTGGTCCGCGCCGAGGTCCTGCGTTCCCGGACCGGCTGCGTCGACGGAAACGGTGAGCACCTGACCAGCTTCGGCGCTGAAGCTGAAGCGGTCGAAGTCTGCCGTCTCGCCAGCACCGGCCGCGATCGTTCCGCCGACCGACTGGCCTGCGGTGAACGGAGTCGGCGTGTCGGTTTCGCCGAAGCCATTCGGCTCGACTTCAGTAACGTCTGCAGTACCGCCCATATTGTTCGGAGCCGTGTTGTTGTTCACGGTCGTCGCGTTGTTCGGGGTGGTGCTGTTTGGCGACGTGCTGTTGTTCGACGTGTTGTTGGTCGTCGTGTTGTTCGCCGAGGTGTTGTTGCCCGTCTTCGGGTCGTCATCACCACATGCGACGGCGCTCACGAGAAGCGCAGCTGCCAGAATTCGAATCCATTGCGATTTCATACGTTTCCTTCTGTTTTCAAAAAACCATCGCGGCGGTTGCCGCATCGTTCATTCACGCGGCTCTCACCGCGCTGTCACATAAATGTGCTCCACCAATCGTGCGGTTGATACCACATCGACCTACACGGTTCCAATCGCTCGACACCTATCTATGTCCGAACTCGAGAGCGAGTGATTGAATGGGCATATGGACCGGCGTCGCCAGCGTTGATACTCTTTGTGATCCCCCCTGTTGCGTGCATCGCCATGACCACAGGCCCAGAAAGCCGACCAACCAGACCCGATCCTGTCGAAGACGTTCTCGAAATCGTTCGTCACACGAACACCCTCGACGTCGACCGACCCCGACAAATCTACTGCAACCGGAACCTGAACCTGGACCGTGTCGACGCCATTGGCTTCGATATGGACTACACTCTGGCGCAGTATCACCAGACCGAGCTGGACGCGCTGTCGGTGCGACTCACGCTGGAGCGATTGGTTCGCGAGCGTGGCTACCCCAAAGCCGTGCTCGATATCGAGCCCCGTCCGGAATTCGCAATCCGTGGTCTCGTGGTCGACAAACAGCTCGGGAACATCCTGAAGCTCGACGCACACCGCCACGTCGGGAAAGGATTCCACGGATTCCGCCCGCTGACGGACGACGAGCGCCACGCCTACCGAGAACGCGCCTTCCGTCTCAACAGCGACGAACGATTCGTGCTCATCGACACGCTCTTCGCGCTTCCGGAGGCCTTCCTTCTCGCCGCGCTCGTCGACTTCTTCGAGACCACCGAGCCCAACCGCCAGCATGAATGGCCTCGGTTGATGAGTGACATCCGGTACTGCATCGACCTCGCCCACCGCGACGGATCGATCAAACACGAGATCATGGCCGATACCGAGCGCTACATCATGCGCGACCCGGATCTCGCGATGTCGCTGCACAAGTTCAGGTCGGCCGGAAAGAAGCTCTTCCTGCTCACCAATTCGTATCCGGTCTACTCGACCCACGTGATGGAGTTCCTCCTCGATGGCGAACTCGCCGAGTATCCATCGTGGAAGAACTACTTCGACGTAATCGTGACGGGGGCAGGCAAGCCGCGATTCTTCACCGATCGACAACCGTTCCTCGAGGTCAAATCGGACGGAACCGTCGTTCGGGAGGAGTACGCCACGCTTCGCGATGACGCGATCTATCAGGGCGGCAACATCGTCGATTTCGAACGGATGGTCGGGATGGGCGGCGAGCGCGTCGTCTATATTGGCGACCACATCTATGGCGACATCGTGCGCAGCAAGAAGTCGAGCGCCTGGCGAACGGTCATGGTCGTCCAAGAGATGGAGGTCGAACTCGCGCAATCCGAGGCCCTACGCGAAGAAGTCCTCGCCCTCGAAGAGATCGACCACGAAGTTGCACGGCTTACGGAAGAGATCGCCTACGAACAAACGTTAGCCTACAGACTCGATGACCTGGACTCTTCTCAGTTCGATGGTGAGACCTTGAAAAGTGCACGTCGACAACTGATGCTGAGTCGAGACCGGCTCCGACGACGTCGTCGGGAGCGCCTCGAGCAGCTCAAAGATGCCGAGCAGGCGCTTGAAGAGCACTACAACCCCTACTGGGGACTGATCTTCAAGCTGGGCAACGAGAACACTCTCTTCGGCGAGCAGGTGGAAGATTACGCCTGTCTGTACACGAGTCGCGTGTCGAACTTCGTGAACTACTCGCCGTTGCACTACTTCAGGGCGCCACGACAGTGGATGCCACACGAACGCTGAAACAATGCCGTTGAAGAACTACCCGATTTTCGTCTCTGTAATGTTCCTGCTTTGCGCGGTTGCGCCCGCGACCGCGTCGGCCCAGACGGTCGAGAATCTGTGGGTAGAAGGCAAGCCCTCGGGTCGCACCAACGCGCCCCTGAAGGCCTCCAGCGTTGCTGAGCTCGCCGAAGACGTGAGCCCAGCGGTGGTGAACATCATCGTGAACTACGGCGGGGACAGCCTCACGGGGCTCTTCGGCGCCGACGAATTCTCCGATGCACGCCTCGGTCAAGGGACGGGCTTCATCATTCACCCGTCGGGCTACTTTCTGACCAACAATCACGTGGTCGAGGGCGCCCAGGCGATTCGAGTGCGCCTGCTCGACAATCGTGAACTCGAAGCCGAGATCATCGGGGTCGACCCACGAACCGACGTCGCCCTGATGCGGATCATCAACGAAGCCAAGGGCAAGTTCCCGGTCGTTCCGTTGGGCAACAGCGACTCGGTCCGTGTGGGCGAGAACGTGGTGGCGATCGGCAATCCGCTCGGGCTGAGCCACACCGTGACTTCGGGCATCGTAAGCGCGCTCGGACGACGGAATTTGGCGCCCAGCGGCAAAGATCTCTACTCCGATTTCATCCAGACGGACGCGTCGATCAATCCGGGCAATTCGGGCGGGCCGCTCATTTCGCTCGACGGTCAGGTCATCGGGATCAACACCGCCGTGAACCGCCAAGGGCAAGGCATCGGCTTCGCCATCCCGATCAACATCGTCAAGACGCTCGTGCCGCAGCTGCAGCGCAACGGCTACATCATCCGAACCTGGCTGGGCATTCGAATCCAGGAGGTCACCCCAAATCTGGCGAAGAGCTTTGGGCTGAAGACTTCTGGTGGCGCGCTGGTCACGGAGGTCATCGACGGTTCACCGGCTGAAGACGCCGGCCTTCTGTCTGGTGATGTCATTCTGACGTTCGACGGCAAGCGAATCCGCACCAGCGACCAACTCCCCTGGCTCGCTTCTACCGCGGGAACGGGCCGTTCGGTCCCCATCGAGCTCGTGCGTGGAGGCAAAGAGCTCACCTACGACGTCGAGCTCGAAGAGCTGCCGAACCAGACGCCGCCGAGCTTCAAGACCAAGTCGCGTGCAGCTCCGAGCCCCGAGCTTTCGGAGCTCGGGGTCGAAGTCAAAGCACTCGGTGAGTCGCTCGCTCGCCAGCTCGGGGCAAAATCTTCCGACGGCGTGGTCGTCACCGCGATCGATGAGGAGTCGCCGGCGAAGGGATCTGGCCTGCGTCAACGCGACGTGATTACCGAAGTCGGCAGCTCCGCCATCAAGGACGTCGGCCAGTTCGACGTCGCGATCAAGGCGATGAAGCAAGGCGAAGTCGTCCGCTTCAAAGTCATCCGAGGCGGCCGCGTGGTGTACGTGGCATTCGAGCGATGAGCCGTTGACACGGATCTCTCCGCGTCCCTACAGTTCGCCCTCTTCCCTAGCGCCGGAATCCCGTGCTCTCCTGGAACGCAATCGAAGGCCATGACGCCGCAAAGGCCGTGCTACAGCGCGCGGTCGAGCAAGGTCGCATACACCACGCCTATCTGTTCGTCGGGCCCAGGGGCGTGGGCAAAGCGACCGCTGCGCGGGCGTACGCGGCCGCACTGAACTGCATCGAGCGCCCCGAAGATGAGTGGGCGCCCGCCTGCGGAGCTTGCCTCAGCTGCCGAAAGATCGAGCGCGAACAACATCCCGACGTTCGGTTCGTCGAGCCTGACGGCCGGTCGATCAAGATCGCGCAGGTCCGGGAGATTTTGCGCGCCGCGGCCTCGCGGCCTTTCGAAGCGCGGTTTCAGGTCGTCGTCATCGATCGAATGCACGACATGACCGAAGAGGGTGCCAACGCGCTCTTGAAGACCCTGGAAGAACCTCCGGCCCAGATGAAGATCATCTTGGTCACCGATCAGCCTCAGAGCCTGCTCGACACCATCCTTTCACGCTGCCAGATGGTCCGATTTGGCGCGCTCGATCCATCCATCGTCACTCGGCTACTCGGTCAGCACACGGCGAGTATTGCGGCCGAAGGGGATGAACCGCCCTCCCCTGCGACGCTCGAAGTGGCCGCCGGTTTTGGTGAAGGTAGTCTGGGACGCGCCATCGAAGTGCTCGAGTCGGGCATCCTCGAAGAGCGCGCTGACCTGATGAACGCTCTTCAGCGAATCGAGGCGGACCGTCCCGCGGAGCTGCTCGACTTCGCCGAGCAGATCGGCCGCAAGGAACGGAATCGCCTCGAAGAACGCCTCGACGTTCTACGAGTTCTCTTCCGCGACCTCGCCGTGTGTGCCGCGACCGATTCGACAGACCGCATCGTAAACAGCGACCTCGCCGAACCACTGTCGCGTATGGCATCTCGGCTCGGCGCAACGCGAGCGGCTCAACTGGCCGACTCCATCGGTGAGGCGGCAAACCTCCTCGACCGAAATGTGAACCCTCAGCTCGTCGCTGAGGATCTACTCCTCCAACTCTCCGAAACGCAGGGCCGATGAGCGCCGAAACGACAACCGGATTCGACCTTCAGGGCAAGCCATTCGGAGGCTCGAGCGCGCTCTACAACGTGGTGCTCGTCGAGTATCGAACGAACTTCCTCAAGCACCAGTACGATGCCCAGGAACTCCGCATTCAGCCTGGCGACAACGTGATCGTCGAGGGTGAAAAGGGACAGGTCATCGCGACCGTGCGAAGCCATGTCCATCGTGAGGTTGCCCCGAAGGGCAGCCTGATGCGGGTGCTCCGCATCGCAAATGACCACGACCTGCTGCAAGCGCAACGCAATCAGCAGATGGAGAAAGACGCGTACACCTTTGCGATTCAGCGGATCCGCGCGCGGAAACTGCCGATGAAGCTGGTCCGCGCCCAATGGATTCATGACGGCTCCAAGATCGTGTTCTTCTTCTCGGCCGACGGCAGGGTCGATTTCCGAGATCTCGTGAAGGACCTCGCGCACCGGTTCCGCACACGAATCGAGATGCATCAGATCGGCGTGCGTGACGGAACGCGTATGATTGGCGGTATCGGTCCGTGCGGTCGAGAACTCTGCTGCTCCACGTTCCTCGAGAAGTTCGAACCCGTTTCGATTCGGATGGCCAAAGACCAGGGGATGACGTTGAACCCGAAGAAGGTCTCGGGCCAGTGCGGACGCTTGATGTGCTGCCTCGTCTACGAGCAGCAGCTCTATCGCAAAGAGCGAAAGCGCCTGCCCCGTTCGGGCAAAAAGGTTCGGACCGAGCTCGGTGCGGGCACGATTCTGGACGTGGACGTCATCAACCGACGAGTGCAGGTCGATCTCGATGATGGCGGCCGCAAAACGTTTGGACTCGAAGACGTCATCTTGCTCGACAAGAATGGCGACGGTCCAGAACCACCGAAGGTGAACCCGACCGACTACCTGTGGGACGGACTCTCGCCGGTGACCCTGGAAGACGACCCCGGAGCCGACCCCGACGCCGCCGACAAGCCCAAGCGCCGTCGACGCCGGCGTGCGCGCGGCTCGAAGCAATCCCAAAACTCCGAAGGTGATTCGACCACCAAACAGAAGCAGTCCGGAAAGAAGGGGTCATCGCGTCGACGCCGGGGCCGCCGCTCCGGAAAGAAAAAGAGCGGACGCTCCAACGATTCGGGCGCAAAGAAAGACGACAACAAGTCCGGCGGTGGCCAGAAGGACGGCGCCCCAAAGAGCGGCGACAAGAAGAGCGGCGGCAAGAAGAGCGGTAAGACGTCGGATGGCCAGAAGAAGTCTCGACGTCGGCGACGTCGCAAAGGCGGGAAGTCGGACGGCAAATCCGACGGGAACTCCGACCCAAAGAAGTCAGATTGATCAGTCGACTGGACTGAACTCGCCGCCCTCGACCACCCAGGCTGCCGCGGCCGGGAATCCACGTTCGTCCTCCGAATCAAACTCGAAGAGCGTGGCGTGGTCGGCCGCGCCATCGCGCACGGAAACCACCAGATAGCCAATCCCGGGGTAAGACGGCTCCTTGGCCTCTCCATCTTCCGTGGGGATGAGCGCGCCAGCGACGTCTTCGTCTGAGAAGTAGTCGCCCACATCGGCGTGGCTGTGCACGATGTACCGGACCTCCTCGCCGCGGCCCTCCGCCTTTGCGAACTCCATCGGGTTGATGATGTAGAACGTCTCGGCCGTGCGTGGATACATCTCGGGATCGAGCGCGTGGTACTTGTTCGCCAGATTCTCACACGCGATGAATCGAGGCCCCGAATCCGAATCGACGATGATTCCGCAGCCCTCCTCAGGGTAGTGCTCCTCTAGCCACTCGGCGACTGCGGGCCCGCACTCCGTCCACCAGTTCATCTTCACTCTCCCAGGTATCGGTCGGCGTTGTCGCAAATGATGGTCACGATGACGCCCGATTCGAGCGTCGCACCGAGCTCCAGCGCGGCAACGACGTTCGCCCCGGCGGAGTTGCCCGCCGGGATGCCCTCTTCGGCGGCGAGACGTTCGGCCATGTCCCAACCGGCCTCGGTTTCGAGCCAACGGACTTCGTCGAGGATCGATTCATCGTAGATCTTCGGGACGATCGAGCTCGGCATATGCTTGAGCCCTTCGAGTCCATGGAACGAGTCTTCGGGTTGGCACCCGACGCACCAGATCTCTTCGTTGAATCGCTTCAGACCACGCGTCGTGCCCATGATTGTGCCCGACGTGCCCGTAGCCGCGACGAAGTGGGTGACACGACCACGAGTCTGCTCCCAGATTTCTGGGGCCGTGGTGGTCTCGTGCGCCCGAGGATTGGCCGGGTTCGAGTACTGATCGGCGTAGAAGTAGCGGTCGGGTTCGTTGGCCACGAGTTCGCGGACCATACGAATCGCGCCGTCAGAGCCTTCGAGAGGGCTCGAGTAGACGATGCGCGCCCCGTACGTCTCGACGATGTTCTTCCGAGCCTCGGAGACGTTCTCGGGCATCACGAGCACCACATCGATGTCGAGAGCGGCGCCGAGCATCGCATAGGCGATCCCAGTGTTGCCGCTCGTCGCGTCGATGAGGGTCTTCTCCCGGGTCAGCGCGCCCGAGTCGAGCGCCTCGGTCACGATCTGACGCGCAGGCCGGTCCTTGATGGAACCGCCCGGATTCATGAACTCGAGCTTCGCCCAAACTTCGACGGAGCTCGGCAGCCCAACCGTGACATGCCGCAGCCGCACGAGCGGGGTGTGCCCGATGAGTTCGACGAGCGAATCGCGCCGACGCGGACGTCGGGCGAGTTCTTCGGTGGCGAAGAATCCGCTCACGCGGCGCCCCCGGCGATTGCCGGAACGATCGAAACGCTGTCACCGTCGGCCAGCGCCGTCTCGAGGTTGTCCTGGAAGCGAATGTCTTCGTCGTTTGCGAAGATGTTCACGAATCGTCGGACTTTGCCGTCGTCGGTGAAGATGCGGCTCTTCAGCTCGGGGTGAGAATCGGTGAGACTCGAGAGCGCTTCGCCAACGTTTCCGCCGTCGACTTCGACCGCCTCCAGGTTGCTCGTGTACTTGCGAAGAGGGGTCGGGATACGAATTTCGATAGCCATTTTGGTTCCTATTTGAGGTTCGACTTGGTTTGAAAGAGGGAGGCCGACTCCCATCCGAGATAGCGCTGACCCGCGTCGGGGTTGAGCGCCACGATGGCTCGGTCGGCCGGAACGGTCTGTTGAAGATCGACTGCGACTTTGACGCACGCGGCGCCCTTTGGGCTGAGCAAGAGCCCTTCCTTCTGGGCCACGCGATCGCGCCATTCCCAAACGTCGGCGAGGCTCATGGCGCTCACACCTTCGAGTTCGGCGTCGGTTGCAAACTGGTTCTCGACGAGGCGCACTCCGGCAACTTGCGCATTCGGTTGACGCTGCAACAGCTCGCGAGAAACCTCGCGATATGTACCGCCGGAGGTCACCGAAGTGATGAACGCCCCCAGCGGAATCGGCTCCAACGCAGTCACGATCTCTCGCGCCATCGTACCGTAGGCGTTTCGCACGGCCTGGCGTCGGAATCCGTCGACGAAGAGGGCCGTCGTGTTCTCGCGCGCCCAACGGGCTGCGGAAAGAACACTCTCACGCAAATTGTCCGTGTCTTCCCACACGATGTGGGCACCGAATCGCTCGAGCAGCGGTACGAGGCGTCGCGAGCTCGCTTTGGGCGCGTGCACTCGTGTCTCGAGCCCCGCCAGGTGTGCAACGAACGCCCCCGAAACCGCCGAATCGTCGATGCCGGCGAGCACGATGGTGTCTCCGGGCCGAAGTTGGTCGGCCGTTAGTGCGTGCTGCAAAATTTCGAGGAGGTATCGGTCGCGAATACTTCCGCTCGGATTGCGGTCCTCGAGCTTCACGAAGATGGGCGCAGCGTCAGGATTGCCGACGCGCCTGAGCCGAACCATCGGCGTGTTGCCGATGAGCTGTTCGATTCGCTCCGCCCTTCCCTCGCACGGACCGGATCCAGCGACAATTGCTTCAGATGACATAGACAAACCCCTCAAACCCCTCTCGCGACACGCCCATCTCCTCACCGCGAGTCTTCAAGTCTTCCAACGTGACCCCTCGCCACGTGTTTCGCATCTGCTCGACCAGCTCGTCAGCTACCACGTCTGCCACGTTGATCCCCTCGTCGTC
Source organism: uncultured Bradymonadales bacterium (assembly GCA_964384605.1). Classification (GTDB taxonomy): domain Bacteria; phylum Myxococcota_A; class Bradymonadia; order Bradymonadales; family Bradymonadaceae; genus CAYLMO01. The sequence goes on along the minus strand of CAYLMO010000008.1, from coordinate 136,901 downwards.
GCAAATCTCAGGGAGCTGCGGCAGCTCATCGAGCGCCTCGAGTATATCAAAGAGCGAGACTTCCGCCGGAGCCGGCACCAATCGGTAACCGCCCTTCGGCCCTCGCTTGCTCCGCACCAGCGTCGCCCGCTTCAGGTCCTGAAAGATCTGCTCCAGAAAACGGATCGGAATGCCCTCTCGGTCGGCAACATCCTTCACCTGAACTGGTTCTCCATCGCCGTGATACGCGATGTCGAAGAGTGCCCGGATGGCATATATGGCGCGATTTGAAAGGCGCATGCGAGGTTCTTGACCAATTTGGTAAAGTTAATACCCGGATTCCCGACCGATTAACTCAACAACTTTTTAGATAGTTGTGATTGCGGAGTCAATACGCGGTATCTCCGAGGCCCCACCGCAATTCGAGAAACTGCGCGCCAGCGAAACTCTTCAATCACCAGAGACAAAAAACGTCGTTGAGGGCGCGGTAGGTTTGTACGTGCGCCGCGACGGTGTCTTCGATGGGATCGGCATAGCCGCCGCCAAGCACGAGCGCGAGTGGAACGCCCGCTGCCCGTACGGCCTCGAACACCAACCGGTCGCGGTCGTAGACGGCCGAAGCATCGAGCGAGAGCCGGCCGAGCGTATCGGTCGCAATCACGTCGACTCCGGCCTGGTAGAACACGATGTCTGGCTCGAACTCGAACGCTGCTGGCAGTACGACGGCGACCGCCTCGAGGAATCGTTCGGCCCCGCAATGGTCGGGAAGTCCCAGATCGATATCGGCTTCGACCTTCACAAACGGGTAGTTCTTCTCGCCGTGCACACTGAGCAGGAAGACTTCGTCGCGGCCGCCAATTAGCTCTGCGGTGCCATTGCCCTGGTGAACGTCCAGGTCCACGACGGCAACGCGCGACACTTCGCCCATCGCGAGCACGTTCGCCGCCGCGACCGCGATATCGTTGAACACGCAGAAACCCTCCCCGTCGGCACGCCGCGCATGATGCGTGCCCCCGGCAAGGTTGGTTCCCAGGCCTTCGACGAGCGCCGTGCGCGCCGCCGCGAGTGTTCCCCCGACCGTCGTCTGGATGCGCCCGACCAGCTCAGCGCTCCACGGAAAGCCGATTCGGCGCATGTGACGGCGGTCGAGGCGGCCTTCGACGAATGCGTCGTGGTAGGTCGCGTCGTGGACCATGGCGACTTCGGAGCGCGTAATGAGCGGACTCTCTTGGATCCACTCTTCCGGCAGTCCCGCCCTCGCTGGGAGGGCGTTGCGAATGAGCGCGTACTTCTCCATCGGGAAACGATGCCCGTCGGGCAACGGCACCGTGTATGCGCTGGAGTAGTAGGTTTTCACGACAGGAAGTCGATGACGAGCGCACGAAACGCTTCGGGACGTTCAATTGGAATCGTATGCCCGCAGTCTTCGATGAGTTCGTGTCGCCCCTTGGTCAGCGCCGCGAGCTCCTTGGCACCGTCGACGGTGACGAGCAGGTCGTGGTCAGCAGAGATCACGAGCGTGGGCGCCATGACACCTTCCGCGAGGTCGCTCAGGTCGGGATAGTCCATCATCGCGTCGAGCAGACGTTCCACCCCTTCGGCGCTGTTTCGCTGCGTAGATGCCTTGATGATGCCGGGGATAATCCGCTCGTTTTGCTCGAGATATCTGGCCCCGAGGATATCCGACAGCGAGGTCCAGGCCATCGCTTCGAGGCCGCCGAGGCGGAGAACTTCGCGCCAAGAGCGAATGATGGCACGCGCCAAACCGTCGGGGCGAGCCGTGGCCGAAACGAGGACCAGCTGGTCCAGTCGGTCTGGGAACTCATTTGCAAACGCCAGCGCCACCCGAGCTCCATGGCTGAATCCGACGAGGTGTGCGCGGGCGACGTCGAGCGAGTCGAACAAGCTCGCGAGGTCTTCGGCATGCTGTTCGAGGGTGAGCTCCACCTCGCCGGTCGGCATTCCGCCCTGCCCTCGCGCGTCGTATGTGATCACGCGAAAGTGTTCTTCGAACGCCCGTACATGCGACTTCCAGTGCTGCGTCGACTGAGTCATCCCGTTCAGGAAAACGACTACAGGGCGGTCGCGATCCCAGCCGCCGGTTTCGTAATGCAGTTGGGTTCCATCATCGAGTTCGTGTGTGGCCATGGTCTACTCCGAGCGTGTCGAGGCAGAAGTGTCGCCGCGCGGGCTGCGAAGGCAAGCCGCCTTTTGACACGACAGGCGCGAGCCGAAAGAATGCCGGCATTCGTGCTCACGGAATTTCGATGCGGCTGTACACCACAATGATTCTGGCGCTGCTCCTTTCGGCATGCGCCACCGGTTCAGGAACGGCCGATCCGATTCCTCCATACCCGCCCAGCCTCGAGCAAAAGCCTCCGACGCCGCCCTTCGTTCCACGCGAGGCGCTGGCCGTCGCCGAGTCGGTGCTCGACCGCGCGCGCGAATGGCGACCGCCAGGCGCTGTAATCATCGCGGTCGTTGCCGACATGAATCCGAGCTACGGCAAGACGGTCTACGGTCCACAAGTAGGTCTCGCGGCACGCTGGATCGCCGACGAGCTGCGTCCTGACCTCGTGTTGGTGGCGGGCGACATGGTGGCCGGCCAGAAGCGAGGCTTGGACTACGATGCAATGTGGCGGGCTTTCGACCGGGTGTTCGCAATCCCCCTCGCAGAAGCCGGCTACCCCCTCTACGTCACGCCCGGCAACCACGATGGGGCGGCAGGCCCTGCCTTTGCGATCGAACGCTCCACGTATCGTCGTGTTTGGGAGGACCGACAGCCGGACCGCAAGTTCGTGCGCGGATCCAACTGGCCTTTCTACTACGGCTTCGACCACTCGGGGGTTTTGTTCCTCGGTATCGACGCGACGACTGTCGGTCCACTCGATCCGACCCAGCTCGATTGGCTCCGCGAGACCTTGCGAGACAATCGCAGCGCCCGCGCGATCGTAATGTTCGGGCATGTACCTCCCCTTCCATTCGCCATCGGTCGCGAGTGGGAGGTGCTCGCCGACCCTGAATTGGAATCGATGCTCGAGGAGTTCGGTGTGGATGTGGTCGTTACGGGGCATCACCACGCTTATTACCCCGGGCGTCGCGGCGACGTTCGGTACGTGGGCGCTGCCGCGCTCGGAAGTGGACCGCGACCACTCATTGGGACGCGACGTGATTCGCCGCGGGCGGTCACCGTAATCACGCTGCTCGGCGATGGGTCCGTGTACGTCGAAGCCCGAATCGCGCCCAAATTCGAGACGATCATCGACCACAAGAGCCTTCCAGAGCGGATCGACCACGCCGGCCGCCATCTTCATCGAGAAGACGTAGCCGTGGATTCCGCGCTCAAGGCCACCCAGTAGGTCAGTCGGAGCCCTTCGGCAGCAAGTCGAGACCACCCACGAAGGCGTAGCTCACGTAGTCGTCCATGGCATAGACCATGATGCCAAACGGTCGTTCCGACTCGATGGAGTGAAGTCCGGGCTCGATCGCCACCACGAACAGATCCCATGTTTGACCGTCGACGCGCACTTTCGTGAGTTGGTTGCGAAATGCCGCTTCGATGTTGCGGCCATCGAGCACGACTGCCTGACCAGCTGGCGCCGCGATCGTGACGTGATTCCGGGCGTAGGTAGGCGGGGCGATGAAAGCGTAGTTGTTCCGAAACTGTGCTGCGGGCGGCACGACGAACAACGACGGGTCCCCTGCATTTGCGCCGAGCGACGCGAGGCCCGTCGACTCTTGCCCCGACAGCACTCCCGCCACAATCACATCACCTGTCGAGGTCACGGCCAGTCCATCGAGCGTGCCGAACTCGCAAGTCTCCCCCGCCGCCAGCGTCAGCGTCTCGTTCGTCACCAGAGTGCTACACTGCCGCGTGCGATTCGACGCTGCAGGTATCAGATTCAGCTCGGAGAACGGCGGGTCGAATCGAAGGGTCGCCGATTCATCGGCCGTGATTCGCCAGTAGACGCCCTCTCCCTTGGAGTCCACGGCGCGCCTTCGAATGGGTGAGAGGAGATACGACCGGCCGAGCGTGTTGGCCGGTGGCAGCTGCTCCTCGAGGTGATCGCACGCAAACAGGTCTTCGGGGGCGAACGTACACGGATGCCCAGAAAACACAGCGAACGGCTGCTCGCTCGTGAGCGCGATTCCCGACAAGTCTGAGTCTTGGTCCGGCCGGTCGGGCAAGCTCGTTTCGAGTGGCGCGATCAGGGTCGTTTGATTTGCCATGACGGTGAAGCTCTCGCCCGGCTCCACGGGAGATCCGTCGACGCGTACTGCACGATCGGCATCGAGCTGAATCTGCTGCCCGGTCGTCGAAAGCACCGCCAGATACGGGTCACCGACATACGGGAACGACGGATAGCCGATCGCCCGATAGCGCGAACCCCACGTGTTCACGGGGAACAGGAGCGACCCATCATTGGTATACGTCGAATTGCAGCAGTATGGGCTGAATTGATACGCCGAGACCGGGCGATTCGACCGAATGCGAACGAGCTTGTCGACTTCGGCCACGAGCACCACGGCCGCCCCTCCCGGAGGGATGGTCACCGGCAGTTCGTCGATCGGCTCGGTCGTCCCGTCCGCGGCGAGAATCTCGCTCTGCACAAAGAGGCTTCGCCCGTTGGCCAGCTGAATCGAATCCGGGGTCCAGAGGCGAACGGGGTCTCCGTCCGTCACCGTGCCGCGGGTGAACGAGACCGTCGCTTCGGCGAACGCATTCGAGTTCGCCACGACGACACCGAACGGGAAAACGTCGTCCGAGAATTCGGCGTCATAGAAGTTCGGCAGTCGCGCCGCGACGTACTCGCATCCAATGTAGCTGCCATTGCGAACGGCGCGGGCGCAGAGGTCGACGCAACTGCCTCCCTCGCAGACCGACGAATCGCTGCACTCCTCCGCGTCGACCACCGCGGCCCCAGTTGGGTCGCAGGTCGCTTCGAGATTGCCGACGCAGACGGATGTCCCCGGTGTACAGGCGAACGGCACACATCGCCGGTTGCGACAAACCTCGCCTGGTTCACATTGGTCACGAACGCGGGATTCTCCGTCGGCTTCGCATCGCTCGATGAAGGGTGAATTCTCGCCCACACACCGTGCGGTGCCCGGGGAACAGAGGGAACGAACGGAGTCCACAACCGGAGGTGCGCCGGCATCGGAGTCATCTCCGCCGGCAATGCCCGGATCGATGACCCCTCGCTGTTCTTCGACTCGATCGGAACAGCTCATACTGAGGGCGAATATCGCGACAACGAGCCATCTCATTGTCGACGGCGCCTCGCGAAAAACGCGACGAGCAACAGGAGCGCCGAAGCGTCGAACGCGGATTGGCCCGTGGCGCATCCGCAGCCGCCTTCGCCGCCGCCACCGGAATCACCTCCGCCGTCGGCGCCGGCATCCGACATGCCCGCATCCGAATCGGAGCCCCCAAACCCGAGCGTGGTGCCCGGGATCGGCTCTCCTCCAGCGTCACCGCCCTGTCGAACCACTTCGAAGGTCGCAAAGTCGCCGATGCGACGCACGCGACCGTTCGTTTCGGCGACCTGAACCCAAACACACCACGGGCCAAAATCGAACACCGAGTCCACATTGCGCGAACCGCTCAGCGGATAAGACTCGCCGGCCAAGATCGTCACCGAATCGTCTCTCGCAAAGTCGATGACTGGAACGTCGACGGTCTCGCACGAGGCGTCGATCGCTGGCGCACCAACGACGCGCGCTCGTTCGAGCGAAACAGCGTTTGCGCCGGTGTAGTCGATGGCCGTGCTGACCGTAATTCTGGAGCCGAGCGGGAATTTGGTGCCGCTCACGTAGATGCCGGAGCGCAAGGCGAGAAGACTTGGATCGCCCAGCGGCAGTTCTTCGAGGCCAGCTGTGAAGCCAGTGGTGCCGGTCCCGCCATGACCATCGAGAGCGTCGATGCTGACCGGAGCCGATTCGAGCGGCCCCGAGACGAGTCCGTCGAAAGTACCGTCGGGTTCGAGCCAGGCGACGCGGTGGTTGGGGTGCGGGTCTACCCACCTGCCCGGTTCGAACGATGCCAGGGCGATTCGTCCGGATGGCAGCACGACACCCGCGGCAAACTCGCCGCCGATTCCGATGTCCCCCAACGTGACGGTCCAGGTGATTGTGCCGTCGGCGGCGAGGCGAAACGCCCGAGTTCGCGTGACCACGAGGACGTCGCCCGGAGTTTCGCCGCCGAATCCGTGGACATCTCGAATATCTGCGAACGCCGGATCGAGGATCGTGTCGGCCGGGTGGCTCAAATTCTCTTGGTCGGAGAACCGCCGCTTGGAGATGATTCCGTCCTCGATGGTCAGAAAGTCGAGCGACGAGATTCTCGCGGCCGGATAGTTGGCCGCAACGACGATCGTGTTGTCGGGGAGCACCGCGACGTCAGCGTGCTGCCCCCTACTTTCGCCAAGTCGGGTCGAATCGAACAGGAGCAGTCGTTCGCTCGACACTTGCCGCACGACGACCGCGCCTACCGTGTCGCTTCCGAGCACGATTCGCGACGGTTGGGCCCCCGAGAAGTAGCTGCCAACCACGGCCGTGGCGACGGCGCCGAAGGCGGCCTGCCGGCTGAGTCGGAAGATCTCTTCGCCATCTTCATCGGTCACGATGAGCCCGAGCGCGTCGCCGCCCGAAACGAGGTGGCTTCCGTCGGGCAGGATTCGAACGTCGTTGATGACCTGAGGGCCTTCAGCGATGGGCAGCACGCGTCGGCGCCCCTGGTCGATGACGACTTCTGCTCCATCGTTGGATTCGAGGTCGAGCACACGCACGCCGGTGCTGCCCCCAGAACCGACCACCACGACTCCGTCACCCGCGTCGACGAGCGACGGAGCAAAAACGGCGATCGCCGCGAAAATCGTAGTGATGAATCGCTTCACTTCGGACCTTTCGGTGCGTGGCGCGGGCATCATACTCAAGGGCAGGATTCGATGCGAACGGCGCAAGGTCACTCGCGACGCTCTTCATATCTTTCCTTGATGGCCTTCCCCATCTCGAGCTCGTCTTTGGACTTTCGCTGTTTGGTGAGCTGGTCTTGCGCGGGGATCCAGAATTCTTCGCCTGCATCGATTTTGCGGCGGAGGTACTCGGACGTGACCGTGAGGCTGACGCCGCGTCCTCCATGAACTTCGGCGACACGAACCATGATGCGGTGTCGCAGCTCTCGGTTGACCTGGCTCCACTGCGAGGCGATGACCATGGCCTCTTCGGCGACGAGCGCCGACTGGATCCCCTGCTCGGCGAAAACGTCTTTGGCGGATTCGAAGAGAATTCGGGCGGGTGGTGGTTCGTCTATGAGCCGTTCGGGTGGTTTTTCTTCGACCGGCACCGATGCACATGCGCTCGATAGCGCGAGCGCGGTTGCCACCAACAAGACCGCTTTATATCGTCTGACCAATGCAATTTCTCCAAACATACGAGGCTCCCATGCTCCGACTCGCTTCGGCCGTTGTGCTCATCATCGCCACGACCGCGCTCGGATGTGGAAACAATTCCGACCGCAATGTTCGTCCAGACGCCGTAGAAACTGGACCAACCGCACAAGAGTTCTTCCTCGCCGGCAACGCCGCGTTGAACGAAGAGGACTACCGATCCGCGATTCGAGAATACTCGAAAGCGGTCGAAAAGGACCCAAAGCGATGGGACGCGCACATGAACAAAGCGATCGCTCATTCGCGTTCCGCCGAGTTCGAACTCGCGCTCGGTTCGATCGAGCAAGCATTTCAAAACGGTGGCGCGGACCAAGCTGAGGTCTACTACAACCTCGGAAACATCTATCAAGAGCGAGGCATGTACAAGGAGTCGATCGCCGCGTACCGCGCCGGACTCAGCTATCGCGACGGCACCCACGTCGATTCGTTGATCAACATCGGCGCGGCCTACGTGTTCCTGCGGCGCTTCGAGGAAGCGACCGCAACGTTCGAACACCTCCGCGACGTCGCTCCAGACGAACCCGCTGCGCTTCACGGACTCGCCCTCATTCAGCACCTCCAGGACAACTACCAGGTCGCTGTCGAGCTCTACGAAGAAGTTCACGCCATGGCTCCGTCCTTCGCCAATAGCTACTTCAACAAGGCCTCCGTGCTCGCACGACAGGAAAAATGGCAGGAAGCGATCGACTCTTTGCGCTCCTACCTTCGCTACGCTCCCGACGGCCCCTATGCCAAAAAAGCCAAGGCCAGCATCCAACGCTACGAGACAAAAGCGAAAAAGTAGTTCGGCGCACGACCGACGCGGCGGCGCCGCTAGGTGTAAAATTGTAGCCGTGACGTAATCAAAAAAAGCCTTGACGTTCAACCAGATGGAACACTTATACTTGCCGTGACTGTGAGATAGTCTCCTACAATCGCGGCACGTTCACCGGGGGTCGGTGGATGCTCCGTTGGTGGCTTCTTCAGTCGCGCCAACACGTTGTAAACGGGAGGATCCGATGAACAAAGGTTCAGTCAAATGGTTCAACAATGCAAAAGGCTTCGGTTTCATTAACCGAGTGTCCGATGAAGAAGATATCTTCGTGCACTACAGCCAAATTCAGGGGGACGGTTTCAAGACGCTTCGCCAGGGAGAGACGGTTTCGTTCGAGTTGAAAGAAGGTCCCAAAGGCCTTCACGCCGAGAACGTCGTTCGCGAAGCGGAAATGGCCGACTGAACACGAGTTGAACCAAGAACAAAAAAGGCCAACCTGAATCAGGTTGGCCTTTTTGATTTCTTGCGGCGAACGCTACTCGTTGATCTCGACGCGCATCAGCTCCGAACCGAATCGCACGTAGTCCGAATGTTGAAGGCGCTGAGACTCCGTGATTCGCACGAACGTTCCGTTCTTCGACTCGAGGTCTTGAACCACGACTCGCCCGTCTTTCCACGTGAGGCGAGCGTGCTTGCGCGAAAGATGGCGGTCCTCGCCAAAGTTCATGTCGCACCCTTCCCGGCCGATGATGACATCGTTGTTCACCGAGCAATATGATTTGCCCGGGCGACCGCCGCGAAGAACCTGAAGGACGCGGAAGTGGTAGTCTTTTGGCGGAGACACGTACATGAGCGTGTCCTCCCGCATCGGATACTCACGCCGCAGATCGAGCATTTCGATCTTCAGCAGCTGCTCGCCCACCATGACGTGGTCGCCGTCGCCGAGCGCCTGCGGCTCTCGGATGCGCAGATACGTGCCGTTGTGACTGCCTTCGTCACGCAGGTACAGAATGTTGTCGCGATAGACGAACGTCGCGTGCTTCGGGCTCAGGTAATTGTCTTCAGGGAAGAGAATCGCGCCCTGCTTCCGACCTGCGACATGTTCCGTGGCGTTCAGGTGGTAGCTGAGCCCCTCGAGACCTTCACCCTTGATCAGGATGAGTTTCGCACGCCCCGGCGCCTGCATGGCACCGAAGAACATCGTCTCGTTGGCCGACGGATCGCCGTCTTCATCGTAACGAGCTCCGCAACGCCCGCAGAAGTGGTGACCCTCCGGCACGACTGCGCCGCAGTTGTTACAAATCCGAGCATTCGCCATCAGAAGCTCCCAAAAAGAGATAGGGCCCGCAGATTACGTCTGAAACCTCAGGTGATCAACCGTCTGGTTGCCCCTTGGCGAGTTGGCGCACAACCGGGTCGGAGTGCGTGGCGTAACGGGCGAGAATCTGCTTCGCGCGCGCCCCACCGATTCGAGCGAGCGAACCAACCGCAGCTCGCTGGAGGTCTCGCGCTCCGCCGGCCTTGAGCGCATCTTCCAGATACGCCACTGCCCGTTCATCGTCCGATGCTCCAAGAGCCTTCGCCGCGGCAACCTGAACCACCGGGTATGGGTCCGAAACGGCACGACCGACGGCGTCCACCGATTTCGCATCGAAACCTACGTACGCAATTCCCTCGGCAGCCTTCGCCCGAACGAGGTGGTCTTCGTCGTCGAGCGCCTCGCGCAGCGCCGTGCGCGCCTCGTCCGTACCCGCCGCAGAAAGCCCGACGACCGCGTAGAAGCGAGTCTTCGCCGACTTCGACCCCAGCCCCTTCTTCAGGGCCGCAACCTGGCTCGCGCCGGCGAGACCGGCGACAGCGTACGATGTCGGCTGCTCTTCGTTCGGCACCATCTGCTCGAACACCTCGGCGAGAATCCCGCGGAAGAGCTTGTCGTCTTGTCTCGCCCGGAACGGCCCGATCGACATGTCTCCGCCGGCGACAACCGTCGCCGACAGGATGCGCTTCTGCGCGTCGGAGTCCGAGCTCACTTTGCGGAGCGTATCTACAATCACCTGGCGTCGAGACTCGACGAACTTCGTAGGCCGCGAGGCCGGAACATACTCCGAACGTTGCAACAGGTTCCGGAGCAGGTTCTCGAACATGAATCGCTTCTCGCGGTCGTCGATGTATCGGAGTTCCTCCCGGATCTGCTGAATAAGCGGGTCGCTCGCCGCTTCGCCAGCCGACGCCTGGGCGAGACCTCGCGCGGCGACCTGTCGAACACTCCGCTGCTCGGAGTAATAGGCCGTGAAGAGTGCCGCCACTGCCGCGTCGTTTCCGATTCGGGCCAGCGCCGACGCCGCGACGCTTCGAATCTCGTCCGACCCAGTATCCAGCGCTATCTTGAGCGCCGGGACCGCCTTCTCGGACCTCGTCTCACCGAGCGCCAAGACCACGGCAGGCCCGACGGTTGCGGCGCCATTCAGATCTCCCTCACCGTAGGCGGCGAGCAGCGCGGCAGTTGCCGCATCGCCTCCGATTCGTCCAAGGGCGACCGCTGCATTCGCTCGCTCGTACGCCGACTGCCCTTCTACGAGGACTTCGGTGAGTCGCTTCACCGCAGGGTCTCCTCCGACGGCGCCGAGCGCCCAGATGCCGAGTTCTCGCATCACCGGATCGTTTGACTGCGAAACACGAATGAGCGGTGCCGCAGCGCGCTTGTCGCCAATCTGTGCGGCAGTCATGGCCGCACGGATCCGCAGCGGGTCCTCTTCGTCATCCACGACCCGCGCCACGGGCAACGCCGCGTTGGCAGGTCGCAAATCTGCGAGCAAATCGATCGCGGTCACACGAGTGCTGACCTGATCAGCAGCGAGCGCGTCGAGCAAAAGCGGCAGCGCGCGAACCCCAATCGCGTCGAGCTCGTCGGCAGCAAGCTGCTGCTCTTCGCCACGCCCGTAGTGGGCGATCGATGCAATGGGACGCACGATGCGCTGGTAAAACTCCAGCACAATCTGCGTGTAGACCGGCTTGGCTGGAGTTCGGTACGCGAGTGGGAAGATGTCGTCTTCGAGCGATGGCAGTCTTCCCGCCACCGACGCCAGGGACATCGCACGGCGGGCCGCGTCGAGGATCAGCGTTTCGTCGTTCGCGCGCTTGAGGATGTTTCGATAGGCCTCTTCCGCCTCCGCCAGCTGACCGAGTTCGAGCAGCGTGTCGGCAAGCTTCATCGCCAACTCCCACGCTCTCGGATCGATATCGATCGCCGTGCGATACTGGTTCGCGGCCGCTTCGAGATTGTTCATCTTACGGTAGACGTCGCCCAGGCGACCCTGCGCCTGAGCGTCATCGGGGTTCGCCTCGACCGCAAGACGCGCGTACTTCACGGCCTGATCGTCCGCATAGACCTTGAGCGAAAGGTCCGCGATACGGTGGTAGTAGTCGCGCTTTCGCTCCGGGAGTAGTTCGGCGAGGCGCTGCAAAACCGTGATCGCCTCTTCGAGATCGCCCTTTCGCTCCAGAAGCTTGTGGAGTGAAAGGAGGCTGTCGACCTCGAGCTCCTTGCCGTCCTCACCTCGATTCTGCGCGAGCGTCACGAGCCGACGATAGACCTCCTCGGCCTCCGTGAAGTCGCCGAGTTTCACCTGCGACTCAGCGAGGAAGAACCCAGCGTCGATATCGGGCGGAGTCTTCGAGAAGTCCCGCTGGAACTCGCGCATCTTCGCTTTGAGCGTTCGCTGTCGATAGTAGACGCCGATGATCCGGGACCGCGCCTCGTTGGCGGTGAACGCGTGTTCGGCGTTCTCGAGAACCCAGGTCCACTCGTCAATTGCACGGTTCCAACGGCGAGCTCGTTCGTAGGCGAGCGCGAGTCCGCGTCGTACGCTGAGATCGTTTGGCGCGACTTCTGCGGCTTTGCGGAAGTACTCGAGGCCCTTCTCGACAAGTCCATGCTCGGCGAGGACTTGCCCGAGCTTTGCGTAGGCTTCGGCCTCCTCGAGCGAAGAGTCGAGCAGGCGCATCCAGGTGTCGACGGCCTCGTCGAGGTCGCCCGCTTGATAGTAGTACTCGCCGAGGCTCAAGATGTAGGCGTCGTTCTTCGAATCGAGGCGCACCAACCGCTTGTACGCGGCGAGCGCCTCTTTCTGCATCTCGTAGCGCATGTAGGTGTCGGCGAGCTCGACATAGACATCCGGGTCGTTCCGGAAGCGTGACTCAATTTGCGAGAGCGCGCGTTCCGCCGCCTTTCGGTCGCCGAGCCGGAAGTACAGGCGAACCAGGTCGAACTGGTATCGATGTTCTCGCGGCGCGATGCGAACGAGGTCTTTGTAGGCTTCGATGACCTTCTTGTCCTCGCCGCGTCGGTCGAGGATTCGGACGATGCGCATGCGCGGCTCGGCCTTTCGCGACTGCAGCCGCACGGCTCTCTCGTATGCCTCGAGCGCCTCAGCCTCGCGGGCGAGCTCTTCGTACAGCCCGCCCATGATCATCGCCTCTTCGTAGTCGAATCGGCCGAACTCCTTCTTGAAGACCTCCACGAGCTCTTCGAGCCGGTCGGTTTGTCGGTGGGTGTCGATAATGCGGTCGCGCAGCTCGCCATAGAGCCAGACGCTCTTGCGCACGTAGCCCATCCCCTTGCGGTAGGCCGCGATGGCCTTATCGGTCTGCCCCATCTCGCGGTAGACGTCGCCGATGTCGCGCTGCGTTTCAGCACGGCGCTTCGAATTCCCGCCTACTAGCCCCAAGATCGCTTCGTACTGCTCCAGCGCCTTCTCGTATCGCTTGTACTTGCGAAGAACGTCGGCGTATTCGGCCCGCAGGAACTCGTCGCGAGGCTTCATCTCGACGAGCCTGTCGTAGTAACCCTGCGCCCCGTCCCAATCACGTTGGGCAAACGAGAGGTCGGCGAGCTTTCGAAGGATATCTTCGCGCTTCTGGCGGTCTTTCTCGAGGTTGAGCGCCTTTTCGAAGTCGGCTTTCGCTTCCTTCGTCTTCTGAAGCAGAAGATTCACCTCGCCACGAGCGAGCAGCGCGATTCCATTCGAACCGTCGAGTTCGACAGCCTTTTGATAGGCGGCGAGCGCTTCCTCGAAACGCTCGGCGGCCTTCAGAAAGTGGCCGTGGATCAGGTGCAGAGCGACGTTGTCCGGGTCCCGCTGCGCTTTTCGCGCATACAGGTCGATCATCGCTTCGAGGCCCTTTCCGGTGCCGACCCGCTTCAGGATCTGATTGAACGCGAAGCCCTCGGTTGGGGTCCGCTCGAGGATCGTCTGGTACCGGCGAATGATCTCGCGGTCGCGCTCGTCGCCGCCGATGACATCCCAGTCCTGCGCCGTCGCAACGGAAGGGGCCGCCACCGAAAACGAGACGGTCAGAGCAATTGCGAGTGCGCGTATCAGGAGTTTCATATGCGGCTCGATGAGGGCATTCGTTCTCGAGGGAGTGTAACGCGAGCGCGCGGGTGATGCATTCCGCGCAAAGGAGCTAGCTCTCTTGGAAAGGAAGATGCTCGCCTTCGGCCAGCCGGCGGAACTCTTCCGCAACCTCGCGAAGCTTTGCGCTACCTAGGCGAGTCGAGGCCGCGACCTCGTTGTTCGCGTCGAATTCGAGCTCGACACGCGACTCTCGCCCCACGCCGGCTTGGACCCACCGAACCCCGCGCAGGTTCGAGGCATCGACCTCGACGCCCTGGGGTGAACCCCACGAGAGTCGTGTCTCGTAGCGGATGATGCCACTGGAGAAGTCTAGCTCCCACTCCTCGTGTCGCATGGCACCCGAGACAGACCAGGCGACGGCGAAGAGCGCGCCCAGGAGCACTGCCGACAAGGCGTAGTATCCAGCCTTTTCGGCATCGAACGTCTTGGGCCCGAGCATGTCGACCATGAAGAACGCGAGCAGGAAGCTCGAAGCGACCGGAAGGCCGACGGCCACTCGCGTGGCCAACGTTTCGATTCGCCTGCCGACTCCCGTCGCGACGAGAAGTCGACGGCCTGACACTTCGACATCGTAGAGTTTCATGGCGTGTCTTCCTCTTCTTCATCTTCGATCGGCTCCACCACCGGCACAGCGTACTCGACCACCACCTCGTGCCGCCCTACCCCGAGCTCCAGAATCTGATCGTGGCTCGGTCCGGTCGTGACCAGTTCTCGTAGCTCGACCGATTCTCCGTCGACTTCGATCCTGGTGATCTCACTTCCTTCGAAGGTTCGGGGGATCGCCAGGCCAGGAAACGCGCCTTTCTCGAGCGTCTGCGCCTGCACGCCAACCAGGTTCACCGAGATCTCGAGTCTTCGCTCTTCGGCCATCCATCGGCTGGTGACCACCGAGTTTCGCCGCGCCGACAGAAACGCGATGAACTCGCCAACGCTCGCAACCCAGTGTCGCTTCTCGCGCGCGATTCGAAACGACTCCCGGAAGGCGATGAGCGCCCCGGCGGAGGGGTCGTTCCGCATCGTCTCGGCGGGTATCGAAATGGTGACCGACTGGTGGAAGTACGCCTCGGAGTTTCCGAGGAACTCGGCAAGCCGCGATTCCGAAACGCCCGACCCTTGGAGCAGGTACGGAAGCTCGAGAAGCGGCAGCGGCAGCCCGCGATCGTCGATGGGATAAAACGGGAAGCCCGTGCCAAAGAGGTAGCCAAACTGTTCGTCGGTCGTCGGCCCCAGGCTCGAGTCGAGTCGCAATCTCGCGGCGGCGAGCTGCGAGAACGTGGTCGCCCAGTCGTTGGTGAACTGCGAGCCCTCGACGCGTCCCGCCATCAGGGGCGTTTCGGCCGGAAGCGCGAGGTTCACCTGAGAGTACTGCTCGGTAAGTGCGAGTTCTGTCATCCAGGGACGAATCGCGCCGATTCCACTCGCACGAGCGACCGGTCTGCGATTGACGCCTCTTATCCAGTGCAACCCGATCTCGGCCCTGGCCGACTCGGCGATACCGGCCTCTTCCCGCGTGAACTCGTCGGCCGGTACGAAGAGTGTCGTCACCGCTTCGGCCTTTCTCGCCGCATCGGCATAGCCAAGCGCGGCTCGCATCTGGTTCGAGACCGGATGCGTCATCAACAAAACTCCGGAGTGCTGCCCGGGGTAGAGCCACAGCCTCGGAAGTGGTCGCACCTCGCTCAAGCGCTGGAAAATCGCGCGCTCGAGCAGGTCGGCGTAGGGCACTTCATTCTGCGCGAGTCGCTCATCGGTCATTCGCTTCGACGCCGGTACGGTCTTCTCACCCTCGAGACCAAATCGCATCGACTCGACCGGGCGGCCCTGCTGCAGCGCGGTGACCGAGCAGCCGAAGTCGAACAAGAAGGTGTAGACGCGCCCCTTCCCCACGGTTTGGACCGTGAGTCCGGCCTGCCCATCGACCTCGATGAGGGTGGGTCCGGCCGGGAACGGCTCCATCGCAGGTGCCCGAGACATGAGACCAGCGAGCGGTACGTTGGGCAGGTGCTTGCGCATGGGGCCGCGAACGTCGAGCCCCTCGACCGAGGTGATCTTCTGCGCGTGGCGCAGCTTCTTTCCGCTCGAGACACCGGTCAACGAAGCCCATGTTTGGCTCGGTCGCTCGAGCACCAGCTGACCGCCATCACGCGCAAAACTCGCGAGCGCCGCGATTCCGTTCTGAGGCATCGACTCGGCAACTCGATACGGCACGATCACGACGCTTCGGCCCGCCAAGATTTCCGGACTCAGGTCGCGGGTGAGCGCGGTCGCAAAGCTCCCATACTCTTGCCAGAGGCTATTGAACCACTGGTAGCTACAGTCCAGCTCTTCGAACTTACCGGCCGGGGCCGACGGCGTGTCGGGCAGAAGCAGAAGCACGTCCCCTTCGGCGCTGTCGGGGGGGCGCGAACCACTCGTCGTCTCCGAAGTCGTCGGTCGGAACGACGGTTCCTCAATCGCCTCGTAGCCGAGCCACAACCCGGCCAACACAGCGATGGCAAGGAAGTCCCAGCGCAGCGCTCGAAGGATTTGGGAGATGGTGGTTTGAGCGGCCATATCAGCGGAAGTACACGTCGATGGTATTGAAGCCGCGTTCGAGCGCGATCAGGCGGAGCTTATGCCCGATCAGCGTCACGCGCGAGGCACGAAGTTCTCCCGACACCAGCTCGTCGCCGACACGATTCACCCGTTGGCGGGCCGCAAAGAAGGTCCGGCCTTGAACGTTCTCCGGGACCACCAGAGTCATGCCGCGAGCTTTGGCCTCCACCGTGATTCGCATCAATAGCGCCGACTCGGGCGCTGTTTCAGAGGCAGCCGACTCATCGCCGTCGCCCGGCGGCGGACTGGTTCGCGGCACGGTCGCATCTTCCGCCACCACCGACCGAACCGCTCCAGCGCGGCGGGATCGAAGGAACGAATCGAGCCTCATTGCGCTCGTCACGATGTGACCGTTGGCTTCGGCCTCGTCGAACATCCGGAGCCAGGCCTCGAAACGCTCCATGTCTGGATAGTCCGCAAAGCTCGCAGGGTCGTGCGCGACCGTGATTACGCTGTGGTGCCCGTTGCGAGAGTTCTCCAGCAGCTCGGCGAGCGATGGGCCCTCCGTCGGACTGTCGGGCACCACGACCGGGAGTTCCCGAATGCCGAGGGGCACGCCCTCTTCATCGACGACGAGGTAGGGAAACCCCGTGCCGAACGCATATCCTGCCGCCTGTTCGCCCGAATACGTCGTGTCGATGCGAACGCCGTGCGAATCGAGCGCCCGAAGCGGCCCCGTCCACGTATTGTCCCACCATCCGCCGTAGACGCGCGATGTGACGATGCGGCCCGGGAACGTCTCGACGAGCGCGTCGAACTGAGCATCGAGGCCCACCGGCTTTGCGACCGGCTGAATCGATCCAAAGCCAAACGACTCGACCACGGCTTCCGGTGTCTCCTGCATCTTCCACGCAATTCCGAGGTCTCCACCGCGACGATTGATCACGGTTGCCTCGGAAGCCGTCATGCCGGCATCCCACGTGGTGACGAGCGACGAAAGCGATTTTCGCTCGACCTCGTACTCCAGCATCCAACCACCGCCATCGCCGAGCTCGCCGTCCTCGTGCAGCGCGACGACAACGCCGTCGGCCGCGCCGGGATACGGCCAAAAAGCCGGGATCGGCGCGTAACGCTGGATAACGCTCCAGAAGACGAACCGCTCGAGAAGGTCGGCGCCCGGCACCTTGCTCCCCTTGAGTTTGTCCGAGGCGATCAGGTCAGAGGCGCGCGGCTGACCGTCTTTGGCATCGACCTTGAACTTCGAGGTCGGCTTCCCCTGCTGAAGCGCGACGAGCTGTTCGCCGAAGTCAAAGTCGATCGTGACGACGAACCCTTTGCCCACTGGCACCGAGTAGATTGCGGGCGCGCCATCAATGGCCAAGAGCGTTTCGGCGCGGTCTCGTCCGGTGGTCGAACCGAGGTACTCGGTGACCACGGGCAGGTCGAGGAGCTGCTGGTCGTACGGCGCCTCGATCCCCTTGGCGAGCGTGAACGACTCGCCGCGCTGCATCCCGCCCTTGCCGTTCGCCGAGTAGTTCTCCCGGATGCGCCCTTGCGGCAGCTCGGTGACCAACAACGCCCCGTCGAGCACGCGTTGCCGAATGCTGTCGACGAGCCGATCCGGAGTCTGATTGGAGACCGAACGAGTCAAAACGATCACGCGGGCTTCGTCGACATCGCCGAGTGACAACGACTCGGGAGTCGCAATCTTCACCGGACCGAGTTCTTGCTCGAACAGGTTGATCCACGCCGCGGAGAAGTCTCGCCCCTCAAACGTTGGCTCCGAGCCGCGAATCGCGACGTAGTCGAGCACGAGAAGCACGTCGGACGACGCTTCGCGAGTGACCTCGAGTGGTTCCCCGACAGGAATCTCCTCGTCGATCACCCACGGACTGCTCTGGAAGTAGATCAACAACGCAGCAACCCCTACCAGGAACCACAGTGTGGACCGGTAAGGGAGGTGAGCGCGTTGTCGGCGTCGAATTTCCATGCGTCGAGAGCGGCGGGGGCGAGGCGTCCCAGTGCGGGGAACATGCCTATACAACCCATTGGCGGCTGTCTACGCAGATACCCTATCGATAAATTCCCGCGACCGCGTCGAGGTCGAATCCGGCAGACGGTCCGAGGCCCGATTTCGCGAGGTCGCGTATTCGGATGAACCGAGCCTCCGAGGCGCCGATGTCGGCGAGGTCGAAGGGGTCCCCACCGGTGACTTCGGGGTCGATCTCGTCGGTCTGTGCGTGCGGCAAGACAGGGTTCCATCCAGCGCAACCAGTCCAGGTCGACTGGTCGTCGTACTCGGCCTGGCAATTGAAGGTTCGCCAATTCTGTCCATCCGGACTCACCGATACTTCGCCGAACTCGGCCCAGACCTGCGACGCGTCGCCGTTCACCCAGAATGGGTTCTCGTACACGACCAGGTCGGGTCCGGGACCATCGACGACCGGTTCAGCCAGCTCGATGATGATCGTGCCGCCGACGCCGAGGCTCAGCACACCTTCTGTGGCGCCCTGACCAGTGCCGGCCCCCTGCGGAGGTCCGAGCACATTGTCGGGAAACTCGGCCGCCCCATATCCAGCGCCATCGCCCTCTTCGAAGGAGATCACGTCGGACGCGTACGGGAAATAGGTCGAACCCTCCTCATCGCCGCAGCCTACCAAGGTCGCGACGACGATGAAGTATGGAAGCAGCGCTCGTCTCATTGGACGCGCGTCATCTTCGTCCACGGGAATGCGCCACCGCAGCCGCCCGTCTCTGGGTCGGTATCGTCGGCGGTCGACGTGGAATTCTGAGCTTCTTCGAGGGTGTCGAGCCCGAAATCGACCGTGCAGTAGTAGAACACGTCGCCGGCTGGCTCGGTCCACACCAAACGACTGAACTGATTCGGCGTGAACATGTCGTCTTCAGGGCTCTGAAGAATCGCGTAGTTGTCGTCGTTGTTGAACTCGATGATCGGCACGCTGTTCCACTCGAACTCGTCGATGACTTCGGTGGTGTCGAACTGGGTATCCCAGGTGCCCTCGACCTCGATGGCGTCGACGGTGGTCGCGTTGTTCGTCGTCGCGTTGTTCGTCGTCGCGTTGTTCGTCGTCGCGTTGTTGGTCGTCGCGTTGTTGGACGTACCGTTGTTGGTCGTCGCGTTGTTGGTCGTCGCGTTGTTGGTCGTGACGTTGTTCGTCGTCGCGTTGTTGGACGTACCGTTGTTTCCGTCGTCATCGCCGCAAGCGGTTCCAGCGAGGGCAACAGCAAAGATCGCGGCCCACCGCCACTTTCGATTCGAGAATTTCATGATTGCTCCGTGCGTTGGCTCAGGACGAAAACGCACGGTCGTATGCCCCCAGAGCGAGAAGATGCGGGGACAAGCTCGACCATGACACTTCCGCCCGAAGCGTATGGTTATAGACGCGGAGAATGGCGCAATATCCTGGCTCGTGGGTCGTCCTCCCCGGCTCCTTCCCAGCCCAAATCCAAAGGGCCAGTGGCTCAAACCGGTTCGTCACCACTTACAGTTGCGGGGGCAGCGACGGTTTCGCACCGTCTTCCTGCACCATCTCGCGAGGCGGGAGTGCTAGCACTATTCACAGTGTTGGGTCAACGGGTTGCTCAGTCGTGCTCCCCTCGGCTAGCGTGTCGCGCTCGCCCCCGTAGCCCAACCGGTAGAGGCAGCGGACTTAAAATCCGTTCAGTGTGGGTTCGAATCCCACCGGGGGCACTTTGTCGAAACCCGGCGAAATGTCGCGCATCTGGCGAGCGTTGTTTGGCCGACTCGAACGTGAGGAGACGCGATGCAGAACCTGATGGAAGCACTCTTTCGAAAGAAGACGCAGATGGTCGATGCCGACTCGGCACTCCCGGGCCGAGATGCCGCCATTGAGGTGCCGGCGAAGCATCACGCGCTTGGAACCCCCATCGCGGGAGACTTCGACGGGATGGAGATCGCGCAGTTTGCGATGGGCTGCTTCTGGGGCGCCGAGCGAAAGTTCTGGCAGGTCGACGGCGTCTACTCCACCGCAGTCGGCTATTCCGGCGGCTACACGCCGAATCCCACTTACGAAGAAGTCTGTTCGGGCAAGACAGGCCACACCGAAATCGTGCTCGTCGTCTTCGACCCCGAGAAAGTCTCTTACGAAGAGTTGCTCCAGGTGTTCTGGGAGAACCACGACCCAACTCAGGGCATGCGGCAAGGAAACGACGTCGGCACGCAGTACCGCTCCGCGATCTACACCTACTCCGACGAACAGGAACGTGCCGCGAAGGCCTCGCGCGACGCCTTTCAGGCAAAACTCGACGAAGCCGGATTCGGAACGATCACCACCGAGCTCCGGGCCGCTCCCGAGTTCTACTACGCCGAGCCCTATCACCAGCAGTATCTGTCGAAGAATCCAAACGGCTACTGCGGGCTGGGTGGCACCGGCGTGTCGTGTCCGGTCGGCGCATTTCAGAGCTGAAAGTCCCTCTCAACTGCCGGCTTGCCCACGAGCCGGCGTGTCGGTAGCGTTCCGCCACCCGTATTTCTGAACGGAGACCACGATGGCGATGACCCGACGCGAATTCCTCCGAAAAGCCGGCATCATCGGCGCAACGCTGCCGGTCGCGACCTCGCTGATCGGCTGCGTCGACAACGCCGAAATGGAGGAGCTTCCCCTCCCCGAGTACGACTACGACGGCCCGGTCGGCCCGGAAACCTTGTTCACGCACGGAGTTGCGAGTGGGGACCCCACCCCTTCTTCGGTCATCCTCTGGACGCGGATCACGGACGAAGAGAAACCGGCGGAAGTCGAGGTCTACTGGGAGATCGCGCGAGATCCGGCTTTTGAGGAGCGGCTCGATGCGGGGTTCGTCTACACGAACGAATATCGGGACTACACGGTCAAGATCGACACGATTGGACTACTTCCTGCGACCACGTACTACTTCCGATTCACGTGCCTCGGGCGGACATCGCCGATCGGACGCACGCGTACCGCCCCAGCCGGGGCGTACGACCGCGCACGCTTCGCGGTGGTCTCGTGCTCGAACTATCAGAACGGCTTCTTTCACATCTACGCCGACATCGCGAAGCGCCCCGACCTCGATTTCGTGATGCACCTCGGCGACTACATCTACGAAGGTGGCGCGAGAAGCCCCGATCCGGACCGCCCGGAGCTCGACGGCCGCATCAACGAACCGCCCCACGAGATCATCACGCTCACCGACTATCGGCAGCGCTACGCCGTCTACCGCCGCGATCCCGACCTCCAAGAAGTCCACCGTCAGCATCCATTCATCGTCGTCTGGGACGACCATGAGTCGGCCAACGACGCCTACAAGAACGGCGCGCAGAATCACGACCCTTCCGAAGGCCTGTGGGCAGCGCGAAAGGCCGCATCGATCCAGGCCTATTTCGAATGGATGCCCATCCGCGAATCGGAGCAAGAGGGCCGCATCTGGCGCCACCTTTCGTACGGCGATTTGATGGACGTGATCATGCTCGACACGCGGATTTGGGGCCGCGACGAGACCGTCAACAACGTCGAAGCCGCGCTCGACCCATCTCGTACGATCCTCGGCTTCGACCAGGAGACCTGGTTTCACAAGCAGCTCGCCGACTCGAAGGCCGCGTGGCGGATCGTTGGGCAGCAGGTGATGATGGCCCATCTGAAAACCAACGGCGCGCCAAACTCCGAGGGCGGCGGCCAATGGTTGAACAATGACCAATGGGACGGCTACGGCGCTTCTCGGTTCAATTTCTTCGACGCTTTGCGCGCGAACGACGTCGACAACACCATTGTCCTCACCGGTGACATCCACACGTCGTGGGCGAGCGATCTGACGCCAGATCCGAACAACCCCGAAGCGTATGACAGCGAGTCTGGCGACGGTTCCCTCGCGGTGGAGTTCGTCTGCACCTCGGTGACCTCGCGCGGACTTCTATCCCTCCCGGAATTCGTCTTGATGCGACTGTCGGAACAGAACCCGCACATCAAGTACATCGACCTGGTGCGTCGCGGCTACGTCGTGATCGACGTCACGCCCAACCGCGCCCAGGGCGCCTATTTTCACGCTGACACCGTCGACACGCGGGAGCATGAAATCACGTTCTCGGTCGCGTTCGGAGTGGAATCCGGATCGAACCGCCTGGTCGCCGACGATGGCCCGGCGGAGCCGAAAGCCGACGCCCCAGAGCTCGCCCCATAAAGAAAACCCGCGGCATCGCTGGGTGCGATGGCGCGGGTTCGACGAGGATCCTGGGACCTGCCTTCGTGTGCTCGGGGGAGTGGATGACCGCGAGGCTACGACTCGGCGAAGTCGACCAGATCAGGCGTCCACATGTACGGTGCTGCCAAGAGAGCGAGCCCCCGAAGCATGGAGTCGATCCATGAGGGAGAACGTTGGCTGCTGGGACGCGTTGGCATATGATCCTCGTCTTGTTCGTGTTCCTTTGGCTGGCGCACAAAACGAATCGACACCGTCCGAAAAACCTTTTAGCAGAAAAAAACAGACATTAAATGACAGCACCCTTTCGTGACATTTCGCTTCAGCGGAGATCGGTTCGCCGACAAGGCGTCAGAGTCAGCTACCAGACCGGCGGCGAAGGCTCGCCAATCGTGCTCATCCAGGGGCTCGGCCTACCGGGCGCGATGTGGAAGGACTTCGCTGCCGATCTCCTCGAAGACGGTTTCGCGGTGACGATGCCGGACAATCGTGGTGCCGGTCACTCCGACCTCGGACGTGCGCCGTTGACCATCGCAGACATGGCCGACGACGTCGCTGCGGTCATGCGTCGTGAGCACAACCAACCGGCGGTGGTCGTAGGAATCTCGATGGGCGGGATGATCGCGCAGCACCTTGCGCTTCGGCATGGTGAGCTGGTCGGCGGACTACACCTCGTATCGACGACTCCCGGCCTGCGTTCCGGTCGGATGGCCGCTCCCGACACCTATCGTCTGCTCTTGAAGATGTTCCTGCGCCCCAAGTCGACGTCGCTCGCCGACGCGCGGAACCTGCTTGCGCACGAGTCGCACGCGCCCAGGCTACCTGAGCTGTTTCGACGCTGGGATGCGGTGTTGGCAGACCAGCCGACCTCGGGCCGAGCGTTTCTCTCGCAGCTGCAGGCGGCTGCGCGCCACGAAGTTGGCGACAAAATTGGGCAACTTCGCATGCCGGTAAACATCATCACCGGCCGCGACGACCGCCTCATCCCCCCGGAGAACAGCGTCGCGCTCGCCGACCGAATCCCGGGCGCACGGCTCATGGTCGTGCCTGAAGCCGGGCACTTGCTGCCGTTCGAGCAGCCCGACGCACTTCACGCGTCGCTTCGAGACCTACTGAGTCGCACGCGCTAGTTCTTTAGCCCGCGACCGCATACACTCCGCCCATGACCGAACAACGAAGGCATCCCACCTGGGCCGACGCACGCGCCGTCCTCTGCGAATGGCTCGAGGCGATCGACGCGCCAGTGCAGGTGCCGAGCGGGCGAATCCGATTTTTGGGCGACGGACTCACCTACGACGCTTTCGTCGCCGAATGTTTGGTCCCGCGTGGTGATGCGTTCGAGGAGACTTCGGTCGTAATCCGTGTTCCCAACGAGGATGCGGAAGACGATCAGGCCGAGCGCGCCGCGATCGAACAGAGGCTCCTTCGAAAGATCAGGAACCAAGGGTTTCCGTTCGCGGTGCCCCGCCCTCTCGGCTCCATCCGGCTCGAGACGGGCGTCGCCGTGATCCAAGAACTGTTGCCGGGAACGCCGGTCGACTTGCGGTGGACGCGAAGTCATGTCGAGCGTCCGTGGTCCTTGATTGGCGAGGTCGCTGCTGCGGTCCATCTGCTGCCGCGCGAGCCATTCGACGACTTCCTCGGAGGTTCCGAGACACGCCGCGATCACGCCGAGTTCGAGGTCGCGATTCTCGAAGCGCTCGACATCCCCGAGTTTGCGATGGCGCGCGAGTGGGCCGAGCGATACCTGCCACCGGCTAGTCCCGCGAGGCTTCTGCACGGAGACCTCCTCGGCCAGAACATCCTGGTCCCCGTCGAAGGCCTCACAGGCGTCATCGATTGGACCGAGGCGTTCTTTGGAGACCCCGCCTTCGACATCGCCATCGTGACGCGCGGCGTGAAGAAGCCATTCCAGAAAGGTGGTGGCCATCGACTGCTGCTCGACACCTACAAC
The DNA here is from genome assembly GCA_964384605.1 of uncultured Bradymonadales bacterium. Classification (GTDB taxonomy): domain Bacteria; phylum Myxococcota_A; class Bradymonadia; order Bradymonadales; family Bradymonadaceae; genus CAYLMO01. The sequence goes on along the minus strand of CAYLMO010000008.1, from coordinate 112,619 downwards.
GAACGCGCGCAAGACTTCGTCTCCCGAGCCGAAGTCCACCTGCACGAGATTTGTCTCGCCGCGGCGTGGTATGTAGACGCCTTCGAGACCGAACCCGACACGGCGCACACCGAGGAACAACTGCGTTTTTTCCGGGCGTTGTTGCGACGCGTCACCGAGAAGCATCCCTAGGGAGGACGAAATGAAGAAGATTGCACTTGTTGCCGCATCAATGCTGCTGGGCTGCGGCGGAGGCGCCGCTGATCAGAAGGACGATACGGGCGCGAATTCGCCAGGGGTCATGGCCGCGTGCGAGGCGGCGGTCGCCGATGCTCGAAAGGCGATCGAAGCTTCCAAGAGCGTCTCGCCAGCGATGGCGACGGACTTCTCGACCTACTACGCCGAGTGGCGGGGAACGGTCGATGGCTGGCAGCGCGAAGACCATCCGTGCCTGAATGAAGGCCCCGAAGTGATGACCCGACTGACGAGCCATCAGGAGGTCGGCGCGGAGCTCGACGAGGCGGACGATGCGCTCCAAGATCGGCTCGCTCCGGCGTTCGTTGCCAAACCAGACGCAACTGCATTTTTCGACGTGCTCTTCGCGGGCGGTGACCGGCCGACTGACGAGGCACGCCGCGCCGCTTTCAATGTCGCCAAGGTGAGCCAGAATGCGCACTTCGAGGCATTCAAAGAGCACGGCTGGGCGATTCTGGACGAGAAAGGCAAGACCACGTGCACCACTTCGGGAGACCCCTTCGCCCCGACCGAAGAAGTGCTGCCGCAAATGCTGAAAGTTTTCGAAAACGAAGTCGACGTGCACGTCCTCTGCCGGCTGCCCGTCGACGCCTCGGCGTTTGACGGTGACGAAGCCGGAAATCTGCGAATCGAGTTGTCGAACACCGAAGACTGGAAAGACGAACCGGTGACCGCAGTCGACCTCGGTGCGCCCTCCAAGTGGGGCAAGACCCGCTACTTCACGGCGCGCTTCCGGGTGCCGTTGAAGTCGACTCGAGACGCCGAAACCTACTGGGTGAATCTGGTCGCACGCCGCCCGTCGATGGGTGATGAACTGGTCGTCGGCACTAGCTTCTGGTGGTTCCGGTAGTTCCTTGAGTCGATTTCTTCAGGAACCCTGGGTCGTACTCGCCGCGATTGGCGTGGCGGCCCTTTTTGCGTGGCTTTGGCTGCGACTCTGGGTCGCCAAGTGGCGCACCGCTCGAGCTACGCGCAAGCGCTTCAAGCGCGGCGCGGAAGGCGAGCTCCTCGCCGAACAGATCCTTCGGAATTCGGGCTTCACCATCGTCGAGCGTCAGCTCCAAGGTAGTTGGGAGCTCGTGGTGGACGGCGAGCCGCAGACGGTGTGGGTTTACGCGGACTTCTTGGTGGAGGACGACGAAGGTCGGTACATCGCCGAAGCGAAGACCGGCGAGGTCGCCGCGAACATCGGGCGTGCCGCGACGCGTCGTCAGCTGCTCGAGTATCGACACGTGTTCGACGTCGATGGAATCTGCCTGGTCGACGTCGAAAACGACGAAATCTACTGGGTGGACTTCAAGCTGGGCGCCACGCCTTCGGGCGGAGCCGGCAGCGATTCCGGCCGGAAGTTGAGCGATACCGAATTGATGCAGTAGCGCAGCCCGGTAGGCTCCGGTCCGTCTTCGAAGACGTGCCCGAGGTGTCCTCCGCAGGCGTCGCAGTGAACCTCCGTGCGGACCATTCCAAACTTCCGGTCTTCTTTGGATCCGACGCGGTCGGCGATGGGCTCGTAGAAGCTTGGCCAGCCGGTGCCGGATTCGAACTTGGTCTCGGTGACGAAGAGCGGTGCGTTGCATCCGGCGCAATGAAACGTCCCGGGTTCCTTCACCTTCAGGAGTGGTCCCGTGAACGCGCGTTCGGTGCCTTCCTCTCGAAGCACGCGGAACTGTTCGTCGGTCAGAATGCCCTCCCAAACCTCAGGTGTTACTTCGACTTTGGTTCCGACAGGCGGCATGGGTCGCGCGGTCGGGTCGCCTTCGACACCTTCCGCGCCTGCAATCGCCACGTTCGATGCTTCCGCCTCGACCGCTTGTTTCGCCGTCGCGACGGGTGAGTCGTTGGACTCGGCCCTGCGGTTGTTCTTGTCGCAACCTGCCCCGAGAGCAATGACGAGTAGGAGTAAGACAAGGTGTTGAAGTTTCACTTTAGGTTCCTCGTGGCTCATGTGGCCCGGCGTGCGGACTTCACCCGATTCGATTATTGCACGGCGCACTCATCTACGCGACAACCGTGGGCACCTTCGGCCCCCGAGCAAACGATGCCGCGACGCGTAAAAATGCTTCATACTGGTGGAACTCTGGCGATGAAGGGAACGCCGCTCGAGCCCGACGCCTATGCCTCGGCGGTACTCGAATCGGTCCCGGAGATCGGCGAGATTGCCGAGCTGGACTCAGAGATCGTGGCGAATCTCGACTCGAGCGACATGGGTCCGATTCAGTGGGTCGATCTCATCAATCGCATCGAGGCCGCGAAGGACGAATGTGACGGCGTGGTCATCGTGCACGGCACCGACACCATGGCGTACACCGCGTCGGCTCTCGCGTTCGGGCTCGACCCGCTCGACATGCCGGTCATCCTCACCGGGGCACAACGTCCACTTGCCGCCCTCCGGACGGACGCGCGCCGAAATTTGGCCGACGCCGTCGACCTCGCGACACGAGAGATCTGCGAGGTCGGAATCTGCTTTGATGGTCTCCTACTGCGGGGATGCTGCTCGATGAAGTCGAACGTTCGTGAGTATCGAGCGTTCGATTCGCCGGGTGTGGAGCCGTTGGCCCGCCTGGGCGTGGACGTTTCGTTCTCCGAGTCGATGCGTAAATCGGCGGGACCGCTACAGACACATCCGATGTTCGACGAGCGTGTGATGTTGGTGCACGTGACCCCGGCTCTGTCTCCGGAGCTGCTTCGTCACACGCTCTCGGCCTCGCGCGACCAGCTGCGGGGCATCGTCTTGGGGGCATTCGGTCTCGGCACGGTACCGCGTCAAACGCACGCCCTCGCGCCCGTCATCGCCGACGCCGTCGACGACGGACTGGAGGTGCTGGTCGTCACGCAGAGCGCCGGACGGGTCGAGCTCGGCCTGTATCAGAACTCTCGCCCGCTCGAAGCAGCCGGTGCGATTGCTGGCGGGGCCATGCGCTATGAGGCCGCCACCGTGAAGCTGATGCACGCGCTCGCCCGGTTCGAAGACCGTGATGAGCGCCGCGATTATCTGAAGCGAAACGTGGCTGGCGAGATGGGCTAGTCGCGCCGCAGGCGACGTGCGCCGAACAGCCCGATGAGGAAGAGCGCGAGCCAAGAAGCGTCGCCATTCGTCGATGCGCAGCTCACCTTTCCCACACCAACGACGTTGGGGTTGGCGATCGTGACTGGCTCGAAAGAACCTCCCGAGGACGTTCCGTCTCCGCCGGGAACCACAGACGACACTCCGGAACAGACATCCCCAAATCCGTCGCCGTCGGCGTCGACCTGTTCCGGGTTTGCGACCGTGCGGCAGTTGTCTTCCGAATCGACCACACCGTCTTGGTCGTCGTCATCGTCGCAAGCGTCGCCCGCGCCATCGGAGTCGGAGTCGACCTGATCGAGGTTGGCAAACTCGGGGCAATTGTCGGCTCCGTCCACGACGCCGTCGTTGTCGGTATCGCCGTCGCAGATGTCCCCTGTGCCGTCTCCGTCGAAGTCGGCCTGATCCGGGTTGCTCATGGTCGGGCAGTTGTCTGCGCTCGACGGGAACCCATCTTGGTCGGGGTCGTCGGCGGCGTCGGTCACGCCGAGCGTGACCCACGGGTGCGCGACGTACCCGCCCCGCCCTGCTGCAATCTGGCCGATCTGGCGCATCCAGTTCGACCACGGAGCGACCGCGGAGTAGAGGGAATCTCGGCAGCCGTCCGAGCCGCGTGAAAGCGCGCCGAGCACTCGCCCCTCGGCGTCGTAGGCGCCCCCGCCCGAGTCGCCCTGGCAGGTGCCGTCGGCGCCCACGAATTCGGTCGAAGCGACCGCACCACTGCCGCAGCCCGTGCCGTTGCACACGACGTCGCGGCCTTCCAGGCGACGTCGCGTTCCAGAACCCGTTCCATCGCCGACGTGGCCGTAGCCGATTGCGGTGTATCCCTCGCCGGGGGTCGCGCCTTCGTCCACTCGCGGAACCGCCGGCATGGCGTCGCCCGAGTCTACGTTCTCAGCCAGCTCGACGAGCGCGATGTCGTAGCCGCACACGTCGGTCCCGCCTGGCGGAATGTGAATCTGAGAGGCCGCGTAGTAGTCGCTGCCGTTGTTGGTCAGCTGAGTTTGGGTCGACACGAAGATCTGCCCGGCACCGAACGTGGGGCCGAAGTTGGACTGGCCACAGACGACGTAGGGCGATTCGAGCTGTGCGACGCAGTGCTGCGCGGTGAGGACGAGGTTGGGCGCGATGAGCGTGCCCGAACACACCGCGGTGCCTTGCCCGGTGTCGATGACCAGCCCGACCACGTGGGTGGAGTTCTGGTCCACATCGCCGCCCATGATTGCCTGCTGCGCCACATGGAACGGCGCGGAGTCTTCCTCGGGAACACATCCCATCGCGGCAATGACTACCGAGAGGACAACTGCGAGGCGATTGAACGACATCGTGGCGAGCTCCGGGCGGCAAGATGACCTTCCACACCCCGCGAACATTGCGAACGTCGTGCCAGAGTGAAAAACCTCACGCCGTGTGTCAGCGTGAGGATTTTCGGGGCCATCCGTGGCCGAAGTGCCGCGGGCCAGATGCCGCAGTTGTGTGGCAAAGCCGCCACACCCTGATGGCAACTTCGCTTGCCGCTCTATCGTTCGAGAGGCTTGTATTTGATTCGCTGCGGGGTGTCTGCGTCTTGCCCGAGTCGCTTGCGGCGGTCCTCTTCGTACGCGTCGTAGTTCCCTTCGAACCACACGACTTCCGAGTCGCCTTCGAAAGCGAGGATGTGGGTCGCGATGCGGTCGAGGAACCAGCGGTCGTGGCTGATGATGACCGCGCAGCCTGCAAACTCTTCGAGGGCGAACTCGAGCGCTCGCAAGGTGTCTACGTCGAGGTCGTTGGAGGGCTCATCGAGTAGGAGCAAGTTGCCCGCATCGAGCAGCGTTTTTGCGAGGTAAACGCGATTTCGCTCACCGCCGGAGAGCGTTCCGACTTTCTGCTGCTGCGAGCTTCCGGAGAAGCCAAACGCGCCGACGTAGGCACGCGAGTTCATTTCGCGCGGCCCAAGCTTGAGCACCGATGCTCCGCCCGTGATGGCTTCCCAAACGGTTGCGTCGTCGTTGATGGCGTCGCGATGCTGCTCCGCGTAGCTCAGCGTGACGGTTTCGCCGACACGAATGCTCCCGCCATCCGGGCCTTCCTCGCCGGAAATCATCTTGAAGAGCGTGGTCTTACCCGCGCCGTTTGGCCCGACCACGCCCACGATTCCGTTGGGTGGGAGCTTGAACGTCAGGTCGTCGATCAGCAGGCGGTCACCGTAACCCTTGCTCAGGTGGTCGGCTTCGATCACGACGTCGCCAAGTCGTGGCCCGGGCGGAATCACGATCTCGCGCTTGCGCTGTGCCGCCGAGGCGCTCTCCGACTCGCGTCGCATCTCTTCGTAGTTTCCAAGTCGAGCACGCGATTTGGCCTGGCGGCCCTTCTGGTTCATGCGAACCCAATCGAGTTCTTGTGCGAGGACTTTGGCGCGCGCCGAGTCTTGCTTGTCTTTCTGGCGCAGGCGCTCCTGCTTTTGCTCGAGCCATTCGGAGTAGTTCCCTTCGAATGGGATACCCTTCTTGTCTTCGAGCTCGAGAATCCACTTCGTGACGTTGTCGAGGAAGTAGCGGTCGTGGGTGACGATGATGACTGTACCGTCCCACTCGCGCAGCGTGCGTTCGAGCCATGCGACGGTTTCGGCGTCGAGGTGGTTCGTCGGCTCGTCGAGCAGCAACAGGTCGGGCTTGCTCAGGAGCAGCTGGCAAAGCGCCACACGACGCTTCTCACCACCGGAAAGGTGCGTGACGGCCGAATCTCCCGGCGGCACGCGCAGTGCGTCCATCGCGATGTCGAGCTTGCGATCGAGGTTCCAGGCGTCCAACGCCTCGATTCTGTCCTGAAGCTTGCCTTGAAGCGTGATGAGGTCGTTCATCTCGTCATCAGACATCGGCTCCGCGAACTTCATCGAGATTTCCTCGTACTCCACGAGGAGGTCGCGGGTCTCCTTCACGCCGAGCTCGATGTTCTCGCGCACGGTGAGACTCTCGTCGAGCTGCGGCTCCTGCGGCAAGTAGCCGACCTTCGCGTCCGGATCGATCCAGGTCTCGCCCTGAACATCCGTGTCGATGCCGGCCATGATTCGCAGCAACGTCGACTTACCTGCGCCGTTCGGACCGATGACGCCGATCTTGGCGCCTGGGAAGAACGACAGCCAGATGCCGTCGAGAATCTGTTTTCCGTCTGGGGTGAACTTCTTCAGCCCCTGCATTTGATAGATGAATTCTTTCGCCATAGCGCGTCTCCTGCATCTCGAAGTGCGCGGACGCTAGCGTATCTATGGGCAGAGGTGAACCTCGAATGAGGGGGAGGTGAGGAACCTTCGCCTGGCGGCGAGGGACCTTCGCCCGGGGGGCGAGGGACCTTCGCCTGGCGGCAAGGATCTAGGGATGGGCGGCGAAGATCCCTTGCGCAGCGAAGTTCCCTCGCGAAGCGAAGTTCCCTCGCGAAGCGAAGTTCCCTCGCGAAGCGAAGTCGCCCCCCGCGCTTAGAGTCCCAGCGACTTGGCGATGATCTCTTTCATGATCTCCTGCGTTCCCCCGCCAATCGGCAGAAGACGCGCATCGCGTGACAACCGTTCGACGAGTGATTCGCGCATGTAGCCCATGCCACCGTGCAGCTGCACGGCCTCGTACGTCACGTCCATCGCCAACTCGGCGGTCAGGTTTTTCGCCATCGAGACCTCGGCGACCCTGTACTCACCAGCGTCGATTCGGTTGGCGAGCTGATAGACGAACGACTTCGCACCCACGATACGCGTGGCCATGTCGGCCATCTTGTGGCGCGTCACCTGGAACTTCGAGATCGGCCGCCCGAACGCCTCGCGCTCGCCAATCCACTTCATCGTTTCTTCAAAGGCCACTTCCGCCGTAGCAACGCCGTAGGCAGCCAGGGCCACCCGCTCCATTTGGAAGTTCTGCATCAGCGCGACAAAGCCGCTGCCTTCTTCGCCGACCAAGTTCTCTGCAGGTACGCGAACGTTATCGAACGCCAGCTCGGCCGTATCACTCGCCCACCATCCGGTCTTGCGCAGTTTCTTCGAAACGGACACGCCTTCGCGGTCCTTCTCGATGATGAGGAACGAAAGTCCGCCGTGTGGGTCGTCGCCGGTCCGTACGAGCGTCGTGATGAAATCCGCGCGACAGCCTGACGTGATGTAGAGCTTCGCGCCGTTGACGACCCACTCGTCACCATCTTTCACCGCGGAAGTGCGTACGCCCGCAACATCGCTACCTGTCCCCGGCTCGGTGATTCCGAGCGCGGCGATCTTTTCTCCGCGAAGCGCGGGGGCGGCGAAACGCTCGATGAGAGACTCATCTCCGCTGTGCAAGATGGGCGGAATCGCGATTCCGAGAGAGCCGAGTCCGATCGACACGCCTGTGGAACCGCCGCGCATCAATCCCTCGATGGTGACCACCGTCGCCATGGCTCCGCCGCCGCTCCCGCCAACCTCGAGCGGAAAGCCCACGCCCAAGATCCCAGCGTCGGCCGCTTTCCGGTACAGCTCCCGCGGGAACTCCCCGGCCTCCTCCCACTCCACCGCGTGTGGCGCGATCTCCTTCAAAGCGAATCGCTGGGCGGTCTCGCGGAACATCTGGTCTGTTTCGTCGAGGAAACTGGCGTAAAAACTCTGGTCCATTCGCGCACCCGCTCTCAAGTTAGTGTTCACTAACGTAGACGATCGAACGATGAACGAAAACGTCTACATCGGGCCAATTTGCACCGCCACGCATCTCATCTTCGTCCACCGCGGAGCGAACCATGCCGGAACATCCTGTACATCCCACTCGCCTCGAACGTTCGAAGTGGACGTATCGAGGCGACGAGCATCCGTACACCCATTGGGAGGTCCTCAGCTTCGCCAAGAAGTCGGGCGAGCTGACGCTCTTCGCCATTCTCGAGAAAACCACTACGATTCAGATTCCTTGGAGAGAACTTCGTGACCGCGAGACGTGGGAACCGGGGTGGAATTGATGTCGGAGAGACACGTGAAATCTGTATTTTTGCTCGCGCTCGTCGCAACACTTGCTGTCGCTTGCACGTCCGACACGACCTCCAAAGCGAGTGTTCTCGTGGCTGGTGGTGAAGGCGAGCCCGCGAAGCTTGCGCCCGGTGAGCCGCTCCAGTGGCCGGTCGAGGACCGATCCGCCTACGTCGCCATCCTCACCGGAACAGTCGTCGACGGCGACACGCCCTACTCGGCCGAGCTCGTCCGCGTCATCGACGCACCGATTCACACCGATCTCGACCCCACCGATGACGGCGCCGAACAGTGGATTACACGCGCGCAGGTGGTCGACGCCGATGGCAACGTTCTCTGGCAGGACCGCGCCAATACGATGTTTCAGCTGATCGAATACCTCGGGGTGATTCTACGCGAGACCTCCGTGATTCAGCTCAACACTCGCCAAGTCTTCACGTTCGTGCGCAACAACTACCCGAGCCTCCTCGAGTTCCCGGTCGAAGTTCCGACCGGCATCGAGGGCGGAGTCACGTACCGACTCATGGTTCCCAACGCCGAGACCGGCGAGCTCTACGAAGCATTTTCCGCTTCGATCGACGACCTACTCGGCCAGGCAACCCCTCCCGAGGTCGAGGGCGAGGTGATCGACCTGATCGTAACCGGTCCGTCGGAGGACCGGCTCGACGTTGTCATCCTCGGCGACGGCTACATCGAATCGGGCCGCAACGAATTCGAACTCGACGCGCAGGCAGTGGCCGACCGCCTGGTCACCACTCCTCCATTCGACAAGCACGCCGACATGATCAACGTCCGCGCCGTTTGGACTCCATCCACGGAGCGCGGCGCTGGCTACGACTGCACAGGCAATCTTTCGCGAGACCGTTTCTGCCGGAACGACTTTAAAGACACCGTCTTTGGTACGGTGTTCGTGCTCACGGCGCTGGCCGACCAGTTGAACATCGACCTTCAGGGGGCCTCGGACCGGGTCGCAATGCCGCTCGAAATCGCGCGTCTGTACGACGTCGCCGCGCAGGCGGACTACGACGAAGTGTTGCTCATCTCCGATACGAATCGTCGTTCCGGATTCGCCGGCATCTACGCCGCGATCGTCACCGCGTTCGACACTCGCGTGACCTTCCCCGACGTCGCCGTCCACGAACTCGGTCACTCTTTTGCGCTGCTCGGCGACGAGTACGAGGTCGAAGGCGACCCATGCCTCTACAACGAACCTCGCATCCCCCTCCCTGTAAACATCGCCGAGGTCGTCGACAGGTCGGAGCTCAAGTGGGCCAGCTGGGTCCCTGAAGATACGCCGTTGCCGACCCCCGAGTCGCAGGCTCGCGACTATCCCGTGGGAGCCTACTCCGGTGCGTACAACTGCGAGTTCCTCTACCGCCCGGCCCGTATCTGCAAGATGGTCGTGAGCACCGAGGACTTCTGTCCCGTCTGTAGCGAACAGGTTTCGAGACGCTTCTACGCGTACGTCGACCCCGTGATGCAGGATGCGTCACCAGCCGTCGCGACCGCCAACGAAGACGGTTCCGTCGAGTTCGCGGTTCGACCTTTCGGCGACGCAAACGTAAGATGGATTCTGGATGGTGAGGTCGTCGGTGAGGACGCCTCCATCACGATCACCGCAAAACAACTCGGCGACAGCTCGACCCTTGAAGTACAGGTTGAGGAAAGCCGAGGGTTCATCCGAGACCGTCAAGACCGAGAGGTCATGCAGTTCTCGTGGACATTGGGCGCAAGCGATTGAACGTAGGGCATATGTCGGACGACCGAACAATCGAGTCGCAGCCAACCGTTGGGCCGTACCGGCTCATCCAGCTCCTCGCCTCGGGGGGCGCCGGTCAGATCCACGTCGCGGTCCGAGACAACGAAGGAAAGTCCGCGCGCCGCTACGCCATCAAGACCGTTTTGCCCTCGAAGCAGGCGGTCGAGAGTGTCGAAACATCGCTGCGGTATGAGGCTCAGCTCGGCACCCAACTCCTGCACCCCAACATCGTCGCGGTGCACGACTACGGTCGGCATTCCGAGGTCTTCTACCTCGTCATGGACTACATCGATGGTTCCGACCTCGCCGGCATTCTGGAACGAGCGCGCGAGGCGCACACCTTAGTTCCCGACATCGTGTCAGCGTGGATTATCAGCGAGGTCTGCGAGGGGCTCGCCTTCGCGCATTCCCTTCGTGATCACTCCGGGAATCCACTCAAGCTCGTTCATCGCGATATCTCACCGCAGAACATTCTCGTGGGGAAGACTGGCGAAGTTCGGATTGCCGACTTCGGCGTCGCGCACTTCGTCGAGGAAGACCGCCCCGAGACCGAAGCCGGCGTCATCAAGGGCAAGCTGCGCTACATGACACCGGAGTACCTGCTGAACAGCACGCAGGACCACCGCGGCGACATCTTCTCCGCCGGGCTCGTCTTGTTCGAAATGCTCACGAACAACCCAGCCTACCCAAAGGGCGAGTCGATCGAAGTCACGCTGGAGCGCATCTCCACGGGCGCGGTCGAAGATGTGCTTCAGTTTCGGCCGGAGCTACGCGAAGAACTTCTCCGCATCCTGTCGAACGCGCTCTCGCCCGACCCCGAGCGCCGGTACAACAACGCCGACGACATGGCGGCCGACCTCAAACGATTCGTGTGGAGCGCATCGCCGGGCCTGACGCGAGCACGCGTCGGCGAGATCCTCGGCAACCTCGGATTTCTCGGTAGCGACTGGGTCTCGCCGCGAGTCTACGAAGACTCGATGCACGCGGCGACAGACGCCATCCCCGGCCCGGTGTTCTCGTCGGAACCTGCCCTGGAATCGACCTCGAGAATCTCCTCCAAAGACGTCCCGGCACTGACGGACCAGAACACCATCCCAGTCGTGCTCGAAGAGGTGACGCCGGTAGACCTACCCGACGACACCGCTCGCGTTCCTGCCCCACCCGATATGTTCGATTCGGATTAGATCGGCGAGACGAAGCTCGAAACGCCGCGGTTGGTTTGGATTTCGCCCTGGAAGTTCCGGGCTTCTTCCATCGAGTGGAACTTGCCAAGGCGGACGCGGAAGAACCGGCCGCGGTTGGGAACTTCGACCATCACGACGTGCGGTTCCAGGCCCATGGTCTCGAGCTTCTCGATCTGACGATCGGCGCTCGCTTTGTCGGTGTGAGAACCAACTTGCAGGGTGTAGCGCGCCGGCAGTTTGCCAGCTTCGCCACCGTCGTCGAGCACTTCGGCGACCTGCTTGATGACCTTCTCTGCAGCGCTCTCTCGGGCGACTTCTGCAGGCGGCTGCTCTTGCTGAGTGACGGACGCCGGCTTGTTCGCTTCCGGCTTCGGGGCTTCGGCGGGCTTCGGCTCAGGCTTGGGCTGCTGCGCAGCTTCGGCGGGCTTCTTCGCCGGCTCGACACCCTTGTCGGCATCTTCAGCCGGTTCGGCGCCCTTCTCTTCGTCTTCGGCGAGATGGTCGTAGAACGAGAACGTCGTCGGAAGACGCTCTTCACCGGTATCGACGGCCGCGTTGGCCTCGGCTTTCTGAGTGGTTTGAAGGCTCACTAGCGGCGGCATGGCCTGCCGGCGCAGCAATCGCTGGCCTGTGATGAGTCCCGCGCTGAACACCAGCGCGAGAACCACGGTCCACCCAAGGAGTTTGCCGAAGAGGCTCGGTTCGCTCGTATTGCTTTTCTTTCGGCTCATGGCGTGACTACGTGCAAATGAAGCGTAAGACGATCACCTACATGCACGGTAACACGCTTATGACGTGCGACAATTTTTTACGTCGCTCAGATGATGGACCCGTCGTCTGGAATTCCCACCCAGACGTGGCCGTCCTCTACTTTCACCGGGTAGGTCCTCGCTTCGTAGCGAGGATTGGTGCGACAAGCGCCCGATTTCAGGTCGAAAGACCATGCGTGGCGCGGGCAGATTACGAGGCACTTGTCGGCGAGGACTTCGCCTAGGCCCAGGTGTCCGCCGGCGTGTGGGCAGTGGTTCTGGATGCAGTGGTACTCGCCGTCGATGCGAAAGAGCGCGAGGCGCTTCACTCCCGCGAACACGACCTTGCCTTCGCCATCTTCGAGCTTGCCCTCTTCCAGTACTTTGAAGAACTTCTCTGGGTGTTCCATTACTTCCCTTTCACAGACCAACACGATGCCAAACTCCGATCTGAGCCTACAAGAAATGCAGCGCGCGGTGCACGCGTGGATCAGTCAGTGGGAGGAAGGCTACTTCAGTCCTTTGAGCAATCTGGCTCGCCTCACCGAGGAGGTTGGTGAGCTCGCGCGTGCGGTGAATCACGCCCACGGCGACAAGCCGCCCAAATCGTCCGACGGCGACGATGACATCGCGCAGGAGCTAGGCGACATCCTGTTCGTGGTGGTCTGTCTCGCAAACCAGCTCGAAGTGGACCTGGCGACGGCCTTTGGCGCGGTCATGGAGAAGTACGACATTCGCGACGCCGACCGATTTACGAAGCTCCCGACGTCGGACTGAGACTCGAAGGCCCCTTCTTGTTGTCAATCTGGCTGGCGAAGACAAAGTCGCGCACACGCTCGTCTTCAGGGTCGAGAAAGTCCGCGGGCGGTCCGGCCAACAAGATCTCGCCGTGATAGAGGAGCGCGATCTGGTCGGCGATTCGAAACGTCGAAGCCATGTCGTGGCTGATGATGATCGAGGTCACGTCGAAGTCGCGCTGGACCTCCATGATCATCTCTTCGACAAAGTCGCTCATGATCGGGTCCTGGCCCGTCGTCGGCTCGTCGTAGACCATCAGCGATGGTTCGGTGATGAGGGCGCGCGCGAGCGACACCCGTTTCTGCTGCCCATTGGAGATGCCGGACGGCATACGGTCGGCTACATCGCCCACTTTGAGTTGGTCGAGCATTGCCTGCGCCTTCTCCCGAGCCTCGGCCTGGCTCGTCAGCCGGCGCTCGTAGAGCGGAAACGCGACGTTGTCTAAGACGTTCATCGAATCGAACAGCGCGGAGTGCTGGAACAACATTCCGATCTTGGTCCTCAGCTCGCGCAGCTCTTCGTCCGATGAATCGCTGACCGACTTGCCGAAGAGCCTCACGAGGCCTTCGTCCGGCTTATGAAGGCCCAGGATGTGCTTCATCATCACCGACTTTCCGGCCCCGGAACCGCCGATGATGACCGTAATCTTGCGGGTCGGCACCGAGAGGTCGACACCCTTGAGGATCTTGCGGCCACCGAATCCTTTGTGGAGCCCCTCAATCTTCACGATGTAGTCGTCGTCGAGCTCTTTGGACTCGTGGGCGTCGGCGGAGTCGATGGCGGCTCGAGAGAGCCTCCCGATGTACTTGGCCACGCGTTCGTCGGTGTTGTCGCGAATCTCGTCGGGCGTGCCTTGCGCGATGATTTTGCCTTCGTCGAGCACCGCGATGATGTCGGCGGTACGAAAGATCGAAGGCAGGTTGTGGCTCACGATAACGGTCGTCAGCCCGTAGGTTTTGGAGATGTCCAAGATCATCTCGTCGACGAACTGCGTCATGACCGGGTCGAGCCCGGTCGTGGGATCGTCGAGCAGCAATAGTTCCGGGTTCGCGATGACCGATCGCGCGACGCTCACCCGCTTCTTCATGCCGCCTGACAGTGCCGCCGGGTAGTTGTCGAGCACGTCCCCGAGGCCGAGCTCTTCGAGCAGTTTTCCCGCCATCTCCATCGCATCGGCCTCTTCGACCGTGCCGTTCTCGACGAGTGGAAACGCGACGTTCTGCGCGACGGTCATCGAGTCGAAGAGTGCGTAATTCTGGAACAAAGTCCCCACGCGCTTCCGCACGAAGTCGACCTCTTGATCACCTACGCTCGAGAGGTCCGTTCCGAACACTTCGACGGTGCCTTGCTCCGGCTTGAAGAGCCCCGAGATGTGTTTCATCAGGACGGTCTTGCCGCTGCCGGATGCGCCAAAGATGACCGTGATCTTGCCAGGCTCGATCTCGAGGTCCAAGCCCCGCAGAATCTTGTCTTCACCGAAGGACTTGTGCACTCCTTTCAGCACGACCACCGGGCCGTCGTCGACGGTCCAGCGCTCCACGTCCGGGAGTAGCAGGTTGGTGCGTTCTTCGGTCACGACTTGCTCGGGCGACTTGACCGGCTTCGCGCCAGTCGGCGATCATGAGGGCGTCTACTTCTGCCGCAGGTTAACGATGGGCGCTCCCAAAGTCATCCACACCACAGATTCTTCGTTCGAGTCTGAGGTTCTCCGAAGCGACCGTCCGACCATCGTCGATTTTTGGGCGCAATGGTGCGGCCCATGTCGCGCCATCTCTCCGGCATTCCTCGACCTCGCCGAGAAGTTTGGTGAGGACGTCAAAGTCGCGATGGTCAATGTCGACGAGAATCCGCTCGTCTCGTCGCAATACGGCGTGACGACGCTCCCTACCCTCATCGTTTTCCATGGTGGAAAGGCGATCGAATCGATCGCCGGAGCGACCGACCGGCCAACGATTGAAGGCCTCTTCGAGCGCGCACGAGACAACTAGCGAGCGAACGTCCGACGGCGCGCTGCGACGCAAAGAAGCAGCCCGAGCGCGAAATAGAGCGTCAGCAGTGACGAACCACCAGCGCTCATCAGGGGCAGCGTCAGCCCCACGACCGGCAGCAAGCCGGTGACCATCCCGACGTTCACGAACACATGCCAGAAGACCATCGCGGCCACCCCGACCGCTACTTGAGCTCCGAATCGGTCTCTCGCTTGTACTGCCGTGCGGAGCGCGAGTGAGATCAGCGCCATGTAGAGCCCGAGCAGCATCATCATCCCCAGGAACCCATGCTCCTCGCCCCAGTTCGCGGCGACGAAGTCGTTCTCGTGCTCCGGCACGAACCCCTTCTGGATCTGGGTTCCTTCGACGAAGCCCTTTCCGGCGAGACGGCCCGATCCAAACGCGATGATCGACTGTCGAACCTGCCAAGACTGCCCCAAGTCGTCCTGCTCGAGGTCGAGGAAGGAGACCACGCGGTCGCGCTGATACTCGTGCATGCCGAACGACCAAACCAGCGGCAGCGACACGAGCCCCGCCAGGACGAGCGCCAGAATCGACGACCACCGCATCCCTTCGAAAAGCACCATCGACATGAAGATGGCGAGAATCACGAGTGACGTTCCGAGGTCGGGCTGCTTCAGGATGAACGCGACACCAAATCCGACGATGCCGAACGGAATCGCCAGCTCGCGAAGGCCGTACGCGACTCCGAGGTCGCGATCGTGGAAATACCGCGCGGTGAACAAAATCACCGCGACCTTCATGAGCTCGCTCGGCTGCATCATGAAGAACCCGAGGTTCAGCCATCGCTGGGCGCCGTTGAGTTCGGTCCCGACGACCAACACCAGTCCGAGCAACACGACCACTCCGCCGTAGACGATGTACGCCCACCGCTCGAACACGCGGTAGTCGAGCATCGTCATCACCGACATGATCACGATTCCGATGAACGCCCAGACCGCCTGCGTGATGTGCAGCGCGAACCCGTAGCTCGCACTCGCGGCGCTGTGCAGGTTCAGAATCCCGAGCGCAGCCAACACGAGGATGACCATCACGAGCGGTCCGTCGAATCGCGTGATGACGTCTTCGGTGAATTTCCTCGCTCTACTCAATGACGTCCTCCCCCACCTTTCGCTCGAGCGTCTCGCCGCGCGTGTGGTTGAAGTACTTCTCGAGGATCTCCATCGCTACGGGTGCCGCGTCGGAGCCGCCGTGGCCGCCATGTTGCAGGAACACGACGAGCACAATCTCAGGGTTCTCATAGGGTGCGTACGACGCGTACCAGGCGTGGTCGCGCAGCTGAATTGCTTTGTCGCGGTTTGCGCGGCGGATCTTGCCGATCTTGTGTACCTGTGCCGTACCCGTCTTGCCCGCGACCTCGACGCCTTCGAATCGGTGAGGGTAGCTCGTGCCGTTTTCGACATTGGCCGCCATCCACAGCCCGTGGCGAATCGCCTGCAGGTGTTCGGGGTCGATGTCGAATCGCTTGCGTACGCGCGGCTCGAAGGTGAAGAGCGTTTCGCCGTCCCGGCTCGTCACCTGGTCCAGAATGCGTGGGTAGTAGATGGCCTCGCCGTTGGCGATCGCGGCGTAGGCCATCGCGACCTGAAGTGGCGTGGCGAGCGTGTCGCCCTGCCCCAAGATCGTGTTGAGGTCGAATCCGCGTTGATAGCCTTCGGGACTGTGCTTTCGGTGCCATTCTTTGTTTGGCACTCGACCCGCGCTCTCGTTGTTTAGCGGATATCCGGTCGGTTCGCCGAACCCGAAGATGTGGGCGCGCTCGGCGATAGGGTCGATGCCGATCTCGTCGGCCACTTTGTAGTAGTAGACGTCGCACGATTGCTGAAGTGCTTCTTCAACATTGACCTTGCCGTGTCCCCCGTGCTTCCAGCACCGGAAGCGCCGCCCGCCGAAGCGGTACGAACCGTGGCACTTGAGCTCGTCGTCGATCTCCATCGCGCCGGTCTCCAGCGCCGCCAGCGAGCCGGCCACCTTGAACGTCGATCCGGGGAAGTACGCGCTCACCGACTTGTCGAGGAGCGGCTTGAAGAAGTCGTTATCGGTCCGCAGCTTCTCCTGCGACGACAGGCGACCGGACCAAGCGTTGGGATTGAAAGCTGGCTTCGAATAGGCGGCCAAGACCGAACCGTCGCGCGGATCAATCGCCACCGCCGAACCGCCCGGGTAGTTTCGGAACGCCCGGTCGATGATGAGCATCAACTCCGCATCGACCGTGAGGTGGAGGTCCCTTCCAGGCACCGAAGTCACCTTCTGATATTCGCCGATCAGGAACTTCGTCTCTGCCTCGCCCTGCGGAATTCCGCGGGCATCGACAACCTGACGTTCGATCCCAGGCGACCCGCGCAACACCGCTTCGAACGCCTGTTCCACCCCCATCCGGCCGATGTAGTCGCCCGGACCGTACCCGTAGCCCGCCAGCTCCTCGAGCTCGCTCCCTCGCACTTCACCGACAAATCCGACGGTGTGCGCGCCCACGTGATGGAACGGGTAATTGCGGTGCGACGTCGCGACGACATCGACACCCGAGAGCCTCAACCTATCACTCTCGATCAGCGCCACTTCGGCCCGCGAAACGTCCGATCTCACGAGCACGCGGGCCGCGTTCGACTTGGCCTCTTTCTCCACCTTCTTGCGCTCGTCTTCCGACAGATCGAGGTAGCGCTGAAGCAGGTCGATCGTCTCGTCGTCGCCGCTACGCTTGAAGATGTGGGGCACGAGGTAGACGTCGTACGACGGGCGGTTCTCAGCGAGAACGACGCCCGTGCGGTCGTAGATTCGGCCGCGCGGCGGCTTCTTGTCGACGTTTCGAATGATGTTTTCGGTCGAGGCGCGCCAATACTCGTCGCCGCGTATGACCTGAATGTACCAGAGGCGTGCGAGCAAGATGGTGAACGCGATTCCCACCGCGAGGATGAACCAGCGGTGTCGGCCCCCGTAGAGCCTCTTCTCCCCGCCTGATGGTGATGCGCTAACCACAGTTCTTGCCTGCCTGTTCGTCCGTCCGATTCCTATCATGAACCGCAATCCAACGCAGCCTATTCGCGGCGAGCGTCAAAGTGCGGAGGACGTCAGGATTGTCGTTCGAGCCGTTGAGTGCCGTGATAGCCGGCCCCAATCCAATTGAGGGTGACGCGGTCACCATCGCGTACGGTGGTCTGCACGAGCGGACTCCCCATCCAATCGATGTCGTAGCTCGCCTGCGTGGCGGTCTCGTCCACCGAGCCGGTGCCCGAGATCGCGTTGCCCTTCCGGTTCATGAGCGTGCGCCCTACCCCGACGAGTACGAATGATTGCCCGTCTTCGCGTACCTTGATGGTTTCCGTGGTCGAGACCAGCTCGAGTTCGCCGAGCATGAATCGCGTCGTGTGTTCGAACGCGCGATCGCCCATCTCAGCCACGGAAGTACGAATCTGTATCCGGCCGAACGTCGTCGGCCAAGTGGCCAGCATACGAAGGCCTGCGGCGTCGAATGCGCCCATCGAGCGACGCAGCGCTTTGCGGTCGTCGACGATGATCTCGAGCGGAGCGCTCCACGTGCCGATGCACGCCCGGTAGTACTCGATTGCCGGTTCTTCCATCGTTCAGGTCGGATTCAGCAGGCCCCGCTTCTTCCGCTCGGGGAAGAGTCGGTCGTCGCCGAGTTGAAAGATCAGGCCAATACCAACGGTCGCGGCGGCCGTGATGAGGCCCGCGGGCAACAACTCCCAGAGTGCCGCGCGACCGATTCTGCTCGATGGTTCGAACACCAGAAACGATGCCGCCACGATCGCGCCGTGAAGCAATGTGGCAACGAGCGCCGCGACAAACCGGGGCACGCCTCCGCCCTGGATCGACGGCCCCACCAAGCGAGCCAGAAAAAAGATCAACACGAGGCCCAGCGAATAGTGGCCCATGGGTCCCGCGACCATCCACTCGATCGGGAGCAGCCAAAACGCGAGAATCAGCGCACCGGGCACAAACTCCCGCTCGAATGCGACCAAAAGGGTCAACACGATTCCGGTCTGCAGCGCCCAACCGTCGGCGCCCAATATCGAGAGGAGCGTGCCTTCGAACGCGAAGAACAAAAGGCCGATGAACCACGTGTAGGCGTTAATCATTGGCCGCCCCAACGAGGACGAACACTTCTTCGAGCCGCGAGAAGTCGACGGCCGGTTCAACCCGCGCCTCTTGGAAGAGACCATCTTCGCCCGAGTCGACTTCGGTCACCGTGCCGATGACGATCTCGGCCGGAAACACTCCGCCCATGCCGCTGGTCACGAACACGTCGCCCTCGCGAACTTCGTCTTTGTCTCGCAGATAACCGACGCGCGTCAGGTAGTCGGCGTCGTGGCCCAGTCCCTCGACGACTCCTCGCGCGCGAGTCCGCTGCGCGATCGCATCGATGCGACTGCGAGGGTCCGCCGCGATGATCACATCGGCGTAGTCGCCGTAGAGCGAGTGGATCTGACCGACCACCCCCTCGGACGTGAGCACCGGCATGCGAGGCGCGAGCTCGACTCCTTCCGGAACGTCGATTTCGACCTTCAGCACCCGGAAATACGGCGAAATGTCGCGCGCAATCACTCGGGCCGGGACGAGCTGAAACTCGGGGTGGCGCTCCTTGAAGCCGACGAGCTTGCGGAGGCGCTCGTTTTCCTGAAGCACGCCAATCAGTCGGGTCTTGTCTTCGCGAAGTCGCGCGATTTCGGCGCGCAACTCCTCGACCTCGGCGTCCTCTTCGGAACCGACGAGGTCGCCAAACCAATCGCCGATCGAGTCGAAGACACCGGACGCGCCAGATTGCGCGATCGTCAGGCTCGCGGAGAGCGTTCTTGCAGCGAAATTTCGCTTGGTACCGACGTCGGCTCCCGCCGAAGAGGCGAGCAGCGCGATCGGTAGCGCGATGAGGAGGAAGACGACGATCTTACGACGGTGAGCCTGCCACATAGCCGATCACGCTGAGTGTTCGGCGACTTCTCGGAGCAGCTCGAGCTCGTCGAGCGCCTGTCCGCTACCGAGCACGACCGACGACATGGGATCGTCGGCGATGATGACCGGAAGCCCAGTCTCCTCGCGCAGCAGAATGTCGAGATTCTTCAGGAGCGCCCCACCACCGGCGAGGACGATGCCCTTGTCGACGATGTCGGCGGAGAGTTCGGGAGGGGTGCGTTCGAGAGCGATTCGAACGGCTTCGACGATCGCGTTGATGGGCTCCTGGAGCGCCTCGCGAATCTCGTCGGAGTTGACCTCGAGGGTCTTGGGGAGGCCAGCGACGAGGTCACGACCTTTGACCTCCATCGTCATGACCTCTTCGGTTGGATACGCGGTGCCGATGGTACATTTGATCATCTCGGCGGTTCGCTCACCAACCAGCAAGTTATACTTTCGCTTCATGTGCTGGATGATTGCTTCGTCCATCTTGTCGCCGCC
Organism: uncultured Bradymonadales bacterium; assembly: GCA_964384605.1. Classification (GTDB taxonomy): domain Bacteria; phylum Myxococcota_A; class Bradymonadia; order Bradymonadales; family Bradymonadaceae; genus CAYLMO01. The sequence goes on along the minus strand of CAYLMO010000008.1, from coordinate 92,465 downwards.
CACGCGGACCGACTGGGAGTAGACGATGCCCGAGAGGGAAATCACCGCAACCTCGGTCGTGCCGCCGCCGACGTCGACGATCATGTTGCCCGAAGGCTCGGCGATCGGGAGTCCGGCTCCAATCGCTGCGGCCATCGGCTCTTCGATCAGATAAACGTCGCGAGCTCCGGCCTGCAGCGCAGATTCACGAACGGCCCGCTTCTCGACTTCGGTGATTCCGAAGGGAACGCAGATAATGATCCGAGGAGCGATCAGTTTTCGATGGTTATGAGCGCGCGAAATGAAGTAGCGCAGCATCGCTTCGGTGATCTCGAAGTCAGCGATCACCCCATCTTTCATCGGTCGGATCGCGACGATCGATCCCGGCGTGCGGCCAAGCATCTCTTTGGCGGCGCGTCCCACGGCCTTCACCCGCTTGCCTCCACGTGCGTCTTTCTGCACTGCGACGACGCTCGGCTCGGAGCAAACGATCCCCTTCCCCTTCGCATACACGAGGGTATTCGCGGTACCGAGGTCGATCGCGAGGTCGTTGCTGAAGAGGCCGAGAACTTTGTTGAACATCGAAGCTCATTGGAATGGACGTGAACTAAACCGTCGAGAGCCGCCGTTTCATCCCCAGATTTCGGGGCGAAGGTGCGGCGCGGTTAAGTATCAGACTGGCGCGGTATTCCACAAGTTTATTGCGATCTGTGCGATAACGAGGGCCATGGCGCAGCACGCCTTGCATTGCCGCACCTCTGCCGATACGATTCGCCACCTTTTCGCCGCCGGAAAGTATTGATTTTGTTAGGCGGCGCGCGTCTTTACGTTGAATGCAGGTGTGTCTCGATGCTGCAAGCCATCCGTGAACAGTCCAAGAGCGGCGGAACGTATATCCTCGTCGCCCTCCTCATCGTCGTCTTTGCCGTCTTCTTCGGCGTGCCCGGAGAAAGTTGCTCGGGAGGTGCTCAGCGCATCCACGTCGCAACCGTCGCTGGCAACGACATCTACACTGACGATGTGAATATCATCTTCAACCGCGTCTACGGCACGCGCTCCGGCGCCGACGAAGACGAAGTGAAGAAGCAGCAGGCTCAATCCCTGCGCGCCCTCATCATCATCAACCTCCTCGCCGAACGCGCCACCGAACATGGCTTGCGCGTCTCGCAGGAAGAACTGGCCGCCTACATTCAGGACCCAGTACAGAACTTCGAGTTCCAGTACATCTACGGGCAGACCGGCAAGTTCGACGGACGCTTCTACAAAGCTTACGTCCAGAACCAGCTGCGCATCTCCATCCCGCGCTACGAAGAGTACAAGCGCAACGAGCTGCTCGCGAAGAAGTACCTCGCGCTCGTCGAGATGCAGGGCCACGCCTCCTCGGTCGACGTTCAAGAGGAAGCACGACTGAAGAAGACCAAAGTGAACCTCGAGTTCCTGAAGTTCGACTCGGCGAAGCTCACCGAGTTCGTCGCCGTGTCCGACGAAGACGTTGCTGCGTTCCAAGCTGCCAACGGCCCAGCGATCGAGAAGTACTACGCCGACAACAAGGCGGACTACGAAACGGCTGAAGAAGTTCTCATCCGCCGTATCTTCATCGCTCGACCCGACGCGGAAGAAGGCGACGACAAGGTCGCCGAAGCCACCAAGAAGTGGGAAGCGGCCAAGAAGCGCGTGAGCGACGGCGGCGAGAACTTCGCCGACATCGCCGGAGAGATCTCCGAAGACTACGCCAAAGAGAAGCAAGGACTCATGGATTGGTCGACCGTCGAGAACCTCGACCAGAACATCGCCAAGGTCCTCAAAGACGCCAAAGTCGGCGACGTCAAAGAAGTCGAAACGCCGTTCGCATGGATGCTCGTGAAGCTCGAAGACCGCAAAGAAGCGACCTCGACGCCTCTCGACCAAGTCCGCACCGAAATTGCCCGCACCCTTCTCCAGAAGGAACGCGTCGACTCCGTCACGAAGGACGCAGTCGCGAAGTTCAAAGAAGCCGCAGGCTCCGCCGACAGCTTCCAGGCCGCACTCGACCAGCTCAAGGCTTCGGTTCCTGAGGGCGAGACGAGCGTCTGGAACGCACTCACCGTTGACGAGACCGGCGAGTTCTCGCAGGCCGGTGCCGACCTCTCCGCCATGTTCGGCGGTCAGTTCCCCGGTATGGCGCCGTCGCTCCCCTGGGACCGCGTGCCGAAGATCGGTCAGTCGACGCCCCTGGCGAAGAAGGCCTTCGAGCTCACGAAAGAGAAGCCGATGCCCGCGAATCCGTTCGTAGTCGGCGACGCTACCTATCTCGTGCGCCTGAAAGACCGCGTGGAGCCGACCGAAGAGGACCTCAACGACGAAGCCATCGCACAGAAGGTGCGCTCGGACGTCCTCAGCCCGGTCCTCGCCGGTGCCCAGTTTGTGTTCCTCCAGCCGATCGACGACTACGGCCCCCTGGTCGAGTCGATGTACAACGACGCGTTCAAGGCGAAGGTCGTGCAGCTGCGCAACTCGCAGAAGTGGGACCCGGTGACCATGGTCAAGACGCCGAACGACAAGAAGGACGATGAGGAAGAGAAGGACGGAACGTCCGCAGAAGCCTCCGAATCGTCCGCAGGCTAACTGATGAAGTTCGGAAAGCTCGCCATCATGCTGTTCGTTGTCACGACCAGCATCGGTTGTGACCAGGCGACAAAAGTGCTCGCTCGGCGCCATCTCGAAGGGCGCGAGACGATGTCCTACCTGGGCGACACGTTCCGACTCACGTACGTCGAAAACCACGGGGCTTTCCTCGGGCTCGGCTCGAGCCTGCCCGAAGGCGTGCGCACCGCGCTCTTCGTGGTGCTCGTTTCGGCCTTTCTCATCGGCCTCGGCGTGTGGACATTCCGCACGAAAAACCTCTCGAAGCTCGCTTTGTATGCGAGCGCGCTCACCATCGGTGGCGGCATCGGGAACCTCATCGATCGCATCGTGTTCAATGGTGGAGTCACCGACTTCATGAACATGGGGATCGGTGGGCTGCGAACCGGCATCTTCAATGTCGCCGACGTGTGGATCATGGTCGGCGTCGGGCTGTTCGTGCTCGCCCCCGAGTTCCGAAACAAGGACTCCGCCGACGACGACAGCGACACCGAGCCGGACGACGAGCACGAGCCCTCCGAGGCGCCGGCGGCGTGACCTGGGACTAAGTCGGCTCGCTCACCCGTTGCAGCGCCAGTCCATGGCCCGCGCGGGACAACACCGATGAATCGACTCGAACCTGCAACTGATCTTGGGGACTGTAGTCAGCTGGCTGACCTGTTGGCCGGTTTGCGCACGGTCGTGCTGAGCGGCGCCGGCTGCTCCACGGAATCGGGTATCCCCGACTACCGCGGACCCGAGACACGTCGGCGGGCGCGGAATCCGATTCGGTATCAGGACTTCGTCGGAACCGACGAGATGCGGGCGCGGTACTGGGCTCGGAGCATGGTCGGCTGGCCCCGAATGCGGTCGGCAAAACCGAACGACGGTCACCGCGCCATCGCGACGATGGAAGCCGAAGGGCACGTTGTCGGGACCATTACCCAGAACGTCGACGGACTTCATTCCGCTGCCGGATCGTGCAACGTCGTCGAGCTCCACGGCGCGCTCCGCGAGGTCGTTTGTCTGAGCTGCGGCGCGAGGGAGCAGAGAGAACGTCTGCAGAGTCGGCTCATCCAGCAGAACAGTGGGTTCGACGTAGAGAGAGTGACGTTTGCACCCGACGGCGATGCCGACATCGAAGACGTCGACTACGCCCGATTCCAGGTCCCCGAATGCACCGGCTGCGGCGACATCCGGCTGAAGCCGAACGTGGTCTTCTTCGGCGAGAGCGTGCCGAGCTCGGTGGTCGATGACGCGTTCGCGTTGATGGAAGACGCCGAAGCGCTCTTGGTGGTTGGCTCGTCCCTGACGGTCTACTCGGGCCTGAGGTTCGTACGATTTGCGGACAAGCGACGAATTCCGGTCGCGATCGTGAACCTTGGCGAGACGCGCGGAGACCGATACGCGTGGCTTCGGGTCGACGGGAAGTGTGGGGATATTCTACCCGACCTCGCTCAACGCCTTTCGCACGGCTGACTGCCCTACTCTCCCGAGGCAGCGCGGCGGTCGAGGTAGTCGGGCGACCCCGAATCGTCGGTCGCCCTCCCCGATTTGGTACAGACCTGGTTCCGACCGCGCTCTTTCGCGAGATAGAGCGCGTCATCGGCTCGCTGCACGATCGATGCGTGGTCGTCGTCGGGCACGTACTCCGTCACTCCTACAGACAGAGTAACTTCGCGCTCGATTCCGAAGTCGTGAGCCTCGACAGCCGCTCGAACCCGCTCGGCGATGGTTACCGCTTCCATGGAATCGGCCCCACCCGACGGAGTTTCAGGCGCGATGATCGCGAACTCGTCGCCCCCCAGACGCGCAAGCAGGTCCGAGGCGCGAAGCTGTTTCGCAACGATCTTCGACAGCTGAACGAGCACCTTGTCGCCAACCGGGTGGCCGTTTGCGTCGTTGATGCCTTTGAAATCATCGAGGTCGAAGAGGAGGAGCGACAGCGGTCGTTCATAGCGGTCGGCCCGCTGAATCTCCGCGTCGAGCTCTTCGTTGAATCGGCGACGGTTCGAGATGCCGGTGAGTTCGTCGGTCACGAGACTACGCATCAACTCGCGCTCGTGTCGGTCACGGAGCGACTCATAGACCCACCCGAGGAGCGTCACGACCGCGAGGCTCGCGACGATATCGGGTGCCGTGTCGGCCAGCCCGAGCGAGTCCGCGCGGTACAAGATGATCGCTGCCGACGAGGCCCAGATGCCGAGCGCGACCAGCAATCCGCGACGCAGGCCAAGCACGAAAAACGCCAGAATGGGGAACGGGAACACCCAGAAGTACGACAGAAACGCGTGGTCACCGGCCGCCAGGGCCAGATGTACCAATGGGACGATGCCGATCTGAATGGCCCACAGCATGCGCGACTTCGTCACCTGAAACACCAGGAGAGCCGCGACGATGGAGCCGAAGTACCACGCGTTCCAAGTCAGCCCGAGCAGATCATTTCGCAGGAGGTCTGCCAAAGTGAGCGCAAGACAAGCCAGCGCTCCGATTGCAGACCCTCGCCGGATGAACCGGTCACGGATTTGATCGGCCAATTTCATGGCAGGAGTGTGGCAGAACGTGATCATCGAAATCAAACCATTGGTGCGCTTTGTCGCGCGGGGCGCCTTGCCCGCCCGAGCCGTTCGGGCTTAAGTAAAACCCCGAACGTCGACCACTTTCATTCCGCGACACCCATGAAAAAGCTCCGTTGGCCACTATTCGCCTTGTTCGCGTGCGCGACGCTCTCCTGCTCATCCGCCCCGGCCGAGCCCGACGAGAAGCCGAAGGCGGAGCGCGCACTTTGCCCGGACGACAACATCGACCGATGCCTCGTACTCGGACTGATGCTCGAAACGGGGTATCAGGGCAAACCAGACCCAGCGCGAGCCGCGACCTACTACTCGTATGCCTGCGAACGCGACCAGCTCGAGGCCTGCTACAACCTCGCGGTCATGGAAGTCGAGGGGCGTGGCGTGGAGAAGTCCGAAGAGTCGGCTCGCGCTCGCTACGGGCGAATCTGTGAAGCCGGTCACGCGGGCGGATGCGCCAATCTGGGATACCTCACTTCGAAGGGGTTGGGTGGCGAGGCGGATGAACCGGGGGCGACGTCGCTCTACCGAAAGTCCTGCGAGTTGGGCAGCGCGATTGGGTGCGCAAACCTTGGCGATCGACTGGTGCGCGACGGCCAGGGAACCGGCGCGGTCGAGGCGTTTCGCCGGTCGTGCCGACTCGGCAACGTGTCAGCCTGTGTTCGCCACGGTTGGGCGACCGCATCGTCTTGTTCCGACGAGGCCTGCGACCTCGGGGACGAATCCGCGTTGGCCAAGTTGACCGAAACGAAGTGTGACTCCGCGAAAGACCCGCGTGTGTGCACGACCTTCGCCGCACATCTGCTCGGCGGAACCCACTTCCCTCAAGATGTGAAGCGAGCGAAAGCCGTGACGCTCGAAGCCTGCGACGCCGGCGACGGGTGGGCGTGCGCGCTGCACGGTTCGCTGGCTTCGAAAGGCATTGGCGCGGCGACGGATCATGTGGCCGCGCAACAGAGTTACGTCCGCGGCTGTGACGCGAAGTTCGCCCCCGCATGTACCGCGGCGGGCGTGCAGCTCCTCGAGGGCCGCGGCGTCGAACAGGACGTGCCTGGAGGCTACGCCATGCTCGCCAAGGGCTGCGAAGGCGGCGACGGAAACGCCTGCAATACATTGCTCCTGTCGTGCCAGCAGGGCGACGACAAGGCATGTGGGCTCCCATGACGCCACCGAAGTACTGGATTGCCCACATCGAACCATCGAAGACCTCACGTTCGCTCAAGGGCTGGAAACGAAACCTCGCAGCGCTCGCCGACGTGATGTTCGCCGACGACTCTGGCGCCCCACCGTCGGCACGAATCGACTGGACCGTTCGGCAAGTCGCCGAATTTTGCCGTCGAGTCGGCGGTAAAGCGGTGTTCATCTTCCGACTCGCACTCTGGGCGATCTCGTGGGTCGGACCACTCATGTTCTTCAGCTTGCCTCCACTTCGCCGACATACGTTCGAACGACGCGCCGAGATCATGCACCGCTTCGAGCGAAGCCCGTTCGGGCTCGCATTGTTCGCGGTGAAAGCGTTCCTCTGCATGCACTACTTCGAGCATCCTGACGTGGCCGAAGAGGTTCATTTCGACGGAGAGCTGCGATGACCGGAGAGTACGTCGCAGGTCGAACGCGTGATCAGTTGGAGCTCTCCTGCGACACGGTCGTCGTGGGGTCGGGCGCGAGCGGCGCGGTGGTCGCCGATGTACTCGCGGCCATCGGTGAGCAGGTCGTCGTGCTCGAGGAAGGCCCGCGTGTTCGCCCGGAAGAGTACGGACAGATGCGTCCTACCGAACACATGCAGTCGATGTGGCGCGAGGGCGGTACCACTGCGGCATTCGGCATCGGCAAGAGCCCGGTCATCAACGTGACCATGGGCCGATGCGTCGGCGGTTCGTCGGCGTTGACCGGGGGCGTTTGCTTCCGCACGCCCGGTTGGGTGCTCGACGAATGGGTTGGTGACCACGGACTGCGCACGCTGTCGTCCGAGGCCCTCGAGCCGCATTTCGACGAGATTGGCCGGCGAGCGAGCATCGGAGAGGTTCCGGTCGAGAGTCGCTCGAAGAGCACCGCGCTCTGGGCGAGCGGCGCCGAGAAGCTGGGGTGGAGAGTCGAGCCCACCGCTCGAAACACCAAAGGATGCGTCGGTCGCGCACTTTGCAACTTTGGCTGCCCCGAGGGCGCCAAACAGAGCGTGGACGTCTCGTTCCTGCCCCAGGCGGTCTCCAACGGCGCGATCGTCGTGTCCGACGCGCGTGTTTCGTCGGTGATGATGAACGGTGACCGAGCGGTCGGCGTGCGCGGCAAGCTCATCGACGAAAACTCCCGCGAAGTGGGCGGCCTCGCGGTGCACGCCAAGCGCGTGATCCTCGCTTGTGGTGCGGCGCACACGCCGTTGGTGTTGTGGGCGACAGGGATTCGCAACAAACAGATCGGCCGCAACCTGACGCTGCATCCTGCATTTCGAGTGATCGCACGTTTCGACGAAGAGGTGCGAGGATGGGATGGCGCCCTGCAGTCGGCGTTCTGCGATACGTTCGAGGAAGACGGTATCACCCTCATCAGCGTGTTCGTGCCGCCCTTTGCGGTCGCCGCCGGAGTTCCAGGCGTCGGCGAACCCTTCGTGAGTCGCGCTCGAGACCTCGACAAGCTCGCGATGTTCGGCGGCCTGATCCACGACGACGGCGGCGGGCGCATCTGGAGAAGCCCCTTCGGTCGAGAGCCCATTATGACCTATCGGATGAGCGCGAAAGACCGAGCCCTGATACCGTCCGTCATTCGCAAGGTCGCGCAGCCGTTTGTCGAAGCCGGCGCGACCGAGTTGTTCCTACCCGTGTTGGGAAGCGACCCGGTTTCGCGCGACGAACTCGACGGGTTCGATCTCGAGCATGTCGCGCCTCAACGCTTCGAATGCTCGTCGCAACACCCCCTGGGAACGACGCGGATGGGCACAGACAAACGCCACTCCGTGGTCGATGACCGCGGGCGTGTTTGGGGCACTCGAGGGCTTCATATCGTCGACGGCGGCATCCTACCCACGAGCCTGGGGGTGAACCCGCAGTGGACCATCATGACGATGGCACACCGGCTCGCATCGATGATGACCTGAGGAGGCACCATGCCGCTCGACTTTTGGATAGCGCAGACCGACTCGTTCGATTCACTCTTATCGCCCTCCCCTGCGGGAACGATGCCTAGTGGAGAGGTTGCCAGCGTACTCAGCGAACTTCACACGCGTGGACAAGACACCTGGGTTTGCAATGTCGACGGCGAACCGCTGCTCGAAGTCGAGACCGTCGCAGTCGGCGACCGAGATGTGATTCGTCTCGGCACCTCGCTCGCGTGGCCGCAGTTCGAAACTCGGCTCGAGCAGTCGCACGAAATCGCGTGCTCAGTGGCGTCGAAACTCTCTGCGAATCTCTTTGAGGCGGCCGGCGGTCGACAGCTGCAAGACCTTCCCGAACGATTCGTTCGCAAGCGCGTTCGCGAAGCGGACAGATTACGCGACACCTTGGCCCAAGGATCCCTCGCGCCGCTCGAGTTTCCGCTCGAGAACCTCGACGCCGTAGCGAATGTGCTCACACTCGCGATGTCGGGCGAGGCAACCAAGACCTTCGTGGCGAACGGCAGCTCGACCCGTTGGCGGTGGGAAGATACGCCGTTTGACGCCGCACTCGGCGAAGCGAAGACCCTTCTGAAGTCCGGGTCCGTTCGGCAGTTTGATGGCCGCGAAGTAGACGACGCCCTCGTCCGTGCCGTCTGCGGCAGAGACGACGAATTCTTCGTCTCGTTCTACGCATGGTGGCGAGTCGCCAGGGAACAATTCCGCAACGCGTGAACATTTCGCTCGTAGACCAGTCTCACAAGCAACAAGACCTAATCACGGAGTCCGTTTTGAATCGAAGCCGACTTATTGGATTGCTCGCGCTCATCCTACTCTCGCTGCCGGCCACCGCGATGGCCAAAGACGCCGGATCGTTCGGCCTCGGGATCGGAGGAGCATTCAACCTCACGAATACGAAGAACGACGTCACCTCCGGCGAGAGCGTCGACAACAATACGCTCTTCCTACGCCTTAATCCGCGGGCCGAGTACTTCTTTACCGACGGCGTGCCGGTGGTGTTTCGGGCCGGACTGCTGACGCGCTCTCTCGATCGAGGGCCGACAAACGCGACAGAGACCGATGGAATCTTCACGGTCGGTTCCGGCTATCATCTGAAGCTCAACGAGAAGATCGAGCTTCTGTTCGAGGCTGAGTTGGGCGCCTACTTCGGTTCGAGTGAGAGCTCGGTCGAGATCAACAACGTGACGGTGGACGTGAGCACGGACACCCGCGGTGCCGCTTTTGGCGCAGGCCTCGGCTTCTCCCTGATGGTGAGCGACAACAGCCAGCTGCGCGCTGGCGTGTCGTACACGGGGCTAGTGGGCAACGAGTCGGTTCAGAACTCCGACGAAACCCTCAGCGCAACCACCCACGCCGTCGGTCTGACGCTCGGGTACATGTACTTCTTCTAGGCTCGCTACCGCTCGATGAGCGGCTTCGCGAACTGAAGCTCCGTGTCCCAGGGGAATCGAATCCACGTCTTCTGGGGCACGGTGCGTACGACGAGGTCCACAAGCGGCTCGCCCTCCGGCTTCGCATAGACCGTAGCGAAGCGGGCATTGGGTAGCCGCTCCCGAATCGCCCGTGCAGTCCGCCCTGTGTCGACGAGATCGTCGATGAGAAGCGCGCGGCTGCCATCCCCCTCGGGCGCCTTCAAAATCTCCGCATCGCCCGCCTGCTGCGCCTGGTCGCCTTTGTACGTGACCACACAGATCGTATCGACGAGCCGCAGGTCCAACTCACGAGCCACGATCGCCGCCGGGATGAGGCCACCGCGAGTGACGGCGATGATCGAGTCGAACTCCTCGCCGAGCTCGAGGATCTTGCGGCAGAGCAGCCGCGTATCGCGCTGAAGTTCGTCCCACGAAATGTAGATGTCGTCTGTGTAGCCGGGCATCGAGTCTCCGTTCGCGCTGTGAGGCGAGGAAGTTCGCCGATCGGCGAGACGAAGATCAACCCAAGAAAAGAAAAACCCTCGAGACCGAAGTCACGAGGGTTTTCTTTAAGAGCGGGAGACGAGATTTGAACTCGCGACCCCAACCTTGGCAAGGTTGTGCTCTACCACTGAGCTACTCCCGCATGGAGCTATGTTCTGCGGCACCTCGCCGCAGGGAAGACGGGTTATAGGGGCTGATGTTTTGGTCGTCAACTCCCTTTTCGTCGAAAAGTTCGACGATGCTATTCGATAACTTCGACCTCTTCGTCTTCTGTTCCCAATTCTTCGTTTCCGCCTTCTCCGATCACGGTCACATCTTCGAGAGATTCCGGGTCGTCATTGACGCCATTCTTGAAGATCGGCCGCAGCTGCGTTGGTCGAGCGTTGAGCTTGATGTTGGGGAGATTCTTACGGATTTCGATGTCTCGATTGATCTGCTGACGGATGTTCCGGAGCATTTTCGGGTCGGCGAGTTTGGTGCCGTCGCGCTCGGGTTCGATCTCCTCGATGTCTTCGACGTCGCCTTCCATCTGAGCGACTTCGTCGAGGAACTCGGGCGGGATCTCTTCAGACTCGACGATCTCGCCACCGGCTTCGTCGACTTCCCACTCTTGGCCCGGACCCATCCCTTCGACGCGTTCCATCTCTTCGACTTCGTCTTCATCGACGACCCGACGAGCGGGCGTGGAGGGTTTGACCGGATCGACCGGCTTGATCGCCGCGCTTGCGGGGGTGCCGTTCCCCGATTCGGATCCACCTGTGTAGGGGCGGAAACCAGCTGGTTCTTCGGACTCCTCGGCCTCGTCGCCGGAGCTCATGGCCAAGACGGCCGCGAGGCCGCCGAGAGCTACGACCACCACGGCGAGCACGATCCACTTGAGCGCAACGCCAGGGGTTGCCTCGGTCGTCGCGGCAGACGGAGCGGGGTCAGGCTTGGGATCGGGCGTCGCCTCGACCTCGTCAGCTACAACGAGCTCGAACGAGCCGTCGCTCGACTGCTTCAATGCTGGCTGTTTTCCTGTATCCATAGCGTCACCCTCCTCGCGGCGCATTCTAGCGACCTGAACCGTGGAGTAAAAGTGTCCTACATCCTCGCACAATCAAAAACGCCCGGCTGCAGGGGCAGCCGGGCGTCGAATGTGGTTGGCGCGAAGATTAGTTCGCTTCTTCGAACTCGGCGTCGATCACGTCGTCATCGTCGTCATCATCGCCTGCGTCGGCAGCGCCCGGGTTCACGGTGTCGCCCGGCTGCGGCCCGCCGGCTGCACCAGCTGCCTGGTACATCTGCTCGGCGAGCTTGTGCTGCACGGCCTCGAGCTCGGTGAGAGCCGTCTCGATAGCTTCGACGTCTTCGCCTTCGACCGCGGTTTCGAGCGCAACGATCTTCTCTTCGAGTTCGGTCTTCGCCGCCTCGTCGAGTTTCTCGCCGTGCTCCGCGAGCATCTTGCGCGCAGCGTGCGACATCGCTTCACCCTTGTTACGGGTTTCGATCTGCTCGCGCTTCTTCTCGTCGTCTTCGCGGTTGGCCTCGGCTTCTTTGACCATGCGTTCGATATCGTCGTCGCTGAGTCCGCCCTGAGCTTCGATGCGGATCTTCTGCTCTTTGCCGGTCGCCTTGTCGGTGGCCGACACGTGAACGATGCCGTTCGCGTCGATGTCGAAGGTCACTTCAATCTGCGGCACGCCACGCGGTGCGGGTGGGATGCCGTCGAGGTTGAACTTGCCGAGGGTCTTGTTGTCCGTCGACATCGGTCGTTCGCCCTGGAGGACGTGGACCGTGACCTGCGTCTGGCTGTCGGCGGCCGTCGAGAAGATCTCACTCTTCTTCGTCGGGATCGTCGTGTTGCGCGGAATGAGCGGAGTCATCACGCCACCGAGCGTCTCAATACCCAGCGAAAGCGGGGTGACGTCGAGGAGCAGGATGTCGCTGACTTCGCCTGAGAGCACGCCAGCCTGAACGGCGGCACCGAGTGCGACGACTTCGTCGGGGTTGACCCCTTTGTGGGGGTCGCGACCGAAGAATGCCGTGACCTTTTCCTGCACCATCGGCATACGAGTCGAACCACCCACGAGGATGACTTCGTCGATGTCGTTGATGGAGCGCTTGGCGTCGTCGAGTGCGTTCTTGCATGGCTCGAGCGTACGCTCGACGAGGTCTGCGACCATCGATTCGAACTTGGCTCGGCTCAGCTTGAGCGAGAGGTGCTTGGGACCCGACTGGTCGGCCGTGAGGAATGGCAGGCTGATCTCGGTCTCGAGCACGCTCGAGAGGTCGATCTTTGCCTTCTCCGCGGCTTCCTTCAGGCGCTGGAGCACCATCTTGTCGCCGGAGACGTCGATGCCCGTGTCCTTTTTGAACTCGGCGATGAGCCAGTCGATGATCGCCTGGTCGAAGTCGTCACCACCGAGGTGAGTGTCGCCGTTGGTCGAGATGACTTCGATGACGTCTTCGCTCACCTCGAGGATCGAGATGTCGAACGTACCACCACCCAAGTCGTAGACCGCCACGACCTTCTCTTGCGTCTCCGAGAGGCCGTACGCCAGAGCGGCTGCGGTCGGCTCGTTGACGATACGCTTCACTTCGAGACCAGCGATGCGACCGGCGTCTTTCGTCGCCTGGCGCTGCGAGTCGTTGAAGTACGCGGGCACGGTGATGACCGCTTCGGTGACTTCTTCACCGAGGTACTCTTCTGCGGCGCGCTTCAGCTTCATGAGGATCTTCGAGGAGATCTCAGGTGGGCTGTAGTTCTTGCCGCGGACCTTGATGTGGGCGTCGCCGTTGTCGGCTTTGATCACTTCGTACGGCACGCGCTTCACTTCGCGCTCGACGCTGCCGTGCTTCATTCCCATGAAGCGTTTGACCGAGAAGATGGTGTTCTCGGGGTTGGTGATCGCCTGGTTGCGAGCGATGCGGCCGACGAGGACGTCGCCTTTGTCGTCGAATGCGACGACCGACGGGGTCGTTCGGGCACCCTCTTCGTTGGTAATGACGCGGGGTTCGTTCCCCTCCATGACCGCTACGACGGAGTTCGTCGTTCCGAGGTCAATTCCGATGATTTTACCCATGGTTTTCTCCCTTAACTGCTACCGGGTGAACCGGATGTAGAGTGTGTCAAAAGCGGCGTTTCACCGCCTGCCCACTTATTCGAAGTCAAACTATTCACACTTGCCGGAGCGGCAACCGCTGCCAGCATCTTTCATGCGGCGCTGCTGTCGTCGCTGCTGGTCGCTCCGCCTTTGTTTTCGGTACTCGCAGGCGAATCGGAGCTGCTCGAATCGCCGGTCGATTCCGTGGCGGAACTGGTCGACGAGTCGGTCGCGCTGGTCGATGACTTGCTGCCGCCGTAGTCGGTGACGTACCAACCGCCACCCTTGAGTTGGAAACTGGTGCTGGAGATCACGCGGCGCACCTGTGGTTTCGCACACTTCGGACATTCTTCGGGGTCCGGTTCGGAGCCGAGCAAAAGCTCTTCGAACTGATTTCCGCACGCATCACACTGATATTCGTAAATCGGCATCGCGAATCTCCTCCTATTCGGGCGTGGCCGGTCGACCACGCAACTTCACCGAGCGGGCGCAAGCTAGGCACTCGCCAAAATGCGTCAAGGGGTATGTGGAATGCGTGGATGCGAGCGTTCGTCAGCCGGCGTGAGCGACTAGCCTACTGCGAGCCAAACCCAGTCGGCCGCATCGGCGACAAATGGCAGCACGATTCGCAGGTAATAGAGCGCGACACCAAGGAATACTGCGCCGATCGCGACCTTCACCCCATCCATCCATCCACCGCTCTTGGGCAACCTCGCCAGCAGACCGGAGAACGTTCCAAGGATGATGAACAGCAATCCCATGCCGAACGCGAAGGTCATCAGGAGGAGGATCCCCAGAAGCACGTCTTGTTGCTGTGCTACGTAGACCAACACGCCTGCGACGATTGGGCCGACACAAGGCGCCGCGATGATCCCCGCGAACAGCCCCATGAGCAGTGCCCCGCCATACCCATTGCCGCCTGCCTGTGACAGTCGTGTCTGGAGGTTCCCCGGAAGGCGAATCTCGAACATTCCGAGAGACGACAATCCGAGCGCAATGAAGATCACCGCGATACCGCCCAGCACCCATGGACTCTGCATCGCCCCGCCGAACACCGTCCCGAAGATCGCCGCGATGACACCCAGAACCGAATAGGTGATCGCAATTCCGAGCACGTACACGAGGCTCAAGGTGAAGCTCTGCAGCCGACTGTCCGACTCGCGAGCTCCGAACACGCCGATCGTGATGGGGATGAGCGGATACACGCACGGCGTGAGACTCGCGAGGATTCCGGCGACGAAGACAAGCCCGAGAGCCGCGAGAAGTCCGCCCTCGCCGAGTGTCCTCGCAAACTGATCGTCACTCTCGACCGACGCACCCGATTCCGCGGCCTCCAAGCGCTTCAAAAACTCGGCGCGTTCGACCTTTCCGGTGAACGAAGCCTCTTTCAAATGCTCGTCGCCCGGCGAAACAAAGGCGATGTGGGGGAGTCCGGAAACCTCGAATCGGCGCCGCAGGGCGTCGTTCTCAGGCGTTGGCGCGTCGAAATCGACCTTCAGGATCACGAAGTCTTCGCTCAGCCGAGGAGCGACGTCGGGATGTTGAAAAACGTCGGCCTCAAGCTCGTCACACGCCACGCACCAATCGGCCCGGAAATCGATCATGAGAGGCCGACCGGTATCTGCTGCGAGCTGCCACGCCGCTTTTTGATCCTTCAGCCACGGAAGCCCGTCGCCCGACACTGGCGGTGCGGCAGTCGCCCCGTAGACCAGCGTGAATGTTCCGAGCGTCGCCAAGACGACCCCGGCAACTCGACGCAACCGCCCTACTCCGTGGAGCTCCCACCATCCTTTCGTGAGATGAGCAATTCCGAATCCCCCGACGACGAACGCAGCTCCCAGACTCAGAAATGGCAGCCGGTCAGCGATCATGATCGGAGCGGCGCTCTCGGCCAAAGCCAACGCTGGGAATGCGAAGACCGCCAGGAACGCTTGAGCCGCAAGCCATCTACAAGGCATGCTTAGGCTGAATGGAATTTCACGCGCGATTCTCATGACTCGAACCAAACATCTGGTACGCCGGGCAACATTCCTGCTGGGTATCGTACTCTTCGCCCTTCCCTCCGTGGCGCACGCTCAAGAGAGCGAGTCGAAACCGGCCTTCAAGCTAACCGGGCCGCCATGGTTGGGGGTTCGCATGTCGGACGAAGCCACGAACGGAGTTCGTATAGCGGGCGTCGCCCATGGTTCGCCAGCCCAAAAGGCCGGATTGCTTCCTGGGGATGTCGTTACCCACATCGGTTCTGACCGAGCGAAGTCCGCCGAACACCTTGCGATCCTTGTCCGTGGCCGCCGAGCCGGCGATTCTTTGCCGGTCAAAGTCATGCGGTCCGGGAAGGCCATTTCGATGCAGGTAGAGCTCGAAGAGATGCCCTCTCGAACGCAAGTGATGGCGAGCCACCTCGTGGGGCGCCCTGCCCCGGAGTTCGAAGCGCGCCTGATCGCGCCCGACGGGGGGCCGACCAAGCTCGAGGCCTTTCGCGGCAAGCCTGTCGTGCTGGAATTCTGGGCCACGTGGTGCGGCCCGTGCCGTGAGATGAGCCGCAACCTCGCCGCGCTCAAACAAGAGTTTGGAGACGAACTTCACGTCCTCGCATTGAGCGCGGAGCCCGAGAAGACCGTGCGCAGCTTCGTGCGTCGGAAAGGCGCACCGTACGTGGTCGCGCACGACATCCAGCGCGCCGCGCACGACCGCTACTTCGTGGTGTCGTTCCCGACTGTGGTTTTGATCGATGCGGAAGGCCAGATCGCGGCAGTGGGCCTGGGGAACGGGGACTTTCCTCGCTTCTTGAAGCAGGTCCGCGCCCTTCTCGCCGAATAGGCCTACTGCGCGAAAATGTCGTACAGAGGCTTCTTCGAGAAGACCGAGGTGATCAGGCCATCAAAGCAGCGCTCGACCGGCATCGCGACCATCCCAGCAGGATCCGAAAGCGTTGCACAGCGGGCCTGAATCGTCTGGTCGTTGGTATCCGTACCGTCGTAGTTGAGCGCCGATCGCCAGGCGAGCATCTCGACCGGAACTCCGGCGTTCCACTCCAAGAACTCCTCCATCATCGTGCGCTGAAGTGGGTACTCCACCGACGAATCGATCGGCGTTCCCACCGAGTAGAACACGATCGGTGCATCGATCGCGTACAGGTCTGGGATTCGTCGCAGCCACTGATAGGACTCGGTAGGGTCGTCAGTCTCGGCCGGACCCCGGTACGCGCTGAGCGCGATGATGTCGCCCGATTCGATGAGGGGGAGCATGAACCGCTCAAAGCCACGGTCCATGAGCTCGTCTTGCGACATCGTTTCCGGATTGCCGTAGACCTGGGCGACCTGATTGGCGAACCGTTCCCAGTTCACGCCGGCGCCGACTTTGGTGTCAGGAGAAGCCGCTTTGATGCGCTTGGCCGCCTCTCGGTAGAACAATACGAAGTTGGCGTACTCACCCGGCGCGATTCCCGGTCCCTCATCGGAGCGAAACAATCGTTCGACCTCGGTACCCACGATGAAGTACTTCGGCTTTTGGGTCGCAGCGACGGTCTCGACCTGGTCGAGAAGTGAGTCGCGGAAGTCGTCGCGGAAGAACCCGTAGTTGCCCTTGTTCCGGTTGTTGCCCTCGCCAGTGAACGTGCCGTCCCATCGGACGTGCCAGTCGCGCTTGAGACGCCAGGTTTCGAGGACCACGGTAGTCGAGGCGAAATCGCTGCTTCCGGCGACCGCCGCGGCATTGGCGTTGTCGGCCACCAGGTCGGCCACACGAGCCTCGAACTGAGCCGCCAACACGTCGTTGTCGCGGAACTCGAGCGGTCCCCGGTAGGAGTCCATCTGGTCGTTCGTGGGCGTCATTACTCGCCACTCGCCCACAGTTTGAGCCGCTTCGTCGTACGACTGCACGTGCAGCACGCCGTTCGGGAATGTGGTCGTCAAATCACCGAAAAACTCGGGCCGAAAGAGCGCAATCCCGCCGGCGGACCCGGGCTCGAGACCTACTCCCAGCTCCACCTCGGCGAGGTCGAGCGGGTCTGCCGGAGCGAGTTCCGGGAACCGTTCCGAAACCATGTCATCGGAGTCATCACCGCAACCAAAGGTCAAAAGTGCGGCGGCCAGAAGGAGTAGGATTCGCGCGTGCATTCGGGGGCTCCAACAAAAAAACGCCTCGTGACGAAGTGCCACGAGGCGCCAAGATAGGCCGTTGCCAGCCGATTAGTAAATGATCAAGTCGTCGCCAGACTTTGCTTCCAGGTCGCTGAAATCAGGCTTTTTCTTCTTGGTCTTTTTCTTCTTCTTGGCCTTCTTCTTCTTCGGCTTGTCCTTCTTCGTGTCTTTGGAGGCCTGGGCGTCCTTCGACTCGATGACGTTGCCGTCTTTGTCGTAGCGACGGATCTGGTCGTCTTTCGGGCGGCCTTCGTTGAAGTTGACGTTCACGTCTCCGACGATGCTGTCGACGACGTTGGAGTTGGCGTCGATGCTGTTCGACTGCGTGAGTGCGGCCACTTCCGACGAGAGTTCTTCCTCGTCTTTGTCGTTTCCGCCGAATCGCTTCTTCTGCGCGCTGAGACGCTTGATGGTCTGGCGGTCGGCGAACGACATGGTGAAGGTGCCGAAGAACTCTTTCTTGTTCTTCACGGCGAGCTTGGTGCCAGGCGTCTGCCACTCGACGAGCGCGAGCTCTTCCTCACCGCCGATGGTTTCATACTCGGCGGTCGCGGGTCGGCCGTACTTCTTGACGGAGCCGCCGACGAACTTTTCGAAGTCCGTGCTCTTCAAGTAGCTGCGGTTGTAGGCGACGACGAGCTTGTAGAACTTGCCGTCGATGAAGAAGTAGAACCGCTGGGCGACCTTGTCTTTGACCTTCAGGAAGGATTCGCCGTTGTTGGTGGAGAACTCGTCGGCGATGACACTGACCTCGTAGCCGGTGTTCGTGCCCTGAAGACGAGTATAGGTCTTCTTCGCCTTGGCATTCTTCGACTTGATTCGCTGCATCTCCTTCTGCAGCAGAATGCGGTCGCGCTTCAGCTTGGGGTCTTTGCGGGCGGCGTCCATCATCTGGTCTTCGAGCTTCTCGAGGACCGTCTCTTTGGAATCGCCCCATTTGATGTCGCCAAGAACCTCGGCGAGCGTATCCGACTTCTCGCTGGCCTTCTTTTTCGCCATTGCGGCGGGCATCGCCACCGCAAATGCGAGCAAGAAGACAGCAAACATGGAAAGGACTCGGCGCATGTTTTCTCCGTAGGTGAGTTATCAACCCGTTCGTTTCACCCCATAAACTATCAAATGGGGCGGCATGGTCACAACTTGTCTGTTGTTGGACACCGTGACGAGCAAAATGTTCAACGCGCTGTGCACTCGCGTTGGGGTTGGCTAGTCTTGTCGCGTCCGACACGTACTCAAGAGAGGCTCCACGTGACAGGCATTCTGAAATTCCTCTTCACGAACAACACCGGTCGCGCATTGTTGGTGGGCTTGATCTTCCTCGGAAGCATGGCTGCCGCGCGCTGGTACTATGTGGATCGGCCTCGGGCGCTCGAAGACGAAGCACGTGGAGCAGGCGCCGCTCTGCTCGAGTCGATGGCTGAGCAGCTCGAAGACGCCCGCTCAAACGCCGACGACACCGAAGCGTTCGCCAAGACACTCCCCGAGCGAACCGAATGGTATCCCGCGGACCTGCCGTGCGGTGCCCGTATCGATTTCCCGATCGAGCGCGACCCAGTCTGGGAAGTATTGGGCGCTCCGACCAAAGGGAAAACGGCATTCCAGTATCGGTTCGAACGATTCGATGGCGTGTTCAAACTGCGCGCCCGTCGCGATTCGGACTGTGACAATCTCTACACCGTCCACACGCTCACCGGCCGGACCGACTGGACGACCATGACGAACTCCGAGCTCGAGACACAGAACAGCGGCGAGTAGAGTCGGCGACGCAAAAAAAAAGGCCGCGCCCCTCGAACGAGGAGCGCGGCCTTTTTTGGTTCAATCAACCGATTCAGTCTTCGTCTTCTTCGGTCTGCTCTGCGAGTGCTGCACGGCGCGAGAGCTTGATCTTGCCGTCGCGGCCAACCGCGAGGACCTTCACGAGCACTTCGTCGCCTTCGCGAAGGATGTCTTCGACCTTCTCGACGCGACCCTCGGTAAGCTCCGAGATGTGGCAGAGGCCGTCGGTTCCCGGGAGGATTTCGACGAATGCGCCGAAGTCCACGACCTTGCGTACGGTACCCATGTAGGTTTCGCCGACTTCAGGAGTTGCCGTGAGGCCCTGAATGATGTCGACGGCCTGCTGAGCTGCCGCAGCATCGGAAGAAGCGATTGCCACGGTTCCATCGTCGGAGATGTTGATGGTCGTGCCGGTTGCTTCCTGGATTCCGCGAATGGTCGAACCACCCTGACCGATGACAGCTCCGATGGAGCTTGGTGCGATCTGGATGTTGACGATGCGCGGTGCGTTCGCGTTGAGATCCTTGCGAGGCTCGGCGAGCGCCTTGTTCATCTCCTTCAAGATGTGGACGCGACCTGCTTTCGCCTGCTCGAGTGCAGCGAGCATGGTCTCTTTGGTGATACCCGCGATCTTGGTGTCGAGCTGGAACGCGGTGATGCCGTTCTCGGTACCACAGACTTTGAAGTCCATGTCGCCGAGGTGGTCTTCGTCGCCGAGGATGTCCGAAAGGATGCGAATCTCGTCGCCTTCCTTGATGAGACCCATGGCGATACCGGCGGTTGCGTACTTAATCGGCACACCGCCGTCCATCATGGCCAACGAGCCACCACAGACCGACGCCATCGAGCTCGAACCGTTCGATTCGAGAACGTCCGACACGATACGAACCGTGTAAGGGAACTCGGTGTCGAGGTCAGGCATCGACGAGGTCAGGGCGCGCTCTGCGAGCATTCCGTGACCAAGTTCACGACGCGAGGTTCCACGCAGCATACGGGCTTCACCGACGCAGAACGGCGGGAAGTTGTAGTGAAGCATGAACTTCTTCTTGTAGCTCTTCTCGAGCTCGTCCTCGAACTTCGCATCTTTGTCGGTACCCAGCGTGATGGTCACGAGTGCCTGGGTCTCGCCGCGAGTGAACAAGGCGGAGCCGTGTGCACGCGGGATGATGTCGGTTTCGATGGTGATGTCTCGAATCTCGTCGAGCGCTCGACCGTCGAGACGCTTGTTCTCTTTGATGATCATCGAGCGGACGATGTCTTTCTTCACGTAGTCGAACGAGCTCTTGATCTCGCTCTTTCCGTCTTCGTACGTCTCGGTGAGCTTGGCGACGACTTTGTCTTTGAGCTCGTCGAGAGCTGCGTAGCGCTCGATCTTGTTGGGGATCGTGACCGCGGCGAGAATCTCTTTGCGGTACTTCTTGTCGACTTCCGAGCGGATGTCCGCGTCGAAGGTCGGCGGAACCACGTCACGCTTCTTCTTGCCGATCTTTTCGGCCAGCTTGACCTGAAGGTCGAGGAGCGGCTGGACCGCTTTCTGAGCCCAAAGAAGTGCGTCTGCCATCACTTCGTCCGGCACTTCGTCAGCTTCACCTTCGACCATCACGATGGCGTCGGGTGCGCATGCGACGATGATGTCCATGTCGGACTCTTCGCGCTGTTCGAAGGTGGGGTTGGCGATGAATTCGCCGTCGATGCGACCAACGCGAACGCCTGCGACCGGGCCATCCCAGGGGAGGTCCGAGATCATGAGCGCCGCGGAGCAGCCGGTGATGCCGAGCACGTCGGTGTCGTTGATCTTGTCGGCCGAGATGACCCAAGCGATGAGCTGGGTGTCGTTCTCGTAGCCGTCTTTGAAGAGCGGACGGCAGGGACGGTCGATGAGGCGGCTGGTCAGCGTCGCCTTGTCGCCCGGGCGTGCTTCACGTCGGAAGAAGTTCCCAGGGATCGAGCCAGCGGCCCAATAGTTTTCCTGGTAGTTCACGGTGAGTGGGAAGAACGGAAGGTCCTTCACCGGGCCAGCTGCTGCGGTGCAGAGCACCTGCGACTCGCCGAGCTGGATGACGACGGAACCGGCGGCTTGCTTCGCCATCCGACCCGTCTCGATAATGATTTCTTTGTCGCCAACTTTGGCGCCTTCTCGAACAATAGCCATGATTTTTTCCTATTTCTGGAAAAGGTAGACCGGACCACACGTCCGGTCCGAGTGAATCTTCTCCAACAGGCGTCTTCTCTTGGCTGTCGAGGGCCGAACCGAAAACGGTTCGAACGTCGACAGCAAAGAAAGTCGCTCTGAGGGAGAAACGAAAACGCCCCGCGGGAGCGGGGCGAGGGATACTTACTTGCGCAGGCCGAGCGCGCCAATCGTCTGGCGGTACCGCTCGATGTCGGTCTTGCGAAGGTAGGCCAGCAGACGACGTCGTTGGCCGACGAGCTTCAGAAGCCCGCGGCGCGAGTGGTGGTCGTGCTTGTGCGTTTCGAAGTGCGACTGCAGCTGCTGAATTCGCGCGGTGAGGAGTGCGATCTGAACTTCCGGACTTCCGGTGTCGCCTTCTTCACGAGCGAATTGTGAGATGATTTCTGCTTTTTCGTCGGGGTGCAAAGCCATGGGGTAACTCCATTTTTAAATCAATATTAAGTGACCAGAAACCCACCCATGGAGAGAAACCGGTCGATGCGCGGCGGACCATAGTGCCGAAGAACCGAAAGGTCAAGCCGACACCGGGTTCAGAAGCGCTGAACGGCTTCCAGCTGCTTCCGAAACGCCGCCGGGTCCGAGGTCGGAAGCTCGCAGACCGTCTCGTAGCAGACGAACGCCCTCGCCTTTCCGTCCGGTCCAGGACCCTTCTTCGCGAGCCATGGAACGAGGTCGACCGACGGCTGCAGCGAATCGGGGTCGCCGACGACCGCAACCTTCGAGGGGACGAACGTGTTCGCGAGCACCTGACGTAGCGGATCGTTCGCAGGGCCCGAGACGACGACTTCGCGTGGGCGGTCCGTCCGGAAATCGTGCCCCACGAGCAACGTCGGCACGTTCGCAGGCTCCTCGTTCACATAGCTTCCCAAGGACTTTTGAAGCGAGACAGCCTTCGACTTGAACGAAGCGTCTTGGGTGAGTGCGTGCAGCTCGAGCAGATTCAGATAGGCCTGACCGTTCACCCCGGGCATCGCACCGTCGGTCACCGGAACCTCGGCCACGAGGAGGTCCGCGTCGATCCTCGAGCGCCGATATGCCCCTCGCGTCTTGTCGAGGTGGTCGCGGTCGAGCGCCGTCTGAAGGTCGAGCGCAAATGCCAACCAGCGCCGGTCGGAGGTCGCCTCGAAGAGCTCGACCAGACCCGCGATGGCGAAGACGTAATCACCGGCGGTCGCCAACTCGCCGCTGCCCGAAGCATGCGTCCACGTGCGCAACAGCCGCTCTCCGTCCCACATCTCCCGCTCGAGGAATGCTCCCAGACGAGTCGCTCTGGCGAGCAAGTTGCTGTCGTTCGTGACGAACGCGAGCCGAGCGAGCGCCTGCAGCGCCAGCCCGTTCCATGCTGCGATGACCTTGGTGTCTGCCGCGGGCTGAGCTCTCGCGCTTCGAACAGCTGCGAGCTTCTCGATGGCGGCAGCCCGGGGAAACGCGTCCGCTCCAACCGGAAGATTCAGAGCACCGGTGCCCTGCGGAAGCCCTCTGTGTTTTACGACTCGAAACTCATCCGCGACGCCCGCCTCCTCGAGCTCGGCCAGCGTCCACACGTACGTGCCACCCTCGCGGCCTTCGGTTTCGGCGTCGAGCGCCGACCAATACGCCCCACCCTCGTCGCGCATGCTCGACTCGATGAAATCGAGCGTTCGCCGGGCGACGGCGAGATACCGCGGATCGTCGAATGCCACCCCTGCGTCGGTGTAAACGAGCGCCAGCTGGGCGTTGTCGTACAGCATTTTTTCGAAGTGTGGCACGTGCCACGCGGGGTCCACCGTATAGCGGTGGAATCCACCAGCGACGTGGTCGTGAATCCCTCCAAACATCATCGCGTTCAAGGCCGACTGGACCATCGTCGCCGCCGACTGATCTCCTGAACGGCGATGGTAGTGCAGCAAGAAGCGCAACCGACTCGGCATGGGGAACTTACGCTGCCCCCAGCCCGCGTGCGTCGAGTCGTAGGAGCGTTCGTACGTGAGAAACGCACGCCGCATCGCCTGAGCGACGTCGTTCACTTCGGCTGACCGCTCCCGTTCGAACTCCTCTCGAAGCGACTTCGCCAGTTGAGCCCCCTTCGCTCGAACCGCGCTCGGGTCGTCTGCATAGGCGTTGGCCTGACTCGTGAGCAGCTCGAGAAATGCGGACTCGCTACCGCGCGGCGGAAAGTAAGTCCCGGCGAAGAATGGCTCGCGTTCGGGCGTGAGCCAGATGGTCGCAGGCCAGCCCGCGTTGCTCGCCAGACGTCGAACGGCAGCGAGATAGATGGCATCGACGTCGGGATGTTCTTCGCGATCGACCTTGATGGAGATGTAGCGTTCGTTCATGACCCGCGCGATCTCGACGTCTTCGAACGACTCGCGCTGCATGACGTGGCACCAGTGGCACGTCGCATATCCGATACTGAGGAGCACGGGTTTGTTCTGCGCGGCGGCTCGCTGAAAGGCCTCGTCGCCCCACGGGAACCAGTTCACCGGGTTGTGCGCGTGCTTCTTGAGGTAAGGCGAATCCTCGAGGATGAGTCGGTTCGTGAAAGGCGCGGAGCTGCCTGCTGACGCGGCATCGATCGCGGCCTTCGTGGCTGCCGGCATCTTCACGTCACCGGGCAGGTCGGTAGGCGTATCGAGCCTTGGCAGTGGATTGGCTGCAGCGTCTTCCGCTGCTGGCTCGGCCTTCGTCGTTTCGGGCTGCTTGCGGTCGCACGCCGTGACGACGAGCAGCGCAACGATGAGCACGAACTGCTTCATCGCGGCAGCGGCAAGATGGTGCGCAGGTAGCGCAGATTGTCAGCGCTGAACTTCGCTGGCCCAGCACCTTCGAGCTGCGCGCGCTCCTCGAATGGCCGGTCGATTCCGGCGTCCATGATGAGCGCCGTGCCCGGTGGGTCGTTGTGGAATCGTTCGTCGAAACCTTCGACAGACGGTGGGAACCAGGCGAGTCCGATGGAGTGCCCGATCTCGTGGGACGCGGTGTGACCAGCGAGGTTGCCGATCAGGTCGATCGCGTTCTGAATGGCGGCGCGACGAGGTCCTTCAGGCCATTCGGTCGCGAGCACAGGGTCACCACCGAGGCCGGGCATGAATGGCGACATCGTGCGGTCGAACGCGTCCGAAGTGCCGAATCCGTCCGGGAACAACTGCCGGCTGAACGCGACGAACGATTCGATGAACACCCCGCCATACGGCAGATACCCGGCGTTCTCGGAGTGTCGATTCACGCCGCCCAGGTAGTCCGAAAGGTAGAGGTTGCCGATGTCTTTCCCGCCGTCATTGAAGCTGTTGTCGTATCCGAAATTCAGCAGTCCGGAAGGATCCGGACCGCCAATCTCGATGGTGGTGTAGTCGATGTAGTCCTCGGGCGGCTGCGTCGAAAACTCAACGTTCACTTCAGCGTAGTCGCGACGAAGCACCTGAAGAATGCGGGCTCGGATTTCGGTTTCGACGTTGCGCAATCCGTAGGTTTCGAGCGCTCGTGAGAAGCCTGGGAGGTACTTCACGTGAACGACCTGTTTGGTCGGGAGCACTCGGAAGTTCCCCTCCCACGTCTGGCCTTCTTGCTCGCCTTGAGGGTCGTAGACGACGGGGGTGACTCGCCCGGCGAAGAGGCCTGGCGTAGCGCCGAGGCCTTCCAGCTGGCCCGTGGAGCGGTCGACCGAATACCAAACGTCTTGTTCGATGGTTTGTTCGTTGACGACTTCGAGCGGCACTTTCAGTTCGGCGGTAGGGCCTTCGAAAGTGCGTGAAGGAATGTCGGGGTTGTCAGGGTCGAAGGTGCCCTCGAAGACGAGGAACATGCCGGTGTCGCGGTCGGTGTCGTCGGGGAGGAAACCACGCCCTTTGATGGTGATTTTCTGGCCGCGCGAGCCTGCTGGGGGGTCGATCGTGTCGATCAGCGGCGCTCGTAGGCCAAATGCTACGGACTGCGGAGAGCCGCGGAACTCTTGGCCGGTCCGCAGGTCGTTCACAAAGTCGAGCTCGCCGTCGAACTCCGAGACGAGGACGCCGAAGAGCGCGGGAGAGATCCGGAGGGATGCCTGCGTCCGACTGCCGGTCCACTCGATCGCGGCCCGAGCGTTTGCGACCTGACGTTCCGCGCCGTCGGGGTACCGAATGCCTCCGCTCGTTACGACGACCCAGGTTGTCCCTTCTTCGGGCCGCAGGAAGCCATCGCCCGTAACTTGAATCGACTGGTTCGGGTAGACCTCGGCTGGAACCTCGAGCGAGTCGAGGATGGGCGGCATGTCGGACCGGAACTCGATCTGCGTGCCCTCCAAGGTTCCCTGGGCGAACGTCCCGATGGGGTCTTCCAGCTTGATGACCACATCGCCGGTGAACGTGGAGGTCGCGCCGGGATCGACAGACATCCAGAGGCCGTCATTCGCCCGTACTTCCACGGCGAGGTCACCCTGCTGCCCTACCCTCGTGGCAGGCACGAACGTCTCGAAATCGACGAGTCGATTGTCGTCGAGCGTGCCCAGAAACCGGACCGAAGCGCCCACGGCACCGCGGTCGGCCGTATCGAGCATCTGAAACCTGAGCCGGCTGCTCTGCACGACGACGGATTGGTCGAAAGCGACCGAAACCGTGCGCACCGTACGGCCGTCATCGGAATCGTCGCCCGAGGCGCATCCGGCCAGCACGACCAACATCAACAGCATGTAGAAGTTTCGCTTCACGGCTTGGGGAGAATCTCCAGAAGGTAGCCGAGGTTGCGAGAATTGAACTTTGCCGGTTCGACGCCAATTTCGGCGCGCTCGACGAATGGGCGCTCTCCGCCACTATCCATGATCGCGCCGTCGGTTCCCAACGTATTGTGGAAGTTCTCGCCGGGACGGAAACGGTCTGCCTCGAAGAATGCGAGGCCGAGGGAGTGGCCGATCTCGTGCGAGATGGTGTTCCCGATGACGCTGCCGACCATCTTGATCGCAGCGCGAATCTCATCGTCTCGGTCGCCACCCGGCCACTCCGTACCACGCACCGGCTTGCCATCGAGCGCGGGCATGAATGGTCCCATGATGTCGTCGAATTCCGGAGATGCGTCCTCGTTGGACGGATTCAACGACGGGCTGAAGTAGTCGAACGACTCGATGAATACTCCGCCGAACGGCGTATTGAACTCCGACGCCGAGGCAGCGTTGATGCCGCCGAGATAGTCGCCGAGATACAAGTTGAAGGTGTCTTTGCACCGCTGCGACTGCACGTTGCAGGTGTTGTCGTAGCCGAATTTGTTGCCGCCGCTGGGGTCGGGGCCGCCGACCTCAATCGTAGCGAACTCGACGAAGTCGGTAACCGGTTGGTCGCGGAACTCCACGTTCACCCCATCGTAGTCACGGCGGACGACTTCCATGATGCGGTTACGAATCTCGAGCTCGACGTTTCGAAGGCCGTACTTCTCGAGGGCCTTGGAGAAAGCGGGCAGATACTTGATGTAGACGACCTGCTTCGAAGGGAGCACGCGGAAGCTCCCCTCCCAAGCCAGTCCGATTTGCTCGCCTTCGGCGTCGAATAGCACCGGCGTGATCGAACCGGTGAAGACGCCAGGCTCGGCTCCGAGGCCGAACAGCTGATTGTCGATGATTTCGTACCAGACGGCCTGTTCGGCTTCTTCGTCGGAAACCACGAGGTCGGCTGGTCGCTCGAGCGTGTTCTCGCCGGTCAGGTCTAGTTCCCCGCCGGCGTCGTAGGTGAAGACGCCGTCGTAGATGAAGACCATTCCGTACGTCTGCTCTGCGGTTTGCACGGTTGGGATGAACCCTCGGCCAGCGAAGGTCACCTTTTGCCCGCGACTTCCTTCGTCCGGCGAGATACTCGCCAAAAACGTCTCGAGGATTTCGATGGAGAGATCGTTTTGCAGATTGCCGGGGAAGGACTGGCCGGTCCGAAGTTCGTTTTCAAACTCGACGCTGCCCGTGAAGGAGCCGAGTCGAACCCCGAACACGCCCGGATCGACGACCATCTCTGCCTGGGTTCGCGAACCGGTCCAGCGAATGGGTACGCGGCCGTCGATCGAACGTTCGCCGCCTTCGACGAGTGCGTATGTACCGTTGAGGATGGCCCAGCTATTTCCTTCTTCCGGTCGAAGGAAGTTCGACCCCGTGACGACGATGCCTTCGTTCAAGAAGTGTACGCCGGACGCGACTTCGTCGACCGAGAGCGTGGCGTCGGATTGGAAATCGAGGCTGACCTCGATGTCGCCAAGCGCGGCGTCGCCAATCTCGTCGCGAACGGCGACCTCGATGGTGCCGTCGAACGTGGCGTCTCCGGAGACACCGAGCGTGCTCCATAGACCGTCTTCGACCGGAACTTCGACGACGATGTCGCCCTGGTCGCCCAACGTCCGACGAAACCCGTCGGCTGGAGCTACGATGATCGACTCCGAAACGGAACCGCCTTCGAAACTCACCTCGGCTTCGCTCGCAACTACTCGGTCGGTGCCAACGAGTCGGAACTGCAGCACCGAGCTCGGCATGACGACCGACTGGTCGAACTCAATCGGAACCACCTGCGCCTTGCGGTCTCCCGAAACGACGGGGTTGTCGCCGTCGGACGAGCACGCGGGACCGAGAATCGCGGCGAACGCGAAGATGAAGAGGTGGGAGCTTCGTGTCGTAAACATGGGTTAACGATGGCGAAGGCCCGAGGCGCGGTCAAGCCCTCAGCCCTTCGGCTCGATGACCTCCATGCCATTCATGTACGGTCGCAGAACTTCCGGGACCGTCACCGAGCCGTCCTCGTTTTGATAGTTCTCGAGGATGGGGATGAGAATCCGCGGGCTGGCGACCATGGTGTTGTTCAGCGTGAAGCAGTGCTTGATGTCACCGTTTTCGTCGCGGTAGCGGATGCCCGACCGGCGTGCTTGGTACTCGTAGAGGCTCGAGCAGCTGTGGGTCTCGGAGTAAGTTTCACGCGAAGGCATCCACGTTTCGACCTCGTGCTTGAGCACCTGGCCAAGGCCAATCTCTCCGGTGCATGCGAGCGAGATGCGATACGGCAGTTTCAACATCTGCATCATCTTCTCGGCGTTTCCGAGCAGTCGCTCGTGATATCGCCGCGAAAGCTCCTCGTCGGCCTCGCACACCACCACCTGCTCCACCTTCGTGAACTGATGCACGCGGTACACACCGCGGGTGTCTTTTCCGGCACTTCCAGCTTCGCGTCGGAAACACGCGGAGTAGCCCGTGTAGAGGCGTGGAAGTGCGGCCTTCTCGAGAATCTCTTCTCGGTGAATAGAGACGAGGAAGACTTCGCTCGTGCCGATGAGCCACTTGTCGTCGCGCTCGAGGTGATAGGTGTCTTCCTTGCCATACGGGAAGAACCCACTGCCCTGCAGCGCTTCCGCGTTGACCATCAGCGGTCCGATGATCGGCTCGAAACCGTCTTCGACAAGGATGTCGAGCGCGAGGCGCGTGACGGCGAGTTCGAGCAGCGCGCCCGCGCCGCGGAGCAGGTACGAGCGGGCCCCGGCGAACTTGATGGCGCTCTCTTTGTCGATGATGCCGAGTAGCTCTCCAAGCTCTTCGTGGCCGCGAGGTTTGAAGCCGAATTCGGGCTTCTCGCCGATGTAACGAAGGACCTCGTTGTCTTCGTCGGTCTCGCCGACCGGCACCTCATCCAGCGCGACGTTCGGCACCATGTAGAGAATCTTCTCGTACTCTTCGACGACGGTCGCGAGCTCGTCTTCGAGCTCCTGGGTTCGCGCCTTGAGTTGCTTCCCTTCCTCGATGAGTGCTGGACGTTCCTCGTTCGAGGCACCCTTGATCGAGCTCGACACTTCGTTGCGACGTGCGCGGACGGTCTCGGACTCGTGGATGAGCTGGCGGCGGGAATCGTCGAGTTCGAGCAGTCGGTCGATGTCGACTTCGAACCGCTTGTCCTTCGCCGCTTGCTTTACCTTTTCGGGATTGTCTCGAATGAACTTGATGTCGAGCATGGCAATTTCTCACGTAGGAACGCGCATCGCGCTTTGGCGAGGCATTATCATTACGGCCGCGCGAGGTGCAACCGCGGCAGTATCGACGGCGGGAATCGTATTGATCCGCGGATCCGAGTCGTGCCACAGTCAGGCAAACATTAGAGAGGCACGACTTCGTGAAGGTGTTCTGCATTCCATCCTTGTTGCTTTGCTGCGCGCTCGCGTTCGCCGTCGGATGCGGTGATCGCGATGCGCCATCGCGGCCCGACGCGGGGACGAGTGACGACGCGGGCACGGCGGATGCCGGCACCGATGGCGGAACATCGAGGAAGAAGGCGGTGGGCGAAGCGTGCGCTGGTCCGACGGATTGCCAGGCGGACGCGAGCTGCATCGGGTCGGCCGACGGTACGTTCATCTGCATGGCGACCTGCGACGAGCCGTACGCCGAATGCAGTGGCGGTAGCGTCTGCACGCCGGTTTCAGACGGTCTGTCGAACATCTGCTACATCGGTGGGTCGCTCCCCGCGAACGAGGATTGCACGTCGAATCTTCAGTGCGCGAGCGGGCTGTTGTGCTTCGGGACGAACGCGGAGTTCTACTGTCGCGAGGCGTGCCAGGCCTCGACGGGCCTAGGCTGCTTGCCCGGCGAGTTCTGTCGGCCCCTGGGTACGGGCGCGGGCATCTGTCGGGCAACGCTCGGTTCTGGCTGCGCCACGAACGGCGACTGCCCTGCCGGGCTCGTCTGCTCGACCGAGTTCGATACGGTCTGGAGCGCGACGTTCCCCGGGGGATACTGCACGACGCCATGCAACGGTCCCGGCGATTGTTCCATCGGCTCGCGCTGTGTGAGCTTGCCTGCTACCGACCAGATGGCGTGTGTGCGCGATTGCGACCACGTGAGCGACTGCCGTTTCAACGAGTCGTACAAGTGCGTCGCACCGACCGAGTGCGCAGCGTACGCGTCGCCTGAAGTCTGTGAGGCCCTCACCGAGGGTGGATCCACTTGCCTGCCGTGAAGCCCTTGCGATCACGTCGAACGCGCCTAGTTTGACTTCGTCACACAACGACGAGGACTCACCGTGCTCGCTAAACTTTTTGCCCTATTCACAATCGTTCCACTCGTGGAGCTCCTGCTGCTGATTCCACTCGGCCAGCAGATCGGTACGCTCCCGACGATCGGAATCGTCGTGGCGACCGCTATGATCGGTGCCGTGCTCGGCAAGAGTCAGGGCACAGGCGCCTGGAATCGAATCACGTCGGAGTTCGCGCAAGGTCAATTGCCGGGGGATGCCATCACAGATGGCCTCATCGTGCTCGTAGCGTGCGTGCTTTTGATTACGCCGGGAGTACTTACGGACATCACGGGAATCCTACTGCTCATCCCCGCAACGCGCGCTCCGGTCCGTCGATATCTGAAGGGTCGATGGACAAAGAGGTTGCAGAACGGGACCGTGACCTATATCGATTTGGCGGCCGGAAGAGCGTCACATACCTATTCCGACTCGGACGTTATCGACGTGACACCGTCGTCGACCTCCGATTCGGACGACGCCGCGGCACCAATTCAGCTGGATGGATAGCTCGCAGATGGCGAGCAATGAGGAGTAAGAGATGCTCGTAGATATTCACGCGAAAACCGACATCAGCCCGGACGTCACCGCTTCGGTCGACGACGTGCTCAGCCGCGCAAAGCAAGCCGGCCTCGATGCAGTCGCGTTTTGTGACACCCTCGCTTCGGCGCACGCCAACACGCTCGTCGAAGCCGGAAAGCGGCACGGCGTGACGGTTTTCGTCGGCGTCGAGATTCCGACCGACCGTGGAATCCTCGTCGGATTCACGCCTGAAGTGGACTCGTTCCTGCTCGAAGAAGAGTGGCGTCAGGCGACTGAACTCACGACTCCGGCAGCCGATTACATCATCGAGATGTTCAACGCGCAGGGCGGCGCAGTCGTCGCAGCGCGCCCATACGACCTCGAGATTCCGTACAACATGGGTGACCTCATCTTCCGCCTGGACCAAATCCATGGCGTGGAGGTCTTCAACTCGCGTGTTGGACAGCTTCAGTTCGACTTCGCCCTCGAAGCCGCTCAGTTCATGGGCGTCTCGACGGCAGGCGGCAGCGACCCGAAAGGCGGAGACGACGCCGTCGGCCAGTTCGCGACCTTCTTCAAGTCGGCGCTGACCACGCAGAGTCAGTTTGTCGAAGCGCTCCGCCAGTCAGAGTACTGGGCGGTCACGATCGGAGAAACGGAGACCAAGCGGTCGTCTCGTTCTGCCAGCCGCACGAAATCTTCGGGCCGTCGATCTGGCCGCAAGGGTTCGGGACGCAAACGCTCCGGACGCGGACGCGGACGTCGCCGTTCGGGACGTCGCCGCAACTAAGCAACGCGAACACAAGAAAGCAAAACGGCCCGCATCTCGAAGATGCGGGCCGTTTTTGTTTTCGTTCGCCGGATTACATCTCCGCGAGAACTTCCTCGACGTTGGGGATGGCGCTTCGACCGCCAATTCCGCGGCACGACAGGCCGGCTGCGATGCTGGCGAAGTCGAGCCACTTGGCGACGTCCCAGCCCTTCGAAATGCCGTAGATGACCGCTCCATGGAAGACATCACCAGCACCGGTCGTATCGACGACATCTACCGGGAAGGCTTCCCGGCGCACCATCTTACCACCGCGCGCCATCGCGACTGCGCCTTCGTTTCCGAGCGTGACGCAGACGGTCGTCGGCCCTTTTTCGAGGAGCGCCGTACAGAGACTTTCGAGCTGTCCGACTCCAGCGAACTGGCTGGCGAATCGCTCCGAAGCGACCAGGAAATCAGACATGGCCACCGCTTCGCCGATACCGTCGCGCATGCTCGAAGCGTCGAGCACTACTTTGATGCCACGCTCTTTCGCTGCACGCATCAGTTGTAGCTCGGCCGGCACGTGCGTTCCGTCGGCGAGCAAGATGTCGACGCCGTCGAGCACTTCGTCGATGTCGACTTCACCCGTATCGAGCTCCGCCACGTTACCTTCGGTGATGTACGTCTGCTTACTGCCTGAGGCGGTCTCGGCGATAATGAAGGAGAGCTGGCTGACCGCACCCGGCTGCTGAATCATTGCCGAAACGTCGACGCCCTCCTCTGCCATCGTTCGGACAATCTCCGAACCACGAGAGTCATCGCCGGTCTTGCCGATGAACGCTGTTTCAACGCCCCAACGAGAGAGTGCAACGACCGCCGTAGCGGCTGATCCGCCGCCCTGCGTACTGAACTGAAGAAGGTCCTTCTTGAAATCGGGTTCCGCGAACCGGTCGACTACGCCGATGTGGTCGAGGGTGCAATGGCCGATACCCAATACTCTCATGGAAAGACTCCCAAAGGTGCAGACTGCGTCGGACTCCGGTGCGGAACTGCCGCCCGTGAACGCAATCTCTACGCTGCGCACAGTGTACTACATCACCGCACCATTTCCAACGTTCGGCCCAAGTTCACACCGAGGCCGCCTTCGGCTCGAAAATCTGAGCATCGACACTTCAGATCCTTGAAAATCTACGACTGACGCCCGGCTCGAGAACGCAATCACCACCATAAACCACTGAAATCACTACACTTACAATTCCGCACACATCTCTGGCACCGGAATTGCGAACATCTATGGCAGTAGTCGCAATTCAACTTTTTTTGATTCATCCGACCTACGGAGAAGAGATCATGACGTTCCGAAGCAAACGATGGTGGGGCCTCGCGCTTACCGCATCGCTGATCGTCGCGTGCGGCGAGTCTGGCACCGAGCCCGATTCGAAGATTGGTGAGACCGGAAAGATTCAACAGACCCCCGAAGTCGGACAATCTGACTTCGTTTCGGCAGACGGCCGCAACGGCGAGGGTTCGCAGGACAATACGGCGGGGAACAACGCCGCTGCTCCTGAAGCGGGTGAAGCGGATGCAGCGGCCGACGATGCACGCACGGTCGAGGAAGGCGATATCTTCCGCGTCGCGAGCACCGGTTCGCTCATCTACAACCTCAACTCTTATCGTGGCTTCCAGGTGCTCGACTTCGCCGACACGGCGAACCCGAGCATCATCGGGAACGCTCGACTCGCGGGCTACCCCGTGGAGATGTACCAGGTCGACGACAAGGTCTACGCCCTGATGAACAACTGGCGCGGCTACTACGGCTCGCGCTCTGACCTCGTCCCTTCCACCTACCAAGGTGGCGTGGTCGTCACGATCGACATCGCCGACCCGACTGCACCAGAAGTCGTCGACTACGATCAGGTGCCGGGCTACATCCGAACGAGCCGCCTCACGCGCGGCAATGGCCAGGAAGCGCTCTTCGTGGCGGCTGCCGATTACAGCGGAAAAACGTACGTGAAGTCGTTCACGGTCGGTTCCGGCGGCGACGTAACCCCAGCCTCGGAGATCGAGCTCACCGGCAATGTCTCCGACATCCAGGCCACCCCAGAGCGACTCATCGTCGCCCGTTGGGACTGGTCCAGCCAGAACCAGGGTTCCGAGGTCAGCCTGATCGACATCACGGACCCGACTGGCCAGATGGTCGAAGGCGACACGATTCGCGCGAAGGGTCGCGTGGCGAACAAGTTCAATATGGACGTGCACAACAACGTGCTTCGAGTCGTCTCGGGCAATTCGTGGTCTTCGTCGTCGAACACCAACTGGGTGCAGACGTACGACGCGAGCGACATTCAGAACCTGACGCTGCTCGACGAAGATTCGTTCGGCGACGGCCAGGACCTCTTCGCCACGCTGTTCCTCGAGAACAGCGCATTCTTCGTCACCTACCGACGGGTTGACCCGTTCCACGCATACGAAGTCCTCGACAACGGCCAGGTGACCGAAAAGTCGGAGTTCGTGGTTTCGGGCTGGAACGACTACTTCCGCCCCGTCGAACAGAAGACTCGCCTCATCGGCATCGGCAAGAATGACCAGAACGGCAACACGATGGCGGTGAGCCTGTACGACATCACCGACCTTTCGAATCCCAATCCGCTCATCGAGCGAAAAGAGATCGACCTCGATTGGTCGTGGTCGGAAGCGAGCTGGGATGACCGCGCATTCACGGTGCTCGAGAAAGGCACCGTCGCGTACGCCGACGACGGAACGCTCGAGACGGGCCTGATTCTGCTGCCGTTCAGTGGCTACGACGACCAGTCGTCGCGCTACATCTCGGCCGTCCAGATCTTCACCTTCAGCGCCACGACGGTCACCAAACGCGGCATCATGGACCACGGGACGCGCGTACGCCGCTCGTTCATCGCCGACAGCGCAAACAACACGACCGGCAACCTGAGCGAAGAAGAACTCTCGTTGTTCGACACCTTCGACACGGACAATCCTGTCGAGCTCGGCCGCGTCGAACTCGCGCCGAACTTCACCGACCTGCAGATCTTCGGAACCCACGCCGTGCGTCGTCAGAACCGTAACGGTTGGTACTACTGGTGGGGCTACAACGATTCGAGCATGCGAAAGGACCACCTCGAAATCGTGTCGACCGCCGCAGGTGACGTCGACCGTATCGACGCGCTCCACACCATCGAGATTCCGGCCTCGGCCGTGGTCGAGAAGGTCGGCCAGGACAAGCTGATGGTTGCGTACTCCGAGGTCCTGAACGCTCAGAACTCGACCTACGAGACCACCATCGAGCTCTACGACATGACGATGCCGACCGCTCCTGTGAAGGTCGACACGCTGACCTCGACGGCGCTCCCTCCGGTGTACGGCAACAGCTACTACTGGGGCTACTGGGGCGACTGCTGGGATTGCGGCGGCTACTACTCCAGCGCCAACCTCGAGATTGTTGGCGACGCGATCGTGTTCGCCGAACCGCAGCAGGAACGCGAACTCGAAGGCACCATCAACTACCGCTACCAGTACGCGCAGAACGACTGGTACGACCGATGCTACGACCGCAATACCGGTGAGCAGCGCGACAACTGCACGTACCTGACCGGCGGCATCAACTGCCAGCAGCTCACGCGTGTCGACGGCTCGCGTGAATCCGAAGTCTGCTACGGCCAGTTCCGCCGCTGCACCATCGCCGATGGCGATACCGAGTGCGTGGAAGTCACGCCAGACGCTTCGGAGATTCAGGAGCGAAGCCACTCGTACGAGTCGTACCGCTACTGGGTCCACTACGACCTTCACGTCGTCGACTCTTCGGGCAACACGCTCAGCATCGCACCTTCGCAGAGCATGGCGGCCGACGAGGAAGCTTCCGGAATCTTGTCGCGAGGCGATTCGCTCTACCTCTCGTTCAAGAAGCCGTACCAGGTGCCGGGAGATTCGCGCCCCTACGTGCGTTACTTCTTCCGCGAGATTGACCTCTCGACGCCGTCGATGCCGCAGGTCAGCGCCGACGTGAACGTTCCCGGGCAGCTCGTGGAAGTCGACGGAGACACCGTCGTGACCCGCGACTTCCTGTGGGGAACCTCGGTCATCGAGTCATCGCTCAATCGCCTCGAAGTGCGTAACGGACTCGCCACGCTCACCGCTCCTCCTCAGCGTCTGATCGACCAGCAGGTCTACCAGATTCAGCTCGACGGTGCTGGCCACGTGCTCGTGACGCACCGCGCAGCCTGGCGCGTACAGTCCGGAAACGACGAGCTGATGAAGCTCACGATGTTCGACCTCGATGTTCCGACGTTCGACCGACTCGACACCTTTGAACTCGACTACTGGGCGACGCTGCGCGACGCAGTCGGCGGACGAGCACTCTTCTCGGTGCCGGGCGGAATGCTGGTGGTCAACACCTCGAACCCGTCATCGCCGTTCGCTCAGGCGTACTTCCCGGTCAACGGGTGGCCTCGCGACCTGAAGCTGAATGGCCGTGAGATCTACATGGCCTCCGGTCGATACGGCATCTACACCTTCGGCCTCGACAGCTTCAATCTGCTGTCGCAGTCGAACTGAATGGTTGGATGAACGCATGACGGCCCGGCGCGATTCGCGCCGGGCCGTTCTTTTTTGAGCCGAAGAGAGCTGCGGGAAAACGGCCTACAACGCCGAATCGATGTCCTCGACGTCGATGATCTCGTCCCTCGCGTTGGAGACCGCGATATCAATCATCAGCTTGAGCTGCGCGATGTTCCCTGGCCACGGGTAGTCGGTGATTCGGCGAGTGGCTTCGTCCGAGAACCCGACGATGCCTTTACGGTAGCGACGGTTGGCCTGCTCCAAGAAGTGATGCAGGAGCGGCTCGAACAACGAGCTTCGATGGACGAGGTTTGGCAGCACCAGCTCTCGTGACATCCATCGCTCTTGAAGGTCGGCGGCGCGGCCGTCGAGGGCCGACCTGACCTCGGCGTCGGCATCTTCGAAAAGCAAGATCAATCGATGGTCTTCGCGGGAGCGCTCCGCGAGCGTCTCGAGCTGAGCGTCGCTTAGCCACTGAGCTGCCCGAACAACGAGGGCGCCTCCCATGACCGCCTTGCAAAGTTCGTCGGCGGGCAGCATCCCCTCGACCGAGCTTCCGGCGGGAGCCGCGTCGAAAAACGCCACCTCTCCCGGATATCGCTCGTCGCGCTCATGCACACACGCAGCGAGGAAGCGCTTTCCGGCGCCAACCGCGCCCGAGATGAGAATCGGCAGGTCGGCCGTGAGCAGGTAGTCGACGCCTTCCAGAAGCTCAGGTTCGAGCAATTGGTCCATCGCGTCGACATCGCGAAACAGGAACTCACGTGTTCCCGCGCTCAAAACCTGAGCGTGCTGCGCCAACTCGGAACGGTCGCGACGAAGAAACTCGAGCGTCGAGGTAGCCTCGCTGAGTTCCGAACTGAGCCGATCGGCCTCGGCCTGAGCGGCATCGGCATCTTCCCTCCGAACCGACCTCGGTTGGTCTCGCGTCATCACCGGAACCGCCTCGGCGAGCGCTGCCACCCAGATCTGGGGCGTGAGCATGTGCTGGGCGAGCTCCAAAGTATGGGCGTTGGCGTAGTGCGGAATCTCTCCGGCCGGCGCGTCGTGGAACCCGACGAGGATAATCTCCAGGTCCGGTACCGTGATCGCGCCCGGCGGAGGAGCAAACGCCATCGCAACCGACATCTCCATCGTCTGCGCAATCCCGGCCATAGGGTCGGTGTGGCGGTCCAATCCCTCGGGCAGCGGAACCGTGGTTCGCTCTTGTACGAGGATCGAAAGCGCGTCGTGCAGTTCCGAAGAGGACTGCTCGATGTGCATCTCGGCGATCCCAGCACGGAACGCGACGGAACGGGTCGGCTCCCACGCGACGAGGACGAGATCAGTGTCGGGGATGAGCTCCGCGACTCTCTCGAGGTAGTCCGAGATGACTTCGGCGCGGCCCTGGGGGTCGACGACATCCGCGAACACCGCGCCGGCGCGCCCTCGAACGGCGAACAACACGTCACCGAACCAGACGAGCGCCGCCATGATGACGGCGAACCAGAGCCAAAGCTCCTCGACGAAAACGTCAGGCTCGCTGAAATAGGCAAACAGCCCGCCGAGACACGTCAGCGCAAGGAAACCTGCGAGGTAGCCAGAACGCTCACCGAACGTCGCGCCACCCCCCTTCGAGATTCCGGCGACGATTTCGTAGACGATGTACAGCAATGCCACGAGGGCCGCGACATGAAGGGCCTGTTCCGTGGATTCGATCAGGCCGCGCGAAGTCGCGACGACGAGCACGATCGACGCGACCACAGCGATAGCGAACGCGCCCCAGGCCCCAGGCCCAATGCCTTCGTCCGAGGAACGAGCTCGAGATAGGAATGCGAACGGTCGCATCATTACGAGCGACACGAGGACGCCGTTGTAGAGGACCGGATCCGAAACTACCCACATCGTGCGCAGTGCGAGGAGCGCAACCCATGCAAAGGCAATCGACTCGAAGCCCACAAGTGCGGGAGACCAGTCGTCGAGTTCAGGATCACGAAATCGCCAGATCGCGAGGATCAGCGCGAGCAGAAGTCCGAAGATGACGAGATACCCGAACCGAAACGGACCGTGATACGCCACGATCTCGCCCGAAAAGACGGCATCCCTTCGCTCGAAGACGAGCACGGCGTCAGGTCGGCTCGCGATGATGCTCCGCGCGCCTTCGAGGCCTACCGGCCCCGGCAAGACACGCCCGTCGACCTCGACGAGCTTGTCGTTGGGCTCGAGCCCGGCCGGAAGCTGGCCGTCGGGCACGTCCGCATCAGCGAGCGAAATCGTGAACCGATGGAGCGGTCGAACGATCTGGTGGTTGATGCGCCTGCGCCCGGCTGGCGGGGCAGAAGCCTGCTCGGATTCG
The DNA here is from genome assembly GCA_964384605.1 of uncultured Bradymonadales bacterium. Lineage (GTDB taxonomy): Bacteria > Myxococcota_A > Bradymonadia > Bradymonadales > Bradymonadaceae > CAYLMO01. The sequence goes on along the minus strand of CAYLMO010000008.1, from coordinate 53,943 downwards.
CCGGCGGGCGGATCGACTTTTGGCGCGAAGGCGGGCGCCGACGCGACAATTCGAACGTCGGCGAGTTCATCAACGCGCTGACCGCCAAGGGTGATAAGGCGATCGCCGCGTTGCAGACGCGTGCCTCCGAGTTCTTCGGCGCTGTCGAACTCGGCGCGAATTGTGCGCAGTTCGAGCTCGGGCCCGAGCGAAACGCTCAAGTCGGGCAGGTCGGTAAGCCTCCAGTGCGTCAGACCAAGGCTTGCGAGAGCAAGGGCCAGGACGAGGAGCCAACCCCAACGTGCGAGTGAGGGATTTTCCATGCGAAAACTACGGTTATGATGATTGGGCTACGTCGACGCTCTTGGGAAAGCCCGTCCAGCGCAAGTTTTGCGGCCGGGACGAAGCTTTCCATTTCTTGCGGAAGCGTGCCCGAAGCGATGTAATGGGTCGAGCCTAATTCCCAGATTGATCATGCGTTTGCAGCCTGGACAACTCCTCCCCGTCGCGGCCGCCTTCATGGCCGCATGTGCGACTGCGCCACCGGCCGATGGTCCGCGCACCGTGGAATTGCCCCCGAGCTCAGTCTCGGTCGCCTGGGAGCCGCCTCCGGCGCCGAGCGCGGTGGAAGATGGCGTCTCGAATGCGGCCCTCACGATTGGTACCTCGTTCGAGACCGCCAACGAGCGAGTCGACGGATGGCGCTCGCTTCCCAAGGATCGCACCTGGCAACAGATTCTGAGCCGCGAAGGAGTCGACAGCATGCACCTGTCGGTGGGCACGACCTCCTCGGGCAAACTGCAGAACGCGGCCGCGCTCGCCCACGAAGGCGTGGGCCACGCGGTCATCGAGCGGCATCGCAACTACCACACGAACCACGGCACCCCGGAACTCGTGAACGCCATCGCCAACGCGGGGGCCGCGGTTGCGAGCGAGTTTCCGGGCGCGGTGCTGCGCGTGGGCAATCTCTCGCGGAAGAATGGCGGGGACATCGTTTGGAGCCATTCTCACAACTCGGGGCGCGACGCTGATCTGGCGTTCTACGTGCATTTGGTCGATTCCGGAAAGGTCGTCCCAGCTCCGGATCTGATGCACTTCGACGAGCAAGGGATCGCGAAAGAGGATCCGAACTATCGATTCGACGTCGAGCGGAACTGGTCTCTCATCCGCGCCCTGTTGGCAGACGAGACGATCAACATTCAGTGGATCTTCGTCAGCATTCCGCTCGAGGAGCTCATGCTCTCGCACGCCCAGTCGCGCGGCGACTCGTCCGAGCTCATCGAACGTGCGCGGGAGGTGTTGCACCAGCCGACAGACGCCCTGCCCCACGATGACCACTTCCACCTGCGGATTGGCTGTTCGAAGTCTGACCGCGTGGAGGGATGCATCGACTGGGGTCCGCGCTGGGCGTGGGAGGATTGGCACGATGAGGCACTCATCGCCCGAAGTCTGGAGCTTGCGAAGGTGTTCAAGGAGTCGGCGACCACGGAGCAGAAGCTCGCGGCGCTGCAGTTTTTGGAGGACATCCAGTCACCGTATCGCGCGGACGTGGCGCTGATCTGGGGAGTGTACGACGAAGACGAGACGGTCCGTTCCACGGCGCTGACTGTCGCCGACCGAGCATGGCCATGGTCGACGGCTTCGCTGGTGGCGGCTCAGCGCTACATCGAAAGTGACCGTTCCGATCTGGCGCAGAAGGCCGAGGCGTACAGCATTCTTCGACGAGCGATGGACCCGATCGGTTGGGAGTTCGCACGCGACCGTTTGATGGACGAGACGGTCGACGACAAAGAGAAGGTGTATGCGGCGCGCGCACTTCAGCACGCGATGGATCCCGAGCAGGTGCCGTTTCTGCTCGAGCAGCTGGCGGTACAGCCTGGGCCCGTGCGTCAGGAACTCGCGAACGTCCTGATGCGCACGACGAATCACACGGTCGAGTGCAATTGGCAGACGGCTGGCGATAAAGAGGTTGGAGAGGCACTTGCTTCGTGGACGGATTGGTGGGAATCGCATCGCACCTCGCCGCGCGACGAGTGGCTTCTAGCGGGATTCAAAGGGCTTGGCGTGGATGTGAATGGACCGCTCGACCCTCGCGATGTGGACGTGCTTCTGCCGCTGCTGAAGCAGTCTCCGGAGCACGTTATCTACAACGTGAACCGGTTGGTCAGAGAGGTGACGGGCCGTTGGGCTCCTTTGGAGCAGGTCAACGGCGCGGTCCTGTATGACTATTGGATGAAATGGTGGAGGAAGAACCGGGCTCGGGTCCTCTCCGAGAGTTGAAGTTCAGTCGAGTTTCTTGGACTGCTTCAAGTTCTCCATGACCTTCTGGTACTCGATGTCCCACGAAGAGCTGCCCTCTTCGAGGTTCTTGATTCGGTCGCGGACTTCGCGATCGAGCTGCTCGTCCATGCTCATGTGGCGATGGAGGATGGGCTTGATCTTACGTCGAAGGTCGTTGTCTTCGGAGAAGACTTCTTCGACGAAGTTCGAGTGGAGGAAGGCTTCGATGAGTTGGTTGATGATGTAGCCGACAGCTTCGTCACCGATTTGGAAACCGCGCTGTTTGGCGAGCTGACGCTTCGCGCGTCCGATGCTGAGATTGCCTTCGCGGGCGGCGATATCGCGCGCCTTGTCGGCAATTTCGCGGTCCATCCGGATGTACTCCCGCAGCACCGACTGAATATCGAGCTCGACCTCGGGCATATTCTCGTCCGAGACCTCAATATCGCCCGACCTCGTCAGTACCCGGAGAATCTCCTCCGCGATGACGGGAACTTGCCCACCGTAAAGCCGCATCTTCTATCCTCAGTTCCGTTCGATCCTTGCGTGGATCGTCCGCGATGCCTCCCTCGTGGGAGACACACGTCACACATCGATCAAGCCAACAGAGCACGCGCACTATTCCCAACGCGTGGAGCTTTCTCGCAGCTTTCCCTCGCTTTTACAAGACAAAATCCCCCCCTTCGCCCCCGCATGTTTTGGGGGAGATCGAATGATCTCGCCATGCCTGAACCGTGGATCTCACGGGCTTGTTGCGGCCCCAGTTGTCACGAAAAAGAAGGTCGACTGAATAGATCATCGAGTCGCTCGTCGAACCCGTTGAGTGCACCCATTTCGGTGCCCTGCCTTGAATCAAGGTTTGGGACCGTGTCCACATAGGAGATCACATGATGTTGCGCCTCAATTCTGGATGGGACGGGCCGCCAAGCCTGCCGCTTCGTCGATGTATTTTGTTGCTCGCGACCTTCGCGGTTGCCGTTCTCTTCTCAGCCTGCTCGGGCTGTGGAGACCCTGAAGAAGAGCGCATCTGTGAGGATGGGTCCTGCGACGGACCGATCGCATGTGAAGTGGACGCGACCTGCGGCGATGATGCCGTATGTCGTGGCGGCCGCTGCTGTGATGTTTGCGCGGCCGACGATGACTGCCCCGAAGGCGAGATCTGCACTCGCGACCGATTCTGCTGGCCGGGCGAAGAAATCACGACCTGCTCGGTAGACGGTGACTGCCCGTCGCGACGTTGCGATAGCGGCATGTGCGCACCAGCACGACGCTGTGACGCGGACAATACTTGCTTCGAAGGCGAGTTCTGCTCGCTCGACGGCATCTGCGTCCCCTCGTGCGATATCAACCTCGACTGCTCGGTTGGCGAAGTCTGCCAGGCCGGCCGATGCGTGGTGTCGGGTGACTGCACCGCCGACGCGGACTGCGGTCCGGGAGGCGTTTGCGACGCCGGCGCATGCAAGATCGCCTGTGGCGATGACGAAGAGTGCGGCCAAGACGCCACCTGCTTCCAAGACCAGTGCTCGTTTGGCTGCGAAGCCGACGCCGAATGTGGACAAGGCATCTGCTGGCGCGGAGCGTGCGTCGCGACCAACCCTCAGAATCCGAACCTTCCGATTCCCGGGGGCGAGCCTGACCCGCCCGCGACGAACAACGGCACCAACAACACGACCGGTAACAACACCACCGGCAACAACACCACCGGCAATAACGGTGGAGGCGGCGCAGTGGTCGACCCCGTCGACGCCCCCCAGTGCACCTCGGCGGCCGATTGCGGAACCAATGAGCGCTGCGAGAACGGTGCTTGCGTCATCGACTCCATCTGCCTCGGCGACAATGACTGCTCGCCAGGAACGTACTGCGACCGCGGCGAGTGCCGACTCGGCTGCGGCACCGGAAACGCTTGTCGCGCAGGTGAAACGTGCGGAAGCGACGGACGCTGCGAGCCCAACCAGGCTCCGGACCTGAGCTGCACGTCGTCGGCCGAATGTGAGCCTTGCGAAGCGTGCGTGGCGGGAAGCTGCCAGGTTGTGCCGGTGGTCTGCGTGACCGACGGCCAGTGTGGACTCGAGAAGTCCTGCCTGTCGGGCTTCTGCAACTACGACTGCGCCGCTGACTCGGATTGCCCGCTCAGCCACACCTGCCAGCAGGGAATCTGTCAGGTCGACCCGAGCCCGGTCGTCTCGTGCGCCAACAACGCGGCATGTGGCGCCAACGAGACCTGCGTGAGTGGCACCTGCTTCTCGAACTGCGCAGATGATTCGCAGTGCGGCGACCAACTGATGTGCGACCACGGCGTCTGCCAGCCCGATTGGCGCCCCGGCTTCGAGTGCCGTCGGTCGGCCGACTGCGGTGGTGAAGGCGTCTGCGTCGATGGTCACTGCACCATCGCCTGCTCGGCCGACACCGAGTGCCGAACGGGTACCTGCGACCTCGGGTTCTGCACTCGATAAGGTCAAACCGCCTGCAAACTTGCGGCACCCCTCCCCTCTTCGTACATTCCAAGGGGTCGGGTGCCGCACCTGCTCTGGCACCCGTGAATGAGGACCGCATGAGACGCTTCACATCGCTACTTACGTTCCTGCTCTTGGTCAGTGCGCCTGCACTTGCTTCGGCGGAGCTCTATAAGTACCGCGGAAAGAACGGCGAAGTGATCATCACGACGCAAAAACGCTCGGACCTCACGCTCATCGAGGTCGTCGGCGGATCGTCGTCTTCGAAGTCGAAGCGAAGCTCCAAGTCGACCAAGTCTGGCTCGAAAAAGACGTCGCCGAAGACAGCGAGCGCGCCGAGCTCGGCGCAGGCGCGCAAGGCCGCGCAAATCTCGGAGCTCGGTTTTTCCGAGCGAGCTGGAGCGTTCGACGACATCATTCGCGAGGCCTCGAAGACATTCGATGTTCCGTTTGGATTCGTGAAAGCGGTGATTCGGGTGGAGTCGGCGTTTCGACCAGACGTCGTGAGCCACGCGGGCGCGATGGGCCTGATGCAGCTGATGCCGCGCACGGCGGCATCGCTGAACGTGACTGACGCGTTCGACCCTCGACAGAACATCTTCGGGGGCACCAAGTTTCTCCGCATCCTGATCGATCGCTACGATGGCGACATCAACCTGATCCTCGCCGCATACAACGCGGGCGACGCCGCGGTCGCGCGCTACGACGGAATCCCCTACGCGAAGACTCGGGGCTATGTCGCATCGGTCTACAAGTGGTATCAGCACTACTCCGCGAGCGAGGATACGGAGTGAGCGCAAATACGATCCGTCAGGATATCGTCAACATCCCCAACCTACTCACCCTCTTCCGAATCGCCCTGATTCCGTTGGTGTGCTGGTTGATCTACGACGGTTCGCCAGCTTCGTGCCTGTGGGCCTTTTCGTTCTTCTGGGTCGCCAGCGTCACCGATTGGTTCGACGGCTACATTGCGCGTCGCCAGGGGCTCGTCAGCCTGACGGGCAAGTTTCTCGACCCGTTGGCCGACAAGCTGCTCATCATGGCGGTGCTCATCATGCTGGTCGCGCTCGGCCGCATCGATGCATGGATCGTCATTATCATCTTGGCGCGCGAAATCTCGATCACGAGCTTGCGCGCCCTAGCGGCAGGCGAAGGGATGGTGATCGCCAGTGGTGAGGGCGGCAAGTACAAGACATCGTTCCAGATGCTCGGCCTCATCGCCCTCATTATCCACTTCGAATATGTCGTCGATTTCGGGATCTACGAGGGGCGCTTGAACTTCCACCGCCTCGGATACTGGCTGCTCGTGCTGAGCGTCGTCTTCAGCATGTCGAGCGCTTGGGAGTACGTCAGCGGCTTCATCGCCGGACTCGACGAGGTCAAGTCCGGCGACAACGAGCTCGCCTAAGCATCACCCACGAAAATGCTGATCGCCGGGGTACACGCCTCGTCCGTCGAGAATCTCCTCGATGCGGATGAGTTCGTTGTACTTCGCGATTCTGTCCGAACGCGAAAGCGACCCGGTCTTGATCTGCCCGGTTCCAACGGCAACGGCGAGGTGCGAAATCGTCGTGTCGGCGGTCTCACCGGAACGGTGGGACATGATCGACGTGTAGCCATTGCGGTGAGCGAGGTCGACCGCGTCGAGCGTCTCGGTGAGCGTGCCGATCTGGTTGACCTTGATGAGGATCGAGTTTGCGATGCCGCTCTCGATTCCGCGCCCCAGTCGGCCAGTATCGGTCACGAAGAGGTCGTCGCCGACGAGTTGAATTCGGTCGCCGAGCGACTCCGTGAGCGCCTTCCAGCCGTCCCAGTCGTTCTCGTCGAGACCGTCTTCGATCGAGACGATTGGGTAGTCCGTGGTGAGAGTCTCGTAGAATGCGACCATCTCGTCGACGGAGAGAGTGCGGTTCTCGCCGGTCAACACGTACTTGCCCTGGTCGGCGTCGTAGAACTCACTCGCGGCAACGTCGAGGGCCAGGAGGATGTCGTCGCCAGCCGTGTATCCAGCGGCGTCGATGGCCTTCATGATGTAGTCGAGGGCCTCGCGGTTGCTGCCGAAGTTCGGAGCGAATCCGCCTTCGTCGCCGACTGCGGTGACGTGCCCGTCGGCCTTCAGGACCTTCTTGAGGTTGTGGAAGATCTCGGCGCCATATCGAATTGCTTCGGCCATCGACGACGCGCCGACCGGCATGAGCATGAACTCTTGGATATCGACGCTGTTGTCAGCGTGCGAGCCGCCGTTGATGACGTTCATCAAGGGCACCGGGAGAACGTGTGCGTGCGTTCCGCCGACGTAGCGGAAAAGCGGTAGGCCGAACGTGTCGGCGGCCGCTCGCGCGGTTGCGAGGCTCACAGCGAGAATTGCGTTGGCACCGAGGCGGCTCTTGTTCGGAGTGCCGTCGAGCTCGAGCATCAGGTGGTCGATGTGGCGCTGATCCGTGGAATCCTCGCCGATCAGTCGTGGCGCGATGATCTCGTGGATATTCTCGACTGCTTTTGTGACGCCTTTGCCGAGGTAGCGATTCTTGTCGCCGTCACGAAGCTCGATGGCCTCGTGCTCGCCGGTCGACGCGCCGGAAGGTACTGCGGCTCGTCCGACGACGCCGCTTTCGAGGATGACGTCGGCTTCGACGGTTGGGTTTCCGCGGGAATCGAGAATCTCCCGAGCGACGATATCGATGATTTCGAACATGACCGTAGGTCCTTGGGGTGACGGGGGTTTCAACAAAGCCCGCCCTACCCTGTCGGAGTCCTCTAGATCAAGAGTGAGCGGTGTCCGCGGCCGCTTTTCGGGCAGGCACGACGATGCTCAGAGGCGCATCAACAAAGGTCCGGCGCGGTGCGCGACCGTAAATCACCGCGAGGTCGTTGCTCGGGTCGATCACGAGCAGTGGTTCGAACGGAATGTTGAAGAGTGAGAGATGCAGGAAGGCCGCCTCTCTGGGGATGATGCCTTCGGACCCGGGCGCACTGCAGAAGAGCCCGACGACGACATCACCGTCCGGAAGACGATCGATGTCGCGGCACACGTCGCGGAAGTGACGAGTGAAATCGATCTCTTCGCTCGCGTAGAGTAGCGACTCGAAACCTGTGACTTCGACGAACCCGCGGCCGTCGGTGACTCCGAATCCGCCGGTGAGCACCGCGTAGGCGACCGTTTCTTGATAGCTGGCGGCGAACGCCAGCTCTTCGAACACGTCGCGGTAGAAGTAGTAGTCGACAGGACTGGGGCGCGGTCCACCAAACCGCTTCAATTGCGCGCCGGTACGTTCTGACGGCGCCTGGCGAAGTCGTGCACTGGCGGCGTGCCCCAGAAGATTTGGATTCAGGCTCACCGCGGGCGAATCACGCTGTAGGCGAGCTGGCTAATCCGGTCGGTCGGTACAATTTCGCCCGACTTCAGTTTGACGTCCCAAGAGACGTCGCCTTCGCGGGCGCCGAGGTTGTAGCGATACTTCACGTTGTAGACGCCGTCGCCCTTTGGCGAGGGAAGCCACGAACACTGGCGCTCTTCTTTGCACTTCTCGAAGTCAGCTGGCGCGTTGGCTCGTGCAGTGAGGAGCCACTCTAGCGATTCTACGACCTCGCCTTCGTCGAGGATGGTCGCGAGGGCTTTGCAGCGCGCCTGGGCAGCCTTTTTCGCGCAGGCTTTACGCGCACCGCCTTTCCATCGCTGTGAAGCTCGCTTCGCCGACGGGTCATACTGCGCGGGCATGATGGAGACTCTCGAACGATCGAACTTCTCGCCGACGCGCATGATGTTTGCGGCCTGCAGGTTGACCGGCTTGAGCGCCTTCTTGTCGTAGTCGAACTCGAATTCGGCGTAGGTGGGTTCTTTCTTCTCGACCCACTGGAAGTAGGCTTTGAAGAGGTTTCCGGTCTCGTGGTCGATCGTCCAGCCGACGATGGTGTCGTTCTCGGAGGTCTCATCGGAGCGTTGCTCGAAGTAGAGGAGCAGCGCGCCAGCGAGCGACATGCCGTTGTCGAACCGGTGGCTGGCGATCGCCGAAACGATCTGCTGCTTCTTGTCGTAGTACTCCGACTCCATCCCTTTGGCGGGGTTCTCGGTGACGAGCGCCGGGAGGTTCTTCGCCACGATCTTCTGGGCCTTCAGGTCGACGAGCCACTCGGGTCCGAGAAGGATGTTCTCGTCTTTGAGCGTGTATCGGACGAGATAGAACGAAGGTCCGAACTTGGTTTCGCCCCACCATTGGACGGTCCAGCCGACGGGTTCTCCAGTGATCTTGAGACGTTCTTTGATGAACGTCTCGTCTTTCAGGAGCTGGCCGATTCGGACGTCTACTTCCTCTTCGTCCTTCTTGCGCCGTTTCTTCTTCTTTTCGGCTTCTTCGGGGTTGAGCGGGGGTGTGACCTTGAGGCTTTCGACGAGCTTGATGGCCGCGTCGCCTTGGTCTGCCCACGGATTTCGCTTTTCAACGACCTCCGACTTCTCCTCGATGAGCTGCTTCACGACGACGCGTTCAGGCTCCTTCGTCATCGAGTAGATGAGGAGCCCGCTCATCCCGAGAATGGCCACAAAGATGAGCCCGAGAGCGATCTGCAGGACCGTACGCGTTTCCATAGGCGCGGATCTATTCAGTTGAGGAGGTTTGCTAGGTAGAGAGTATCACCGGAAGGCTACCGGCGGCAACGCGCGTATTTGCTAGCGAAGCTCTCGAACTTCCACGTTGTCGAAGGCCACTGGTGCTGTCCAGTCGCTGAACGCGAAGTAGCGGTGCTTTTGGCCGCGAAGCGGACTTGGGTCGTCGTAGGTCATGAAGAGCTTCCCATCGACGAACCATCGCAGTTCTTGGCCTTCCCGTTCGACGACCATTTTGTACGTACGGTTCTGTTCCGCCGACGATGAGACTCGTTCTTTGCGGTCGTCTCCGTGCTCGTCGAGTCGCGCAATGACGTCGAGTTTGTTGGACCAGCCGCCATAGATCAGCACATAGCCGGAAGCGTGATTCTCTCCGTCGCCGAAGATCTCGACCTTGAGGTCACCCTCGGGCGAGAGTGCGCGAGCGTCGAACGAAACGCGGACGTCTTCAGGAAGCGGAGTCTGAAGCCAGAGCGGATCGTTTTTGAGGTCTTCGCCACGAACCATGCCGTTGGCGATGGTCCATTGGCCTTTACCGGATTCGCCGCTGCCGCGGCGCCAGTTCTCGCCCAGGTCATCGCGATTGAAATCGTCGGTGAAGAGGATCTTCCCTTTCGCTTCGAGCGGGCGGGCGTTTCCGATTTCACGAGTTTGGCATGCACAGAGTGCTGCCACAGCCATGATGAGTCCGATTTGGCGCATATCTCTAGGGATTGCCGTCGTTCTTCTTCGGGATGGAGTCGAGCGCGCTACGTTCGCGAGTTGGAGCGTTGTCACCGCCACCGATAACCAGTGACTTCTTTGCCGCTCCGTCTTTCTTGCGAACGACGGATTCGCCCGAGATTCCGGGGCCGAGACCGTAGGGGTCGTCGTCTTGATCTTCTTCGGCCGTGACGTCTTCGGAGGGTTTCTGCGGCAGCGGTTCGGTTGCCGGCTGCATGCCCCGCAGGGTCGCTGCGTGAGCGGCGTCGTTGCGCTCGATCTCGTCGCGGTCCTGGGCGTCCATGGCGACCGTGGCGCGGAGTTCTTCCTCGTCCAGCACGTCACTCTCTTCGCCGAGGTCGGCGACGGGTTCGTGCTCCCATGAGAGATGGCCGCCAATCTCCGCGTCGGCGGCAGCTTTCTCTTCGGCGTCGGGCACAATCACCGTGTTCATCATGTTTCTTGGCGGCGGGACGTTGGGGTCGTCGCCCACGATTCCTCGAGACGGTGTCGGGTCGGCCACGCCGTCGACGAGCGCACTGTAGAACGTTTCGACTGGCACCGTCCTCAAACGGCCGGCGAAAGTCTGTACATAGTTCCACAGAAGTTTGACCGCGAGCTGCGGGTCTTGTCGCATCAGGTCCATGAACCGGTCGCGGCGCAGCGCGAGGAGCACGCTGTCGTCGGTTGCAACCGCGGTGTAGCGGCTGGGTTCGTCGACGATGATGGACGTCTCGCAGAAGTGGTCGCCGGTGACTAGCTCGGCCAGTGTGCCGCCAGCGGCGGTCTCGAGTCGAATTGCCCCGTCGATGATGAGGTAGAGCTCATCGTTGCCCTCCCCTTCCGTGCAGGCGTTGGAGCCTTTCGCGAACTCGACGCGTCGCGAGAGGTTCACCATCTGCACCAGCTCTTTGTACGACAGATACTGGAAGTAGGGAGTGACGCGGAGGACATCCATCGTGCGCTGAATGTCGCGCGTCTCGACCTCGGTTCGGTCGACGCGGACGAGGATGCACGTGATGTTGTCTTTGCCGCCGCCTGCGTTGGCGAAGTCGATCGCGTTCTTCGTGGCGTCTTTGACGTCGGCGACTTCGAAGATGTCGATGATCGGTTGGTCGGAGTCGGCCGTGTCGAAGTAACCCGAAAGTCCGTCGGAGCAGACGAGGAACGCGTCCTCGGCGAACACGTCGAGCTCGAAAGTTTCGACCTCGACGAACTCCGAAACGCCGACCGCGCGGGTGACGGCGTTCTTTTGAGGGATGTTCTGACCCTCGCCGGGCTTGATCTTGCCCATTCGGATCATCTCGTTGATGAGCGAATGGTCTTCGGTCACCTGATGAACCTGACCCTGGCGGTAGAGGTACACGCGGGAGTCGCCGACGTGACCGATGAATCCTCGGCCTTCGTGCAGAACGAGCAGGCTACAGGTGGTGCCCATTCCCCGCTTCGCGATGTCTTCTTGGGCGGCTTGCCAGACCTTCTGACACGCGTTCTGGATCGCGTGTTCGAGAAGCTGCAGTACCGCCTTGCGGTGCGGGAGGCTGTCTGGGTCTTCGTGCAGGCGCTCGAAGACCTCTCGATGCTCCGAGATATACTCGCGCACCAGACGAACCGACATTGCACTCGCGACCTCGCCAGCGGCATGCCCGCCCATTCCATCGCAGACGATGAAGAGCTTGAGCCGCTTGTCGACGAGGAAGTTGTCTTCGTTGTGGTCTCGGACGCGACCGACGTCAGTCGTCGCCCAGTAACGGAGCTCCATCGTCCACCAATTCGCTCGCCGAATCGAACGCCAGCGACCGGGCCTACTCGGCCGGTCGCGGGTCACCCTCGCGCCATGCGCGGGTTCGTACGAATTCGAACAACGTCAAGAGTATGGACGCCGTTGGGACTGCGAGCAAGGCTCCAACGAGTCCGAACGCCGACTCCCCCGCCAGTAGCGCGAAAATCACGATCACGGGGTGAATATGCGCCGACGATCCGATGATCTTCGGATTCAGAATGTTCGCTTCGACGAAGTGAATCAGCAAGATCCACCCCAACGCGAGCACTCCTGTCCACAGCCCATCCGTCAATCCGATCAACACGATCGGTATCGTCGAGATGATCGTGCCAAACACCGGAATGAGGCTCAGGACGCCGGCGACAACGGCGAGTAGAACGCTGAACTTCACGTCCAGAATGAGGAGGCCGATGTAGGTGAAGATTCCGTTCACGACGCAAATCAGAAGCTGTCCACGAACGACGCCTGCGAGGCCGCGGTCCATGCGCTCGAGGAGTACGTCGTACCCTTTGCGGCCGCGCTCTGGGACGAGACTGCGCAAGAAAGCCATCACCCGCGGAAGATCGATCGAGATGAAGGCCGCCACCATCAGGGTCAGGATGATTGCGACAAATCCGCCGACGATTCCCACCACGATCTTCTGTGCGAAATCGATGACCGACGCGATGCGGGCGTTGGAAGTCGTAACGAGGTTCTCAATGATCTCGTCGAGCGTTCGCTGAAGGTTGAATCTCTCTTCGATATCGAGCGCGGACTCGTCGATCGGAATGTCGTCTTGCTGCTTCTCGCGAACGGTCCAGACCGTCTCCGACGTCTGCTCGACCTCGATCGCGACACCCTGCAGGAAAATCTCCACGCCGCCTGACTCCGATGGATTCAGACGAATCGATGAATCGTGGCGCGAAGCGTAAGACCAGCCCGAATTGGTGGCGAGGGCGTCATCAAGCGAGAGCCTGCGAGGTGGGTCCCCGGGGGGAACCAACACGTACTCTCCCGTGATCATCTCGATCTCGGCCCCGGTGCCGCCGGGATCGTTCCGCTCGATTTCGGTCCCGTTCTCGACCGGCTCTTGGTTCATCGGTCTGGGCGGAGTGTTTTCCCACGCAAACGTCGAGGACGTGGCGTGGTGCACCGAAGTCTGAGCGATCCCGAAGGCAAGCGCATCGCGTGCTGCCTTTTGACGGGCCTCGGCGACGACGTCTTGAGCCCGAACATAGTCGGGCAGCCCCTGCTTCGCCGGGAGGTAGGAACGCAGGAAGTCCTGCACATCGGCGTCGATGCTCGGCAACTCGTTTTCGCGGAAGTTTTGAACGAGGTCCGGGACGGTTTCCGCAAACCGAATGATCTCGGTCACGAAGCGGGGAACCACGAGCACCGAGAAGGTGCCGACGCTACCGATGAAGATGAGATAGACGAAGATTACCGCCACCCAACGGGGGACGTATCCGCTTCCGTCGGGGCTTCGACCGATTCGTCGGACGATCGGCTCCATCAGGTAGACGAGAATGCACGCGAAGATGAACGGCAGCAGAATCGTGCGGAACGACAGCAGCAGGAATGCGAGAACGCACAGCGTGAGCAAGGGGAAGATGAAGTCCCGAACTCGACTGAGCGGGCTGCTATCGCGGATGCCCGCGGCGATTCGTCCGCGAAGCGTGGTGTACTCGACGGGATCGACCGACGGAGAATCGTCGGCAGGCGACGCTTCGGGTTCGGCTTCCGGTTCGGAAGGCTCGCCATCGAGCTCCGCCTCTTCGTCATCCTCAGCTACGTCTTCGGCCGCGACTTCGTTGGATTCGCTCGTCGGCTCACCGTCGGATTCGTCGGATTGGTCGACGATTTCGTCGCCCTCCGACTCCGTAGCGGATGCCTGTTCTTCCCCGTCTTCAGCCGACTCTTCGGCGTTTTCGTGGTCCGGTTCCTCCATCGTCCCGCTCGTCTCGTGCCGTTCTATTTACCGATAGCAGCGTGCACTGCCTCGGCGAATCTGTCGAAGAAGATTTCGGCATCGTGCGGTCCTGGGCCAGCCTCAGGGTGGTACTGCACCGCAAAGACCGGGGCCGACTTGTGGCGAAAACCCTCCACGGTTCGGTCATTCAGGTTGATGTGCGTGACCTCGATTTCACCGGGCAAGCCGTTTTCTGCGACCGCATAGCCATGATTCTGGCTCGTCATTTCGACTTTGCCGGTGAGCAGATCCTGAACCGGCTGATTCGGTCCGCGATGGCCGAACGGAAGCTTGAACGTCGTGCCGCCGTAGGCGCGGGCCAGAAGCTGATGGCCGAGGCAGATTCCGAAGGTCGGAAGGTCGCTCGCAACCCCTCGAAGCAACTCGAGTCGGTCGTCCAAGAGCGCAGGGTCTCCCGGACCGTTCGACACCAGCACTCCATCCGGCTCTAGAGCGTCGAGCTCTTCACGGGACGAGGCGCCTGGCACGACGGTCACGTTGAGGCCGCGCTCCGCGAGCTTGCGCAAGATGGAGTTCTTCACGCCAAAGTCGAGCACGACCACGTGTGGAGAGCTCGGCTTCGACTCCCAAGGCCGGTAGGTCACGTCGCCGGGGTCACCCTCGGCGACATCGACGTGCATCGGGGCCTGGCATCGTACTTCGGCGACGTAATCGATTTCGCCATAGCCAGGATGTTCATCGATCTTCGCGAGCCACTTTTCAGCGTCCTCGGCGGTCGCGCCGTGGGCGATGACGCCCATCATCACTCCCTTGTCGCGGATGTGACGCGTGAGCGCCCGCGTGTCGACGTCGGAGATTCCCACGATCGAGTTTTGTTCGAGCCAATCGGGAAGCGAAATCGCCGAGCGATGGTTCGACGGGAAGTAGGACATCTCGCGCACGACGAGGCCGGCCGCCTTGATGGAGGAGGACTCGACGTCCTCGTGAGCGACTCCGTAGTTGCCAATGTGAGGCACGGTGAAGTTCACGATCTGACCAGCGTACGAGGGGTCCGTGAGGATCTCCTGGTAGCCGGTCATGCTCGTATTGAAGACGATCTCGCCAACGGTGTGGCCCGAAGCCCCCGTCGCGAGGCCTTCGAAGACGGTGCCGTCGCTGAGCACGAGAATCGCCGGTTCAAACGTTCGCTTCATGTTCACAATCTCCCGAGACAGCGAAGCAGTACTGCTTGTCGAACTGCGACGCCATTTCGCGTTTGGTGAAGAATGAGACTTCGGTCGCTGTCTGCGACCTCGTCGGTGAGTTCGATACCACGGATCACGGGGCCCGGGTGCATGATGAATGCGTGGTCTTCCATCTCGTCCGCGACCACATCGGCGTCGATGGACCATCGGCGGATGAATGCGTGGACGTCGACGACGTTGGCCGGCATGCGCTCGGCCTGAATTCGCAGGACCATGACCGCGTCGGCCCCGCGCAGGGCAGCGGCGCGGTCTTCGTAGCGTTCCACCGGCCAATTGAGGTCGTCTGGTGGGAGAAGCTCGGGTGGGCCGGCGATGCGGACCTTCGCGCCGAGTGCCGTGAGGCAGTGGACGTTGCTGCAGGCGACTCGGCTGTGTCGAATGTCGCCCATGATGGTGACGACGGCTCCGTCGAGGGTTCGCTGCGGCGCAAGCGCCCGGCGAAGTGTAAAGGCGTCCAAGAGCGCCTGGGTGGGGTGCTCGCCCGTACCATTTCCCGCGTTGATGACCGGCACTTCGACGGAGTCACCAACCGTGCCCACAACGTCGCGGTGCTTGTGGCGCAGTACGAAGCCTGCGACGCCCATGGCTTGAAGGTTCTGGCAGGTGTCGACCTCGGTCTCGCCCTTCTTGATGCTCGAAGATTCGCTCGAGAGATGTAGCGGATAGCCGCCGAGTCGAGTGACGGCGAGCTCGAAACTTGCCCGCGTTCGGGTCGATGGTTCGAAGAAGAGGAGTCCGATCGACTCGCCCTTGAGGGCGTCGCCAAATCGGCTCGGGGTCGACAGACGTCCCGACTCGTCCACGAATTCTTCGGCGAGATCGAGGAAAGAGAGGATGTCTTGAGTCGATGCGCCTTCGATTCCGAGGAGATTCATGATGTCGCCAAGACCTTAGTGGATGACTGTGCCAACTCGATCAAGGCGCCAGGTCTGGCCCACTGAGAGCCAGATGAACATCGCGCGCCCCTTGACGTTATGAACGGGTACTTGACCCCAGCAGCGTGAATCCGCGCTGTTGTCACGGTTGTCGCCCATGGCGAAGAGGTGACCGTCTTTGATCTTCACCGGCCCGAAGTTCGGGTCTTTGCCGGTGTATTGAATCGTGTAGGTGTGGCCGTTGTTCGACTCGATCTCCTGCACCGCTTTGTACAGGTACTTGTCGGAGCGCTCGGTCTCGGTAGCTTCGCGCTCGAGGGCCTTGCCGTTGACGAAGAGCTGATTGTCGCGCAGCTCGACCGTGTCGCCCTCAACCGCGACCACACGTTTGATGAAGTCTTTCTTCTGGTTGAGCGTTTCGTCGTCGATGCAGTTGCTACGCGAATGCGGCTGTTCCGCGAGGTGCGCTTTGGCTTCGGCGCTTGGGAACGTGAACACCACGATTTCGCCGCGCTCGGGGCGGGCGAACTCGAGGAGGTAGTGGTCGGTGAACGGGACGCGAACGCCGTAGATGAACTTGTTGACGAAGATATGGTCGCCCACGAGCAGCGTGGGAATCATGCTTCCGGTCGGAATCTTGAACGCCTCCACCACGAAGCCGCGCAGGGCGAGCGCGAAGATGACCGCGAGGCCGATCGATTCGGCGTACTCACGGAATGCGCTCTTCTCGACGATGTCGAGATGCTCGTTGGCGAGTGCTTTGAGAGCGAGATACCGCTTCTTGGCGAGTGAAGCGTCGCCGTCGGCGACTGCGTGACGCAGCTCGTTCGCGAGCGAACTCATCCGCTGCTCCACGTCCTGCGGAACGTCCTTGGCCTTCCTCAACGCTTTTTCGATCTGTTTGACGTAGGCTTTCCCGTCGCGCAGCGCGTCTTTCGCAGTTTTTGAATCGTCGGCCACCGAAGCTCCGTGCGCGTTGGTCAGTCGTCGACCTTGAGGACTGCGAGGAATGCTTCCTGCGGAATCTCGACCGACCCAATCTGCTTCATCCGCTTCTTACCTTCTTTTTGCTTTTGAAGCAGCTTGCGCTTTCGAGAAATGTCGCCGCCGTAGCACTTCGCGGTGACGTTCTTTCGGTAGGCCCGAATGGTCTCTCGAGCGATGATGCGCGAGCCGACGGCGGCCTGAATCGGAATCTGGAACATCTGTCGCGGGATGACTTCCTTGAGCTTTTTGCAGAGTGCCCTGCCCCGCTCGTCGGCGAAGTCACGGTGCACAATCATGCTCAAGGCATCGACCGGCTCTTCATTCACGAGCACATCGAGCTTCACGAGATTGCCCGCCTTGTAGCCAGCCATCTCGTAGTCGAGGCTCGCGTACCCGCGAGAAACCGACTTCAGGCGATCGAAGAAGTCGAAGACGACTTCGGCCATGGGAAGCTCGTATGTGAGCAAGATGCGGTTCTGTCCCGAGTATCGCAGGTCGAGCTGAGTCCCACGGCGCGCTTCGCAAAGCGCGAGCACCGGACCGACGTGGTCTGGCGGCACGTGGATAGTTGCATTGATGAATGGCTCGCGAATCTCCTTGATGAGATTGACTTCAGGCAGATTCGACGGGTTCTCGATCATCTTCACTTGGCCGTCGACCGATTCGACCTCGTAGACCACCGATGGAGCGGTGGTGATGAGGTCGAGTTCGTACTCTCGCTCCAGCCGTTCCTGAATGATCTCCATGTGGAGCAGCCCCAGGAAGCCGCAGCGGAAGCCGAACCCGAGCGCCTGCGAGGTCTCTGGCTCGTAGTTGAACGAGGCGTCGTTCAGAACCAGCTTGTCGAGGGAATCGCGAAGCTCGTCGTAGTCCTTCGAATCCGTCGGGAAAATGCCCGAGAAGACCATCGGCTGAACGTCTTTGAAGCCGGGCAATGGCTCGCTCGCCGGTTTCTCGGTGCCGGTGATGGTGTCACCGACTTTGGTCAGGCCGATGTCCTTGATCATCGAGATGACGAAACCGACCTCGCCTGGCCCGAGCGTGTCCACGGGTCGCGGCTCGGGTCCGTAGACTCCGAGTTCTTCGACTTCCGATTTAGCGCCCGATGCCATCCACTTGATCTTCATACCCTTGCGGATCGTCCCCTCTTTCACGCGGATGAGGTTGATGACGCCGCGATACGGATCGAACCAGGAATCGAAGATCGAGCACTGAAGCGGAGCTTCGGGGTCGCCGGCCGGAGGCGGAATTCGTTTCACCACCGCCTCGAGCACGTCTTGCACGCCGAGCCCGGTCTTTGCGCTGGTAAGAACGGCGTCTTCCGTGTCGAGGCCGATGACGTCTTCGATTTCGGCCTTCACTCGCTCGGCATCGGCCGAGGGAAGGTCGATCTTGTTGAGAACCGGGATCATCTCGAGGTCGGCGTCGAGCGCGAGGTAGACGTTCGCGACGGTCTGAGCCTCGACACCCTGCGCTGCGTCGACGACCAAGAGGACGCCCTCGCAGCACGCGAGCGATCGTGAAACTTCGTAGGCGAAGTCGACGTGCCCCGGCGTGTCGATGAGATTCAGCAGGTAGGTTTGGCCGTCTTGCGCCTTGTAGTCGAGACGAACCGTCTGCGCTTTGATCGTGATGCCGCGTTCACGCTCGAGGTCCATGTTGTCCAGGAACTGCGCCTTCTTCTCACGTTCCGTCACAGCCCCGGTCACATCGAGAATTCGGTCGGCGAGAGTCGACTTCCCGTGGTCGATGTGAGCGATGATGGAGAAGTTGCGAATCTTAGACTGGTCAACCTTCTTCTTGGACATTCTAGCCTACCGCGTGTCTGGGCGAGCGCGCCCGAATCGTGGGGACATTACCGAACCGCGCGTCGAGATCAAGCCCAAACGGGGCGCACTTGCCACGGTAGATGCGTCTCGCCGGGCGCTTGGTGCGCGGTGAACTTGTGACGCAGAGCGCGCTCGTCTAACGTAGCGCCATGAATCTGGGCGCCCGCCGGCCCCACCTTCGCCGACCCACGGAACGAACATGCCGCACGTCAAGCTCCATACGGCTGCCCTGCTCGCCACGCTGGTCCTCTCCGCACTCGCGTGCGGGGGCTCTGAGACCGAAGAAGACCTGAACCTGGCTGAGCTTGGGATCGGCTTCGAACGCGACGACGATGGCAACCTCGTACAGTCCAAAGACGTCAACAAAGACGGCGAGACCGACGTCCAGCACATCTACGAAGAGATTCCCGACCCAGACGACCCCTCCGTAAAGACGATGCGACGGCTGCGAAAGTACGTCGACGTCAACTTCGACGGCTCGTTCAACTTGGTCCGGCACTACAATGAGGACGGCGAGGTGATGCGCGAAGAGGTCGACTCCGACCTCGACGGAAAGTTCGACGCCATCAATCACATCGATAACGGAAAGATTCTGCGAAAAGAGATCCTCGACCCCGAAACGGGCGAGATCATTGCCGTACGCTACTACGACAACGGCGAGCTCCTGCGCGTCGAGAAAGACCTCTCAGGCGATTCGAAGATCGACTACTGGGAGTACTACGAACGAGGCATTCTCGACCGTATCGGTCGCGACCTGAATGCCGATGGCCGAGCTGACAGCTGGCAAACTCGCTGACGTGCTCGCAAGACTTCAATCCATCAAAGACGACGCGCTTGCAGACCTGCGCGACAACGGCGGAGTCGAGGTTACCCTCGACGCTCGAACCGTTGGCGTCATGCTGCTCTCCTGCGTGCTTCTGACAATCTTCTACTACTACGGCAAGACCGGCTTCTATCGGTCGAACCTGCAGTCCGAAGTCTACGCACTACTCGACATCGCCAAGCATCCGTGGCGCGATCTCGGCGCGTACATCTACTGGGCGACCACGTCGATCATCCTGCGCATCGCGATACCACTGATGGTCATCTGGTTCGTGTTCAAGGAGCCCGCGCGCGACTACGGATTTCGAATGTGGGAGAAAGGCCACGGTTGGATCTATGCCGGGTTCTACTTCTTCATGCTGCCGATCATCGTGACCGTCAGCTTCGTCCCCAGTTTCAACAAGAAGTATCCCTTCTACGACCAAGCGGGTGACAGCATCGGGCAGTTCGTCATCTACGAACTGACCTATCTGACCCAGTTCGTCTCGCTCGAGGCGTTCTTTCGCGGATTCTTCGTCTTCGCGCTGTTCAAGAAGCTCGGCTACTACGCCGTGCCGATCATGACGATTCCGTACTGCATGATTCACTTCGGCAAGCCGGCACCCGAGTCGCTCGGGGCCATTCTCGCCGGCATGGCGCTCGGGTATCTCGCGCTGAAGTCGAAGTCGTGGCTTCCAGGCGCCCTCCTCCACTTCGCGGTTGGCATCACGATGGACTCGCTCTGCATCCTGCAGCGCACGTTCAACGCTTGAACGCCGGTTTCTTCGCGAAGCTCTGCGGTCCAACAAATCGAATCTCCACCCCTGCTTCTCGCAGGCGGTCGGCGATGCGACGTCGCTCTTCGAGTTCTGCGGCCGTGAAGAGCTCACGGACTACGGTCCATCGGGGTTCGTTTGTCCGTTTGGTTTCGTAGAAGTCGGGCGTGAACGGCACGAAGAACAGAACCTCGTGGCCCTCCGCCCTGGCGAGCCGAATGCCCCGCAGCGCGAGGTCGGGGTTCATGATGCCGCACAAATCGGAAACGACGACGATGAGGTGGCGGTCACGGTCGGTCCGAACGATGTGCTCGAGCGACTCCACGAGGCCTCGCTCTTTCATCCCAAGTCGCGCTTCGACTCGATACGGCACCTCGACCCCTCGGATTTGAAGGAATCGTCGAATGGGGTCTCGTTCGGGGCTCAGCACTCCCTCACGGAGTGCCGGTGAGCCGAGATCGTGCTCGAGCCCTCGCGCGACGCCTTCGAGCCAGCGCTTGAGGAGTTTGGAGTTCACGCCGCCGGGGTCATCGGGTTCGGCCCCTTTTCGGAAATCGAGTCGCTCCTGCACCAGAAGATAGTCGGCCGCGAGGCGATGCACCTCGGCGTCGTCCAGCTCGGTCAGGTCGGAATCGACGATGGCGTTCAGGCCAACGAGGTGATGGATGAGACGCTTGAGGTGAGGTGTCGAGTTGCCCGGCGGGATATGGCCGTACGTCTTTTCGTCGAACGTGACGAGCCCGACACGATCGCGCTCGGCAACCGCAGCTTCGATGAGGTCGAGCACCATCTCGATGGCAAACTCGATCTTCTGGCCGGGTCTCTCGCCGCCTCGCATCGAACTAGAGATGTCGAGCACGACGTAAACGGACCTCTCAATCTCGCGCTCGAACTCTCGTGCCAGCAGCCGTCGATTTCGGACCGTGGCCTTCCACGCGATGTCACGGAGGGTGTCACCCGGCTGGTAGTCGCGCAGCTGTCGCAGGTCACTGCCGAACCCGCGTTTCACCACGAGGTGCTTGCCGCCGGAAGTCCGGCGTGGCGGCGACTTGTAGCGCAGTGGGCGTCGCGACCGGAGTGGCCCGGCCTTTGGGTAAAACTCAAACGCATGCACGGCCGAAATGTAGTCGCGAACCTCGACTAGCCCGAAGGGGTCTGTGGCGCGAACGTCGAAGCCATGCATCGTCCAGCGCCCCGATTGATGGCCAGTGACCTGTACTTCGGCCAGCGCGTTTTGACCTGCCGGGATGGTGAGGCGACCCTGGTCAATCTGGGCCGTCAGACCATCCGCGAGGAACGGTTCGAGGGCGAGATTGTGCACCGTAGCGACGGTCGGGTTGGTGAGCGTGATGTCCAACGGAATCGAATCGCCCACCATGTGGCCGCCATGGGCCGACGTGTCTTCCCCTCGCCGAGCCACTTCGACCTTGAGCCGCCGCCGATCGAGCAATAGCGCGGACGGCGCGGCCAGGAAGGTGGCAGCGGCCAACAGAACGAGCTGTGCCTGCCCGAGGATGAGCAGCACCGGATCGCTAAAGATTACGCCGAGCGCGAAGAAGGCGAACCCCGAGATGAGGACGCCCCGCCCCGCCATGGTGAGGAACGGATTCAAGCTGAGTAACGCACCTTCGAGACGGCCTGACGAACCACCTCACGAGACGTCAAGCCGCCGAGCTCAGCTTCAGGCGAGAGCAGAACGCGATGAGCGAGGACGATTCCGGCCATCGCCTTGATGTCGTCGGGAAGGATGAAATCGCGGTCGTAGAGGACTGCTCGCGCTTTGGCGGCGCGCAGCAGCGCAAGCCCGGCCCGAGGCGAAGCGCCCAGCGCGACCTGGCCGTGTTCACGAGTGAAGCGCGTGAGTCGAACGATGTACGCTGCGAGCTCGTCCGATACGTGGACGTCACGCACGATCTCTCGAATGGCCATCACATCAGCCCCGTTCAACACGGCCTTCACCGGCCGCACCGGTTGGTGGTGCGTTTTGAGAACATCGATCTCTTGGTCCATCGACGGATAGTCCATGTCGAGCTTCAGCAGGAACCGGTCGAGCTGGGCCTCCGGGAGCGCGTAGACTCCCTCTTGTTCGATGGGGTTCTGAGTCGCCAGCACGATGAATGGGCCGTCGAGCGGGTGCGTCGCACCCTCGACTGTCACCTGACGCTCCTGCATCGCCTCGAGCAACGCGGCCTGCGTCTTGGCGGGGGCGCGGTTGATCTCATCACCGAGCAGAACGTTCGTGAAGATCGGTCCCTTGCGAAACACGAACTCATTGGTCTGAAGATTCGGCACGTACACGCCAGTCACGTCGGACGGCAAAAGGTCCGGCGTGAACTGCACGCGTTTGAAGGTGGCGTCGATGGTCTTGGCGAACGCTCGTACGAGCGTGGTCTTCGCCACGCCCGGAACGCCTTCGAGGAGCACGTGCCCATCGGCCAGCAGTGCGACCAAGAGAGCCTCCGTCACGCTCTCCGGCCCGATGTAGACACGCCCGACCTCGCGGCGGAGGTCGGCGAGCGGCGCGCGAAACCTCGCGAGCCGGTCCTCTTTGGGCGCCGGCGTTGCAGCGGGCGGCTCAGCGAGTGCGGCTGGTGCGTCGTTCGTACTCATCCTTCAGATCCATTCGTTCGAGGATTGCCATAGCGCGGCGATGACACTTCAAAAGATCGACGTCTCGGAATCGCGCGTCGTCATCCAAGAAGACGCGATTTCGCGGCGGGAGTTGCGCAAATGTTGCAAGCAACTCGACGGTTTCTCGTTCAATCCGGTCTTGTTCGGCGCTCGATGCTCCGGCCCAGTAGCGAGCCACGTAGTCCTGCGCCAGCCGCTCGACGCCCGGCCGTTCTGAGGCTTTGCTCGGCCAAAGGCCAAACGCGCCGAGGAACAACTCTTCGAAATGCTCCTTCAGAATCGCCATCGGCAGCGCGTAGTTCATCGTACGCGCTCCGGTACCAAACCGCGACAGGTTCCAGTCGAACTCACCCTGCGGCGTGGGAATCGCATCAATGAAGTCGGTTACGTACGCACTGTATCGACGCGTGCGTCGCAGCGGGAACACGGTGACGAGGTACGCTCCAAGCCCGATGGCGAGCAGCAAGCTGACCCAGTAGAGGAACTCCCGCGCGGGCAGGCGCTCCAAGGCGGTCGACAGGGCGTCGTTGAGGGCATCGATGCTGTCGACCACGTCCGAGTCGTCGTCGAGGTCGCCGTAGCGCCCCTTCTCTTCGAAAGCCTTCGAAAACAGTCGCGGATTGCATACGAGGGGGTCGTTGCACGCGTAGGTCAACACGTTGCGGGCGAACGTTCGATTGTCGCCCGCGACGAGCATCTGATTGATGAAGATGCTCGCATCACTAACGACGATGACCTTACCTCGACCGAGGTTCATGTCGTAGACGAGGCCACCTCCGGCGTCGAACGACACGACTGGCCCGCCGATATTCGAGATCACCGACGGGTGATTGGCGACGATCGAGTCGACGCCGGGCAGCAAGGGATGCCGCCCCTTCGTGGTCAACTTCGGCAGCGCCTGATTGCCTCCGACAAACTTCTCGTGAGGCAGACTGCCTGGCGAAGGCGAAACCCGTGTAATCTCGAGCCTCGCCAGCAGATTTTGCGATTCGCCGAAGTCATCCGCGATGACCACGCGTCCGCCTTCCACGACGAACTTCGAAAAACTCGCCGCGTCGATCTCCTGCGAGGGGTAGACGAGAATGATTGGGTCTTCGATATCGACCGTGTCCCAGTCGAGCGGTTCGCCGTACTTCATGGGCGTGCCGAGCGCTTCGGCCATGTCGACAAAGTCCGACAGCCCGTTCCATTCGGCGTTCGTGGGCTCGTAGTCGTCGAGTGGCTGCGCGGTGGCGTCTGGCGAGACTGCGAATACCATCGCTCCGGCGAGCAAAACGATCGCCTGTGCCGCAATCGCGCGAAGTCTCAGAGCCAAGTCCCGCGCGGCAAAGAACACGCGCTCGTCGAATCGTCGGCCGCTGAAGTAGCTCTCCTCGACCATTCGCGTGAGGGCCGAGACGATCTCTTCGGCGTCGAATGACTCGTCTTCCCCTTCGAGGAGCGAGAGCACTCGACGACGCAGTCGATCAATGTCCACGTCGTCGTTGTTCGCGAACACCTCCCGGACGGCATCTTCGATCTCGGCCGGCGAGAGCCTGCCCCAGAAATCTCCCCCTCGTGGATCGCGGGCGACCACGGTTTGATAGAGTCGCCGAACCTTGAGCGGTACAGCGACCAAGTCGAGGCGACAGCGGGCGAGGCGACCGTCGTGAGGAACCGAAACCTGCATCGTGCCTCGGATGAAGCCGAACGCCGACGCTTCGAGACTCCACGTCTGCCCCGCCAGGTCATCAAAGCGAAAACGCCCTCGCTCGTCGGACGACACTTCGACCTGTTGGCCGTCGGCCGCGGTCATCCGAACGATCGCGTTCGGGATGGGCTCCTGCTGCCAGATGTCCCAAACCACGCCACCGACCGTGCTCGAAGTGGGCTTCGGACCGTCGAAGGCAACCTCTCTCTCGTCAAGAAAGACCGGAACGAGCTTCTCTTCCGCCTGAAGCGCAGCGCGCTCTTCTTCCCGCCTCGCGCGCTCCTTCCGGGCTTTCTCAATGGCGCGCCGGAGTCGATCGATGAGGCCGCCGGCGAGAGCAAATGCGCCGAACAGAACCACCACAAATCCGAGGAGGTCGAAGATGAATCGCTGAAGTGCCGTGTTGCGTTCGAGTGTTCCGGCCGCTCGCGTGACCGTGGCGCCGACGGGCGGAACCAAGACGGCGTCGCCCTGCCACACGCCGTCGGCGAGCTTCGTGGAGTCGAAGAAGACGACGAAATCGCCGTCTTCATCAGAGATTGCCGATGCGTCGAGTCGCGGTTCGACTTCGATATCTTCGTCTGCGATCTCCACGGGCGTGAGCGTCCCCTGAACTCGTGCTCCTTTCACAGGCCCCGCAGCATCGCGAACCGAGCCATAGATCGCGATTCCGCGAGACAATCGCTCGATCCGCATCTCCATTTTGGGGTCGAACTCAATCGAATGGCTCACGCGAAAAGTGGCTTCGGCCTGTGCCGGGTCGCGATGTTGGCTCCCGGGAACGATGACCTGCACGACGTTCTCACCTTCGGCCGCGAACGGCTGAAGGTCGAAAGACCCGCGCCCGCTCGGCTCAAACTCCATCTCTCCCACCCGGCGACCGTTGACGCTGACGATCCCAACGCCCTGCACCCCGACGGAGCCTGCGCGCGCCTGAGCGAAGAGCCGAATCGGCTCGTTGGCGCCGTGCGTCCATTGAGGCGCAACAACGCGCACACTGACGGGCGACGGGCGCAGCTCGACCGTCTCGGTCGCCGCAACGCCCTCGAAGTTGTCACTCTCGTTGAAGATGATGTGGGCGACGTAGTTCCCGGGCGGGAACTCTTCTTGAAACTGAAATTCTCCGCGCGGTCCGGTGAGCACGGTCGTGCTGACGAGTCGATCGCCGGACGAGGCGCTGTCGAGATAGATCTCGAGTTCGCGCTGCGGGAGTGGTCGATTGAGATCGTCGGAGAGTGTTCCAGAGACCTGCGCGATCGTTCCAGCGGCCGTGACGTTGGCCGCGATTCGAGACTCGCCTCGAACGCGGATCTCCAGCGCCTGCGCGTGCACCGAGATAGTGCATGCGACCAGCAATAGCGCCGAAGCCAACAATCGGGTCATGGTTCCTCGTTCAAACTCGCCAGACGTTTTCGAGCCCAATCTGCACCGCCACCGCGAGGTTCGACTTCGAGATAGCGTTCGAGATGGTCACGCGCCACCGACTCGTCGCCATCTAGTAGTGCCGTTCGGGCAAGACCTAGATGCGCCGAAGCCAGAGTAGTGTTCCCCTGAAGTGCGGCAGCATAGAGTTTTCGGGCTTCTTTCCGCTCCTCTCGCGCCTCGTGATAGCGGGCTTCCTCGACCAATAGGTCTGGCCGGCGGCCCACTTGCTTCATCGATGCCTTGAGGTAACTCAATGCAGGCTCATTTCCTTCCCGAACTCCGTTCACAACGGCGAGCCACCGCAAGACCTCGCCCCGAACCGGAGCGAATCGTTGCGTGTTTGGGAGACCTGCCTCGATGCGAGCAAGGTCTCGAACGGCGATCTCGCTTCGGACAGCCGCGTAGGCTGCACCCAGCCCTCGAATCGCTTCGATGTTCTCTCGATTCTTGAGAAACGCCTTGTAGAAGTTCTTTCGCGCTTCGTCCCAGTTCTCGAGCGCGAGGCTGACGTGACCGAGCTCGACGAGAAGTCCCGCCGTATCGTCCCAATCTCGCCCAGATCGGCGCAGATACTTGTTCGCCTCGTCGAACTTGCCGCGCTGCCGCAGAATGAGGCCCATGATCCAATTGGCCTCTCGATGGCCCTCTTGCGACTCGATCACGCCAGCGGAGAACTCTTCGGCCTCATCGACCTTACCCTGCCAGAACGCCGCTGCGGCAAGGTCGGCACGACGTTGCACGCCGACTGGCTTGGCCGCTTTCATCCGTTGGTAGAGCCGCTCGAAGCGCAGGTTTTCCCGGGCCTGCCGGGCGTACGCTCGGATTCGAAGCCCGTCAGACGCAGCGGACACGTTTCCGCGCTCCTCTTCCATCAGCTGAAGGGCAACGGCGACGCGACGCGAGGCAATCAAGCTCAAGATCTGGTAGCGGCGAGCACGTTCGCCCAGCGCACCTTCGGTGGGGAGCGTCGTCGTCGCATTGACGGTCTCGAATTGGCCGTCGAGATAGCTCGACGCGGCGCTCCATACGGCCTCGCCTTCGGCGCTCAATCCCGAGGCGCGCGTGTTCGAACCGATCTCCAATCGCAACAGCGCCGCCTCCCATCGAGCCCGTTCGGGGTCGACTTCGCGCCCTTCGACAAACTCGTACAGCTCGATGGCCTGCTCGTAATCTCCGCGCTGCGCCACCGCTCCGATGTGCGCAAAGACCGCGCGCACCGCCCAGGGTGACTCACGAACCGAGTCGATGGCCGGCTTTCGGAGCGCCGGGATGCGAAGCTCGATCTTCTCGCGCGGCGTCTTTCCGGTGAGCACGGTTTCGAACGGCTCCGAGAGGTCTGGACGTCCAATTCCAGCGAGCGATTCGACCGCCTGGCTCTGTAGCCGAAGGCGAAACTCGCGGGTCATCCCTTCGGTGAGAGCCGCGCGCTGGAACGCCTTCGACGCTTCTTCCGCCTGGTAGCCGTGGGCCAGCGCCACGCCGTGCTGCAGCGCCGCCACGCCGTCTGATTCGGATAGCGACAGTTCGTTCGCGGCGTCGATTCCGGCTTCATCATCGCCGCGGGCGTATGCGATTCGAACGCGACGGAAAAGTTCGAGCGACTGCAGAAAGCGCGAACTCGTATCTACGGTCAGGCCAGCGTCTACCACTCCGAGGGGCGATTCGAGCTTCGACAGGACCAGGTATGGGTGAGATTCATCGCGCCGCTCGAGCGCCCCAAGCGCGTTTTGCAGCTGTCGCTCGTCGAGGCGTCGCCAGGCGTTTCGCGCCCTCCCCTCGTATCCGGCGAGCACATCGGGATCACGTTCCACGACGTTTGCCCACGCTCGGTCCGAGGCACTCCAACGATTGCGGGTCTCTTCGATGATCGCGCGAGCCATCAGCGACGGAACTGCCGCAGCGTCGGCACGCTCGGCACGCGTCGTCATCTCGAGGGCTTCTTCGAGGTCGCCTCGCTGGGCTGCAGCGATGGCGAGGGCTCCAGTGGCCCAGGGCGAATCGCCGAGCGGAGTAATGTCGGACTCCTTCCCGGTCGTCCAGCTCGCATAGGCGCGGACGAACGCGATTCGGTCATGGACCCCCTCTTCCGTTGCCCAGGAACGGCCGACTGCTCCGAGCTTGTCTTCGACTTCGCCGATTCGGTGCGGCGCGCTGGATGCGAGTGCCGACTCGACGCTGGCTTCGGCGCTGACCCGTTGGACCTCGCGATAGCCCACGAAGAGCGATATCGCGATGAGCGCGACGACGGTGATGATGAAGAAGTAGCGTTTGCGAAGGCGCAGGCGGTCTTCCGGCGGAGTCGATGTGCGACGCTTCCTGCGCGGCTTCTTCGGCTCGTCTTGCCCGCGCTTCTTCGTTTCGGGGGCATCCTCCGATTCCGCTGGCAGTTCGTCGTCCTCGGGGACCGAGCGCTCTCCAAGATCGTCGATGTCGGAGAGAAGTTCTTCGGGGATTGGCGAGTCTTCGGTCTCCGGCGCGACGTCCGCGGGTTCGTCGACGGCCGGCTCTTCCTGTGGGTCCGCCGGGCTCTCCCCAGGCGATTGTCCAACCTCGTCCGGCTCATCCTGCCCTTCGGGCTCGTCCGGCTCGTCATCCTCGCTCTCGGGGACGTACGCAAGCCCCCGCGCTCCGCCGAGTTCGAGCAACGCGTCGGCGACGCGGTCGTGCCCACAACCTCGGGCATTGTCGACCAACACGCTCAGAAGGTCGTTCGCGTCGGGCTGCAGCTCCAAGATCTTGATGACGTCGGGCTCCAAGCCCATGCCATCGACTTCGATACCGTAGAGGCGCAGGAGCATGTCGAGCGCTTCTGCGTGATCGGGGCTGCGCTTCAGACCCTCAATGAGCATGACCACGGCGCGAACAATGTCGCCGCGGTCATAGGCCTTCTGTGCGCGGTTGTAGAAGCTCATGAGCCCCGTTGGCTAGATGATGCGGTCGGCGGGGCGGCGCCGGTTCTTCGAGGAACGAAGAACCTTATCCGGCAGGGAAAAATTCTGCCGGCAATCGTCTCAGCGCGAGACTTTGACCTCACCGGGGAGGAAGATCCCGATACCAGCCGTCATCAGAACGGTATTTTGGAATTCAGGATTCGCCGTGCCGCTGGATATCTCCGCGCGGCTGTAGAGCAGGTTCTTGGCCTCGACGTTGATCGAAATCATGTCCGATACAAAGAGTCGGACGCCTACCTGGAAGAGCCCGCCGGGCCGAAGTCCTTGGAGCGCCTCGTCGACGCTGCCACCGTCGACGGCTGCTTCGGCCGACTCGCTCACGAGGGAGACGCCGCCGACGAGGTGGAGATCCCAGTTGAACGTGGTCGAGCCAAAGAGCGTGAACTTTCCGAAGGCGGGAACGTACGAGAGTCCGAGGTCAGCCGCCCACTGGATGTAGGAGTACGACACCGAGTTCAACAGTCCGTTCTGGCCGTTGGCCTGAAGCGTCGACGTAATGTTGTCGCTCAGGCTCGTGTCGAGCTGGAGGAGTCCGTAGCCGAACGTGGCTCCGAGGCCGAACTCATTGGTCAGGTGGTAGCTGAAGTTGGCGCCCGCGAGCATGTTGCGGCGGAAGCCGTCGTTCAGGGTGCCGCCGATGTAGGGCGCAACCTCGAACCGCGTGGAGCGATAGAGGAGCTTGCGTCGAACAATTGGGCCCTCTTCGAAGACATTCTCGTCCGAATCGCTGGCTTCAGCGGCCTCGGCGATCTCCTCGTTGGAGGGCTCTTTCGTGGCGTCCTGCGCGAGCGCAGGTGCGGCAACCAAGCTCGTGCCGACCATGGCGAGAGCGAGGAGAATTTGCGTGGAACGTGCAGTCATCAATGCCTCATCGTGGCAAATGGGGTCGCAGCTGGAGTCGCTGTCGATTCGAGTCACTCTCCTCCGCCTGCTTCAACGACTTTCTCCGAATACTCGAAAGTCGTAGGCAGGTAGAAGCTCACGCCAAGACCGGTCATCACGACGTTCGTCAGCGAGCCGTTGGCTCCTGCGAGGTCTGCCATGAAGATCGTGTCGCGCACGAAGAGGTTGAGCGCCATCCACTTGGTCAAAAATGCCCGCGCGTTGATCCCCACCAAGCCCCCAAACGTATTCTGGGCCGACGGAATCAACACACTCTCGGCCGCGATATACGCACCACCGGCCGTCACCGAGACGTCGTAGAAGACGATCCCGCTGTTGAGGAACGCGAACTTTCCGTAGATCGGAACATAGCCGAGCTCCAGGCCCCCCATGTAATTGATCACGGCCGCGTCAGCATCCGTTCTCGTCTGCGTCGAGACGATCTCGAACGTATTCGTCTCGCCGCCCAGTGCACCGCCGAAGTCGTACCATTCAAACAAGCCGCCAATATAGAGCGACTCGATGATGTGGTAATTCGCGCTGATGCCGAGCATTACGCTACGGTTAATCGCATCGTTCAGGCTCATCCCAAATTTGGGCTGAAGCTCGAAGCGCCCTTTTTGCAGGACTGGCTTC
Source organism: uncultured Bradymonadales bacterium (assembly GCA_964384605.1). Lineage (GTDB taxonomy): Bacteria > Myxococcota_A > Bradymonadia > Bradymonadales > Bradymonadaceae > CAYLMO01. Next base: position 23,507 of record CAYLMO010000008.1, on the reverse strand, counting down.
GGCTGAACGACATGAATCTTGTCCTTGAACTTCTTTCGGACCCGCTCGTCTTGCGCGTAAGCGTCATTCGAAGCAAACGCGGTAGCCGAAACCGTCGCGAGGAACGCCGCGAAAGCGACGGCTCGCAGGCTGCGACTGCGGCGGGACGTGCACGTGGCTTGAAGCATGCGCCGACCGTTTTGAAGGAAATGCTAACGTCTGAATTGAACGCGTTGGGTATACCACACGGTTTCGAAGAGCGGCAAGAAGGCGATGGGCCTACATGAACAGCGCTTCTACGAACTCCGTCGCGGAGAACTCTCGTAGATCCGCCACTCCCTCACCAATTCCGATGTAGCGAATCGGCGCATCGATCTGGTCGCAAATACCCAGAATCACTCCACCTTTCGCCGTTCCATCGAGCTTGGTCAGCACGATCCCCGTGATATCGACCGCGTCGTTGAAAAGCTTGGCCTGCTGAATCGCGTTCTGCCCCGTATTCGCGTCGAGTACGAGAATTGTCTCGTGCGGCGCAGCGTCCACCACCTTCCCCGCGACGCGACCGATTTTCGCCAATTCATCCAACAGGTTGGTGTTCGTCTGAAGGCGGCCAGCCGTATCGCAGATCACGATATCGATCTCTTCCTTCACCGCCTTTTCGATCCCCTCGTACACGACCGACGCGGGATCCTGCTCATCCTTGCCCTTGTAGACCTCGATCCCCGCGCGCTCGCCCCAAACCTCGAGCTGCTCGACGGCTGCCGCGCGGAACGTGTCTCCCGCGACCATCAACACCGACTTCCCCTGGCGGCGGAACTTGCTCGCCATCTTGCCGATCGTCGTGGTCTTGCCGACGCCGTTGACGCCAATCACGAGCATCACGAACGGCGAATGTGCCTCGAGCGCCAACTTCTCTTCGCGCCGCTGCAGCGACTCCTCGACGAAGCCCCGCACGAAGCGCCAAACTGCGCTCGGATCTTGTTTCTCATCTTTGCCGAGCTCTTCTTCGAGCGCGTCCATGATCTTCTGGGCGGCGCCTGGCCCGATATCCGCGGTGAAGAGGACCTCCTCGACTTCGTCGACGATGTCGGGGTCGAGCTCCTCCTTCTGAAAAAGCCCGCTGAGCTTGGCGATGAAGCCTGACCGCGTCTTGGCGAGTCCTTGCTCGAGGGTGGTCTCTTTCTCGGGGGCGTCCTCGGATTTCGGCTCAGGGGCCGACTCCGGCGCCTCCGGCTCGATCTCCTCTTCGGCTTTCGCGTCTGCGGGCTCGGCCGAGTCGGACGCATCGTCGTCGGCTTCGGCTTCGGCCTCGCTCGAGGTGTCGAGGGAAGCCGGCTTCTTCAGCTTGAGTTTCGGCTTGGGGAGCTTCGGTTTGGAGTCGTCTGCCTCAACTTCGTCGGCGTCGTCCGTGGCTTCCGAAACTTCGGAGGCTTCCGAGGGGGCCGGAAGCCCGCTCAGACTAGGCAACTTCGGCTTGGGGAGCTCCTTCTTCTCGGGCGCAGCCTCGGCCGCTTCCACTTCCTCTTCGGCCGATTCTTCCGGGGCGTCCGGGGCGTCCGGGGCGTCCGGGGCGTCCGCAGCCTCATCAGCTTCAGCTGCGTCACCTTCCTCGGAGGCCAGATCCACCGGTTCAGCTTCTTTCGAGCTTTCGTCAGAATCGTCGGTCGCGCCCTCGACACCGTGATCGGCCTTCGCCTTTTCGGTCGCATCGACGGCGGTCTCCCGCTTCGCGCTGTCCTTCGACTTCACGCGAGCGGCCTTCGCACGCTTGATCTCGGCGAGGCTCATCCCGTCGTGGATCTCGACGGGTGCGTCGACCTCCATTCGGTCCTCGAGGAGGTTCTTCGTGGGCTTCTCGACGTCCTCGTCGCCCTTCGGAGGAGCGGCCTTGGGCGCATCGGGCTTGGACCCGCGCGTCGCGAAGAAGACGATCAAGCCGAGCACCACCAATGCGGCGATGACGACAACGATCATCGTCGGATCGGAGGAATCCGCCTGAGCGACAACGAACAAATTCTGGAATGAACTCGGCATGGCGCGGTCCGCAGCATGAGGTCCGAAAAAATCAAAAAGCTGCGGAAAGATGGTGCAGTAAGGTCGAAAAGGCAAGTAGTCGTCTAGCTCGCCAATCGATCCGAGACCTCGGACAGCCGCACGGAGACGACTTTAGAGACGCCTGGCTCTTCCATCGTCACACCGTAGAGCATCTCCGCCGACTCCATGGAGCGACGCGAGTGCGTGATGACGATCATCTGAGAGCGCTTGCTCATCTCCTTCACCATAAGTGCGAATCGTCCGACGTTCGCTTCGTCGAGCGGCGCGTCGACCTCGTCCAAGACCGAGAACGGAGTCGGCTTGAGGAGGAAGATGGAGAAGATGAGACTCGTGGCCGTGAGCGCTTTCTCGCCGCCTGACAGCAGCGAAACACTCTGTAGACGCTTGCCCGGAGGCTGAACCTGAATGTCGACGCCTGTGGTGAGAAGGTCGTCTGGGTCGGTCAGGATGAGTTCCGCTCGGCCGCCACGGAACAGTCGCGGGAAGACCTCTTGGAACTTGGCGTTCACGGCTTCGAAGGTCTCTTTGAACCGGCGCTTGGACTCGCGGTCCATGCGGCCGATCGCCTGTTTGAGGTCGGCGACGGACGACTCGAGGTCGGCCTGCTGTTCGAGCAGGAATCGGTTGCGCTCAACTGCCTCGTCGTATTCTTCTTCGGCCATCGGATTGACCGGCCCGAGACGTTCGACTTGCTCGCGGAGGTCGTCGCGGCGGGAGGTCGCTTCTTTGGGTTCGAGCGAGACCTCGCGGGCCAATTTCGCTGCCGCACCTGGATTCAGACCGAAGCGCTCCTCGAGCTGCTCGTCGATCGAGGTAACGCGCATTTTCGCCTCGTTGGCCCCGAGCTCAATGTTCTGGCGCTCCTCGAGCAACGCCTCGACGCGTTCTCGTTTGCGCTTCATGTTTAGCTCGATCTCTTCGACGTTCTGGTTGGCCTGGATCAGCTGGGCGCGTGAGGTTTCAACGCCCTCACGAGCTGTTTCTCGCTCCGATTCAGCCGACTTGACGTCGTCGGCGTGAGCCTCGACCTCAGCCTTGAGCTCTTCGGTACGAATGGCCTGTTCTTCAGCTTCCTGTCCGTAGCTGCCGATCAAGTTGGTCGTAGACTCGATCGAGCGCCTCAGTCGCTCGTTCGACTCTTGGAGGTTTCGCTTTCGTTCCCGAGCTTGGGCGAGTCGAACCTTCTCGGAGGTGACCTCTTCCGAGAGCTTCTCCACTTCCGACGTCAAGGCATGGACCGCGGATTCGGCGGCGGAGGCCGCGTCCTCGAACCCCTCTAGCTTGGTCGCGAGGTTGGTGACTTTGTCCTCGAGCTCCTTCGACTCGCGCTGGAGCTGCTCCTGCTTTCCGAAGATTGGAACGAGCTGCGCGCGCAAGCGCTCGACGCTACCCTTCGCGCGTTCGACCTCTCGCGCCTCCGAAGCGATTTCGCGCTCCTTCGAGCGGAGATCGAGGCGCACCTGGTCGAGCGCCTTCCGGTGTGATTCTACGCGTTCGTTATGCTCAGCCACTCGTTCGAGCGCGGTATCGAGTCGGCCCTTCAGGTCTGACTCGAGAGCCTTCGTTTCCTCGAGCTCGGCTTCGAACTCCTCGAGCATGCGGCGCTGTCGAAGGAGTGTCTCGGCCTGATCGGCGGATGCGCCGCCCACGAGCCGCCCATCGTCGAACTGGACGAGGGTCGGTGTGACCAGCACGCCTTCCTCGATCGAATCGTCCGCCCCGCCCTGCCGAACCGCGGCGACCCAATCAGCGACGAACTTCGAGGGGTCTTCGACCACGCGATAGGTCACCGCCCGGCCGTCTCCAACGGCCTCGTAACTTTCGTACGCGATCAACGCGTCGGCCACGAGAATCTCTTCAATCATCGACCCGAGCGCGCGTGCGACCATCGACTCATTGGCCTCGGACACGTCCAGGAAATCGCCCAGTGGTCCGAAGAAGCCCTCGGACGGAGCCGTCTTCGCCCACTCGAGCAGGTCGGGCACGATCTCGGCGTACCCAGCCCCGGATTGGCGCATGGCAACGAGCGATTCTACGCGGTTCTCGAGGTCGATCCGGCGTGCGGTTGCCTTGCGGAGCTCGCGTTCGAGGCGCTCCGCAGTGGAGCGCGAGGCGTCGTATGCCTCTCGCCGTTCGGAGAGCTCTCGCTGGAGCAGGGCTTCGCGGTCGACCAAGGCCGATAGCTCTTGCTCGAGCTCACCCGTTCGGTCGACCAGGTCGCCGACCTGCTCCGAAGCGATCTCGATCTCTTCCTGCAGGTCCTTCTCTCGTTCTTCGAGCGATGCCTGTTGCTCGGCGATGAGGCCGAGTCGGTCTTTGGACCAGCGGAGTTGCGAGCGCGCGTCGTCGAACGCTTCGCGCGCCTTTTCGCGTTCCGCAGCGGCGTCGCTGAGTTTGGACTTCAGCTCGTTTAGCTCGGACTCACGCTTTTGGAGCGCCTCGGCGTCCACGTCGGTTCCGACGAGCGACTCGAGCTCTTCGGAAACCTTCGCGAGTTCGCTCTCGAGCAGCTTCTTGCGGTTGATCTGAGTCTGGACATCTTGCTGCGCGCGCGACATTCGGCTCTCGGCCTCACGAATCGACGACAGCGCGTGCTCCCGTTGATTTTTCGCCAGGTTGAGTCGCGTATCGAGCCGGTAGAACGCCTCGGTCAGCTCGGCGTGCTCCTTCTCGGCGGCGAACGCGGCAACCTTCGCAGTGTTGATGTCGTCCTCGAACGCCTTCACCGCCGCCCGCGCTTCCACGAGCTGCTTTTCGACGTCGTCTAGGCCGTCACTACCGCTGTTCTTCCGAGTTTCCCACTCACCCCGCTTGTTCACGAGCACGGCCACTTCGAGGCTCTTCAACTCGGCCGACATTTCGCGGTACTTCGCCGCCTTCTTCGCCTGCCGCTCGAGCGAACGAATCTGCTTGGTTACTTCGCCGAGGATGTCGTTGACGCGCGTGAGGTTGTCTTCGGCTTTGTTGAGCTTCCGCTCGGCGCGGTCGCGCTGGGTTTTGTATCGGGTGATCCCGCTCGCTTCCTCGATGAGAAGCCGGCGCTCGGACGGCTTCGCCGAAACGATGAAACCAACTCGGTTCTGCTCGATGATGGAGTAGCCCTGCTTGCCGAGACCGGTGCCAGCGAGCAGGTCCTGAATGTCCATCAGGCGGCAAGGAACCTTGTTGATGAGGTACTCTGAGTCGCCATTTCGGTGGAGGCGTCTGGTGACGGCGATCTCCGAAACCTCTCGAAACTCGCGCGGAATGTCGCCCCACTCGGCGTCTTCGTGCTCGAAGTCGCCGTCGTTTTCGAACGTGAGTGTGACTTCCGCGAAGCCCATCGGCTTGTAATCTTGGCTTCCCGCGAAGATGACGTCGCGCATCGAATCACCGCGGAGGCTCTTCGGCGACATGTCCCCCATCGCCCACTTGATGGCGTCCACGACGTTCGACTTGCCGCAACCGTTCGGGCCGACAATGGCGGTCATTCCATCGCTAATCTCGATACGTGCGCGGTCGCGAAATGATTTGAACCCCAGAATATCGATGCGCCGAAGTTTCATCGCGACCGTCCTTGGTAAACTGCTCCGAACCGCATCCATTGCGGCTCAGCTCGTCGTGGCCGGTCACTTTACCCCCCGAGCATTCAATCATTCAAGCGATGCTCGAGGTTTTCTGTGGAAAACCTCGCGAAAAGCTTCAAGAACAGCCACTTAAGCTGTTGAAAACAAACGATCCCGATCGATGGGCAATTCCTCCAGCGGACCGGCATACATCTCCATCAAGTCACCCTTCACTTTGCCATTCCGCCGTAGCCACGCTTCCGTCGAAGGTTCGTGCAATTGCGCCATCAGGCGGCGCAGAAAACCCACCTCGTCGAGTACCCCTTCCGGAGCCACGATGAACGTGCAGTCCGAAGAAACCGGTGCTCCCGAGCAATCGAGCGCGAAGCAAAGGTTCGGGGTGCGGCGTGGAGTAACCAGTTTGGGCCGGGCCATCTCGGCCCGACTCCGGGGCCAATGCAGCCGATACCATGGCATCGCGCCCGTCCGGGCTTCGCGCCGCCGCTCCAGGATTGGCCGAAACTTCTCGAGGTGTTTCACGACCGGATCCGTGGCCGGAAGCTCGGCGTCCACCCAAATCACCCAACACTGGGGCTCGAAAGACTGGATCACCTGGCCCGCCTCAATCTGACTCCCGCGCAGCACGGGCTCCGCTCGGTCTCGCAGCTCGGCGGGAGGCTCCCGGTCGAACATGAAGATCGGTGCGCCCACCTCGCCAAGGTTGGGGAACTCTCGGAGATGTCTCCGCGTCAATCGATCGGCGCCCGACACGAACCCCTGACTCGTTCGCACGATGGTCCCGAGCGGCTCACCCTCGCGACTCGCCGGGGGCTCGAAGGGGTTCCAGCGGCCCGCCTCGAGTTCGCTGACGTCACCGACGCGAGTCGAACCGTCGTCTTCAGCGACGAACTCTTTCGCGGCAGCCACCACCGTGATCAAACTGTGGTGCCCCGGCGCGTCGCGGAACTGCCCTGCGCCAAAACGAATGAATCGCTCCGCTCCGAACGCCGACCGAATCGCACGCCGAAGCGGCTGAGCCGAATCGGACTGAAGCCAATACTCCGAGGTCAAAGCGACCATTTTCCCGCCCGGCTCGAGGAGCTGAAGCCCGCGCATCAGGAAGAGATTCGACAGATCTTGTCGCGGAACGAACGCTTCGCTCAGGTGGGGATGGTCTTTCTTCAATCGACGGAAGGTCTCCCGATTCCCCTTCTCGCCGAGATATGGAGGGTTCAAGATCACCAACTCGAACCGCCCTCCCCGCTCGGCGAGTCCGTCGCCGCAGATCACCGACACATCGAAGCCTTCGACGACACTTCGGATGGCAGTCGCGGCCGCGAGATCGAGATCGAGCTCGACACCGACTAGTTGGCAGTCCGGATTGCGACGCGAAATCGAAGATAGAAGTGCACCGTCGCCACACGACAGATCGACCGCAGTTCGCGGGTCACCCGCAACCTCCGTCATCCTGTCGGCGAGCTCACGAGGCGTGAAGAACGCGCCCGTCTTCTTCCGGAGTTCATCCGGCATCAACTGATCGATGCCATGAATCGCAGGGCCTTCAGGGGCCGACGGAGGGGCCTTTTCGACCAGGTCGAGCCAGCGCTCGAGCGAAGGTGGGTCAAGCCTCCCACGGAGCTGCTCTTCTGCCGCTGACCGGTGCCAAATCTCGGTCTCTCGAGGCCCAGCCCACCACAGCATCGCTGCGAGTTTCGATCGCATCCGTACGCGCCACGGAGTCCCTCGCGGGGTTTCGTATGGGTGAAATTCTTCAGTCACAACGCAATGCTTGCTCTCGAACCCAGTTTGTCTCTATCCTACCTTCGGCACCGACTCCAAATGACGTACAATCCAAGCGCATGTCAAAGCAGTCGCGCACAGTTGGCCCGGGGACAGTACTCGCCGGGCGTTACGAGGTGACCGAGGAGATCGGTCGCGGTGGGTTTGGTCGTGTCTACAAGGCACGCCAACTCAACATGGATCGTGACGTCGCGGTCAAAGTTCTGCCTTCGCAATTCATGGCCATTGAGGACGTCGTCGAGCGCTTCAAGCGTGAGGCGAAACTTGCGAGTCGACTCAGCCACCCGAACACAATCACGCTGCACGACTACGGACAGCACGAGGATTCGCTCTTCATCGTCATGGAGCTGCTCCAGGGCGAGGACCTCGCCGATGTGCTGCGCCGCGAGGGCCGACTTCCGGTCGACCGGATCATCAATATCGCGCGCCAGGTGTTGAAGAGCCTCGCTGAAGCGCACACGCACAGCATCGTGCACCGCGACCTGAAGCCCGAGAACATCTTCCTCTCGGTGGTCGCAGGCGAACGTGATGTCGTCAAAGTCGTCGACTTCGGCATCGCCAAGCTCGCCCTCCCAGACTTAGAAACCCCTGGCGGTGACGCACGGAAACTCACGTTGAGCGGGAGCACCGTCGGTACTCCGACGTACATGTCTCCCGAACAGGCGGCAGGTGAGCAGGTCGATGGTAGCACCGACCTCTACGCGCTGGGCGTCATGATGTACGAGATGGCGGTTGGCCGCGCGCCATTCGCAGACAAAGACGCCGTCAAAGTGATGCGCGCGCACTTGTTCGAGCCCGTCCCGCCCATTCGAGACCCGCAGATTCAGAACTCTTTGATCGAGCGCGTCATCATGAAGGCGCTGGAGAAAGAGCGTGAGCGAAGGTTCCAGTCGGCCCACGAGTTCCTCCTCGCGCTCGCCGGTGAGCCCGTCGCAAAGCCCAAGGTGCAAGGGTTCGACCTCAATTCGCTCTCGGGCGGTTCACTCGTCGAAGAGTCTCGCCCGAGCACGGATCGCCACGAGGCCGAAGACCGACAGGCCACACTTCAGTACGCCCCGAGCCAATCGAAGGCCGAGCCAGGCGACGCAATCCCATTTGGCGTCGTCGGCGAATCGAAAGAGCGCGAAAAGGCGACCGTTCGGTCCGGTATCAACGAGGTTTCGGGCCTTTCGTCTGCCGACAGCAGCCTCATCGATGCCGCGCCGCCGGGCTTCTCGGACACCACGACAGGCTCTTCGATTCTGACGGTGATCGAACCCGGCAACGAAGACGATGTGATTCTGCTGACCACGCCCAAGTCGGACGAATCGGATGACGAGGTGGTTGTTTTGGAAGCTCAGTCCGAACCGGAAGTTCGCGACATCGACCTGCAGGTTCCGAACACTCCGGACGGGATGTCGCTCCGGGAGTCGGGCGAACTCGTCGCAGCGCCCGCGACGGCGGACGAATGGTCCTGGGGCGAGTCTGCCCCGCACACCGGAAATCATCTGGCTCAAAGCCGTGAGCATTCGGCGGTCTACCCGACGCCGAAGCGTTCGATGTCGGGGCCGATCATTCTGTTGTTGCTGATCTTCGGCGGGCTAGGTGCGGCGGGATGGTTCTTCTGGCCGCAACTCTCGGCCGCGTTAGGCATTACGTTCTAGCTATTCGGCGCCGGACGTAATCGCGTCGAGCCGAGCCTTCAAATCTGACACCACCATTCGAATTGCGACGTCGTTGTTTCCACCATGTGGAATCACGATGTCGGCGTATCGCTTCGTCGGTTCGACGAAGCTGAGGTGCATCGGTCGGACGGTCGTCACGTACTGTTTGATGACCGATTCGAGACTGCGTCCGCGCTCAGTCACATCGCGCTCGATGCGGCGAATGATGCGAATGTCGTCGTCTGTGTCGACGAAGATTCGAGCGTCGAGGACCTCTCGAATCTCAGACATTCCGAGCACGAGGATGCCCTCGACGATGATGATCGGCGAGGGATGGACCGTCTGCGTGTGCTTCTCGCGCACCGATTGGGCGAACGAGTAGACGGGCTTTTCGATGGAGTCGCCATTCTTGAGGTCTTCGAGATGTTCGCGGAAGAGCGCAACATCGAAGGCGTCGGGATGGTCGAAGTTGACCTTGCGGCGTTCTTCCATGCTGAGATGGCTGAGGTCTCGATAATACGAGTCCATGTCCATCGTCATCACACCCGATTCGAAAGCGCCCGCAATCCTGCGGGCTACCGTGGACTTTCCTGAGCCAGTGCCACCGGCAATTCCGACCAACATCGACATATTCGCCTCGTCGAACTTCGTTAGGGCTGGGTGAGGACGACGTACGGCTCGCACGAGCCGCCGACCTTGCTGCGGACGTGGAGATAATACAAACCCTTCGGCAGATCCACTGCGACGAGCTCACCCTCCCCTGCGCCAGCGCGATCGACCTTGGCGACAACGCCGCCGTCTTCGTCGCGAAGCTCCGCCATGATGTCGTGCTCGCGAGCGCTAATCTTGGCCTCGAAACGGGTTGTCGCGTACTTGTCCTCGGCGAAGTTGGGGGGGATGACGACGGCGCCCCACACGTCCACGTCGTCGGTCGTACCGAGATACCCAACGCGCTCGGTTCCGGCCGCGAGGCGATCGGCCTGCGCTTGTTTGTCGTTCGGTTCGTTCTCGAGATTCGCCGTCGGCGGTTGTCGCAGCACGACGTCGTATTTCGCCACAGAGCCTTCGGAGGGAGATTCGAAGCGGGACGCCCTGACCGCGAAGCGGAAACGGTCTGTGGGCAGAGTGCGTGCGCACAGTTTGATGCCCTGCCCCGGTGTCGCGGGCTGGGAATTGGTCGTGCCTCCATCGTCCTTCCATTCGACCACGAAGTCCGCCCAATCGACGTCCGGGATCACTTCGAGCTGTGCGATTGGGCGTGGTTCCACTTTGTCGGGGAGCTTGGCCCAGTAGGACTCCGCGGGGTCCACGGCGGCATCTGCTCCGGCGTCGGCCGAAGCATCAGGTGAGCCAACGTCAGGCCCCAGGTCCACCGCAGCGTCGGGCATTCCTGCGTCCGGTCCGAGCATGTCTTCCCAAAGACCCCAGGCAAACCGGTCGACGTCGTCGGGCGCGTGCAGGGTCCCAGAGAACTGGACGGCAGGCGTCTCGAGCGGCATCGGCACGCCATCGTTCGGTTCGAGCTCCACGAGCCCGGCCTGGGCGTCTGGCGATGCAACCAGACGAACGCGATACGCCTTCTCGCGGTCGTGCCCCGCGGCGGACGTGATCACCAGATAGTAAGCCGGCGGCGCGTCTTCTGCCGCTGCCTTCAACGCAAAGTTCGGAATCGCTGCTCGGGCCCCGGGAGCGACCGGAAACGACGCGAGCGGCTTGGCGAAGCTCGGCTCCCCGAACACACGGACGATGAGATTGACGCCCGGCACGCCGAGAACTTCCAGCTTCGCGACGCCATCTTCAGCGGCTCGAATCGCATAGACGTCCCGGTCGTTCAGTCGCTCGATGAATCCTTGGATTTCACCGGGAGCCTGAAGAGGCCGAGCGAGTTCGGGTACGTCGTTCGGTTCGAACTCGAGAGCCCCACCCGAGAGCCGTTTCGTGAATCGAATCGTGTAAGGACCAGCGGACTTGGCGCGGACACCAACTTTGCGGGGGAGCTTTCCGACGGTCACCGTCTGGAGCGACTCGCCCTCACCGGGACCTTGAACGTCGACCCGAAGCGGCGGCTCTTCCGACGGCGAGAGATCGAACTCGGCGATGAGATCCGGACCACCTTCGATGGCGATGTCGAGCACCCAGGGCTCTTCCGTGTCCGCCGTGAGGGCGTACCAATCGACGTCGGATGGATCCGAGATCGTCCCTTGGATGGCCCGGAGCTCTTTCGTGATGCGAATGGGGGTCGCCGAGTCTGGCTTCTCGTTCGGCTCGACTTCCACAGGATCGCTGGAAGCGGCCTTCCCTGCGTCAGGAGCCGCTTTGCGAGGTTCGTCGCGACCGTCGACCCAACCGCGAACCGTATTCTCGCAGTCACACGCCGACATCGGAAGGAAGGCGCAAATGAGCAGTACGACGAGCCGCGGACGCATGGTCATCACTTGTTGAAGCGCTTGATGAGCTCGTCAGTGATATCCATTCCGGGTTTGGCGTACAGCACGGACGACTCGGTCTTCTCCAAGATCAGGTCGTAGCCTTTCTCTTTGCCAATTTTCTCCAGAATCTTGCCCATCTTGTCGAAGATCTTCTTCGTGGCTTCGGCTTCTTTCTGGCTGAGCTCCTGCTGAAGCGCGAAGTAGAGCTGCTGTAGCTCGTACATCTTCTGCTGCAGGACCATGGCCTTCTGGCGCTTCACTTCGTCGGAGAGCATCACGCCCTTCTCGAGCTCCTCTTTGAGAGCTTTGACGTCGTTCTGCTGCTGGTCGAGCTTCTTCTGCTTCGCTTGGAAGTCTTTCTGAAGCTTGCTCTTGGCGGCCTTGCCTTCGTCGACCTGGTTGAGGGCGCGCTGGAGGTCGACGTACGCAATCTTCTGCGCCGAGGCGACCGAGGCGGAACCGAGGATGAGACCGAACACGAAGAGTGCGGTCATGAAACGGGCGATCATATGCTGTGTTTTCGACATGTGAGACTCCATCGAGTCGGTGCCGCGTTAGAATGCGTTTCCGATGCTGAAATCGAAGACGAGCGGCTTCTCGTCACGAAGACGTGCGAGCGGGATTCCCCATTCAAACCGGAGCGGTCCAATCGGGCTAAACCAACGGAAGCCGAAGCCAACCGAGGTTCGCAGCGCGTCGTCGTAGTTATTGATATCGTCGGCGAACAGGTCCAGCTTGAGTGCGAACGGCTGGTCGTCATCGAATGCGTTACCGGCGTCGGCAAATACCACGCCCTTGATGCCGATCGCGGTCAGGATTGGGAACTCGATCTCGGCGGTCAAAATCAACCGTTTGTTACCGCCGATCACGAAGTCCGAGAGCGACGATGACGGGTCGGAGGTGTTCGCAGCTACCTGACGAGCCGGTCCGAGACTGAAGCGGTCAAAACCACGTACGGTCGTTGGGCCACCGACGAAGTAGCGCTCGAAGAGCGGTACCGGCTTCTGGGGATCGACCGACTGCACGTAACCGAGCTCACCATTGAGGCGCAGGACGAACTCCCACACCGGCAATGGGAAGTACCAGCGAGTCTCGAAATCGTATTTCAGGAATTCGTTGTCGCTCAGCGTGATCGTGTCTTCGGCGAGCTCGACTCGCGCCGCTGAATACGTGCCGCTCGTCGGGAAGAGCCGGTCGTTTCGATTGTCGAATGCCAGGCTCAGTCGCAGCGAGCTGGTCAGCCCGCCACGGAACAAGTTCCCGACCTGCTGCGCCTCTCGGCCCGATTGGCCTCCCGGGCGTAGCTCGACGTCCTCGAGCTTGTAGGTCAGCGCGAGCACGAGCTCGTCGTCGAGAATCTCGCGAAGCACCGGATACCCAAACGTCATGTTCCCGCCTCGCGATGTCCGCGCGAAGTCCTGGAACAAGAAGTCGAAGTTGTAGAGGTCGAATGAGAATCGAAGCGGCAGGTCAAACAGGTACGGCTCAGAGAACTGCACGTTGAACAGAGTTCGAATCGACGAGACCTGCGCTTGGAATCCGAGCGACTGGCCGCGACCGAACAGGTTGTTCTGCGAAATCTGGGCGTTGAAAATGAAGCTCTCGAGCGAGCTGAATCCAGCACCAATCTGGAACGTGCCGGTCGGCCGCTCCGTGATCTCGACGCGGGCGTTGATGATATCCGAACGCTCGGTCCGCTGAGTCGTGATCTCGACTTTCTCGAAGAATCCCAGGCGAAGGACACGACGACGAGACTCCTGGAGCGCCGTGTTCGAATAGAGCTGGCCCTCTTCGATTCGCAATTCGCGGCGAATCACTTTGTCGCGTGTCTTGGTGTTTCCGACGACTTCGATTCGTCCGAAGTAGACCTGATTGCCCTTCTGAATGTCGTAGGTGATGTCGACCGTCTTCTCGGCCGCATTTGGCCGGTTGAGCGGGTTGACGTTCGCGTAGGCGTAACCGGCGTCGGTGTAGAGGGTTCGCAGCTTTTCGGCGTCGCCTCGCAGCTTGGTCAGGCTGAAGACCGGGTTGTCGCTCTTGGCGACATCGTCGAGTTCGATGAGGTCGTAGAGCTCTTCTTCGTCGGCGATGAAGTCGCCTTTGATCTCGACGTTGCCGACGTTGAACCGCGGCCCCTCATCCACACGGATGGTCACGTAGATGTAGCGCTTGTCGCGCGACAGGCGCAGCGATGGTCGCCGCACCTTCACCTGCACGTAGCCTTGGTCGTAGTAGTACGCCGTGATTCGCTGAAGGTCCTCTTGGAAGGCGCGCTCTTTGAACGAACCGAAGCTCGTCAGGAAGCTACCCCAGTCGCCCTCGCGAGTGGCCATGATGTTCTTCAGGTCCTCGTCGGGGACGTTCTCGTTTCCGAGGAACGTCACGCGCTTCACCTCGATCTTGGCAAACTCGTCGATGATGAAGGTCACGACGGCGAGGTCTTCGCGGTCTTTGGCCTGTTCGATCTCGTATTCGACTTCGGCGAGGAAGTAGCCCTTCTCGGCGTACAGCTCGCGAATCTTCTCGGCGTTCGCTTTGACCTCGAACTCCGAAAGGATCGCATTGCGCTTGAGGTTGACGACTTCGGAGATGTCGTCGCCGTCGAGCTCGTCGTTCCCCTTGTACCGAATCTCGGCGATCGCCGGTTTCTCTTTGATGATGAACGTGACGACGACCGGACCCTTCTTGGTCTTGGTCGCATCGACCTGAACGTCGTCGAAGAAGCCGAGCCGGAAGATGCGCTTGATGTCCTCGGAAAGGACATCGGCGTCGATTGGCTTGCCGACCTTGGTCCGAACCTGTGCGAGGACCGACTGCGGATCGACCCGTCGGTTGCCGGTGACGCGGACGTCGTCGACGACGTCACCGAACGTTGCGGCTGTTCCCTCGGGAATCTCGACTACGCGCGCATTCGCTGGAGCAGCGGGGGGTGGACCGGCGTCTTCTTCTTCATCGGCGCCCGGAGGCGGTCCGCCAGGCCCGCCCGGACTGCCCGGGTTGAACACGGGCTGACCGAACGCCGTCGCTCCTGCCATCATCACGACCAACGCCACAAATACCGCAGCCGCCCAATGGGCGTGCGACAAAATTCGCGGCTTGCCGAGTGACCAGGCCTTGAGTTTCACGACTTCCTTGTGCACGGCCGATCAATGGCCAAACAAACTTCCATTCCATTCGCGGAGACAGCGTCCAATCAGGAGGCCACCGCTCCGTCACTTCCATCGCCGACTTTGCTCCGAATGTCCGCCGGCTGCGATGGAATCTTGTCCATCAATTCCGCGGGAATCCGGTCTCCGATGCGTTCGTCTTTGCGATGCATCGGTATCAGCTTTCCTTCGTCGACCAGCAGCTGAATATCCATCTCGTCGGCAAGCTGCGGATCGTGGGTCACGATGACCACGGTGACCCCAATCGATTCGTTGAGTTCACGCAGCAAGCCGTGTATCCCAGCCCCCGTCTTCAGGTCAAGGTTGCCGGTCGGTTCGTCGGCCAGCAGAAGCACCGGATCATTAAAGAGCGCGCGGGCAATCGCGACGCGCTGCTGTTCACCGCCCGACAGCTCCCCTGGCGTGTGACCGAGCCGTGCGCTGAGCCCCACCCGATCCAGCAACTCCTCTGCCCTTCTCTCGGCATCCGCCCGCTTCAAACGCCCAATCAGGCCGGGCATCATCACGTTCTCCAGCGCGGTGAACTCTGGAAGCAAGTGGTGAAACTGAAACACGAACCCAACCCGCTCATTGCGGAACTTGGCGAGCTGCGCGCTCGAGCGCGCGAAGATGTCCTGACCGTCGAACAACATGCGACCGCTCGTGGGTGTGTCGAGCGTGCCCATCAGATGCAGCAGCGTCGATTTGCCCGCCCCACTCGGTCCCATGATCGATACTCGATCGCCCTTGTAGAGCTTCAGCGCCAGGTCGTCGATGACCCGCAGCTTCTGACCCCGCATCTCGAAGGTTTTCTCGAGATTGATCAGCTCGATTTGCGCTTGGTCAGTCATATCGCAGTCCATCCACTGGGTTGAGACCCGCCGCCTGAATTGCGGGGTAAATCGTAGCCAACAGGCTGATTACTACGGCGCAAATCACCACCGACGTAACTTCCACGGGGTCCACTTCTACCGGAAGCGTACTGATGTAGTAGACCTCGGAGTTGAGCGGAAATCCGACTTCGGCCAGGAACCAGCAGATGCCGAGGCCAAAGCCGAGACCGAGGACCGAGCCAAATCCACCGATGACGCTGCCCTGGAAAATGAACGTCCGCATGATCCCGCCGTTCGTCGCGCCCATCGACTTCATGACCGCGATCTCTCGCCCCTTCTCAATCACGATCATGATCAGCATCGCCACGATCGAGAATGAAGCCACCAAGATGATGAACGTGAGCACCACGAACATCGCAATCTTCTCGAGCTTCAGGGCAAAGAAAAGGCTTCGATTGAGCTCCTTCCAGTCGAGCACCTCGACCGAGGGGCCGA
This sequence comes from uncultured Bradymonadales bacterium, assembly GCA_964384605.1. Lineage (GTDB taxonomy): Bacteria > Myxococcota_A > Bradymonadia > Bradymonadales > Bradymonadaceae > CAYLMO01. The sequence continues at coordinate 7,582 of CAYLMO010000008.1, read as the reverse complement.
GCGATTCCTGCAGACGAGCGGCAATGAGTTCGGAAGTCTCAACGTCGGTCGTCTTCACCTCGATACCCTTCGCCCCCTCGATTGCGAGGAAGTCCTGAGCGTCGGCCAGCGACGTGTAGGCGAAGCTCGCGTCAAACTCGTACATGCCCGAGTAGAAGATGCCGACAATCTTGAATGGCCGACTTCGAGGAATCGGACCCATCGGACCCATCTCGCCGTTCGGCGTGACGACATTCACTTCGTCGCCGAGATCGACCTGGAGCGATTTTGCGAGCTCCGGACCGATGATGAGTCCGGGAATCCGCCCTTTCTCCTCCCCCTCTTCGCCGGGAAGCGCCGGCATTTCGCCTTCAGATTCGGACTCGTCCGAATCGTCGGCGCCGGGCAGCGGGGGCATGCCGGCAATTTCGTCGTCCGTCTCGGAGGAATCGTCGACCTGATGCGGCAGCGGCGGCATTCCGTCGTCGCTGCTCGATTCGTCGGGTGCTTCGACGTCGTCGAGGTCCTTGAACTCCGGTTCGAGCGGAGTCGGAGCGTCTTTCACATCTTCGAGATGCTCCGGGACTTTGGGCGGTTTGGCTGCCGACTCCTTCCTCTTGCCGGCGTCCTTCTTGACCTTCTCGAAGTCGTCCCGCTCACGTTTGATGCGGTCCATCAGGTCGTCGAACTCTTTGTCACGGCGCTCTTCGAGCAGGGCCTCGAGTGGAGCGTCGTCGCGCAAAAACTCGATCTCGCCCTCTCGCATGTCTTCGACGAGGCGACTCACCTTGCCCACTCGATCGATGTCGATCCCGCGAAGCATGATGCCGCTGAGGTTGGTGGGCGAAGACACCATCACTTCGGCTTCGATGTACGGCGTAGCTCCGACGACACCGGTTTCTTTGGCGATCGAGTCGGCAATCTCTTCGGAGTTGTCGAGCGGCTCTTCTTCCGGGTGCTGCACCACGATGTGGGCTTTGGTCCCGAGAATCTTCTCCTTCAAGTCCTTCTTGAAGCCCCCCATGACGCTCAGCACTACGATGAGCGCCGTTACACCGAGCGCGACGCCCGAGACGGAGATGAGCGTGATGATGGAGAGAACGGATTTGCGCCGTTTTGCCATCAAGTAGCGTAGGCCGACGAAGGTTTCGTACGCCATCAGGCCGCTCCGTTGCTGAGGCTTCGATCAATCAAGATCTTGTTGCTCCTCAGAGTCTTCGGAGCCTTCCTGAAGCAGGAAAGCCTCGATGAATCCTTCGAGATGTCCGTCGAGGACGGAATCGACGTTTCCGACCGTGTGACCGGTCCGGAGGTCTTTGATCTGTTTGTAAGGATGGAGCACGTAGGAGCGAATCTGGCTGCCGAAGTTGACGTCCGACAGTTCCGCGTAGCCCGCCTGTGCTTCAGCTTCGCGTTCACGAAGCTCCTTCTCGTAGAGCTTCGAACGCAGCATCTTCATGGCCGTGGCCCGGTTCTTGTGCTGCGAACGTTCGCTCTGACACTGCACGACGATTCCGGTCGGCATGTGGGTCATTCGCACGGCCGAGTCGGTCCGGTTGACGTGCTGACCACCGGCGCCGGAAGCGCGGTAGGTGTCGACCTTGATGTCTTTGTCGTTCAGCTCGATCTCGATGTCGTCATCGATCTCCGGCACGACCGACACGGCGGCGAAGCTCGTGTGGCGTCGGCTGCTGGAGTCGAATGGCGAGATTCGAACGAGTCGATGGACCCCGTTCTCTGCCTTCAAGTACCCGTACGCGTACGGTCCTGAAACCACGAGCTCGGCCTTGGTGATTCCCGCCTCGTCGCCGTCTTGATAGTCGGCAATCTCGACGCGCCACCCCTGCTGTTCCATGTAGCGGGTGTACATGCGGTACAGAATCGAAGCCCAATCTTGGGACTCGGTTCCGCCAGCGCCGGGCTTGATGGTCACGATGGCGTTGGCTTTGTCGTGAGGACCGCTCAGCATGCGAAGCTTCTCGAGCTCGTCGAGTTCCTTCTTTACGTTACGAACGGCTTCTTCGGCCTCGGCGACCAGGGCAGGATCGTCGCCTTCGCCACCGAGTTCAATCATCACCTGAGCGTCTTCGAGCGCTCCGGTCAGTTTTTCGAGGAGTTCAATCTTCTCGGAGATTGCTCCACGCTCCTGCATGAGCGCCTGTGCTTTGTCGGCGTTGTCCCAAAAGTCGGGGGCCTGACTAATCGCATCGAGTTCGCCTACGCGGGCACGCATTTGAGGGAGGTCAAAGATGCCTCCCGAGCTCGTCAAGGCGGGCCTCGAGCTCTTCGATTTGGGAAAGAACTTCTGCGCTCATTGCACACTCCTTCGTTGCGCGGTCGAGCGCAAAATGCGCTCGGCGGGCCGTTCTATCGTTGGCCCCATGCCGTGTCAACGTGGCTGGCTGAGCGAATTATTCGATTGGGCGACCGAAGCGGTCGAATCGGACTCCGTCTTTTCCGATCGAGAGCCAGACGAACATGGCCCGTCCTTTCACGTTGGCGATCGGAACCTGCCCCCAACAGCGACCGTCGGAGGAGTTGTCACGATTGTCGCCCATCACGAATACGTGGTCCGTCTCGACCTTCACCGGACCGAAGTCACGGGGTTTTCCTTGGAACTGGACGGTGTAAGAGGTGCCGTCGGGCAGGGTCTCGAGGCGGTGCTCTTCAATCGGATACATGAAGTTCTCGGTCTTCTGCTCACGCAGGAAGGTCTGCGGCAGAGCCTCACCGTTCACAAAGACACGATTCTTGCGAACTTCAATGGTGTCGCCTTCCACCCCGATGACGCGCTTGATCATGTCTTTTTCTTCGACCAGGGCGCTCGGTGCTATGCAGCTGCGAAGTCCGACTGGCTGGCGTTCCAAGTAGGCCTGAGCCTCGTCGCGCGGGAAGGTGAACACGACAACCTCTCCCCGCTCCGGTTCGTTGAATCGAACCAGGTGTTTCTCGGTGAACGGCACGCGAATGCCGTACACGAGCTTGTTCACGAAGAGGTGGTCGCCCACCAACAGGGTTGGAATCATCGAACCGGTGGGAATCTTGAAGGCTTCGAACACGAAGCCACGCAGAAAGAGCGCAAGGACGATCGCAATCGCGATCGACTCGGCGTACTCCCGCCAGGCTGACTTTTCGAAGGGTTCGAGGTGTTCGGCGACGACGGCTTGGAGCTCGACTCGTTCAACCTCGAGGTCGTCGAGGTCTCCACCTTTTATCGCTTCACGCAGGTCTTTCAGCTTGCTCTTGAGCCGAGCTCGACTCTCATCGGGAACCCGACGCGTGTATTGAACACGCATCTGAACTTCCTTCAGAAAGTCCCGAGCGTCCTCTATGACCTTGGCTTCGGACTTCGTGCTCACACAGATCCTGCACAACGAACGATCAGACGGGTTCCGACCGTATCCTTCAGGTTAGGATCTCGCCCGCCCGCGTTCAAGCGGACAACGCTATTCTGCAGCGGGGTCTTGGTCGACGAGATTGATCGGGTAGTCTCCGGTGAAACAAGCCTCGCAAAATCCGGATTCCCCGTCCTTCACTTCTGCACCAACCGACTCTCGCAAGCCATCGATCGAGATGTACGCCAGCGAATCCGCGGTGATGTACGTTTGGATCTCTTCGATCTCGTGGGTCGCGGCGATGAGCTGGCTTCGCTCGGGTGTATCGATGCCATAGAAGCACGGATGCGTCGTCGGCGGACTCGCCACTCGGAAGTGAACTTCTTTGGCGCCGGCATCTCGAACCATCTTGATGATCTTGCGACAGGTCGTTCCGCGAACGATCGAGTCGTCGACCACGACCACCCGTTTGTCGCGCAACACCGGAATCATGGGGGCGAGCTTGAGCTTCACGCCGAAGTGCCGAATCGAGTTCGACGGCTCGATGAATGTGCGACCGACATAGTGCGAGCGAACGAGTCCGATCTCGAACGGAATGCCGCTCTCCTCCGCAAAGCCGAGCGCTGCGGGCACTCCGGAATCGGGAACGGCGATCACCACGTCGGCTTCGACGGCGGACTCGCGGGCCAGGATGCGGCCCATATTCTTGCGAGACTCGTAAACCGGACGTCCAAAAATCGTATTGTCGGGTCGCGCGAAGTAGACCAGCTCGAAAATACACGGACGTGGCTGAATCGATTCGAACGGGTGCCTCCACTCCTCGGTGCCATCGTTGTAAACGACGAGCATCTCGCCCGGTTCGACTTCGCGTTCGACGGTCGCTCCGATGAGTTGGAAACTTGATGGCTCGCTCGCGACCACACGGCGACCGTCGAGGTGACCGACGACGAGCGGCCGCACGCCATGTGGGTCGCGCACGGCGACCATGAACTCTTTCGACAGGCCGACCAGGCTGAACGCTCCGCGAACCTGGCGAAGTGCGTCGATGAGGGCATCGAGCATGTTGGACGCGAAGCTCTTCGCGACGAGGTGGGCGAGGACTTCGGTATCCGTGCTGGTGCCGAAGATACTGCCCTGTGCTTCGAGACGCTTTCGCAGGGTCGTCGCGTTGGTCAGGTTTCCGTTGTGACCGAGCGCGATAGGGCCGTACTTGGTGGAGACCGTGAGAGGCTGCGCGTTGCGGATGTTCGATTCTCCTGTGGTGGAGTAGCGAACGTGACCGATGGCCTTGTTGCCGGGAAGCGACTCGAGGACATCTTCGGTGAAGCCCTCGCCGACCAGCCCCTGACGACGCTGTACGTGAACATCCTCGCCGTCGATGGTGACGATTCCGGCGCTCTCTTGGCCGCGGTGTTGAAGCGCGTGCAGCCCGAGGTACGCCATGTTGGAGGCCTCGCGATGTCCGTGAATTCCGAACACGCCACAGGCTTCTTCGATCAGATACTTTCGTTCTTCGTCGAGCATGACATCGCCATCAGCAGTAGGAGACGCTTCGTTTCTCTAGTGTCCGGTCAGTGAACGCACGACGACGCCAGCCGCCATGAGTCCAAACGTGCCGGTTACGAAACTCACCGTTCCATCGATGAGGTTTCGCTCTTCGCAGCTGTGCAGATTGTTGTCTTTTGTCGGGCAAATGCAGCGGAAGCCAGCGGTACCGTCGTAGGACAAGGCCTGAGGCTCGGTTCGCGGCTCATCGCTGAACACCGCTTGGATTCCGAGCGGGCTGGACGTATCGATTCCGTGATTCTGTCGCAAGATTTTGCGAACCGAACGAGCGAGTGGATCGCCATGCGTTTCGGTGATGTCGGCGACTCGAATGCGAGTCGGGTCGACTTTGCCTGCGGCACCCATCGAACTAACGCATGGAATTCCTCGCTCCATGCAGCTGACTAGGAGGTGAATCTTGGCGGTCACGTTGTCGATGGCATCGACCACGAAGTCGACGCCGTCGAGCAGGCCGTCGGCCGTTGGAGCATGGTAGAACGCTCGGCGGCCAATGATCGTCCCTTCCGGGTTGATGAGGCTGCAGCGCTCGGCCACGAGGTCCGACTTGAACTTGCCGAACGTGCCTTTCATGGCGTGAAGCTGACGGTTGACGTTTGTCCCGCAGACACGGTCGAAATCGACCAGCGTCAGGCGACCTACCCCGGTTCGCGCGAGTGCTTCCGCGGTGAATGAACCGACGCCACCGAGGCCCATGACCACGACGTGTGAGTCGTAGAGCGTCTTCATCGAGTTTTCGCCCAACAGACGCCCTGCCCGGTCCCAGCGCCGATGCAGGCGCCAACCGTTCTTCATTTCTCGCCCTGGATATTCGACGGTGCCGTGGTCGTCCTCCTGATCGAGGTCGATGCGCGTTCCGGGGCAGCTGGCTCCAAGATTTTCTTCGTGGCCGGTGACTTCGGTGCTCATATGGAGACTCGCGTTATGCGGGTTGAATCGTCTGGTCGCCGAGCTTGAACAACTTTCGGGCGTTGTGCTCGGTCTGCTGTGCGATTTCGTCAGTCGTCGCCGAAACGAATTCGGCGACGGCGTCGACGACGCGGTTGAGATAGCGCGGGTGGTTCGGTCCGTCCACTCCATCTGGCGGTCGAGATGGGGCATCCGTCTCGACCAGCAGCGAGGACCGCGGAATCGCCCTACAAACTTCGCGAACCCTTCCGACATTCCCGCGAACCGCACTCGTTCCGATCGAAATGTGGAGGCCGAGGTCGATGAACCGCTTGGCTTGCTCGGGTGTTCCGGAGAATCCGTGACACATTCCGCCGGAGTCGAATCGGACGGCGCGGAGGACCTCCAGCATCTCGGCTTCGGCGTGCACGATGTGCATTACGACCGGGAGGCCCAGGCTATCCGCCAGCTCGAGATGGCGGTGTGCAACTTCGATCTGTACGTCCATGGAAACCGCGCCTTGGCGACGCGCGTCGAGGCCGAACTCTCCGACGCCGACCCAACCGTCGTTCGCGAGGCTTTGTTCGACGAGCTGAAGTTCTGCCTCGCGGCGCTCGGGTTCTTTCGGGATCGCCCATGGATGGAGGCCACAGGTAGCCCAAACGCCTCCTCGGCGACCGAGCTCTACGAGTTTGCCACGTCGTTCAGAGTCGAAGTCGGCCGCGATGATTCCGCGCACGCCTTGGTCTGCAGCCTCCGTGATGACGTCGCAGCCATCGAACGCCTCGAACTGCGGGTGGCAATGCGCGTCGAACAAGGCCCTACTCTACGTACTTGAACGACTGAACGAGCGCGTCGAAAGCCTCGACCTGCGTGTCGACCGTTCCTTTTGGACCGACCATCTTGAAGAAGAACGGACCAGCGCCGGAATCGACAATCACTCCGCGCATCCGGTGATTCTCTTGGGATACGCCGCCGCCAGCCATGCCGGGATTGTACGTTCCGGCGACGTCGACACGAAACACGGTCATGCCGTCGACGGTCAGGGTGTCGCGCGTGGCCGTGGAGCCAGCTGGCTTGCCGTCGGGAGTCGAGAACTGGCCTACCCAGCGATCAATGTTGGCCGAAACGCCGCCACCGCCAGCCGGGAAGTGAAACACGCCGAGATTGGCAGGTCCGTCAGGTCCAGGAAGCGAATACTCCGCGATTCGAAAGTTGGTCGCAGGCTTCGCTGCCTTCCACCCATCGGGTGTTTCCCAACGGAGCGGCCCTTCCTTTCCGTAGGATTCCACGGATGAGAACGAAACCCGCGCTCCACCCGGCGGCGGAGGCGGCACAGAGTTGCCGACGCTCTTCCCGACCTCACCAATCGGCGGGTGAGCCGGCGGCAAATTGCTCGTCGTATCCTCCGGCTTTCCGACCATCGACGGCTCCGAAGGCGCCGCAACCGCCGGCGCCCCTTCGAACCCGTCGTCCGACTTCTCGCACCCCACCACCGCCAAAAGGCACAACACCAACACGCCAACCAAACACCGCATCTGTTCTCCGTCCAAAGGTCCGCCGGAGCATCCCAACCCCCACCCCCACCTGTCAATCGAACCAGACCCCAAGCCCATTTACCCATACCCATGACGCCAAAGCCCTGCGGGTCGGATTTTGTCTGTGCACTAAACCGACCCAGGCATCTCTTTGCATCGACGTTTTGGTAGCAAAGCTACCCGTTCAAAGCGGCATTCTGGACGTAGTTCGCAGGGATGGACAAAGCTATCGCAGGGTGGGCCGGACGGCCTGATCACCTGGGGAGGACCTGGATTCTG
>CAYLMO010000007.1:163348-169958 GCA_964384605.1 uncultured Bradymonadales bacterium | reverse complement strand
CGCTTCGCCATCCGTCGCATCAGGGCGTGGGCGAAAAAAAAGACCGGCCCAAAAGGCCGGTCTTCTCGCGTTCGCGATCACGACCTACAGATCGAGCTTTTCCGAAATGGTGCCCAAGACACCTTTCTTTTTTTCCTTTTGATCGACCGCCTCGAGGAGCGAACTTGCGCCTTCGTAGCGTTCATTGGAAACAATCTCCGTGCCGCCACGTCCATTGGGGATGAGCGTGATGACCATACTCTTGTCGCCCTTGCGAACATGCAAGTGACGCCCCTGAATGGCCGCGACGCTCGGGAGCTTTTCGGCGAGGCGGGCCAAGACATCGGTACTACCGGACTCCGTCCACCCGCGTTCGGCCATCGCAGTGCGGTAAAACCTGAGCGCCTCGTCAGGAGATTGATTGGTCGTCCAACGGTTAGCGCTGTAAGGCTCATTCTTGGCCAACGACTGGAATCGGAAATCGCGTTCGCATCCAACACAGGCTGGCACCGAAGGATCGGGCGCGACTTGTTTGAACGATTCATTGTTCATCTTCTTGGCATCGAAGTCTTGATCGGTCCAGACCGCCGTCACCGCAGAACCACCGGCTTCGCTTGTGGCATCGACAAACTTGTAGCCCTTAATCATGTAGTCGGGATGGAATTGTTCTTTCGAGAGTTCCCCCTTCTCCAATTTTTCGACCAGCTCGTCTTCCGACATTCTCCAATCGTAGCCCATCATGGAGACATAGTGCTTGTTGCGCACCATCGGAAGGACCTCGCCTTTCATCAGCAGTCTCGCAGCGTCGCCGGTCTTCTGTGCCAATTGCTCTGCCGCTCCCTCGGATCGAAAGTCCACTTTCGCTGCCGAGTTCTGCATCGCTGGGATGCCGGTGTGATTTTCGGAATTTACGCCTTGTTCGACGAAAATTTTCTGCATACTGGCTTCGACGTCAGCAGGCTGAAGATTGCTCTTGCCAGCGGCGAAGTACATACGGTTGCCATTGAGGTCGTACGGCCTGGGTTCCAGACCTGAGGCTGCAATCGCCCGAGAGAAATTGTGCCCGTCGTCGCCCACGGAGAACCATCCGATATCAGCCGTAGCGCTGCTTACCTCTCCGAGATCCGAGCTTGGATCTTGAGTTGCTGCGAGGAAAGCTAGGCCGAAGATAATGGCGCCAGTGACCGCGAGCTTTGCGAACGCTTTGATCGTCTTTGTGGTGGTCATATCAGACTTCCTCAAGGGTCCCAACTTGCGTCAGGCTGCGGGATGGGGTTGCTGCTACCAAGGCCGCCGCATTGTTCTTCCGGATCCAGGCTCTTGCATGCTCTTGCTTTCTTTTTGTTCGAGTCTCCAGCAGGTTGCGAGTCGATACAACCTCGGTAGGTCTCCATCGCTTGCTGACACTCTCCCTGCGACTCCGGAACGTCGGATTGGTCGAAGTCAAAATCGCTGTCGAATTCCGGAATCTGCTTGTTGAAGACAGGATCCGTCGCGAATTCCAGGCGAGTGGCGAGAACGCCCAATCCGCGCCAAGTGGGCTGGGTGATTCCGGGAACGTCGAGGTTGCCGGTTTCGAACTCTACATCGCCAAACATGGGAGTTGAGACGCTCGAGGAGACGGATTCCCCTTCCACGCCCCCGTACCTGATGCCGGCCACTATTGCTGGACGCGAACCGGTCACTGACAGAACGGACGAAATACCATTAGCCCAACCATCAGCGCTCAGATTCCCTTTCAAGCCATTTACCATGTTGTCGTCGAGCAAGATCCCGCTGAAGTATTCATCGGTCATTCCAATCTGCTCGCAGTCGAGCGTAAAGCAACCTTCATCCGGCTTCGTTCCGGGGAGCGTCGAGAGCGGAATAAGCGTCTTGACGTAGGAATCGCTGTAGATGCCGAGCGCACTCGTCGAGTTTTGTGCGGCGGTGGAAAAATCCCCGCTGAGGAGGTCACCAGCGGCGAGAATTGGAATGAAATCGCCTGCACCGACATCGGCATTTTCCCAAAGGTCAGCACTTGCTTTCGCTTTGCTAATCAGAATCTCGTTGTTGAGTCTATAGAGCATTCCCATTCCCCCGAAGATGAGAATGAAGACTGGGAGCCCAACGACAAATTCAGTCATTGCGCTGCCAGATTCATCCGCCCGCAGGCGGAAGAGGATACTTTCTACGAAACGGATCGGGTTCATTTCGAGAATCCTTCCACCTTGTCGGCGGTCATTGAGCGGGAGCTCGCCCAGAGATGCATCATATCGCCAAGCGCGGAGCCGATCGAAAAGTTGTCGTCGAACAGACCGAGGGTCGAGGCGAGGATAAGGTAAGGGATAGAATCGGTCACCACCGTGTCGAAGCCCGCCGTATCGTCGCCGAGTGAAGCGGCACCCCAAGATTCCCCCGGGAGCGTCATTGGTCTGAGCTTGGCGGTCCAGCGAGGCGACCACATGTCCGGTTGTTCTTGGAGCCCGAGACGGGACCCAACGCCGGGAATGCTTCCGAGCGCGCCAACTACTCCGCCCAAGAAGGAATCGCTCGTGGTCCCGCCAGCCTTCTTGTATACGATTTCGGATCGAGCAACCGCAAAGTAGCCGTCTTTCTTGTAGGCCTTGGTCGCACCGATGCCACCGTACTCTTTGTTAACGTAGTTGAACTTCTTTCGAGCCCCGTCGTCCGACGAGCGTCCGGCCCGCGGCACGTAAGAGTACGTGAAGTTCGATGTTGAAAGGAGCCACTTGTTTTCGGAGTCGAACTTCGTGTCGTTGAGTTTCCAGTCGAGATAGGCAGAGCGGACCTGGAGGTGCCACGCGAACGTAACCGCGGCGCACCCGAGAGAGCCAAAGGGAAGCTGCAACTTTCGAAAGTTCCCCTTCCATTTTTCGTAGTCTTCACCGGCCTCGGACTGCATGGTTTGAACGGTCTGCATGATCATCTCGAGCGAGCCTGTCCATTCAACGCAGTATTGTCCGGCTGCGAATAGCGCACCTTGCTGTAGTTCGAAGGCGAACGGACCGAACGAATCCTCCCATGCGACAATGCTGTCGCGCCTCGCCACGGGCAGAACGTCGACTGCATCGGTGTGTGAAGGGAGGACCGACATGAGGTCGGATCCGAACAGAAAATCTGCGGTCGACACCGTCGAGGAAATGGCTCCCTTGACTTCATCAATAACAGAGCCTGGAGGGGGCCAGGCCGAGGTCACCAAGGCGCCGTTGTCGGTCGACCGTATGACGTTTTCGGTCCATGCCCACCAGGGTGTGATTTTGAACATGTACTGTTGGTAACGCTCCAACGCCTCGAGTTCATTGCCGGTTCGACCGTTTCCGATGAGCGAAAGGGTTTGGATGTTCGGTATCGCTTCTAGCGTCTCGGCGATGATGAGAAGTGCATTCTCGATGAGTTCCCAACAAGATCTAAATCTGGGAATCGTTCGGAAGCATTTGGAGACGTGCCACACGGTCGTTACGAGAAGTGCTGTAAAGCCGTTTACCCAAGTGACGCCGTAGGTGAAGAACATCCTCTTGATCGTGTTTGCGTACGAAATCATATTCATCGAGCGCGACTTGACGACCGAATGGCTGAACGCAGAGGCGTCTGCCGAGATTTGGGCGTCCATCTTGTCACGGGCTGCGACCCCCGTATCGTAGAGGGACATTGCGACCATGAAGAGGATCAGGAATGACGCGAGAAGCAGGAGCATGATCGCGCCGGACTCATCGCTGTGAAGTCGCCTGATTCGTTTTTGAAGCCAAAGGTTCATTTTGGTCTCGTCCTTCCTAGCAGGAGAAATCGCCAAAGCTGCACGGCAGTTTCGGATTGGGTGAAATCTGCTGCGTGTATTGATACGTTCTCGAGATCGCTGAGGCCGAAATGCCATCCCCCCAAGTCGTTTGTTCGCCCTTACCGGTTTCAAAAACCCGTCCCACCAAGGGCATGACGGATTTGTGGGTGTAGGTCACGGTCGTTTCGAATTGCAGACGATTGCTGCTGTCGGGATCCGTTTCGACGCTCGAGTAAGTTACGTGAACATTGCAGTATGCGGTGCGAAGTTTCACGTAGCCACGAGCGGCGAACGTGCCCGTATCCAGTGCATCGACGAAGCTCCATCGCTCGACAATTGCACCGCCTCCCATCGCAGCCTCGCCCATGCTCGTGGCGATACCGCTCGACCACGGCCCTGTCCCAATTCCGGACAGATTCTGAGCAAATTGATCGAAGTTCGACCTCGGATTGATGTCGCAGGTCGTTCCCCGCACCAGCGTCGGCGCGACCGGAGTGATGACGGCCGCGGCGGCGAGACGAGCTTTCTCGTCCACCGTCGCACGGTTCACGCTACCCATCCGGTTGTTACCGACCTCGGGCCCCCAAACCGCAATCGTCCGCGCGGCCTGATACGTCCCAAGTGTGGTGAGCAATCCCGCCATGCTGTTGATTCCCATTTGGGCCAGCCCAAAGGTCAACAAGAAGAAGACCGGCAGTACGATCAACGTTTCCGTCATCACCGTCCCGCGTGTCGCCACCAATGCCCGCTTGCGGCTGCGTCGTGTCTGCACGGCCATCGCGAATGCGATGTAAAGGAGCGCCCAGAAGCAAACCGAGATCCCCAGCACAACACCGAGTTCGAGCGTGAGCTGAGACGACATTTGACTGTCGGAGAACCCAAACTGAAGCAGGCCCAAGGTCGCCTCGTTCAAAAACAAGAGTGCGAACCCGGCGAAAACCATCGCCGCCCCGGTGAAGTGACCGAGGATTCGCACCGACCACTTGGCAACTGTGACCATGATTCGGCTTTGTGATTTCATCTTGTAACTCCGTCCGTTCTTCGAGCAACTCTTATGAACGCAACTTCCGCGCCAAGCAACCGTACATCCACCAGATCCTCGGCAATCTCTATGGCCAGCAGGTGTATCCCGGTGTTTGGCGCGACCCTCTCATGATGCCAAGGGGTACCGGCCGTGACAAACTGTCACGATCGCTCCCAAAACCGAAAGAATTCGGGGTATTGTGTACCCAAATGGTCAATCCGGGCGAAGAGTGGCACTACTTCTTGTCTTCCGGGGTGCTCCACCTCGTCCAGAAGTCGGGTCCGAGGTTCGACGGAACGCCCCACGATGCCTTCTTCCAGCGATCACGATTGGGGCGGAACCATCCCGCCGCGTCGAGAAGCTGTCGTGAAACAAAGGGGTGCGATTCAGCGACATCTGTCAGCTCCACGAGATCATTCTCCCGATCGAAGACCTGGTACGAACCTTTTCGGAGGTAGAGCTTCCAGCGGTCGATCTGGAGAGCGTAATGCATCAGGTACTGGGTCGCGATCGCTGGCTCTGGGTAGCCGCCACGAATACCGTCGATTCGGTCGAGCACGGATTTCCCCTGCACGTCGTCGGGCACTTCGATTCCTGTGAACTCCAGAATCGTCGGGTAGAGGTCGAGCACGTCGGCGCCCGAGTCGACTACAGTCCCGGCCGGGATTGCCTTGGGGTAGTAGACAATCATCGGAACGTGGACGAGCTCGCCGTACACGTTGTGGCCGTGACCAACGCTTCCGTGTTCCCAGAATTCGTCGCCGTGGTCCGAGGTGACGATCACCATGGTGTCTTCCCACAACCCGGCCGCTTCGAGCTCGGTGCGGAGCTTGCCGAAGGCGCGGTCATTGAAGGTGATTTCGTTCTTGTAGAGGGCGATGATTCGCTCTTTGTCGCGGTCGGTGACCTTGATGCCACCGCCCTTGATCTTGCCGAGGTCGGTACCCAGGCAGTAGCGGCTGAACCGCCCGTTGTAGGGTTCCGGGTCGTACATCTCGATCAGGTCTTCGTGACGTCGATACGTGACATGCGGGTCGATGGTTCCGAGGTAGAGGAAGAACGGCTTCTCGGAGTTCTTCTTCGCCCACTCGATGCCGTCTTCTGCCATGGCCTCGCCGTGGATTCCGTAGCCCTCGCGAAGGTTGTTTCGATACATGTCCCAGCCCTGCACAAATCCCCACGGCTTCGACACGTAGCCGTTCGAGATGTAGGCGCCGGTCTCGTAGCCGGCCTCTTGCAGGCTCTCGGGGATGAGCTCGTGCCACGGCTTGAGGTGTCCGCGACCGAGCACTCGGTGACGGCTCGGGAACATCCCCGTGAAGAAGCTCGCGTGGCTGGTTCGCGACTCGTTCCCTTGGACGTACGCCCATTTGAACGAGGCGCCTTCGTCGGCGAGCTTCTTGAGGTTGGGGGCTTTCACGTCGGTTTCGAAGTGGACGGGGAGGTAGTCCGACCGAAGCGTGTCGATCATCCACACGATGATGCGTTTGGGCTTCGGGATGGAGTCTCGGACTTTGGCTTCGCCCGCGACCATGATCCCACCGGACTTCACTTTCACGGAATCGCAATCACCGGCATGTCGCACGACGAGCCGGCCGACTTCACCTTTCGGAATCCCGTATGGAGCTTTGCCCTTCTGCACTTCGCCGTATGTTTCGACGAGCAGTAGCTGGGTCGTCTCGGCCGACTGAATCCCGCCGTTCCCGTCTTCACGAGCGAGTTCGACCGTGACTCCGCACCCGACCGGTGCCTCGAGCTGCAGCTCGATTCCGGCGTTCTCTAGACCGGCGACGAACCAGGCAATCGCATCGCCCTTGCCAAGCTCGAAG
>CAYLMO010000007.1:0-163248 GCA_964384605.1 uncultured Bradymonadales bacterium | reverse complement strand
CCGCGGCCGGAACGTCGAAAGCCACCGTCTGCCAACCTTCTGCGAGTTCCTTCGCTTCAAGTTTCTCGTCATTGAACTCGACCGAGAGCGTGTTGCTACTCGACGGGTTGAATACTTCCAGCTGGAGGACGGACGCGTCTTTCGACATGGAAGGGAGATGAAGAGAAGCATCTCGGCGTCGATCGAGCGCCGCGGCCTTCTTTCCATCGACCTCTTTCGCGAGATCCCAATGCCCGGGATGGTCGCCGTGGATGTAGCGAACGAAATCTGCGCGGCCACCGTTTGCGACGAGCGTACGGCCGTCCACGACGTGGCCAAGCGGCCGGTTGTGGGTCAGGTCGAACGCCATCCGATGCGGTCCTTCCAGCGTTGGAAGCGGGTCCGGACGTGGCGGTTCCTTCGGCTTCTCTGGCGCGACCGCGGTCGTTTCGGGGGCACCCGCTTCGCCTGGGTCGTCCGTGGTCTCGGGCGACTTCGAGTTACAGGCTGAAGTGAGCAGTAGGCCCGCACAGAGTGCGAGCGCGATCGTATCCTTGATCGGAGCCATGGAATCCTCATGGAGCATGTGCGTGTGCGGTCCTTGGCACGCGCGGAATCGCTCGATTTTACGCAGTCACAAAAAAGGGGCAACCACGCGGTTGCCCCAATTTCGACGCCGAATTGCTGATTAAGGTGCAGCGGTTCGGTTGAACGCCGTCGAGACCAGTCCCGCGTTGGTCAGTCCCACGCCGTTGGCGCGCACGAGCTGGTCGAGCGAGACGTTCGTCTGAATCGCGTCGACGAGCACGTCTCCGTTGGTCAGGTAGTCGGTCTGCATGCCTGGTGCCGCCGGGATCGCGATGCTGTGATTGAACGTTCCCATTTGGCCTGCGGGCCCGGTCGACCAGACGTCCCACGTTCGGTCCGCACCGACGATGCGCACGCGGTAGAGCGGTCCCGCATCTGCGGTAACGCCGACCGAGCGGGTCATTCGGTCGAGGGTGATGGTCGAAGCATCTGGGAAGGTTCCGAGGCTCAAGCCCGCCGGGAGCGACTGGCCGTTCCACAGCGCGACCGACAGCTCGTCGGGAAGGTCGAATCCTCCGGGCCCCGCACCACCACCATCGCCAAAGGCAATGGCGAGGACCGCGAAGCGTCCACCGGTGATGGAGCCGTATGGAGGCGCGACCGTCAGGCGCCGCGAGTCAGGGAAGCCGTCGCCGTCTTCGTCGTTCGTGGCGCTGATTCCGAGCGGAATGAAGCCCACGTTCCCTTGCACCGCTCCGCCTACGAGCACGGCCGCGTCAGCCGTGCCCGAGCTAAGCGTCGGGAAGCGCGAAATGGCCACATCGCTCACGAGCGTCTGGCGAACCGACGGCTGGAGCTCGACGTTCGGGAAATTCGCGTAGTCGGGCAGTTGCTCGGTCGTATCGAGGTCGCCGTCAAAGTCGGCCGTGTCCGTCACGCGCGGACGTGCGGCGAGGACCGAAGCTTTGGAACCGTGGTCGAAGCGGTTGAAGAGAGGAAGGATGAGCGACAGCACGTCGCCGGTGCCACCACCTCCGCCCATGAACAATCCGATGAGGTCTCGAATCGGCACGTTGCCGGCAAGCCCCCATGCAATGCGTCCGCCGCCAGGGGCAGTCGCGTAGTATTCTTCCTTCAGGTCGATCTGGAATCCGAACGCGCCCCCGTAAACCACCACTCCACCCGGGAGCGGAATGTCCGTGTCGACGATGCCGGGGATGTTCAGGCGACGGACGAAGCTGTCGCCGAGGAGGCGAGTGAGGTTCACGTCGAGTAGTCCGCCAGTGAGCGAGGCTCCCGCGAGGCCGAGCGTGACGTCGCCAGACGAATTGATCATCGACTCGTCGAACTCGCCGGAGAAACCGGCGACTGGTCCGGTCCCCTGCTTCACGGTCAACGGCACCCGAATGTCGGTCGAATTGATACCGACGAGCGAAACCCAGTTGTGGTCGTTCGACGCGACGGTCACATCGAAAGCGCCGGTGGGAAGCGGAAGGGTCGCGACGCCAGCGGCGTCCGTGGTGGCGGTTTGACCGTCCACGAGGACCTCAGCCCCTTGCACGGGTGCACCAGAATCCGCGTCGAACACCGTGGCGCGGAAGTTGTTCATCGGTGCCGGACCCGGGTTCGTGAGCGTCAGATCGCCCATGCAGGCGATTGGGTCGCCCGTGCCCAACGTAGCGGTGATGGTCGTGCTTCCGCCGCTCGCCCCGCCGAGAGCGGTCGAACCGACAATCGAAGCGACTGCGGAGTCGCTCGACGCCCACACGATTGGAGCACTGATGGAGTTCCCGTTGGAGTCGTAAGCGAAAGCGTCGAGGAGGATGGACTGCCCTTCGACGATGGTTTGCGAGGCTGAGGCGACGACGCACGAGGCGGCGACGGCCGGTTCGACACATTCACCAGCCTCGCAGATTTCGCCGTTGCCGCAGTCATCCGGGCCGCGGCAGATCGACTCGAAGCAAGTATCACCTACGCATTCGAACCCTTCCGGGCACGGCACCTGAGCGGAGCATTCTGGTGCGAGGGTGCACTGGCCGCCGAGGCAGAGTTCTCCGCCGTCGCAATCGCGGTCGAGCACGCATTCGTCGCGAGCTTCGCATCGGCCTTCGACACATGCTTCGCGTGCAGCGCAGTCGGCGTCAGACCCGCAGCGGGTGTCGAGCTTGCAGACGCCGTCGGTGTCGCAGAAGTCGCCCACGGCGCAGTCGGCGTCGGTGCATCCGCGACAGGTTCCGTCTTCACAGAAGAAGTCACCACACTCGGCGTCGGTGGTGCAGCCGACCGGCTCACAGTCGCATCCGACCTGTTCTTCGAAATCCTTGCAGCCGATGTCGCAGGGGAGCGGCATGCAGCCTTCGTCGTTGCACGAAACCTGGGCGCATCCGCCCTCCTCGGTCGGTTGGCACGTCGCATCCACGCATTCGAGCGTCGCAGGATCGCACGCCTCACCTTCAGCGCACCCGTCGGTCGTGCAGTCGTTCGGAAGCACGTTGTTGAGCACTTCGACGCACGCGCCTGACTCGCACGTCTCGGTCGCCGCGCAATCGTCATTCGATTCGCACGCGTCGGGCTGTTGGTTGGTAACGTCGTCGCGCCCGCATGCCGCAAGGGCGATCGCGAGGACGAACAAGAAGAAGATAGATCTTATGCGGGACATATTGGAATCCGAGCCAGTCAACACCGTGAAAACGGGGCGACTCTAGCAAGAGCCCGGTTCGAATGCACGCGATGTCAGTGGAAGCGGAGGCTCCGAGCGAGCTGCCGCTCACGGCGCAGCGCGTATCGCAAAATTGCGCGAGAGTGCGACTGCGAAATGTAACGGAAGATCACCGCAAAACCGGGATCGGACTCGTCGCCAACCCGCAGAATCTCGCCCAGAGCGAGGATATCCGGCGTGTTGAGAGACGGAATCTGCAGCCGAACTTCGACGTGGTCCCCTTTGGTGAACTCAGGATCGCCGTCGACGGCGGGAACCCAGAGTCCCTTGTCGTTGATCACCACCCACCTTGGAATGAGCGGGTTCTCGCTCTGGGACTCCACGATACGTTGCATCTCGGTGATCTGCTGGCGGAGCGCCCGGATCTCGTTGAGCACGAACACCATCTCGCGCGGGAGGTCCTCGGTTCGCTCGCTCCAGTCGGAATGATCATGCAGCACACCGTCCGACTCGACGACGGCGAGGTCCAGAATCCGAGCTTCGAGTGCTTCGATCTCTTCTTTGGCGATCGGTCGCACGCCGGTCGGGAGCAGACTTCGCACGCGAACGGAGCTTCTTCGGTCGCGGTCGTCGGACTTGTCGATCTGCTCTGACATCTTGAAACCTCGTGGGTCGGAATGTATGGCATCCGCAGCAGTGGCGCGCCGCTCATAGCTACTACGGAAGCAGACCCCCCGCAACTTCGTGGCCTTGGCCCCAAGGGCGCCTGTTCACACAAGGAATGTCGTATGCTTCATCTTCACAAGCCAACCGACGCGGGATGGTTCGGCCGCATCGAGCCCCACCTCGACACGATTCTGCTCGACCACACCCACCTCGAGAAGCGTGCGGCGTCGGCCGCAATGTCGATGATGTTCCGGTACACCGACAAGCCGGAGCTGGCGAAACTACTGGCCGAGGTGGTGCACGAGGAGCTCGACCACTTCACGCAGATGCTCGACATCCTCGCCGAGCGAGGCGTCGCCTACGAGCCTATCGAGCCGGCTTCGTACGCTGCCCGGCTGATGCGGCAAACCGCCAAGAAGGACCCCGATGCGTTGTTGGACAAGCTTCTTGTCTCATCACTCATCGAAGCCCGAAGTTGCGAGCGCTTCCAAGTCCTCGCTGAGAACGTCGATGACGTCGAACTTCGGGACTTCTATGCCGACCTCATGGTTTCCGAGGCTCGCCACCACACGCTCTACACCAACCTGGCGCGCGAGATGTTTGACGCCGAGACCGTTCGCAGCCGCCTCGATGAGCTGGCGAAACTCGAATGGCGCGCATTGAGCGAGGCAACCGAAGCTCCCCGACTCCACTCGTTCTGAAAACAAAAAAGCCCGCCGAGTGGCGGGCTGGTTCGCGCGGCGGAGCTTCGCTTAGTTGAGCAAGCCGCCCTTGTAGAGCTTGTCGATCTGGTCCTTGAACACCACGTAGGTCACGCCGTTGTAGCTCGACTTGAGCTGAATGACGGCCGGCTTCTCTTTGTCGTCGACGATGGAGCCGGTGAGGACGGTGCCGTTCTTGAGGATGATCTGGTCTTTGGAGTCGACCCCGCCAGTCTTTGCGCCGTTCGCCCATTCGACCGACTGCACTTCGCCACGCGGGATTGCTCGCGCTTCGGAGTATCGGACGAGGGTGTAGAAGTCGGGGTTGATGGCGACGATCGTGCCGCGAATCTTGTTGCCGTCCGACGTGGTGACGATGTCAGTTTTTTGCTGCGTGCACTGTGGGCAGACGTTCTTGACCGGCGTGAATGGCGGAAACGCATAGGCGGCGGACGTGACAAGCATCACGGCGGCAAACGCTACGAGGTTCGAAAGTCGCATGACATCCTCAGTTCCAAAGGTTCGCCCACCATACTCGTCGAAAATGGCGCTGTGTCAAACTGCGAGCGCGACAAGGGATTGACCGACCCTGTCGGCTGGAGTAGTTTCCTTGGCCGACGCCGGAGTGGCGGAATCGGTAGACGCGGCGGATTCAAAATCCGTTGGCCTTGCGGTCGTGCGGGTTCAAGTCCCGCCTCCGGTACTGAAGCACATTCAGTGAACAAGAACCCCTTCGAGGCGACTCGAAGGGGTTCTTTTTTGGGTGTTCCCGGATCGTCGAATCTACAACAGGGGCCGCAGCTGCTCGTGCATGTGGTCCATGAAGACACGGACCCTGTTGTTGCTCATGAGCTCGGGCAGCGTGAGCACCCAAACCTTCATCCGAGAGTTCGCGAACTCGGCACCGAGCCGGACAAGGTTGGGATCATCATCGCCATCGATGCAGGCCATCAGATAGGCGCCAATTCCGGCTCGCACCGCAGAACGTAACGTGGGGTAGACATCGAACCGCATCGCGGTTCTGGCGCGCGGTGCGTGTTCGGACATCCACTCCTTCGCCACGTCGTCTTCGGTTCGGGTGTCGGGGCGGAGGAACGGCAGCGCATTGAGGTCGATCTCGTCGCCCAGCTCTTCGACCAGACGGCGGTGGGCGTAGAGGCCAAACTCGATCTCACCCAGCGAACGACCAACCAGGTGGTCGCCTGGCGAAGGCCCCAACCTCAGCGCCACGTCAGCTTCACGTCGACGAAGCGACACGTTGTCGTAGCTCGCGCACACCGTCATCTCCACGCCCGGGTACCGCTCAGCGAAACTCGCAAACACGCCGACGTACCCCTGGAACAAGAAGTCGAGCGTGGCGACCCGAAGTTCTCCATGAAGCTCCGCGTCGCGACCCAGCACACGCCCCTCGGCCGCCAGCACGTCCGTCTCGATCTTTTCGGCTGTTGCGGCGAGGTCTGCTCCCGCGGGGGTCGCGACAAACCCGCTGGGAGTCTGATCGAACAAGCGCACGCCCAAGACCTGCTCGAGCGCCTCGATTCGACGCCCCACTGTCGTGCGAGCGACACCCAACTCATCGGCCGCGCTCGTGAGAGTACCGGCGCGCGAGAGGGCCAGCACATATCTCAAGTCTTCCCAGTTCATGCGTGCAATCTTGCACGGCCGTGGCGCACTTTCAATCGTTGAGCGCACATTATCGCACGCACACTATGAACGGCGAAAACAACTCGAGAGGAGGCGTTCATGCTCGCCATTCAGTACCACCGGTATGGTGGACCCGAGGTCGTTCAAACTGTCGACCGACCCATTCCCGAACCAGGACCCAACGACGTGCTCGTGAAGGTACGTGCAGCGTCAATAAATGCCGCAGATTACCGGCTTATGCGGGCAGACCCAGCTGTGGTTCGGCTCGAGAACGGGTTCCTTCGACCGAAGAACACGACCCTTGGCAGCGACTTCTCGGGGACGGTCGAGGCGATTGGTTCCGAAGTGAGTAATGTCCGCGTGGGCGACGCGGTCTTCGGAGACTCCTTTCCTGCCGGGCGCGGCGCCTTCGCAGAATTTGTGTGTGTTGGTTCGGACTGCGTTGCCTCGAAGCCAGACAACGTGACGTTCGCCGAGGCGGCCGCCTCCCCCATGTGCGGACTCGTTGCGCTTCAGGCGTTGCGCGACCTCGGTCGCGTCGAGCCCGGAGACGATGTCTTGGTGCAGGGAGCCGGCGGAGGCGTCGGAGGATTCATGGTGCAGATGGCGAGCGTTCTGGGGGCTCGTGTGGTTGCGGTGTGCAGTCCGCGCAGCGCCGAATTGGCCCGGGCAGCTGGCGCCTACCGCATCGTCGACCACACCACGGAAGACTTCGCTACCGAATCTGCTCGATACGACGTCATCGTGGGTGTCAACGGATACAGGCGACTGGCCACCTACCGTCGATGTCTAAAACCGGGGGGCCGATATGTCATGGTCGGCGGCACAACCGCGCAAATCTTCGGAGCTCTACTCTTCGGATGGGCGGCCTTCGCTGGCAGCGGCAAAACGTGCAGCGTGCTCACGATCGACGACTCCAAACGATCGGCTGACCTCGGGACCATTCGCGAAATGCTCGCCGATGGCAGGCTGCGACCCACGATCGACCGCAGATTCTCATTGGCGTCGACGGACGACGCACTTCGGTACGTGGAACAAGGTCACGTGAGCGGGAAGGTCATTGTCGCGCCAGGGCACGGCAAGCCGACTGCGCCATGACTCTCGCAGCTCAGGGAAGCTCGTGGAGCAGTCCTTCCAAGTGCATGCGCGGCTTCAGCTCCGGTAAATCGCCTTGGTGTTGACGAACTCCTTCATTCCAAACCCACCGTGTTCTCGCCCGAACCCTGAGTCTTTCACGCCGCCAAACGGCATGTTGGGGTCGGCCGTTCCAAACGAGTTGATGCGAACCATCCCGGTGTCGAAATGGTCACGGGCCAGCTCAAACGCCCTGTCTTCGTCTTTGCTGAAGATCGCGCCACCGAGACCGTACCGGCTGTCGTTGGCGATCCGCATGGCGTCGTCGTCGTCGGACGCTTTGATGATCGAAGCGACCGGGCCGAACAGTTCGTCATCGTATGCCGGCGTTCCTGGCTGGCAGTTCGCCAGTACGGTCGCCGGGAAATAGTAGCCAGGGCCCCCGTCGGGAACTCCGCCACACAAGACTTTGGCTCCGCCGTCGACGCTCTTTCTGACCTGTTCGGACAACGTCTCGAACTGCTCTTCGCTCGAAACGGGACCGAGCTGCGTCTCCGCGTCGGTCGGATCGCCCATCTTGATGGCCTTCATCTGTTCGACGAAGCCGTCGACGAAGGCGTCGTAGACAGCTTGGGCGACGACGAACCGCTTGGCGGACACGCAGGTCTCGCCGTTGTTGTAGATTCGCCCCTTCACGCATGTTTTCACGGCGAGCTCGACGTCGGCGTCTTCTAGAACGACGTAGGCGTCGTTGGATCCGAGCTCCAGGACCGTCTTCTTGAGATGCTTCGACGCGACTTGTCCGATGTGCCGTCCGGCGTTGTCACTTCCGGTCATCGTGACTCCACGAACGAGGTCGTGGGCTATGATCTCATCGGAGGTGTCGTGGTCGACTACGACGACATCGAAAAGCCCCTTTGGCAATCCCGCGTCGAGGCAAATGTCACGCAGCAATAGACCGCTCCCTGTGCAGATACTGGCGTGCTTCAGAATGACGCCATTTCCTGCCATCAAGTTCGCGGCCAAAACCCGGACGGGCTGATAGACCGGGAAGTTCCACGGCTGAACGCTGTAGATGACGCCGATGGGACGGAACGCGACAACCCCCTGCTTCTTGCCGCCGCCGTGGGTGCGTTCCTCATCGGCCAGCTCAGCCGGACCGTGTTCGGCCGTGTACTCGAGGATCTGTGCGCAGAGCTCGACCTCAGTCTTCCCGTCGCGCAAGAGCTTGCCGGTCTCCTCCGTCATCAACGCTGCAAGGTCGTCCGCGTTGCTGCGCAATGCGCTGGCGATGTCGCGTAGAAAGGGGGCGCGCTCTTCGTGCGTTTTCGTGCGCCACTCCAAAAACGCTTCGTGGCAAGCCTCGAGCTTTTCGAAGGCAACCGCTTCGTTCATCAGCTCGTAGGTCGCGAGCGTCTCTTTGTTGGCGGGATTGGTGGTCGTGATGGTCGGCATGGTGGATTCCCAAAGCATCTGAATCGGTGGAACCATGCATCAACTACATGGCGCATCCGTCGCCTGACGGCGGCCAATCAATAGGCGCGAGGACCATCAATACAAGCATGCAGGGATGACTCCGCGCCGCAACCGGTCGGCTTGGTGCGCCCAAAATGGAGGGTTGCGCTACGCCGGCGTGGCGTTGTCGAAGTCGAGTTCGAGGACCTCTTCTTCGTCGCTCAGCTGCCATGCGCCATCGAATCTTCCGGTGTCGGGATCGGGTTTCCCGGTGTCGAGCAGGAATGCCGTCGATTTGGCCGCCGACTCCACGAACGCCCCCGGAATTCCGGTCGCGAACTCCCACTCGACCTCGTCGCCCACGTCGGACTCTTGATACCGATGCCCCGGAGCTTCGCGAAGTCCCAACGCCTGCTCATAGGCCTGAAAGAGCGCCCACGCGGCCTCGTCGGCTCGAGATTCGAGCGGGCGAGCGTCGAGCCCGAGTTCGGAAAGCTCCGACGAATCGAGCCCGGTTGAGGCGCCCAATCGCTGAAAACTAAGCTCGGCGGTCGATTCCCCGAGGAGTCGTCGCCCGGCATGTAGGTGAACCGCCAAGTTATCGGAGCGACGGTCGAACGTGGGCACGTCCACGGCTCCGAGTGCGCCGTACTTTCCGATGCGCAACGTCGCGCACGAAATGGCAGCCAGACTCACCGCACCAGTGGCGAGGTACGGAACGACCGCATGAGCGCGATACCGCTTGGTGACGCGCGCGACGAGGTCGGCAAAGCCGATGGCCCCTCCGCGCCCAATGAGGACGAGCGCGACTTCCTCAGCAGCCTGTTCTTCGAGATGATCGACGAGTACGCGCGCAGCGGCCTCGTCGAGGTCCACTGCGATGTCGGGCCGCCAGCTTGCGGCGCAAACGAACACCGGTACGCCGAGCGCCTCCTCGAGCCGCTCGAACAACTCCACCGGTGCACCGCGCTCCATCAGCGCTCCCAGGAAGGCGAAGTAAACCCGGAGCCAGACGACGTGATGAGCTTCTGAATCTCACCATCGTTGGTCATCATCCAGATTCGATCGCCCTTCCCTCCTCGGTCCGACGAGAAGGCGATGTAACGACCGTCCGGGCTGAACGTCGGGTCCTGATTGTTGCCTTGGTCCTGCGTGAGACGCTCGATGTTGCCTTCGAGGTCGACCGTGAAGATGTCGAATCGATTGCGCTCGTCGCGAGCGGTGAACGCGATCTTGTTCTCTTTCGGCGACCAGCTCGGCGACGTGTTGTACGTGCCCTGATAGGTCAGTCGGCGCTGTCCGGAACCGTCGGCGGCCATCACGTAGATTTGCGGGCCGCCGGAGCGGCTCGAGACGAAT
Organism: uncultured Bradymonadales bacterium; assembly: GCA_964384605.1. Classification (GTDB taxonomy): domain Bacteria; phylum Myxococcota_A; class Bradymonadia; order Bradymonadales; family Bradymonadaceae; genus CAYLMO01. The sequence goes on along the minus strand of CAYLMO010000007.1, from coordinate 153,183 downwards.
GCGATCTGGCTGCAGTCGCTGCTCCAGGTCGGGCTCGTGTCGATGGCCCAGTGGTCGGTAAGTCGCTTCACCATCTTCCCGCTCGACGGATCGATCAGGTAGACGTCGGCGTTCTCGCCGCCCATAGACAGCGTCACGGCGAGTTTGCCGCCGCAGTAGGCAGCACCGGAGTTTTGGCCTGAGCGCGAGGAAATCTTCTTCGCTTCGCCGCCTCTCCAAACCCAAAGGTCCGGGTTCTCGTCTTTGTAGCTCGTGAAGTACACCGCCCCACCGCCGAACGATGGGAGGATGTTGATCGCCTTGTTCGACGTGACGCGCCCCATCCCGGAGCCGTCCATCTTCATGACCCAGATCTGCTTGTTCCCACCTTTGGCGCGACCGACGAACGCGATCTTAGTGCCGAAGATGCCGGGCTCACCGGTGTAGAACTCGATGACGGCGTTCACAAACTCATGCACCTGGTCGTCGATATCGTCGCGGGCGACGTCCTTCGACTTCCACTTGAGCGTGACCTGCTCGCCTTTGTCGACCACATACAAACGGAGGTCGAGGGACATCTTGCCGTCTTTCTCGCGCACGGAGGACTTGATGAGTCCCTGCGCGCCAACGCTGAACCAATTCTGGAAGTTGATCTCCGAAACGCCCATCCCTTCTTTCGACGGGTCGAAGAAGAACGAATCGTTGGGCAGCACCTTGAAGAATCCGGCGAGGTCCATGTCGCGGCGCAAGGTGTCCTGAACGACCTTGGCGACACCTTTGGTCGAGCCGGAAGGCTCTTGCGTGTCGGGGATCGCCATTGGAATCAGAACTCGACGAGCACCAACGGTGACGTCGACCTCGATACCGCGTGAATAGCCGGTCTCGGGGTCGTCCGTGACGTCCTGGGCGAATGAGACGCCCGAAAAGAGGGAGACCAGTACAGCAATGAGAAGTGTAAGCGTGCAGCGCATAAAAATGCTCCGCGACCGTTAGCGAACGGTCGATGTCCAGTTGACCAGATTCAGGCCCTCTCGAAGGACCATCTGGCGAATCTCTTCATTTTCGGGCAGCGGAAGCTTGCGGCCTCCGGAAACCTGAAAGCGCCTCAAGACCCGTTCAATGCTTCCATTGAACTGGTCGTTCGGGCTCGAGCGTTCGAAATTGTATGAGACGACGTAGCCTTCGTCCGAGAGGCGTACGTAAACGGCGACCTGGCCGGCGAGCTTCGCGATTTCTTCGTCGGAGAGCGTCGATGGGATCTGCCAGACTTTGGCGATCTCGGCGAGGAGTTTGGCCTGATACGTGCCCATGAGGTTGGCGAGCGCAGCGTCGGAAACGGTGCCGCCCATGACGCCTTCGGCGCCACCTTCGGGAGTCTCGTCGTTGGTGGGTCGGTTCGGATTGTGGAGGGCGCTGAGCGCATCGAGCATCTTCTTCTCTCGAGCGTCCTTGTCTTCCTTGACCTTCTCTTCTTTGGGCTTCTCGAGATCGACCACCGGTTCGTCCGGTTGTGCGAGGTTCACTTCTTCGGGAGGCTGAACGGCTGGCTCGGGATTGGGCAGTCGCGGGAGCGCGTCGTCGGGCTTTTCTTCGCCCAGCGCGAGCAGTTGAACATCGTCGAACTTGAGCATCTTCGGCTCAATCTCATCCTCGATGTTTTGCTGACCCCAGTAGGTACCGATCACGACTACCACCACGAGCATCCCGTGCATGAGGAGCGCAACCGCACCGCCCACCACCATATGGATGGGGTCGGTGGGACGCGCCCGCAGCGGTGAAACCCGCTGCTCTACAGGATGTTCGACGACTTCGTTCACGACTTGATTCACCTCAACGCTAGGTCCACCGCCTCAACAGCGCGGGGGGCGTGCACTATTTCTTCTGCCCGGTTTCATCGAGAATGTACTCGGGATTGGTCACCATCCCAATCTTGGAAACTCCGGCCGCCTTGATACGCGCCATCGACCCGACGACGAATCCGTAGGGGATTTCGGTGTCGGCGAGGATGAAGAGCTCGCCTTCTTCCTGAAGCTTCGGATTGTTGCCGAGCTTGGCCTGAATCTCTTCGAAGCACGGTTCGAACCGCATGCGGTCAGTTCCTTTGACGTGCTCGGAGCAGTCCGTAATCACCGTTTCGCCGATCATCACTTTGAGATCGCGTGTGATCTCGAGGATCAGCTTGTCGGTCTTTGCGGGGTCGACCTTGTTGGCATTGTTCCGGGTGACCGGAAGGTCGAGCTCGACCTTTCGTTTCTCTTCTTCCTCTTCGATGAGCGGAGTCGTCACCATGAAGATGACGAGCAGGACCAGCATCACGTCGACCATCGGCGCGACATTGATCTCTGCATTCATCCCCCCGCCACCACCTCCAACGCTGATTCCCATGGGTTTCCTCGAGGATTACTTGAAGAAGTGACGCTTCACGATGTTCAGGAAGTCGTTGGAGAAGTTGTCCATCTCCGCTTCGAGAACTCGAATCCCACTGACGAACCAGTTGTAGGCCACGCCCGCCGGAATCGCGGTCACGAGACCGACAGCCGTGACGATCAGCGCCTCGGCGATGGGGCCGGCGACGACATCGAGGCCGGCCGCTCCAGCGGCGTTGATGTTCACGAACGCCACCATGATTCCCCAGACCGTGCCGAACAGGCCGATGAAGACCGCGTTCGATCCGACGGTCGCGAGGAACGGAAGCATCGCTTCGAGCTGCGTGATTTCGCTCGTCATGGCGCGACGAAGTGCTCGTTCGACGTTCTCCGTGCCGCCGAGCTGGGTCTTCATCGTTTGCCCTTCTTCGTTCTCCGCAGTCTTGAGTTTTGACAGCTCGATGTAGCCAGCCTTGAAGACCTGACTGACGGGAGAGCGCGTGAACTCTTCGGCCGATTGGAAGATCGCGTCGAGTCGTTTCGACTGCCAGAAGATGTCCAGGAATTGGAGCGACTCTTTGCGTGCTCGGCGCAGATAGAGCCATTTGTAGACGATGACGTACCAGGAGCAGATGCTCAGTACGACGAGTAGAAGGAGGACGAGCATCACAACGCCACTGGCGTCGATCAGCAGCCCAACGATGTCGAGTGATTGTTCCGTCTCTTCGGCCGCCTGAGCGGTGACGAGATTGACCCAGATAGTTTCAAACACGGTTGGCCTCTTTGAAGGTCCTTGGCCTTTTGCGCACTACGGCTCGCCGTTGCGAACGCCGCCGCGCCCTGTCGCTATGAAGACGTTGGTGTATCACGTCCGACGAACCTTGTCAGTCCGGCGCAGTGTTCCCGAAGTGGATTCGGATGCTCACGGGCGCCAGAGCCACAAGCGTCCGCCTGCGGTCAACATCACGCCGTCGCCGAACGCCGCGCCCAAGATCAGGTCGCCGAATCCGGCCGATCGATACAGGAGATCCAGGTAGGTGATCCCGACGAAGGGGGACTGAGCGGGAAACAGAATGCCGTCCGAGTTCCGATAGCCGACGCGTGCAGAAAGTCGTTCCGTGACTCCGAGCTCACCGTGGAGGTCGAACAAGAATCGGTCCCGCCGCTCGCCCCACTCGAGCGTGTCGGTTTCGTCGGGCAGCAGAGTCGCCCGTTGGCCCCAGCCGATGGAACCGCCAGCCGACAGCTGGTCGAAGCTCGAAGAGATGGCGGCGAGAGCCATCGAGAACTCGAGCTGCGCGTCCACGTCGAGATGCCCGAACTCGCCGAAGCCCGTGAAGCGGGTGTACTCCGCGCCGCCGCTGGCTCCGAGCCATGTGAGGCGTGGTGCAGCGATGAGAGGACGCGTGCCAATGCGAGCTCGGTATTGCTGGAGGTCGAGCAATACGTCTTGCGTCGTGCCGGCCGAGAGCCTGAAGAAATCGTTGTCGAACGCCAAGCCGGCATCGAATCCGTGCCGCATTGGCGTGCCGTTCGCTTCTACCAGGCGATAGCCAATCGTGGCGTACATCCCACGCTCTGGGCCTTCATTCACAGGGAACACGATCTGGTCGCCCTGCAGCGTGCCCAGGATGTCGAGTACCCAAGAGGCGAAGAAACCCGATACGCCCAACTTGAAGAGGCCGGAGCTGAACGCCACGCCACCATCTGCGTTGCCCGTCGAAAACGCGTACACACCGGCCCCGAGCATCGCGACGATACTGGCCATCTCCATGCCGAACAGGAACAAGCCCGTAGCGCTGTCTCCGATGTAGAAGTGCCCCACTCCGTGGACCAGCGAACCGACCGTCAAAGAGAGAATCGTACCTGTCGAGCTCAAGTCGCTGCGGTCGCGGTCCGAGAAGACGAAGCCGGCGTCCTTCAGCTCCGACTCGTTCATGGAATCGATCGGCTTTTCGTCTGTTCCTCGACGCTGCGCAGGCCCGCGAAGATCGCGAAAAGGGTCCTCTTCGGTTAACTCGCCCCCCTCGTTGATGACGTCATCTTCCCTGGGGTCCTCGGCCGATTCGGAGTTCTCCGCGTCGTCCTCGGATTCGGACTCGTCTTCCCCTTCGGCGGCCGGCTCGTCCTCCAATTCGGAAGAGTCCTCGTTGTCGTCGGAGGTCTCGTCGCTCTCGACGGACGGAGCGTCATCGGTTTGAGCGTGGGCCGCAAACGGGCAAAGGCCCACCGCGAGGGCAAGCCAGAGGGTGAAGACCAGGATGGATTGCGATTTGCGGGCTCGAAACACGCGACTCTCAGTTCACCGATTCGCTACTCGGCGATGGCCCCGTCGTCGCCGTGACGTCGGTTGCCTTGAAGGCGCCTTCGTCGACGGTGATGAACCGAAGTACTCGGATGGGCTCGCCGTTGCCGGAGAAGCCAACGCTTCCGGCCACCCCGTCATAAACCCGAGGTGCGCGTATCGTGTCACGGAATGCTTCTGGGCGCGACACTCCGCGTTCGAGCATGAGAACTCGGCCGAGCAGCACCGCGTCTGCGATGACCGCATCGAGAAGCTCGGCCTCGCGACCGGCCGCCGCCCGAAATCGAGCGTGGAACCGAACGCCGGTAGGGTCTTCGTACAGGGGAGATGACCACGACGGGATTAGCGCACCGCGTAGGTAGCTGCCTGCTTGTTTGACGATTGCTTCGTCGGTCCAAAAGCTGGTCCCGAGATAGTGCACTTGGATGCGTTGCGATTTGGGAGACGGCCGCTCGGTGCGCGGGATGCCCCAGACGTTTGCCTGCGCAAGGAATGAGGCTACCTCGGCCACCTTGGATGGGCGGCCGGGAAGGAACACCGAGTCGGGCTTTGCACCTGCGACGGCGCGTGCGACGGACGCGTAGTCGCTCTTGGCTGGGTCGTAGGAGCGTTCGATGACAATCGTGCCGCCTTCGGCTTCGAAGGCCTCACGGAACGCTTTCGCCATCGCGCGACCATAGCCGATGTCCGGAAAGACGATCGCGGCTCGTCGGTCTTGATGCTCAGTTGCCGCGATTCTCGCCACCGCCCTCGCCTCTTCGATGGCATCGACGAAGAATCGAAACACCCATTCGCCGGCGCCTTCGACGCTCTCGAGCGAGGTCGGTGAGAGCGAGAGCATCGGGATTTTCGCTGCACGAGCGTGAGGGGCAAAGAGAGCTGTCTTGTTGTTGTCGAGGGGTCCGATCACGGCCACCGCGCCAGCTTCGTAAAGCGTGGTGAAGACTTCTTCAGGCGGTCGATTGGAGTCGACGACGATGAGGGTGACGTTGGGTTCACCACCCGCGACCACGGCTTGTTGGGCGACCATCATCGATTCGGCTGCGCGTCGTCCGACCCCTTCTTGTGGGCCGGAGAGCGGCAAAACCGCACCGATGACGAGCTTCCGTACGGGCCCCCATGTGGCCAGCGCGGCGCCATGTTCGGTCGCTCGCGCGGACTCGCCGATCGCCACGAGGTCGACGGACACCCGCTGATGCAACGCTTCAAGCGCCTCGCGCTCTTCATCGACCGGGGTCGCCGCCAAACGACGTCTGACCCACTCCCATCCCGCAACCGCGCGAATGAACGCCGACTCTTTGTCGGTGGTCATCTCCTGGAGAACGTCATCTTCTGCTTGAGCAACCGTATCGAAGGCACGGGAGCGCGCCAGGAGTCCAATCTCGGGATCGTCCGAGCGTTCGTACACGCTCGCCCACGCCGCGATGGATTCTGCCGCACGGTCGTGTTCCGTGTGAGCGGTAGCGATAAGTACTCCGACTGCCGTTTGGTCGCGCTCTAGCGTGAGCGGCGTAACCACGACCGAGGGGTACTCTTTCAGGGCTGCGATTCCTGAGGCGCGATCGCCCGTCGCGGCCAATGCTGCCGCGCGATAGAGCTGTGCGGTGTAGCGGATTCTTGCGTCGACTCCGGAGTCTGCTTCGAGTTGCGTAAAGAGCCGGAGAGATTCGGCCGGCGCCGCGGCAGGCGCGATGGGCGCAGACGAGATGAGCGCGTCGAGATTCTCGAGCCCCGCCCGAGCGACATAGAGTTCGGCGACGGTAGAGATTGCGTCGTTCGGGTGCTCGGCCTGGAGCAGGCGAAATGCCTCTTGAGCCGCTCGCCACTCGCCCGCTTCGAGCTTGGTCTTCGCGGCGTCGAACTTGGCCTGGGCTTCAGCGGAGGTCGCGGAGATCTTTCCGTCTGGGAAGGGGTTCGTTCCGCGTTTTGGCTGTCCGGAGCAAGCTGCAAGTCCGATGGCCAGCAGCAGCACGAGAATTCTCCAGTTATGCGTCATTTCCTTCATCCGAATACCGCCGCAATACGATCGAGCCACGCTCGATCACCAACTCGGATCGAGATGTAACATGCGGTCGGGATGTAGGGAAATTACTGGGGATGTCGCCTAAGCCGCGTCAGCAGTGCTTCTGGAAGCACTTCGCCTCTTTGGCCTCGGCGATGCTTTCGGCGATCGAGCGCGAGAGCGGCTCGACCTGATCGGCGAGCGTGTCGCCCTTCGCCGGTTCCTCGAGCTCATGCCAGGCGAAGTTGTCTTCTTCTCCGCATCCCGACCAGAGCGAGTAACCAAAGGTGCCCGAACCATTCTTCCAGACATCGACGTAGAGATGGTTTTGCCCACATGCGAGGTGAGCTTCTGGCGTGGTCAGGTGTTCGTCGTAGCTGACGACTGCTGGCCCGTATCCAAGCTCCGACTCGGAAATCGTGTAGCTGAGCGACTCCGCGATGACCTCGAGGAGCGGGTGCTCCGGCGAAGTGTCTTTGCGCTGAAGGCCGACGTCCTTGAAGGTGATGACGTGGAAATCCCCTCCACCTTCGAGTTGAACGTAGAACGGCGAGTAGTGGTAGTTCGGCGCCGGCTTCTCGGCTTCAACCTCAGCCGCTGGTGCCGCAACCATCTCGGCCTTCGGCGCAATCGCGGCTGGCGGTGCCGCCGGAGTTGCAGAGCGTTGTTCACACGAAGCGAGCAGCATGGCCGCTGCAATCGCGAAGATGTAAGTTCGATATGTCATGCAGACCGACATTCGAGATCCTGCGTTGAATCCAAAAACACGACCGAATTCTTGCGACGGTGCCGTCGCGAGTCAAGTGCTTATCGCCGCAACGTGCCTGACGTTCGTCGCATTCGGGTGCACGGGCGCTCAGGGTGCCCCATGGACACCTCCTGGTGCGGGGCCACAGCAAAATGTGCAACGAACGATCGCAGGCGATGATTCCGCCGCGATCTCACAAATCGCAGAAAACGCATCTACCGAGCTCCCCCTGTTCTTCCTGCCCGACGGACTCGAAGTCGTGGTGCACGCGCAAGCCGAGGGCTGTGTTCGGGCGATCGCGGTCGATGCATCCGGCGCCACGCGGGTTGCGCGGAGAGTCGGCGGTTGCGAGGAACATTGGGTTGGTGCCGTGGACGACCTCCGGGGCTGGATCCGAGAAGATCAACTGCTCGTCGCCAAGCGATTCAACGCTCCGACCGGCGAGGTCGTCGCCGAAGTGAACGAGCTGCGCGACGTCTCCGCGGTTCACGGACTGTGGGTCGAGCGATGTGAAGCCGGATCTTGTTTTGGCGGCCGCCTGACCGGATCGACCCCTGGCGAAGCCAAGTTCTCGCCCAGCGGAGATATCGTCACCAGACACGACGCGGGCAAAGGCTCTTCGTTCAAACTGGCCTCGGGCACGTTGGTCGAAACGGGACTGTCGATCGAATTTTGGACTCCGCACGATGACGGCGTGTTGGCGCTCGCTGACGGAACCCTTCATTGGATCGACTCGCTCGGCAGCCAAACCGTGGTGGGCCCCGACGTAGCGAACGTTGCGGTATCGCCCGTGGAGTCGCGGGTCGCGACCGTGCTGCGCGACGGCAGAGTGATCGTGTTTTCGCTCGCAGACATGCTCAAAGCGCGAAGGAGTCAGACCGACCGATGGAATGAGCGCGTGGCGTGGCTCAGCGACCGAGAGCGAGCAGGACGACTCTCGGGCGGGCCGGCAGACATGAAGATCATGAATTGGTTGAGCATCGAACTTCAGAAGGCGGGGCTCGAGCCCGAGCAGCAGTTCTTCGACATCCCGAAGTTTCGTCAAACGAAGGTCGAACTATCGGTCGACGGTGTTCAGGTGGACGACGGCTTCCGGGCCTTGCCGACCACCGACCCGGCTCGAGTGGAAGGACCAGTAGGCTCGATTTCGCTCGAAGAGCCGACCTCGGCATCCATTGGACTGGTGAAAGACGTGGAGGCCTGGTGGCCGCTCTCTGCGTGGTCGCGCTCCGAAAACTCCGAGGGCGTGCAGGCCCTCTTCGTGCAAACCAACTCGCTCGAGGCGTTGTCGAGCCTCGACCACGCCAACGTGGTTTGGGAGAGTGGGCCGCCCATAGTGGCCGTGACTCCGGAGCTCGCGGCCCGCATCGGCGCCGCGAGCAAAGTAGAGTTGCACGTCGAGACCGAAGCGTTCGAAGCAAAGACGTCGAACGTCTGGGCACGTGTGCGGGCCGCGGAGGAGTCACGCGGAACGTGGATTCTCATGGCCCATTGGGATCACGTGGGCGCAGGGGGATTCGGTAGCCTCGACGAGTTCGACGCCATCGAGTTTCCGGGAGCCAACGACAATGCGAGTGGCGTGGCCTCGGTTCTCGCGGCTGCGGAGCACCTTCAGCGCTCTCCCCTACCCCATCACGATGTGGTGATCTTGTTCACAGGCGCCGAAGAACTGGGCCTCCTGGGAGCACGCCACTGGGTTCGGAACGCCGAAAAGCCCGTGGGAGTCGTGAACTTCGATATGATGGGTGACCTTGCGGAAGGTCGCTTGTTCGTGAACGAGCAGCTCCCAACGAGTTGGGCGCAAAAGCTGGAGCTCGCTGGCGAAGACTCGGGCTGGCCGATTCACGACATCAGCCCCACGAGTGAGTCGGGATTCTCAGACCACCGCGTGTTCTCGGAGCACTACGGGGTGCCCGTTTTGTTCCTTCATCGAATGGTCGAAGAATCGTGGCACAAAGACGAAGACCGCGGCGGGTCCCTCAACCCGGCCGCGGCCATTCGTGCCACCCACTTCGTTGTTCGTTGGATGCGCTATCTTTCTCAGCCGAACTAGGAGTTAGGGATTGGCGTCGGGGCGATGCGCGTGCGGAAGAGCTCGGTGAGTGCATCCGCCTGCAGGTTTGCCTGAATCGCGATTTCACCCTTCTTCGAGACATCCTTGCGGGTCACGTCCTTCACACGGAAGGGGTGCGCCGAGCCGTCGTCCCAAACCACTTCGTACACGTCGCCGTTGGCCCGAGCGATGAACCGAGCGTTCTCGAGCCGCTCCTCGCGCTGCTTTTGGGCGATGTGGGTGAGGCGCACCGTTACCGACTGCGCGCGGGTCTGAACGTCGTCGTATCGCGATCCCTTCGCGGTATCGAGAGTCAGAATCTCGGCGCCGTCGTACATGACGCTGGCGTGCGAAGACCCATCCATGCGCACTTCAAAGTCGTGCAACTTCGGGAGCGGTGCTTCTTTCATTTCCGGGGCTTCGATCTTCTCGGCCGCCTGAGCGACTGAAGCCGGTGCTGCTTCCGTAGTCGACGAGTTCGCGAGGATGATGCCGCCCGCGACCAATGCCACGGCCGTCACGACCATCGCCAGTCCTGCGACAAGCAGCTGACCTCGAGGACGGATCGGCGTGATGTCATCGTCCCAAAGGTCGTCGTCATCGCCAGGCTCGAACATCGCGAGCGCGTCTGGATTGACCATGACTCGTGGCTCGACCTGAGTAAGGCGCGGAGTCTCGATCGGCGCTGGAGTCGCGGCCTTTGGAGCCGGCTCCGCAGGAGCCTCGTAGGCCGCGCCGGCAGTGCCGAGATAGAGAATCTCCGTCATGATCGGAGCGTGGACCGGCGCCGGGGCAGCGGCCTCTTCGGGCCCATCCACCGGAGTGAGCACACGCGTCGCACGATATTTCTCTCCACAAAACGGGCAAAACTGAGCCCACTCTGGGAGAAGTTCCGAACAATCCTGACAGTTTCGCTGATTCATGACTCGTTCCATTCTCGTCGCGGTTCGTGGGTTCAGACGTGAGTCGGAGCGAGCTATTCAAATTGTGCGGAGATGCTAGAGGTCTGGCCGGAACTTCAGGTAGAGGAAGTAGAAGGCGGCCTTGATACATGCGGTGATCCCGATGGTGTAGGCGAGCCCGGCAAACGGCCCGATCACTTCTGGAGCGGTACCGATACCGAAGAAGGCCCACAATGTTCCCGAGACGACTCCGCCGGCACCGAAGAGGAACCACGCCGCGATGGGGATGCGCATGATGTTCAAGACACCGGACACGGCCAGCGTAACTTCGCTGCGCCCGGCTCCGAGCAAGGCGCCGTAGCACGCCATCTCGAATCCTACCGCCCACATGATGAAGCCCATGATGTAGACGTACTCGGTTGCGTACGCGAGCGTTGCCGGGTCATCGGTCACCAGGCCACAAAGCGCCTCAGGGAAGAGAAGAAACGCGAACCCCACGATCTGACACGACGCGGCCGACATTCCGGCCGTGAGCCAGGCGCCACGCCGGGCACGGTCGGTTTTCCCGGCTCCCACGTTCTGCCCCACGATCGTCACTGCGGCGTGCATGAAGCCGTCGCCGAATGCGAATGCGATCCACTCGATGCCGCGAAGCCCAGCGCCAAGTCCACCCTGCGCGGCGGTTCCGATCTCGCCAGCCATCCGGTTCATCATCAAGTAGATCGCGCCGTACAGAATGCCGCCCAACGAGTCGAAGACACCGATCCGGAACATGCGACCCAGCCGCGCAGCGGTCGGAAACCAGTCGCGGAGCGGGGCCACCGGATCGAACTCCAGAGCGCCACGAAAGATCAGCACAATCCCGACGAGTCCTGGGATTGCGCGACTCACGCATGTCGCGATGGCCGCACCGGTGATTCCCATCTCGGGTGCACCCAGATTTCCGAGGACGAGAATCCAGTTGAGAAAAGTGTTGATGACGAGACTCACGCCCTCGAGAGCGAGCGGAACGCGCGTGTTCCCTCGGGCGCGAAACGCGCCGTCGACAACGAACATGAGCGCGAACGCCGGTGCGCACATGAGCAGAACCGACAGATACGACCGGATCCGCTCGCCAACGTCGGGCGTGACGTTGTTGAGGTCGACGAGTGGCTGAATACAAACCAACCCGAGGACACCGACAAAAGTGGCCCAGATGATGCCGCTCGAGAACGCGCCCCGGAACGTCGCGGCAGCTTCCTCGTGTCGCCCTGCCCCGGTGTGTTGCGCAACGAGGGTGGTTCCCCCGGTCGGGATGATGCGAACCACCGTGTATTTCACGATCAGGAGCGCGAAGCAGGCCGAAAGCGCCGCCGTCGACTTCTCGTCGCCGGTCAGACCGACGAAGAAGAAGTCATTGAACGCGTAGAAATTGACGAGGATCGCCTGGAGGACCGCCGGCCAGGCGAGTCGGACCGAGCTGCTAAAGAGCGGACCTTTCGTCGTATCGATGTTGCGCGATCGCGCCACGAATCTCTCCATCGGCGCAGGAACACCTTGTGCGCCGCCGCGCGCTCTACCAAAACCGCTGATCCTCGCCAACCTTCATTCACCGCACAGCCCTTGACCGAGAGCGAGTTTTCAGTCGAATATCATGTCACAAACCACTCACACGCGTTTGGAGTCCCGATGACTATCGATGAACTGGTGAGCGCTGGTTTCCCGCGGGAAAACTGGCCAGAAGACCTGCCCGAGCCGGGTGAGTCGAACATTTCGCAGTCCACGCTCCAAGGCACACAGGAGCTTTACCGCTTCGAAGTCGCCATCGACGGCGTGACCTACGCCTCCGAGGTCGTGCTCGACACGGCAACGGTTCCCGACCCGGCCGAAGGCGTCGGCTTCATGCTCAATCAGTTCGCCTACCTGTGGCGAACCAACAAGAGCGCGATCGCCGCTCAGCCCGATGGAAGCTGCCGACGCATCAACTTCTGATCGTGTCGACTCCCGTCAAAATCATGTTCTTCTGTCTTGGGAACATCTGCCGCTCGCCGTTGGCCGAAGCGCTCTTTCGACACAAAGTCGAAGCGCGCGGCCTGCAAGATCGATTTCAAATCGAGTCGAGCGGCACCTCCTCCTATCACATCGGCGAAGAACCGGATCCGGGTAGCCAGCGGGTTGCCAAGGAACGGCTCGGACTCGACATCTCTGACCAGCGCGCGCAGCAACTGAGCGCGCGCCACGTGTCGGAGTTCGACTATCTCGTCGCGATGGACCGTTCCAACAAGCGAAACGCCGAGCGGCTCGGCTCGGCGTCGATCATGCTTTTGCGTGATTGGGAGCCCGGCGGAGCCGACTCCCTCGATGTTCCCGACCCGTGGGGCGGGGGTTCGAGTCACTTCGAACGCGTCTATGAAATCGTAGACGCCTGTACAGCCGCGCTACTGGACCATATCGTCGAAGCGGAAGGCCTCTAGCGCCCCGTCATTCCTCGGCGAGCGCCGCTGCGACTTCATCTGAAAGCTCGAGGTTGTGATAGATGTTCTCGACGTCGTCATCGTCTTCGAGCGTGTCGATGATTCGCATGGTTTGCTTCACGTCGGACAGTTCCGGAGCGACCGTGTTTTCGGCGACCTTCGTGAGTTCGTCCGTCACGAACTCGTTGTACCCGGCCTGCTGTAGCGCGTCGCGAAGCGTCACGAAGTCTTCGTACTCCGTCGTGAGCGTCACCATTCCATCTTCGGAAACCAGGTCAGAAGCGCCGTTCTCGAGGGCAAGCTCCATGAGCGCGTCGATGTCGTCGACCTTCGATTCCTCGATGACGATGATCCCTTGGTCGTGGAACATCCACGCCACGCATCCATCGTTGCCGAGGTTGCCACCGTTCTTCGTGAACGCGTAGCGAACGTTCCCGACGGTTCGGTTCTTGTTGTCGGTCGAGCCCTCGATGAACATCGCGACTCCGCCTGGGCCGTAGCCCTCGTAGCTGAAGTCGGTGTAGGTGACTCCCTCGAGCTGCCCCGTCGCCTTGAGGATGGCGCGCTCGATATTGTCGTTGGGCATGTTCACGTCTTTCGCCTTGGCGATATACATGCGCAACTCAGGGTTGGTCTCGGGGTCGCCCCCTCCCCGGCGCGCCGCCGACGAAATCTTCTTCACAATTTTGGTGAACACCTTGCCGCGCTTCGCGTCTTCGCGAGCTTTCTTATGCTTGATGTTCGCCCATTTACTATGTCCAGCCATCTCGTCCTCGCGCTATCAGCGGGTTTGCAAGAACAGCGTTATAGCTACCAAGCGTGGCTTTTCAAACCAAACGCGCCCTAGAGTTGCTGCAAAGCTTCGCGGCTTGGCGTGTGATCCGAATTGATGTTCAGCGCGCGGTTGAACATGTCTTTCGCGCGCCTTCCATCGCCCTGTTCCAGGCGAACCATTCCGAGGTGGTAGTAGACGTCGACCTTGTCGTCGTCGCTGTTGATGCTCATCTGATGGAGCAAGAGCGTCTGGAAGATCTTCAGCGATTCGTCCCAGTCCTGAGCTCGATAGAGCAGCTTTCCGAGCGAAATCAGATTCGGAATGTAGGACGCGTCGATCTTATGAGCCGCCAGATAGGCTTCGTGGGCGCCGGCTTCGTCGCCCTTCTGTTCCGCCAGCTTGCCTTGAAGGTGGTAGAAGCGAACCACATCTTTCATCCGACGTTCCGACGTCAGGTTGGCGATGATCGCCTCGAGCAGAGGCTCGGCGAGTTCGACGCGGCCTGCGGCAATGTAGGCGTCCAAGAGCGGCTCCAGCACCGCGAGGTCGTCCTTGATCGCCCTCGCCTTCTCGAGCGCGTCGACCTGACGCGCCGGGTCCTTGAGCTTGGACTTCGCCACGTCGGCCATCTCGAGATACAGCGCGAGCTTTCGGTCGGCATCTTCGACGTAGGCAGCCTCGAAATCGATGATCTGATAGAGCTCCGCGAATGCTTGAAGCTCGGAGTAGATTTCGCGCAATGCGGCGAGTGAATGCTCGTCGGTCGGAGCGAATTCGAGCACCTTCACGTAGTCCGCCGCGGCTTCGCCAACCTGACCTCGGCTGCGGTAGAGGTCGGCACGCGTCGAGTGGGCTTCCGCCAGTTGCTCATTGGTCTGAGCCGCAGCAAGCATGCGTGCGAGTGTCGCTTCTTGCGCATCGGTTTCACCCCGCTCGCCGTAGAGTCCGGAGAGAACGCGGAGAGCCCCAACGTGATTCGGATCAGCCTCCAGGAGGCTGGTCAGGTACGAGATCGCGCCGTCCAGGTCGCCTAGATGCTTCGCCGAGATGTCCGCCATCTCAACCTGAAGTGCGACCATTCGGTCGACGTCCGCAGTGGGCGTCGCCTGGATCGCACCTTCGTACAGCTTCAAGACCTCGCCCCAGCGCGCTTCTTCGCGCAGCAGGTTGTCGAGCCGTTTGAAGACAGCTCGGTTCCCAGGCTGGATCTCGAGGGCTTTACGGTAGGCCTCGATTGCCATCTCGACTTCGTTGAAACGCTCGTAGCTGGTGCGCGCGAGAAGGACGAGCAGCGAGATGACCTCATCTGCGTCCGTCTTGAGCGGAATAGCCCGCCGCAAGGTTTCGCGGAGTGCATCCCAGCGCTCGACGGCCTCGTACAGTTCGCGCAGCGAATCGAGCACCTCGACACTATCCGGCGAAATGGCGAGCGCCTCTTCGTAGGCCGCGATCGCACGCTCGTTGTCGCCCAGCAATACTCGGCCGATTTGCCCCACGCGCACTTGAACTTGGAAGCGCTCGGCGTCGTCCGACAGGAACGCGGCAAGGCGCTGAAGCTGTTCGACCAGCTCCTCGTACCGCTCCGTAATCTCGAGGCACTCGATGAGCTGTCGCATGACCGCGACGTCCGATTCATCGATGAGGAGCGCCTGACGGTAGGCTTCGATGGCTTCGTCGAAACGCTCGAGGTCCGAGAACACTCGGCCGAGCTCGACGTAGACCGCGAGTTGTTTGTCAGGGTCGAAGAGAACGTCCGCCTTGCGTCGCAGAACGGCGATGAGCTGTTCGGAATCTCCGGCCTGTCGTGCGATTGCCTCGAGACCTTCGAGCGCGTTCTCGTTCTCGGCATCAATCTCGAGAATTCGCTCGTAGAGCTGAGCTGCACGATTGGGTTCTTCGAGACGTTCGACAAGCAGCTGACCAGCGACAACTCCCAACTCGACCACGCGCACGGGATCGGTGAGGTCGTCGATAATCTCTTCGTACAGCGCGACTAGCTCTTCATACATACGGGTCGCGTGCACGAGAGACTCGAGTCGAATCTGCACTTCGGTGTTGTCGGGTGTCTCACGCAGCGCGCGGCAAAGGTACGCGTAGCCAATCTCCATGCGGTCGAAACGGTCGAGCTCGATGTTCGCAATGAGTTCGAGCAAACGGGCGCGTTCGATCGGGTCGTCGACCACCTCGAGCTTGAGTTGGTAGACGGCTTCCAGCTTCTCCCACTTCCCTTCTTCTTCGTACCAAGGCTCGAGCACACGAGCTGCTTCGAGGCGGAGGTTCTCGTTGTTCACGAGTCGCTCCATCGCTTCGAGCGTATTCTCATGACGCGGCTCAGACGCCAGGACTTCGGCGTAGATGTCGAATGCTTCTTCCGGCGATTCGAAGATGATCTCTTTCAGATAGCCGAGTCGATACCGAACCCGAGCGACCCGTTCAGGGTCCACGGTAGCCACGGCTCGCTGCAGAACGTCCAACAACTCTTCGTAGCGCCCTTCCATCTGGTAGAGCTCGTCGAGTGCGTCGATCGCGTCGGCGTCGTACTCATCGAGTTCCATCACGGCCTGCCAGTGTTCGATGGCGGGCTCGTTCTCCTCGGCATGCATGTAGAGAGCGCCGAGTCGAGCGTGTAGGTCTCGAAGGACCATCGGATCGGCATCAGACTCCACGCAATCTTCGTAGACCGCGACAAGCTCGTCGCGATTCTCCAGCTCCTTGGAGAGGCGCTCGAGATGCTCGATGAACTCCAGGTGATCGGGGTACTCGCGCAGTCCTCGCCCGTAGGTGACGAACGCCAGCTGCGCCATCTCGAGCTCGTTCTCCTGAAGCGTAGCCAACTTGCTGTAGAGCGTCTGGCGACCGCTCAGTGAATCCTCTTCCGTAAGCGCACGCTCGAACAGCTCTTCGAGTTCGCGCCACTCTTCGGCGCCGCGCATGGTGGTCTCGAGCACGTCGAGAGCTTCTTGTCGGGTCTCGGGACGTGCCAACAGCCGGACCATCGCCTCACGTGCCGGCGGATAGGCTGGGTCACGTTCCAAAACGGCGCGGTAGTGCCCCATCGCATCGATGGGAGCGTTCAATCGGTCGAGAAGCACGTTTCCGGTGCGCAGTTCAATGGCGTTGAGCTCTTCGAGGCCCGATGCGAAATCGCGCTCTACCTGGAGGATATCCAGTAGCTCCGGCCACCGCTCCACTTCGGCGTAGAGGCGCGACAGTGCGCGAATGGCCATCGTGTCGTCGGGGTTTTCGTCCAAGATTGCGCGATGGCTGTCGACCGCGTCATCCGGACGCTTGAGCATCGACTCCTGAACCCGCGCAAGATCGCGCCAAACCTCGGCCCGGTCTGCCGGAGTCGTTGCGTTCGCGACTTTCTCGCGGAGCAGCGCTTCGAGGTCGTCCCACCGCATCGCCTCGCGGTAGAGGTCATCGAGCGCAAGCGTGTATCGGGAGTCCGACGGGTCCATTTCGCGCAGTCGCTCGTACGTCTCGACCGCTTTCTCCGGCTCATCGAGAACTTCCCGCTGAATCCGACCGATCCGCTCCAAGAGACTCCGCTGAACTTCGCCGTCGTAGACCGCTTCGAGCCGAGCTTCGAGAATCGCAACCAGCGGAGCCCACAACTCGAGCTCTCCGTAGAGTCGCTGCAAGTGCCCGAGGGCATCGTCGGCATCCGGTTGAATCTCGATGACCTGCTGATAGGCGCTGATTGCGCTGCCTTGGTCGTTCAGTGGTCCCGCGTAGATCTTGGCGATGGCGCTCAGGAGCGCCACATGCACGTCGGGATCATCCGTCTGCTCGAGACCAGACAGGTAGATGGGGAGCAATCGCTCCCACGCGTCGGTCTCCTGTGCCAAAATCGTGATTCGGTCCGCCAAATCTGCATTTCGCGGCTCGATTCGGAACGCATTCGCGAGCGACGTGAGGGCCTGTGCCTTGTCTTCGGCCGACTTCGACCCCTGCATCAAGTCCGCCATACGGACAAAGATCGTCACCTTCTCATTCACATCCCGAACGAGGTGCTCTTTCGACTCGAGCAATGCGAGCATCTGCTCGCGGTCTTTCGGTTCCTCCATCATCCGGAACAACATGTCGATGATTCGGACCCGATAGTCGCTCCAGTCGCCGTCACGAACGTCGAGGTCTCGCTCGAGCCCGGTAAGGGCGCGGCGAGTCTCAAAATCATTCGGTGCGTCGACGAGGATCGACTCGTAGATGTCGAGGGCTTCGTCCAGCTGCTCGAGCTCGTTCTCCATCAGTTGCGCGAGGCGGAACCAGCGGTCGCGGGCCTCATACGGGTCTTCCGCCGTCTGCGCCTGCTGCCGAAAGAGGTCGGCGAGGTCGTGCCAGCGTTGGCCGCGTTGAAGCAATCGCTCGAGCGCTCGTCGCGACGCACGGTCATCAGGGTCCAGCTCCGTCAGCTCGACATAGATGTCGATCGCCGACTGCGGATCCTCCAGAACCTCTTCGTACAAGTTGGCCAGGTGTTCGAGCCAGTTTCGTCGGTCCTCTGGCATCGTCGAGAAATCGGCCCGGCGGCGATAGAGTTCGCCAAGCGACGCCCAATCCGCTTGTCGAGAGTAGACTCGCTCGAGCGCATCGAGTGCGGTCTCGTTCTCGGGTTCCAGCGCAAGCGCCTGTTCGAGCGAATCGCGCGCCTCCTCGAGTTGGCCGAGGCGTCCTTCTTGGATCTCGGCGAGGGCGAGGTTGTACTCCACCCTCACGTCGTCGCTGATGCTCAGATTGTCGCGCAGAATCGCGCCGTAAACTTCGGCGAGCGCAGGCCACTTCTGGTTCGATGCAGTCAGTCGCTCCAGCGCAATCCTCGCGTCGGAGTCCTCCGGACGCGCCTTCACGATCTTGGCGCGCAGCTCGTGCGCACGATCCATGTCGGAAAGGTGTTCTTCGACGATGCGAGCAGCCTCGCTCAACATCTCGTAGTTCCCACCGTCCAATTCATCAGGCCGCGCGAGCACCAGCAAGACATCGGACAGTTCTTTGTACGAGTCGTTTTCTCGGTAGATCGGCTCCAAGATCTGGGCGACGTCGATGCGAACCGGCGACGTGTCATCGGCGAACAACTCCTCGAGCGCGCCGAGGGCACCCTCGTGAGCAGGATCGCTCACCAAGATCTCCCGATAGAGGTCCAGCGAGAGCGCCTCATTGAACAGTTCGGTCCGCTGAATCTCGGCGAGTTCGAACGTCCGTTGGGTTCGGACTGCCTCGTCCTCGGTCACGCCGATCGACGATTGCAGATGCGACGCGAGGTCCTCCCAGCGCCCTTGGAGACGGAACAACCGCGTCATCGCGTCGTGCGCATCGGCGTCGGCTGGATCGAGGTCGAGCACGCGGCGATACGTTTCTGCCGCCGTAAACCCGTCGTCGAGCATGTTCTCCTGCACCGACGCAATCCGGAACAACGTCTCGCGGCCCATCGTCGGGTCGTCCATCGCCATCGCGTTGTAACGCGACTCCAGAACCTCGATGAGGTCGTGCCACCGCTCTCCAGCCATCAGGATCTGCTCGAGCGCGTCGTATGCAGGCACGTGACGCTCATCGATCATCATCGCCTCACGCAGATTCGCCTCGGCCTCGTGTTGATCGTCGAGTTGGTCACGATACAGATTCGCCAGGCGCATCCGTATGTCGAGCATCTGCTCGGGGTCATTCATCTCGATGAGAACGTCGCCGTAAATCTGCGCCAGCCGACCCCAGGCCTGCCGGTCGACCACGAGCGACAGGATTTCATCCCGGTAGCTCGGCTCGTCGACGTGCAGCTGCCACGCTTTCGCCAGCGCATCGAGCGCGGCATCGGCATCGCCCATCCCTTCCGAATAAACCTGCGAGATTCGGTGGAAGTACACCGCGCGTTCATGCGGATCCCCGGTCTTCTCTTGCAGTCTTTCGTAGAGCTCGACCAGGTCCTCGAAACGCTGCGCCGAGACGAAGATCGGGATCAGGTCTTCAGCGACCGAGTCCAGCATCGCCTCGTCCTCGGCGAGCTTCTCGAGAGCGAGAATCGCGTCTTGATTCGATGGGTCTTGCTCGAGCACCTCACGATAGATCCGAAGCGCCTCTTCCTGTTCGAACAGCTCCCGAGCGAGAACATCCGCGAGGTCCATGCGAATTCGAGTGACAAGCGCCTGCTCCGACCGAATGCCGTCGACCTCGAGCATTCGCCGGAGGACATCCACCAGATCAGCCCACTGTAGCTCCTGTCGATACAGTCGCTCGAGCTCCCCCAGCGCGCTGGTATTGTGCGGATCGACCGCCAACACCTCGTTGAACGTGGCGATGGCCGCTTGAACGTCGTCCATCTTGTTTTCGCGAACACTCGCGAGCTGGAGCAACGTCTCGATCTGCTCCGACGATTCAATCGAAGCGGATGCCTTGCGCACGAGAATCTCGGTCAAGTCGATCCACCGCGACTCGGCCGAGTAGAGTCGCTCCAGAGCAGCGACCGCATCTTGCGCGCCTGGGTCCATGTTGAGGACCTCAATCCACGCATCGATTGCCTCGTCCGGTCGACCGAGAAGTTCATCCTCGATGTTGGCGATGCGGCGCAGGAACTCGGCTCGACGGCCAGGCTCGCCATGCACCGTCATGCGACGCAGGTTCTCCGCCAACATTTCGTGGTCGCCAACGGCGAGATACAGACGGTCGAGCGCCTCGAGTACCGACGGCTCTCCTTCGTTCCGCTCCCTGGCCTCTTCGTACGCCTCGATCGCCTCCTTCGGCCGGTCCAGCTTGGTTTCCAGCCACCGGCCGGCCGTCTGCAGGAGTTCAGCAGCAACAAACGGGTCGCTCGCTTCGACTGCAGCGTCACGATACGTGTCGACCACGCTCTCCACCCGGCCCAGCTGCCCCGCGAGATGCTCGAACCGCTCTCGTCGGTCCTCGTCCTCGGGCATGATTTGCACCGCTTCCGCGATGGCTTCGAAAGCCGGTTCGGGCTGACCCATTCGCGTTTGACGCAGTTCTGCAATCTCGTCGAGTAGCGCAACTCGATCGAACGGATCGAGGGCGTTCTCGAGCTTCACGCCGAGCACGTCGACGAGCGGTCCGATGTTGCCTGCCTCTCTATGGAACGGTTCGACCAGCTCGGCGAGCGTGAGGCGCAGGTCCTCCCGACCGCCCTCCTCTTCGAGGTGGACATCGAGCGCACCAATCTCCTCGACCACCTCACGGTCCGACGGATGCTCGATGAGCAGTTCGCGCAACAGGTCCGCGGCACCGTCCGACTCTCCGAGGTGGCGCCACCGAATCTGTGCCAGCTCGAGCAACATGCCGCGCCGCAGCGCCGGATTCGTCGCCAGGTCAGATTGCTGCATGAGCAGATCTTCCAGATCCGCCCAGGATGCCTCATCGCGCAGGATGGACCGAATTCGAGCCACGGCTTGCGCGTGGTCTTGCTCGATCAGCAGAACCTGACGGTACAGCGCGACCGTTCGCGCTGCGTCCGCAACCACATCGTCCGCAATTCTTGCGGCTTCGGCGAGGGTTGAGACCTTGTCTTCGACGTCCTCGATCAGGTTGGACTTCTTCTCCAAAGCATCGACCAGCTCGGCGTGGTTTCCGAGCGTGCGGTGGAGACGCTCGAGCGCCTCGACGTTGGCGAGGTCGAACGGATCATGCGCATGAAGCTTGGTCCAAGCATCGAGCGCCTCTTCCTTCATGCCCAGCTGATGCTCACGAATCGCGGCTAGGTGACGCAACAGCTCGAATCTCGTCTGGCTCGCGCTCTCGTCCTCCGGCGCGTGTAGCGAAAACACCTCTTCGAGCTCGGCCCACCGATTCTGACGAGCTCCGAGCTGCTCGAGGCGCAGCCAAATCTCCTGACGTTCCGGATCGAGCTCGAACTGTCGGCGCGCACGCTCGTAGGCCGTCGCCTGGTCATCGAGCTTCTCGATGTAGATCGGGATCAGTTCGTCGAGAATCTCGGCTTCTTCGAATCGATCTTCGGTGACTGAGCGCCGCGCCTCGAGGGCGCGGGTAAGCGCCTCGTGATTGCCGTTCTCCCGGAAGATTGGTTCCAGCAGAAGCGAAGCATCGCGGGCAAAACTCGGCTCGCTAAGCAACGTCTCGACAGCCTCCACGGCGCCTTCATTCCCCGGCGCTTCGGTCAGAATCTGGCCGTAGTAGCGAAGGGCTTCCGACGCATCGTCGAGATGCGTGCGGTGAACGTCGCCGAGTTCCTGCTGCACCGCGATTCGAGCTTCGCTGTCGCTCAGGTCGAGCAATCCCAGCTCGCGCAAGAGGGAGTCGACAACATCGGCCCACCGACCATCGATTCGGTAGAGCTCCTTCAGACCGCGCAACGACGGCACGTGCTCGGGATCGATGTCGAGAATCTCGTTGTACGTCTCTCGGGCTGCGTCGGGCTCGCCCAGCTCGGTGCGCTGGATATCGGCGACCTTGCTCAATTCGTCGACCAAGTCCTCTTTCGAGGCGCCCTGGTCTGTCAGCAAGCGAATCTGTTCGCGCAGCGCGGCGATTCGTTTGGAGGACTCTCCGAGCGCGCCGTAGATCGATTCGAGCGCGCCGAGGAATCGCGGCTCTTCGGGGTAGGACTCACGAAGCGTCTCGAAGTAGCGAACAGCCAGCTCGTGCTGCCCGCCATTCATGCGCAGGCGCCCCGCCCGCTCGAGCGCGGTCGTCCGCACATCTTCGTCGTCGGTGTCTTGTGCGATCTCATCGAGCGTGTCCACGACCGGTTCGATCGTCTCGGCACGCGCGGCCATCTGCAGTGCTTCTTCGTAAGCCTGATCGTCCGTCGGACGCTCAGAAACCGCGCGAAGCGCCATTCGAAGCGCACTTTCGACGTCGCCGCGCTCCGCTTCGAGCGCGCGCAAGCTCTCCAGAATCTCGAATCGGTCTTCTTCGGCAGCATGCCGAAGCAAGATCTCGTTCATCGCGACCTGGCGACCAAGGTCCTCGGTGCGCACGTACCAATCCAGAAGCTCCCGCGCGACCTCCGCTTCGTCTTCGGCAACCTCACGCAGACTCTCCAGGCTGATGATCACTCGATCTGCGTCTTCCAGGTCCTCAGCGCCGAGCGTCGCCATCCGGCGATAGACTGTGCGCTTCGTCTCCACGTCTTCCGAAGTCGCCGCCGCGGAGTCGAGAATGTCGCAGAGCCGATCAATGTCGTCGCGTTCGCGATAGAGACCGTCGAGCTCATCGTAGGCTCCACTCTGGAGCCAAACATCGGTCAGTCCAGCCATCGAACGCTGATGTTCGGGCGCCTCGGAGAGCACCGCTTTCCATGTCTCGACGGCGGCATCCACGTCTTCCAAGCGCTCACGCTGAATGCGCGCCAGCCGGTCGAGCTTCTCAATGCGCTCTTCGCCTTCGGCCAACTCCGCAATTCGCGTGAGCACCGAGGCAAGCTCCGACCACTTCTCCGTCCGAAGATAGATCGAATCGAGTTCATCGAGCGTCGCCCGATCCTCAGGGTCGGCCTCGACCACCTCTTCGAGAATCGGTGCAATCTGATTGGGGTCGCGAATCTTCTCCTGCGCCAGCTCGGCCAGCTCTCGAAGCCGTGCCAGACGCTCATCGCCCTCCAACAGCGACGCTTGCCGCCGACGGAGGTCGAACAGCGAAACGTAGTCACGGCGCTGTTCGTAGACCGCCTCGAGCCGCGAAACCACGCCCTCGTGCGACGGATCCAATTCGAGAATCTTCTCGAGGTGAGGGAGCGCCTGGGTCACATTCTTCAACCTTTCCTGCCAGATGTCGGCGACTTCCAGCAGCAGATCGGTCGCCGTGGCGATGTCGCCAGCATCGACCGCCGCTTCCGCGCGCGATTCGATGAGCTGCGCCAGGTCGTTGTACCGACGGCCCTTCTCCAACAAGCCCCGCAATTCATCGAACGCTCCGCCATGAGCGGCATCCAGGGAGACAATCTCCTGGAGCGTCACGATGACCATCGGCTCGAGCCCAAGGTGGTCTCGATACACCGTAACCATCTCTTCCAGCACCGGCAGACGTTCTTCGGCCGGACCGTCTTCGCCGATTCGCTTCAAGTCATCCTTGAGCAAATCTGCGTACGCGCTCCATTTGCCCTCTTCCTGATACAGGCGACGAAGCGCTTCGATCGCTTCGGCGTCGCCCTCGACATCGCGCAAATAGGCTTTCCACGCATCGATCGCGACCTTTGGCGACTCCATCGGCCCCTCGGCGAGGGTGGCCAGACGGCGCGTAATCTCGAGCTTGTCGTCGGGGTCGTCGGCGTTCTGAGCCGCAGACGACAACATCGCCGAGAGCTTTCGCCACTCGCCTTCGCGCTCGTAAAAGGCCTCGTAGAAGTCCTGCATCTCCGGGTGGGCCGGATCGAGCAGCTTCAGGCGCTTGTAATAGTACTCAGCCTGTTCCCAATCTTCCTTTTCGCGCCAGTATAGGCCGGCGAGCTCCGCCATTACCTCGGCCTCGCCTTCTTCTTTTCGCAGGCGTTTGACCGACTCCTCGTACTGTTCGATCACGGCGTCCACATCGCCGGCGGCGAGTCGCTCTTCTTTGAACGCGCGCAGCGATGGAAGGTGCGTGGGCTCCTCCGCCAACCTCGCCAGCTCGGCGCTCTCGGTCTCGGAGTCATCGGAATCCGCCGCGGCAGCGTCTTCGGCTTCTTCCGCCTCGGATTCCTCCGCCACTTCAGACGCCTCGGACTCCTCCGCTTCGATTTCTTCGGGTTCAGACAGGTCTTGTGCGCGAGCAGCGATTGCGGGCGATTGAATCGTGTCTCGAAGGCTTCCGCCCTCTTCGGAGTCCTCGTCGACCGCTTCACTTGCTTCCGAAACCTCCGAGGCCTCAGACGCTTCCGAATCGTACTCGGAGTCTTGCGCAACCTCGGCGTCTTTGAAGTCCTCGCTGTGAATCTTCTCGAGGTCTTCGGGCGACAAGCGTTGTGTCGAATTCGTATCCGGCGTGGAAGCTTCCTCGCCCTGAACCTGCACTGGCGCCATGAGCGCCACTCCGGCATCGCCGGTGTCCGCGAGTTCTGCCTCGCGTCCGAGCTCTCGATACAGCGCACCGAGGAGCGCCTTTGCCTCGGCGTTTGACGGATCGTACCGATACGCGGCCTCGGCGTACTCGGTCGCCGTCTCGATGTTTCCGGCCTCCCGGTCCCATTCGATTTGGGCGGCTCGGACAAGCGACTCCGCGGCCTCCTCTGGTAGCTCGTTCGCGACTTCACGGGCATCGCGAACGAGCTCGTTCACCACGCCGTAGATCGTCTGCTTCGACTCGTAGACCTGCTGTAGCTCGTGGGCTAGCGCGTGGTCGGGTACGAGGTCGGTAGCCTGAGCGATCAGCTCGAGCGCCCGGTCGAACGCGCGCAAGTCATCGCCCTGCACCTGCGCCATGCGCAAGATGACTTCGGCGCGCGGCTGCGGGTCGGTCTTGACCTTCAGCTCGAGCTTGTAGAGCAGCAGGACTCGTTCGAAATCACCGTCGCGTCGATAGATCGAGCGCGCGCGGTCCAAACATTCGGTGTCGTACGGGTAGGTCTTGAACGCGGTCTGGTAGGCCTTCATCGCCTCTTCGCGTTTCGAGCCGTAGTCGACGTAAGCGTCGCCCAATGCCACGAGCAACCGGTTCTTCTCGGGTTTCGCCTCAGTCTCGGCGAGGATGAGCTCGAGGTACTCGATGTAGCTCGCGCCGAAGTCGTCGCGGCCACGAAAACGCTGACCACCCTTACGGTGAAGCTCAACCATCTCGCGCCACTCGCCCTGGTCGGCGTAGGCAGCTTCGAGCTCATGAAAGACGTCCAAGTTGTTCGGCTCGTCTTCCCAGCGTGTTTTCAATTCATGAATTTCTGAGGCCATCGACCCGGTTCCTTCGAAGAGGAAAAGTGAGCGCAAAACGCTCTTTGAGGGGCGTATTTTGTGCAGCCCACGTGGTCCCAATTCGTCGGCCCACCGCGACCGTCCTGATGTCCGGTTGCGCGCGCGATGGCGACGGGCCAGTGGCCGCTCAAATTCTGTCGTACGAAGCAGCCGCGATGGTAACAGACGCCGTTTTCGCTTGGCAACGATGATCACCCCGCCAACCGGCCGTCAATCTGGCACGCGCCACACCCCTCTCGACCGCATCAATCCACGATTTCGTCGAACACCCAACTGCCGGCTAAATCGGCGAACAGATACCCGGACCGAGTGGGCCGAAAGACTTCGTTCTCGACCGTCGCCCACCCCTGTTCCACGACCCGCTGAAGAGCGATTCGCCCCTTTTCCAACGCTCGGTGCCACTCTTCCTGAGCACACTGTCCAGCCAACTCGTGCAGGTCCACGCCGTGTGCGCTACGGAGCCCTGTGAACAATCGCTCGGCGACATGGACCGAGGGCGAGACCACTTCGCTGTTCCGAGACGAAACCGGCGCTTTCATATACTCGGCGAGCCGACGGGAGTTCGATGTCCGAACGACTTCGCCGTCAATCTTGAGGCCGTGCGCTCCAACTCCGATCCCCAGGTACTCGCTTCCTTGCCAATAGTGGCTATTGTGGACACTTCGACGCCCCTCCGCCGCGTACGACGAGACCTCATACTGCTCCACGCCACGCGAACTGCACGCTTGTCGAAGCGACTCGAGCATTGAAACAGCGACGTCGTCATCCGGAAGCTCCAAGTCTCCGGCTTCGAGCCTTCGAGAAAAAACCGTGCCCGGTTCGACCGTCAGATGATACGCGCTCACGTGGTCGAGCCGCGGAAGCGCCGTAAGAACCTCGAGGTCCCGTTGCCAGAGAGCCTCATCGTGCTGCGGGCCACCAAAAATGAGGTCAATCGAAGTATCGAGACCAACCTCATGAGCCCTGCCGATGGCGGCTTTCGCGATCGTCCCATCATGTTTTCGTCCGAGCCTTTCGAGATAGTCGTCGTCGAACGATTGCACACCGAGACTGACCCGAGAAAAGCCGAGGTCGCTCCAACCTCGAGCAACGTCTCGACTCAGGTCCACGGGGTTGGCCTCGAAGGTCCACTCTGCCGGATCCACGCCGAGGGCTCGAATACGGTCGACAATGCGTGCGACCTGTTCGAGCGCCAACATCGTCGGTGTACCGCCTCCGAAGTAGACGGAGCTGACATTCCGCCCTTCGAGCTCCCCGTCGGCTTGTCGAGCCGCGAGCTCTCTGATGACGGAATCTGCGTACTCTTCGTGCGGAATCGTGCGACGTACCGCGACCGCAAAATCGCAATACGGACACAGCTGCGCGCAGAACGGAATGTGTACGTAGATGCCCGCGGGACTCCCGGGCCTCGGCTGCACCGGACTCACTCTTCGGCGGTTCCAGCATCAGGGTTTGCCTGAGCGGCCTCGCCACCTTCACTCGCCACATCGATGTCCACTCGACCCTCGTCGGCATTCACTTCGACGATCTTGGTCTCGACGTTCGCAGGTGCCTTTTGTCCGGGCTTCTTGGCTTTCGACAGCGACTCCCACGACGCCCTGCCGAACTGGCGAGGCACGTAGAAATAGTAGTCGAAGTCGTCGGGCCGAAGGATGAGGCGCTCGTCGACCGGAACCTTCGGGATGGTGTGCAGATAGTTCCGATTCACCGCGATTCGAACGTTCGTCCAATCGCGGGGACCACCGTTCTCGATGAAGAAGATTCGATCATTGAGCGGCGCAATGGTCTCGAACCCGTACTCCGCCCCGAGCGGATTGTCTGGATCTTCGCCACCGAAGACGTAGATGAGTGTGCCGATCACGACCACGAGGTAGGCGGCAATCACGCCGATCTTCTCGGTCTGGTACCGCGAACCACCCTCGAGCAATCCCTCGATTTGTGACCGGAGCTGATCGACGACGGCGGCTGCCATGAACGTTCTTTCGGTATTGGGGCGGTGAATCGTTCAAGAAGTCTAACGCCGACCCGGTATTGGAGGCAACCGAAAGTCGGTCGCAAACCGCGCCACCAGACGCCACCAGGGACCTCTCGCGCAATGCCGCCACACCCGCATGACACAAAGGTGACTCGCAAGTCAGGTTACCCCACTCCTTGACAACGATTGAGCCGCTCCCTATCTATGCGTCCACTCGCGCGGGATGCGAAAATTCGACCCGCAACGGCCGCATTTCTTCACGTTTCGGCCCTTGCGAACGCCCCGTTGCGAAAATGGAGTGTTTTTATGGCTGCTGATACCAAACGCACCGCGGCGTTCTACGACGTCGACGGCACCCTGATCAAAACGAACGTTGTCCACGCATACGCCTACTACGCGATCAACGCGCCGGGCATTCGTGACCGTATCGGACGAACCGCCGGCCTTCTGGCGAGCCTCCCGCTCTACTGGATCGCCGACAAGTACGACCGAAAGCTCTTCAACGACGCGTTCTACAAGAACTACAAAGGCTTCACGGAGGACCGACTCGCCGTCATCGGCGAAGAAGTCTTTGAGAACGTGATTCGCCCGAACATCTTCGAAGGCGCCAAGTCACTCATCGACCGTTCGCGCGAGCAGGGGCACCGTCAGGTGCTCATCACCGGCGCGATCGATTGGGTCACCGAGCCGCTCGCCGAGTACCTCGGAGTGGACGACTTCGTCGCGAACAAGCTGCGCATTCGCGATGGCATCTGCACCGGAGAGCTCGAACAACCGATGATCGCCGGACCGAACAAAGCACTCTGGGTCAGAAAGTACGCCAAAGAGAACAACCTCGACCTCGACGAGTGCTTTGCGTACGCCGACAGCGGGAGCGACCTTCCGCTGCTCTCGGCCGTCGGACGCCCGTGCGCCGTGAACCCCGATTTCCGCCTGCGCACGACCGCCAAAGCCTATCAGTGGCCGGTGCTCGACCTCGCGTAGAGCCTCTTTGCCGCGACACCCCCTTCTTTCTCCGCCCGAAATTCGGGCTCTGATGAGGAGTCATGGAACAGACTGGATTCAATAACGTCCGCATTCTCGATGAGGATTCGGACCCGATCTTCTTCCACTACGCCGAAGACTTTATGACGGCGAAGATGCCGGCTGGGACTCGAGTGCTCTACTCGAACCCGCCGATGAAGCCGATCGAGAACCGCCAGGCTGCCATCCGGTACGCCCTCAACCATCCCGAAGGCGACGTGCCGCCGCTCTACGCGCAGCTCAAGCCGGGGATGAAGGTCACCATCGCGATCGACGACATTTCGGTGCCGCTTCCGCCGATGAAGACCCCGGACCTGCGACAGCAAATGCTGGAGATCATTCTCCAGATGCTGCAGGACCACGGTGTCGAAGATGTTCACATGATCATCGCGCTCGCGCTCCACCGCCGCATGACGGAGTCGGAGATCAAGCGCATGGTCGGTCCGAAAATCTTCGCCGAGCATTATCCGAATACGCTCTACAACATGGACGCCGAAGACCCCGACGAGATGGTCATTCTCGGCGAGACCCGACACGGCGAAGAAGTCCAGATGGTGCGTCGAGCAGCCGAATCGGACCTGCTCATCTACGTGAACATCAACTACGTCCCGATGAACGGCGGCTACAAGTCGATCGGTACCGGGCTCAGCGGCTATCAGGGTATTCGGCACCACCACAATCCGAAGACGATCCTGAAGTCCAACTCCTACATGGACCCCGAGAACTCGGCGCTCTACTCGTCGAACACTCGGATGGGCAAACTCATCAACGAGAAGCTCAACGTCTTCCACATCGAGACGGTCCTCAACAACAAGATGTACGACGACGCGCTCGCATTCCTCGCCAAGCCCGAAGGGGATTGGACCGGCTCCGACCATCTCAAGTTCAAGTCGATGCAGGTTGCGCTCGAGAACCTCCCACGAGGCGCCAAGCGCGCCCTCTTCCACAAGGTTCCGGCTGATTACGGTCTGATCGGCGTACACGCCGGTTCGACCGAGGAAGTGCACGCCAAGACCCTCGAGAAGTGCTGGCAGCAGCACGCCGTGAAGGTCAAAGGGCAATCCGACGTCGTCTGCTTCGGTATTCCGTTCGAGTCGCCCTACAACGTCAACTCGATCTTGAACCCGCTGCTCGTCCAGGTCATGGCGCTCGGCTACTTCCACAACATGTACCGTGGAAAGCCGCTCGTGAAGAAAGGCGGAACGTACATCATCACGCACCCCTGCTACGACGAGTTCGACCCGGACCACCACCCGAGCTACATCGAGTTCTTCAACCGATGCTTGAGCGAAACCCGTGTCACGACCGAGCTGCAGGAAAAGTGGGAGAAAGAGTTCGCCCACAACCCGAACTACGTCGAGATGTACCGCCGCGGAAACGCGTACCACGGCGTGCACCCCTTCTACATGTGGTACTGGGGCGAGAACGGTCGCGAGCACGTCGGAAACGTGATCGTGGTTGGAGCTGAAAACGAGCACGTCCCCGCCCGCCTCGGCTGGCAAACGGCGCGCACGATGGATGAAGCGCTCGAAATGGCGCGAGAGATTCACGGCGACGACATGGACGTCACCGTGATGCATCACCCCCCCTTCCTCATCGCTGATGTGGAAGACTGAGTCGAACGACCGCCACGAACGGCGGTTTGCTTAGGAATTGGTCATGGCTGAATCGAAAAACGGACACAAGAACGGCGCAAAGGGAGCTTCCGAGCTGCCCGAACAAGCTGCTGCGCCGACCGACGATCTCGGCGCCGTCGCGCTGCCGAGCTCCGCCGGAGATGCCGTCGAAGCCCTCGAAACCCCGAAGTTCTCGGTCAAAGAGACGCTCAGTGGACGTCGTATCCTCGTCACGGGCACAACCGGATTCCTCGGTAAAGTGTTCGTGTCGATGCTTCTCCACGAGCACCCCGACATCGACCAGCTTTACCTGGTGATCCGTGCGCGTACGCAACAAGCCGCCGAAGACCGGTTCTACAACGAAATCGCGGCTTCGGGGGCGTTCGACCCCGTCCGCGCGGCCCATGGCACCGAATCCCTCGAGTGGCTTCACTCCAAGGTCACTGTGCTTCGTGGCGACATCACCGAGCCACTGCTCGGCGTGCCCGAAGACCAAGCCGAAGACATCTCCAAGAATCTCGACCTCATCATCAACTCCGCGGGCCTGACCAACTTCAACCCGAACCTGCGTCACGCGCTCGAGATCAACACCCTCTCGCACCGCAACCTCCTCGCACTGTCGCGAGTGGGCGGTTCGAAAGCCAAAGTGATGCACGTCTCGACGTGCTTCGTTGCCGGCCGAGTCGACGGCCCGAGCTACGAGATCGTTCCCGACGAAACGCACTACCCGAACTACGACGACCTCCGGGTTCCATACGATCCAGAACGCGAAGTCGAAGATTGCTTCGCGATGGTCGAGCACGTCGAAGCGCTGGCCGAAGACCAGGAGCGAACCAGCCTCTTCACTCGGGAAGCGCGCGACATCATGCGCAAGCGCAACATCAACCCCGACGACGACGAGCTGCTTCAGGAAGTGCTCGACGAAGTGAAGAAGAAGTGGATTCGCGACCAGCTCTCGCAGGATGGCCGACAGCGGGCCGACCACTGGGGTTGGGTCAACATCTACACCTACACGAAATCCCTCGGTGAGCGCCTGCTCGCGAAGAACGCGGGCGACGTCGATTTCACCATCTTCCGTCCGGCCGTCATCGAGTCGTCGGTTTCGTATCCTCAGGTAGGCTGGAACGAGGGCATCAACACTACGGCGCCCATCATCTACCTGTCGTACAAGGGCCATCGTTTCATCCCGACTCGGGACGAAGTGAATCTGGACGTCATCCCGGTCGACACCGTCGCCGGCTCCATGCTCGCCATCGCCGCCGCGCTCCTGCAGGGTCGCGCCGAAAAGGTCTACCACTGCGGTTCGTCGCACCTCAGCCCGCTGCCGATGAATCGACTCATCGAGTTGACCACCCTCAGCGTCCGAAAGCTGTACGACAAGCGCTCGAAGATGCCGCAGTGGCAGAAAATCGTCCTCAAGTCGCTCGACTCCATTCCAGTCGCGCCAGCCCGTTTCAATCGACTGTCGGCTCCCGGGCTCGCCAAGGCGGCCAAGGGATTCGGCGGCCTGCTTGGAAAACTGCCGACCAAACAGATGGGCGGTGTCGGCAAAGCGGTCGACGTCATCCGCGGCGCGACACGACAGGCCGAAAAACTCGCCACGGTCGGCGAAAAGATTTTCGAACTGTTCCTGCCGTTCATCTACGAGAACATCTACACGTTCCGCGCGGACAATCTCATCAAGCTGCGCACCATGCTCGTCGAGGAAGAACTCCCGATGTACGGCTGCATGGTCGAAGATATGGATTGGCGCCACTACTGGCTCAACATCCACGTTCCGGGCCTGGACAAGCACGTCTTCCCGCAGCTGGAAGCCAAGCTCCGCGAATCGAACCGCGAGGTCTACACGTTCCGTGACCTTCTGGAGCTGTTCGACTCGAGCACGCTCAACTTCGCCGACCAGGTCGCATTCCAGCACCACGCGGGCGGCATCGTCGAACGCTACACCTACGCGGATGTTCGCAAGCACGCAGAGCGCGCAGCGATCGCACTCCGCGGGCACGGAGCAGCGCCCGGAACGGCGGTCCTGCTCATCAGCGAGAACCGTCCACAGTGGGGTATGGCGTACTTCGGCATCATCAAGGCTGGTGCCGTTTCGGTGCCCGTCGACCCTGAGTCGAATGCCGAGCAAATCGCGAACCTCGCCGCGTCCTCCCGGGCCCGTGTGGTCGTGGTCAGTAATGCGGTGAAATACCGCCTCGAAGCCACGTTGGAACCGGCGCTCGCTGCGCTCGACCACGACGTGAACTTGGTGACCCTGCCGCAGCTCTTCTCGCTCGCACTGACGAGCGAAGACATGCCCGAGGTCGAGGTACCGTCCACGGCGCTCGTCCACCCAGAAGCGAATCTGGCGAGCCTGATCTTCACGTCGGGCACCACAGGCGTGCCGAAGGGCGTGATGCTTACGCACAAGAACTTCGCGTCGCTCCTGGCGAGCCTCGACGGAATGTTCAAGATTGGCGAGCGTGACGGCTTCCTGAGCGTGCTCCCACTTCACCACACGTTCGAGTTCTCCGCTGGCTTCCTGATGCCGTTCTCGAAGGGCTCCACCATCACCTACATGGAGGAGCTGTCCGGAGACGAACTTCGCTCGGCGATGACCTCGACCCGAGTAACCTCGCTCATCGGCGTCCCGGCGCTCTGGCAGCTGTTGCATCGTCGCATCGAGACGCAGCTCGACGAACAAGGGCCCGGCGTTCGCTGGATGTTCGACCAGCTGGTCTCGTTCAACCGAAGCCTTCGCGACCGCACCGGAATGAACTTCGGCCCTACCCTCTTCGCCCCGATCCATGCGGCTTTCGGCAATCGAATGCGCTACATGATCTCGGGCGGTGCGTCGCTGCCGGAAGACGTCCTGAAGACCTTCTACGGGCTCGGATTCAACCTCTACGAAGGCTACGGCCTGACCGAGGCAGCGCCGGTTCTGACCGTCAATCGCCCCGACCGCGGGCTGCTTCCAGGAAGCGTCGGACAGCCGCTGAAGGGCATCGAGATCGAGATTCGCAATCCCGACAAAGACGGCGTGGGCGAGATTGTCGCTCGCGGCGACAACGTGATGCTTGGCTATCTCG
Source organism: uncultured Bradymonadales bacterium (assembly GCA_964384605.1). Lineage (GTDB taxonomy): Bacteria > Myxococcota_A > Bradymonadia > Bradymonadales > Bradymonadaceae > CAYLMO01. The sequence continues at coordinate 120,075 of CAYLMO010000007.1, read as the reverse complement.
ACCGTCCTGAAGAGACCGAAAAGGCCCTCGACGACGGTTGGCTTCGCACCGGCGACCTCGGAAAGCTCGACAAGAAGGGCAACCTCACGATCGTCGGCCGAAGCAAAGAGGTCATCGTGACCTCGGCCGGCAAAAACGTGTACCCCGACGAACTCGAAGAGATCTACGGGAAGTGCCCGGACGCACTCGAACTCGCGGTCGTCGGTCTTCCCGACGGACAAGGTTCGGAGCGCGTCGGTGCGCTGGTTCGGCCCGATGTCGACGACGCTTCGACGGCCGACGACATCGCGAATCTGCGACAGTCGATTCGCGACTGGATTCGAGTCGAGGGTGCCCGCGTCGCACCACACAACCGAATTCAGGTCCTTCGCTTCTGGGACGAAGAGTTCCCTCGCACGCCGACCCGGAAGGTGAAGCGCAAAGAGGTCATCTCGATCCTGCAGCGACTGCTCGAAGCAGACGCCGAAGCACATGAAGACGACACGCCAGCCGAAGAGGCGACTTGGGGTTGGCTCGACAACGCCATCGCGGGTCTCGCAGGCGTCGACCGCAAGATCGTCGCCGCCAGCACCCACTTCCAAGACGACCTCGGGTTCGACAGCCTCATGGTCGTCGAGCTCGCGTCCATCCTCGAGAATCGCGAATTCCACGTCACCACGGACCAGCTCAGCCGCATCGAAACCGTCGGTCAGCTTCGTGACATGCTCGAGTCTCCAGGACACTCGTCCGTCGCCCTCGCGCCGCGGAATCGAAGCGTGCTCGACGAAGTCCAAGAACTTCGCGTTCCGAAACCAATCGCGGAAGCCGGCAAGAGCCTGCTTTACGCCGGTCAAATGTGGACCTACGACGACTTCTACGATGTCGACGTCTACGGTCAGGGCAACATCCCGTACCACAACCCCAACGTCATCGTGGTCGCGAACCACTCGAGCCACCTCGACATGGGACTTGTGAAGTACGCGCTGGGCGACTTCGGCCGCCACATTCGAGCGCTCGCCGCCGCGGACTACTTCTTCTCCAACAAGGCGCGGAAGACGTACTTCAAGCACTTCACGAACCTGATTCCGGTCGAACGTTCCGGAAACGTCGAGACGTCTCTTGGGCGCGCTCGAGAAGCGCTTCAGTCAGGTGAGACGCTGCTCATGTTCCCCGAAGGAACTCGCGCGACTGATGGCAAGCTGCGGCCCTTCCGCCGCGGGCTCGGATATCTCGTCGCTGAACAACGAGTAGACATCCTTCCCGTCTGGATCGAAGGCACCTACCGAGCGCTTCCGAAGGGGCAGAGCCTGCCATCCGTAACCAAGCGGAAACTCAAGGTACGCATCGGAAAAGCTGTTCGCGCGAGCGACATCTTGCGCGACAACCCTGACCTCACCGGCAATGACCTCTACCAGGCCATCAGCGACCGAGCCCACAAGGCAGTCGAAGAACTCAGCCTGGTGGGCGCCAACACCGACGGCGACGACTCGGTGGCTCCACTGTTCGCCGAGCTGAACGACAAGTTCGAAACGGACCAGATCGACGAGCAGGTCACGTTCTACTTCACCCTCGGCAAAGTCGAGGACATGAAGTGGACCGTCATCGTCGACCCGGACAACTGCAACATTCGAATGGGCAAGCCCGATGGCGGCGAGGCTGACTGCGTGGTCAAGACGAGCCCTGAGCTCTTCCGAAAGATCGTGCAAGAGAGCTACATCCCGTCGTTCGACGAGTTCATGGACGGAACAATCAAGACGAACTCACCCGACCTGCTCATGCAGTTCCAAAGTGTGTTCCGTCTTCAAGGTTAAGGAGTACCCATGACTACGCTCATCACCGGCGGAACCGGCTTCCTCGGACGCCACCTTGCCGAGAAGCTCCTCGCTCGCGGCGAGAAAGTCCGCATCTTCTGTCGCTCGTTCGACTTCGAACTCGCCGAAAAGGGCGCCGAAATCGTCGAGGGTTCCCTCTCGGATACCCAGGATGTGCTGGCCGCCGTTGAGGGCGTGACACGCGTCTACCACCTCGCCGGACGTGTCGAGCGAGACGCGAAGTTCGCCCACCTGATGTACGAACTGCACGTCGACGGAACTCGTCGACTCTTGGATGCCCTCCGTGGCTCCAAGGTCGAGAAGATCGTAGTCGCCTCCACCAGCGGAACCGTGGGCGTGAGCACCACCGCCGGCGTCATCGCCGACGACTCTGACCCGACGGTCGAACATTTGGTCAAGCACTGGCCCTACTACCTCTCGAAGATCTACGCAGAGCGCGTGTGCGACCGATTTGTGGCCGAGGAAGGGCTACCGATCGTCCAGATGCGCCCTACTCTGCTCCTCGGGCCTGGAGACCGGCGAAAGAGCTCTACTGGCGACGTGGTGCTCTTCATGAAGCGTCGCATCCCGACCGTGCCATCTGGCGGCATCTCGTTCGTAGATGTTCGAGACACGGCCGACGCGTTCATCCTCGCGATGGAAAAGGGAGAGCCGGGATCGAAGTACCTCCTCGGCGCAGAGAACCTCACCCTCGAAGCTTTCTTTACGAAGCTCGAGAAGCTCACCGGCATCCCTGCTCCTCGCCTGACCATCCCCGATGGCGCGGCGGTTGCCGGCGCTCGATTGCTCGACGGCGCGATGCGCTTCTTCGGCAAGCGGGCCGACCTCGACCCCATCAGCGTCGATATGGCCCAGCACTACTGGTACATCGATTGGTCGAAGGCAACGGCGGAGCTCGGGTGGTCACCTCGCGATCCGGACGAAACGCTGCGCGACACCGTTCGTTGGATCGAACGCGAGAGTGACGAAGTCGTCGCTACGGAGCGTCCGGCGCCACCTGCCGAATTCGTGCCGCGCGAAACGCTCGAGTACGCAGAGAAGCTCCGAAAGCGCAGCGAAGATCGCCCTTCGTAGTTCCCCTCTTCTCAATCTGGAAAGTCGGAAAGGATTCGCTCAGATAAACTGAGCGATGCCGATTCCGATGTTGTCACCGCCACCGCCCCGGTTGGCGAGCAGGATGAGTTCGAGGCACGCCAGGGCCGGGTCTGGCTCGGCGAGCATCACAGCGAGAACGTTTTCCTCGGCTGCGAATGGGTTCGCTCCGGCAAAGTCCACGAGGCCATCCGTGGTCAGGAGGAGCGAGTCGCCCCGACTGAGCGCGAACCGGAAGAAGTCTGGCTCGGGGTTCACCGGATCGAGATTGCCGTTCTCGATCATGAACGTTCCAAGACAGCGAGCGAGCGCGTCCCCATGGGGCATCGCGAGGGCGCTATCGGGTGCCACGCCATCGAGAATGCTCAGCGTCCACAGGTTGTGGTCGATGGTGGTCTGCTCGAGTCCCGAGGCATTCTGGATGTAGGCACGCGAATCGCCCAATGACGCAAGGGTGACCACCCCGTCCCGAATGATGCAGACGAGCGCGGTGGACCCCATCACCTCATGAGGATTACCCATGAACGGAGTGTGATGCTCGTTCACGTGCTTGACGATGCCGTCATTCGCGCGGTTCAGAATGTCACGAATGATGCCAATCTCATCGATTCGCTCATCCATGAGGTAGGCCGGAAGCACGTCTTCCCAAATCGCAGCGGCAGCGATCGTGAGTTGGTGACTCGCGAGGTCGCCCGAGCCGTAGCTAGCGGTCGAGACGCCATCTGCGACAACGATCAGCGAGAACCGTCCATCGTCGGAGACCTTGCCGAAAACGCTATCCTGATTCGTCGGATTCCGTTTGCCCTTGTTGATTCCAACATGTGTATCCACCGCGACATGTACTCGCGGGGGATTGGCGCTTCCGATGTGGCTGGAACGTCGCTCCATCAGCTCACATGCGTTTAGGAAGGCATCTCGCAGTGCCTCCACGCTCGAGTACCGGTCATCCGGCGCCGGCCGAGTTGCCCGCGAGACCACTGGCTGGAGGCCAGGCGGGAAGCCGGGGCGGAAGTTTCGCATTGGGAGCGCCGGCGTGTAGCGCGTGTAGACAGACGCAGGCGGAATGTGACCGCTCACCATGTAGTAGAGCAGCATTCCAAGCGAAAAGACGTCGCACCACGGTGCGAGGTCCGCCCGAACTCTTCCGAGCAGTTCCGGCGGCGAGAAGCCCATCACGACCGGCACTTCGTCCGGTGTTTCGTTGAACGGATACAGTCGATCCAACCCGTCGAGCACCGCGTGCGCAGGCTCGTCCTCTTCCACCAACGCATCGATGTTGAGAATGCCCGTATCTTCGAGCACGTCGACGATTTCGTCGTCGTCTTCATCGTCGTCGTCGTAGTCGTGGTCGAACATGTTCCAGTCCGACATGGTCTCATCGTCGAGAATCTCGACTTCGCCCTCGGCGGTCTCAACCGCTTCCGAATCCAAGGCGTTGAGCAATTCCTCCACTTCTCCCGAAACCTCAGAGAGGTCCGACGATTCGCTCAGTTCCTCGATCTCGGAATCGGCATCGGCGACGGCAGCGTCGACTTCCTCGGGAGACATTTCGCGCGTGTGGACTTTGTCGGTAGGCCGCGGGCCACCTGAATCAGCATCACTCGGCTCGGAAAGCTCCGAGTCGTAGCCGACTTGACGCTTTCCGGCTGCAAGCACCGCAGAAAGCGGCTCTTCCAGCGTAACGTCTTCACGTCGCTGCTCGGGACCGCCGGGGGGTTCCGCGAAATCTTCTCGACCCACGTCGACCGTCTCGAGTTCCGTCTGCGGCGAGTATGCCGACCTCGAGGCTCGCTTCGAGAGCGCACCGCCTTCGATACGTACCGTCCACGGCGCAACGGCAAGCACCAACTGCTGTTGTCGGTGCGCTTCGATGACGAGGTCGACGACGGCGAGGAAGGTATCTTTCACCTGCGCGAAGCTCAGCTGGCCGTTGGATACATCGACCAAGTCTTCGATTGTGACCCCAGGGCTGTCTTCGTAGACCCTCAACGGGTGCTCTCCGTGCGTCGCGTGCGCCACCGGATGCCTGAAGAGCTTGGCGAGTTCTGGGCTCAGCTCGGGCAACTTGCCACCGAAAGTCTCGCGTTCTTCCAAGATGAGAGCCCTATTCGCGTCGACGTCTGCGACAACCACGCGACGCGTCGCGTAGTTCTCGATCACTTCGCGAACGGTCATCTCGGTCGCGTTCCCCTCAATTTCGATTGAAATCGTCTGGCCGGGCTCGAGCCATCTCACAGCGGTGTCTTTCGACGACGCCATGGGCGCGCCGCACGTGTCACACCACTCTGGATCGCGGCTCTCAGAGCCGCAATCAGGGCAGGTGAATGTATCAACAGGCTTTTCGCCCTCGTGGCCGCTGGCCATAGACGCGCTCTTCGGAACGGAGCGGTGATTCTACCGTGTGACAATCACCCTCATCATACGCGCACGTTGCCTGCCCGCGAAACAAAAAAACCGATGCAGTCTATCGCGATGAAACGGTCGCTAGTTCACCGGGTAGAGATTCTGATTCGAACAGAGACCGGAACTCGTCATCCCCGGCGTCACCACGGGCGCCTGCATGAGCGGCGGCGCCTCGTAAACCTGGTCGTAATCATAGACTCGTCCCGTATCCCAGTGGATCCGAGCAACGTCCCAGAATTGGCCGGTTCGTGACAGAGGCTTGTTGATGTTCTCGTACACGAGCTGCGCATCGATGTAGATGCGCACGGTCACGTAGGCCGTACCAAAGATCTGACGGTAGTAGTGAACACCGACCGCGTACCACTCACAGTTGGCCGGATCGTCCATCTGAATGTTTTCGGGCCCGCCACCATCGCGATCGTCAATGTCCAAGCTGGGCGACTCCGGATTCCACAGCCCAACACCGCCGCCTGAGTTATTCGGATTCCGGAAGTACACGTCGTAGGGCGAGGTAAACCACTCCCCGGGTCCCATCTTGGCGAGGTGGAGGTCGACGTCGCTTCCCTGCTGGTCAGCTTCGTCCGGGTCCTCCGGATTCGTCCACGTCAGCTCGACGAGCACCCGCTCATTCGGAATTGCGCGTACGACGATCTCTCGAGGCTCACAGGAGTAGAAGCCCTCGTTGTCGATGACTTCGAGCTGGAATCGATATTCCCCGGCCACCAGGAGCCGGTACTCGCGTCGAGATTGGTCCACGTCGGTGGGGTCCGACTGGGTCGGCCCAAGCGTCGAGGATGCCCCCGAAGGCTTCTCCAAAATGCTCCACTGGTATTCGACGACTGCACCGTCAGGGTCGAACGAATCCGTCCCATCGAGGACAACATACTGCAACGGCGACGCGGCAAGCGTCTGCTGAGGCGTTGCGGTGACCCCCCGAATGAACGCGCCACCATCCGCCACGGGGCATTCACCTTCTGATCCGCGAGCGATCAGCTCCAATTCGAGAACTTCCTGAAGCGGGTCGTTGGAGGTGATGAACACTCGGCCTCGGTCCAGACCCTCTTGCTCCGGTACGTACTCGATGACGAAACGTTCATCTTGGCCCGGCTGGATCTCAATCGCGCGATCTACCGCTCCATCGGAGTTTTGGTCGAACTGCCCGAGATCGAGTTCGAACTCGTCATCGTCGGAGTTCTGCTGAATCACAATCGCCGAAACTTCGAGCGTCTGTTCCCCGCAGTTCGAAATCTGGACGACATCGCGTCCGGTCGAGCCAAGTGGGACCTGCCCGAAGTCGCGAGTTGTCTTGTCCACCGCGATGCACGGCGAATTGAACGAAGCTTGAATGTCCACGACGGTCGTCGTGCGGTCATCCGCGCTCGCCTCGTCCGGAAGGCCCGACGGGTCGTTGCTCACGATGAGGAGCTGTCCGGTGTCTTCGCCGTCGCCCAGCGGCGCATACTCGACGTCGATCGCGAGTTCGTACGCTGCCGGGTCTTGAAGTGCCGCCTCATCGTCGTAAGGGAGAAGTTCGATCGGATAGTCGGCTTCGAGTGGCGGGACACGAAAGTCCTGGCCGCCCGAGTATCCGGGCTGCTCGTAGATCACGAGCGGAGCGGACCCGGAGTTTCGGACCGTGGCAGTTTGCACGTCACGGGCACCTGGCGCCTGCCGGGTGAAGCGGACGACGCGTGGAATCACGTCGATGCGCGGCGAGTTCGCGAGCGCATCGATTGGGATTTCGAGCGGGTCGTCCACCGTGAAGCTGGCATCACTGGTGCGAAACACGAGCTTCGCTTCGGGAACCGGCTGACCAACTTCGGGCGTGTACGCGACCGAAAACGAGATCACGTCACCGCCTGCAAGCTTGTATTCACCCTCCGGGGCGCCGACGAGTTCGAGGCCTTGCGTCGAACCGCCTTCGCGAGGTTCCAACGTCATCTCGAAAACGGTCAGCTCCGCAGAATCAGTGTTCGACACGGATACGAACACTTCGCCCGTGGAACCTACATCGATCTGGGAGAACCCGATTGGATTCGGTGAGACTTGAATTCGGCCGGATTCTGCCTGGCCGACATCGTCACTGCAGCCGCCGCATGCCGTTGAGAGGGCAAATGCTGCGATAGCGACGACACGAAGTACGGAACGAAGACGAAGGTTCATGCGATTCTCGAAGAGATTCGTAGGTGCGGACAGCCATCCATTATCAACGCACAAGATGTAGTGAAACCGCGATCGAGCGTCAACCGGCGGCCCTCTCTTGTGTCGTATCGTCAACGCACGAGCGGGCTTCGCGATTTCCGCGCCGAGTGGTGACGCGAACGAGTTCGGACCGGGCGCGCGAAGCCCAACGGCAATCCTCGTTCCCAACCTGAATCGCATAGCGAAACGATGCGGTCGCCGCGACGTAGGCGCGTTGCTCGAGCAATACCAGGCCAAGTGCGGTGTAGGCGCGCGCCGTGAAGTTCCCGCCGGCGATGGACTGCCTCAGAGCTAGTTCGGCCTCTGGCCAGTTGCCGTGGGACAGGTGAACGTGACCGATCACTTCGAGCGCAGCCGGGGACTCGGGCTCCCACACCAACGCCCGCTCCACGAGCATCATCGCTCGACCGCCATCTCCACGCCGAAGCGCGCCCATTGCGGCGTTGCTGAGTGCGTTCACGGGATTCACGCCGTCACTCCGAATCGCGCACGGAGCAAACTCGCTCCCTGGAAGAATCGCGACGTTTCGGGAATCGCTTCGAGCAACTCGAGCGCACGGCGGGTGTCTCCACGTTCGAGCGCCGTCTGCGCAATCTTGTACTGAATCGACTCGTTCCCCGGACTGGCCGAAAGCGCCCGCTCCAGCAAGTCAATCGCCTCGTCCAAACGACCCTCGGCACGTTTGATGTCGCCGAGGAGCAACAACGGATAAAAGCGTGTCGGATCGAGCGCGATGAGGCCGCGAAGCAACACCTCGGCGTCGCTGTGACGCTCGGACCGATACAGTTCATGCGCCTTCTTCTGCGTCTTCGCGAACTGGTGCTCCGACCAGTTCAGCGCATCGAACAAGCCCTTCCCCGCCGCGGCCGCATCAACGATGTCCTGCATGATTTCCTGATTTGCATTCATGGTTGTCTCCTTCGTGGTCGCGTTTCAGACGCGGTAGTTGTTGATGATGGCCTTGTTGGTGTCGTGCATCGCTTTGGCGAAGTTCGTCATCATCGCGTTCATCTGGTTGATCTGCTGCAGCTGCGACTGAACGACCTGGTTCACGTGGTTGCGATCTTCGGGGTCGAGCGACTTCATGTACTCCATGAACGCGTCCGGATCGTTGGCGAGCATGCTCACGAGCTCATCGACCGATGGCTTGCCTGCCCCCGAAGCCGAGCCCGATGACGTCCCCGACGGCAGACCCACTCCGAGCTCCTCGGGCGAAGGCGTGAGCTCACCCATCGCGCTCTCGAGCCGTTTGTCACCGTCGAAACCGATGCCTTGCGCGACGATGCCGCCACCGGGAACGATGAGATTGCCGAGGAACATCTTTCCGAAGTTGAACTGCTGATGCTCGAGCTCCCACTTGGCATTAGTGAGGTCTTCGTTGAGCTCGTTCTTCCGGGCGTTGAGCATCGCTTCACGCCCAGGATCGATGTCGCCCTGCTTGAGTTCTTCCTCGATCGACTCCAGCTCGCCCGCGGCTTCGGTGAGCATGTTTTCGATCTGCTCGACTTGTTCGGGCGAGAAGCCTTCGAGGTCGATGTTGTGGTTCAGACGTCCGTTCACGAGCGAAACAGTTGCCTCGTCGCGATCGACGATTCCAATCGACTCGCCGATTCGTTCCGCGATGTCGCCCATGTTGTCGATAAAGCCACCGATGTTCATTTGGTCTCCTTTGGTTGAGTGGTGCTGCGTTCAATAGGGTTTTCGGCCGCACGCGCCGATCGTTGCGAAAAAAGTCGATATTTTTCCCAGCAAACTTCGGATCACCGCACGAAATGGGGCGATCACGTTCCTCCCGAAAAAAATCTTCACTTTTTTCGCAACGATTTGGGTCAACGGCCGAAAACCTTTGGTGAGACCAACCAAAGGGCACGAGCCCGAAACCTAAAGGAGAACATCATGACCGCAGTCAACAACCAGAACGTCCACGTCGACACGCAGTTCGAGTTTACCGAGAAGAACTCCCTTCGAGCGCAACGGGGCGGGAAATTCGAAGACGAGAACTTCCAAAGAAACGGCCGGTACGTCGACGAATACATCGAACCCCAAGTGCAAATCCTCCACGACCGCTACATTTCGGCCAACGCCGAGCTCGACCGACTGATCGCCGAGGCTCAGGCGAACGGCGACCTGACACGAGCCGACGAACTTCTAAAAGCAAAGGGCGACCTCACCGCCGCCTACACTGCGGTACGCGACCGTCCTCCGGGACTGCACCACGGCAGCGCGAGATTCAAAGAGTTTTGGGAGGAGCGCCTTGGCGACCTGGACGCCGCAATCTCCAACGCAGTGGGCGTTGCGAGCGGTAAGTCCACTGAATCCACGAAATCTGCGACGGCAACGACCTCCGACGTCGGGAGTCCAGACGAGGCCGGAGCGACGTCCGGCTCGGAAGGAGCAGATAGCTGGGTCTCTCTCGACAACGGGCAGGTCGACGACCTCGTCAACATGCTGGCCAACGATCCGGACGCTTTCATGGACTACATGTCGTCGCTCGACCCCGAACAACGCAACATCGTGAACCAGAGCGTGCAGATGCAGCTCCAGCAAATCAACCAGATGAACTCGATGATGACGAACTTCGCCAAAGCGATGCACGATACGAACAAGGCCATCATCAACAACTTCCGGGTCTGATCACCCACCGCGAACACCCACCTGCCCGTTCTTCCGACGGGCGGGCGTTTGTGTTTCTTGAATTCAGAATCTAGCGTCTGCACCGCGATTCCAAACGAGCTGCGCCATGAAACGATATACTCTCAAGGACGAGAAACACGCCCAGAGCGTGACCGGCGTCGACTACTCGTCGACCCTCAACGAGCAGCAGCGAGCGGTCGTCGAGGCTCCAGATGGCCCCCTCCTCGTCATCGCCGGCGCCGGTTCCGGAAAAACGCATACGCTGACCTATCGGGTCGCGAAGCTGCTCGATCGCGGAGTCGCGCCCGACCAGATCCTGCTGGTCACGTTCACCAACAAAGCCGCACGCGCAATGACCGACCGCGTCTCCGGCCTGGTGGGAACTGACCTTCGGCAGCTCTGGAGCGGAACCTTTCACTCCATCGGAAACCGATTCCTTCGCGAGTTCGGTAACAAGCTCGGATTCCCCGACAACTACACGATTCTCGACAGCGAGGACGCCGCTACGCTTATGAGCGCCAGCCTCGCCGAGACCCAACACGACACCACGGAGACTCGGTTTCCGCGCGGCCGGGTGCTCAGCAGAGTCTTCAGCTACTGCGTAAACACTCAGCGGACCGTGCAAGAGGTGCTTCACGAGCACTACCGGTACTTCGAACCGCTGCATGAGCCGATTCGCGAAGTTTTTCAAATCTATCAGTCTCGAAAGCTCGAGATGGGACTGATGGACTTCGACGACCTTCTACTCAATTGGAAACGCCTATTGGTCGAGTTCGACGACGTCCGAGAGCAGATCAGCCGCCGATTCCGATATGTGCTCGTCGACGAGTATCAGGACACGAACCACCTGCAGGGAGAGATTGTCGACCTCATGGTCGCGCACCATTCCAACCTCATGGTCGTCGGCGACGATTGTCAGTCGATCTATCGATTTCGGGGTGCCGAATATCGGAACATCCTGGAGTTCCCCGAGAGATATCCGGAGTGCCAGCAGTACAAGCTCGAAGTGAACTATCGGTCGACTCCCGAGATTCTGGAGTTGGCAAACCGATCGATTCTCAACAATCACAACCAGTTTCAGAAGAAGCTACGCCCTGCCCGGCCGTCAGGATTCCGTCCTGCGCTCGTGCACCTCAAGGATGTGCATCAACAGTCTGCATTCATCGCACAGCGAATCCTGGAACTAGCCGACGAAGGCGCGCCCCTCGACGAAATCGCGGTGTTGTATCGGTCACACCACCACTCGATGGAGCTCCAGGTGGAACTGACCAAGCGTGGCATCCCCTACGTGGTCCGGTCTGGCGTCCGCTTCTTCGAGCAGGCCCACATCAAGGATGTCATCTCGTATCTGAAGTTCATGTTCAATCCGAAGGACGAGCTGAGCTTCCTGCGTCTCGCCCAGCATTATCGGGGTGTTGGAACGAAACGCGCGCAGCAGATCTTCAATACGGCGAGCGCGATGGGCGATCCGATGGCGCACGTTGGCTCAGCCGAGGTGATGAATAGCTTGCCGTCCCGCGTACAGCAGACATGGGGCGATGCGAGCAACCTGCTCGGCGATCTCCGTCGAAAGCGGCTGAACGGGCAACCTGCCGACCTCATCGATGCGATCGTCGATGGGCCCTATCGCAGCTACCTCGAGCGAAACTTCGACAATGCCGAGAACCGAATTGGCGATCTCGAGCAGCTGTCCAACTACGCGGCGCAGTACGACGACCTCGACCGCTTTCTGGGTGAGATTACGCTGCTTTCGAGCATGTCGGGCCAAGATATCCAAGTGGGTGGCGAACAGCCTGACGAGTACGTCTGCTTATCTTCCATCCACCAGGCGAAGGGGCTCGAGTGGGAAGCAGTCTTCCTGTTGTGGGTCTCCGATGGAGCCTTCCCAAGCAACAATGCGCTCGATTCGTCCGAAGAACTCGAAGAAGAACGTCGCCTTTTCTACGTCGCGACGACTCGCGCCAAGGACGAACTCTACCTCGCGCACGTCCTGACGAGTCGCGGTCGAGACAATCGAGTGACGATGCTGCGAGAGTCGCAGTTTGTGGACGAGCTCCGAACGGGTTCCGAAGAACATGACCCGTGGGAGGAGTGGATCATCGACGCGGGTTGACAGTTTCGCGCCCTGAGTGCACCTTCCGCGCGTTTCCTTTCGCCGCATCCATCGAGCACCTCATGCTAGCCATTGTTTGTATCGCATCTGGAACCGTCCTCGGCGTAGGACTGTCAGCTGTTGGATTGCGCGTCGTGCTCCGAATCCTCGAGCCGAGCCAAAGTTCCACCGCCACTGGTCAAAAGTGACGGCTGTCGGAATCTGACGCATCGCGTCACAAGTTGCATCTCTGGGCCGCGGTACCTAGGCTGCCGCGTCGAAACGTAGATGCAGGAGCCTCAAATGACATTGAAACTCGAAGGCGCATTCACCGCGCTCATCACGCCTTTTCGCGCCGGAGCAGTCGACACCGACGCCTTGCGCGCGCTCGTGGAGCGCCAGATCGACGGCGGCATCGACGGTCTCGTTCCCTGCGGGACCACCGGCGAATCGGCCACGATGTCGGAAGACGAGCGCGTACTCGTGATCGAGACGGTCGTCGACGCTGCAGCAGGTCGCGTACCGATCGTCGCGGGGACTGCAACGAACGATACGGCGAAGTCGATCGAATTCACCCAGCGAGTCGCTGAGATCGAAGGGGTCGATGCCGCGCTCGTGGTCACCCCGTACTACAACAAACCGTCGCAGTCGGCGTTGGTCCGGCACTTCTCGGCGATCGCCGACGAAGGTGGACTCCCGGTCGTTCTCTACAACGTTCCGGGTCGCACATCTGTCTCGATGACCGCCGAAACCGTGGCCGAGCTTGCGAAGCACGACGGCGTGGTCGCAATCAAAGAAGCAACGGGCGACATGGTGCTCGGCGCTCGAATTCTCGAACTCGCCGGCGACAACATCACGCTCATGTCGGGCGACGACTTCACCACGTTCCCACTGCTTGCGATTGGCGCCAAGGGTTGTACCTCGGTCGTTTCCAACATCGTCCCTGGCCATCTCTCGAAGATGTGCGCCGCGGCAAACAGTGGCGACCTCGAGACGGCTCGCTCGCTACATTACAGCCTGTTGCCGCTCGCTCGCGCGATGTTCACCGACACGAACCCCGTTCCGGTGAAAGCCGCTGCGGCGCTCCTCGATTGGTGCAGCACCGAGATTCGCGGGCCGCTTTATCCGGCCGATGAGAGTTGCCGTGCGGCGGTTGAGCTCGCACTCCGAAACTACGGACTTCTGTGAAGCGTATCGCGATCATTGGAGCACACGGCCGAATGGGCCGAGCGATCTTGGGCGCCAGCGAAGGCCGTCTCCAAGTCATCGCCGGAATCGTGCGTCCTGGAACCGAAGAACGGCCGTGGGAGCTGGACTCGCTGACCAAACTCGACGATGAGATCGACGGAATCGTCGATGTATCGTCGCCTTCCGCGTCGTTGGAGGCCCTGAAATGGGCCCGAGAACACGGCGTAGCATTCGTCTCTGGAACAACCGGGTTCAGTGAATCCCAAGAGGCTGCGTTCGATGCGGCCGCTTCGGAAATTCCAGTGCTCCTTGCGAGCAATTTCAGCGTGGGAGTGCAGATCCTCAGTCGTCTCGTCGAACTTGCCGCGAGAGCGTCCGGCGATTGGGACATTGAGGTATTCGAAGCTCATCATCGGCACAAAGTAGACGCGCCGAGCGGAACAGCCCTCACCTTGGGCGAATCCGCTGCTCGTGGTCGGCAATTGGCCCTCGAAGACAGCGCCAAGTGGTCACGTCACGGCGCAGCGGGCCCTCGACAAGACGACGAGATTGGCTTCCAGGTTCTGCGGGGCGGTTCAATCGTCGGCGAGCACACGGTCTACTTCTGCGCGGAAGGCGAGCGCATCGAATTGACTCATCGAGCGACCGACCGAAGCATTTTTGCGCGCGGCGCCGTGCGCGCCGCGGAGTGGCTCATCGAGCAACCCGCCGGTCGATACTCCATGGCCGACGTCTTGTTCGGCGAAGCCTAGCGCCCGGTCCACTCGGGCTCGGATTTCGACAAGAACGCCATCACGCCGATCGAAGCATCCTCAGTCATCGTGTTCAACGTCAGCTGGCCATGCAGGTGCCGTAGAGCCTGCTCGAACCCCATATCTTGGGTGTCGTAGAAAGCCTGGCGGCCGAGCTTGAGAATTGCCGGCGAGAAACCCGCGATGCGGTTCGCGAGTTGTGTGACTGCGTCGTCGAGCTCCTCTCGCGGCACGGCACGATTGATGACGCCCCACTCCACCGCCTGCGAAGCGCTGATCCTCTCCCCAGTGAGCATGAGCTCCATCGCCGCCTTGCGGCCGATGTTCCGCACGATGATTGCCATGATCATCATCGGAAAGAGGCCAACCTTGATCTCCGGCGTTCCGAAGAGCGCATCGTCGGCCGCGATGCAGAGGTCGCAGTTGAGCGCCAGGCCAAAACCGCCCCCAAGCGCGTGACCGTTGATGCGGCCGATGATCGGAACCTCGCAACGATGCATCGCCACCATGAGGTCGACGAACCTACCTCGCTTCTCGTGTAGCCCCAGCATGCCGTCTTCTGGCGTCATGTCGGAGAGGTCACCGCCAGCGCAGAAAGCCTTCTCGCCCGCGCCTGTCAACACCACGACACGTACTTCATCGCTCGAGAAAGACTCGAACGCTTGGATGAGTTCTTCGACGACCGCGGTCGACATGGCATTGCGACGCTGAGCCCGATCGATGGTGACCGTCGCCACGCCGTCTTCGATCTCTACTCGAACTGAATCCGTCATCTTTTGACCTCCTCTTGGGTTGCGAACTCGTTGCTACGAGACCAAGCTCGCCGCCGTCAACGCTGCGTTGCCCGATGCGACCGAAGTCGGTAGGAAAGTGGCATGGTGAATCGAGCCCACATCGCGATTGCGCTTGCAATGCTGTTCGCATCAGCTTGTCTGAGCGCGGAGGAAAAGATTGAGCGAGTCGCGCTCAATTTCGTCGATGCCGACTACCGACACGCCGCCCCATTTCGCTCCTATCTCTTCATCAGTGCAGCCGATCAGGCAGCCATGACAATTGAGGAGTACGCGGAGTGGCATGTCCGTTCCGAACAGCCTGAAGCCGAGGTTTCGGTCGAGGCAGTAGAACTCGATGGAGAACGGGCCACTGTCGCGGTCGCCTTCGGGTCTTCTACCGAGCAGCTCGTCCTGGTTCATGAGGACAACCGATGGCGAGTGGAGCTCGGACTTGGTCCGCTCGAGCAGATTCGCGGCCACATTGAGGCCAGCAAGGCCGCCCGCGCGTCTGGAAACTTGGACGAAGCGCTCCAGGAACTGGAGCGAGCAGCGGCCATCCGCATGGAAGGCACTCTCGCTGAGGAAGTCACCGCTGAGGTCGACGCTCTGCGCCAACAAATCGAGGGCGAAGAGGCTCGTAGATCGCTGATCGAACGACTCGACAAAGCCAAAAGAGCCGATTTGAGCGGGCTCGAAAAAGCCCTGCCGCAACTCGAGCGTGAAGCAACCGACGACGAATGGAGTGAAGCACTCGCAGCGCTTCGCAAACGACTCGCCGAGCTCCGAACGGAGCACGCCATGGACAACCTGAGAATTGGCGAGAGCAAAGTGCGGCGATTCTATGAGGGTGTTGAACTCGTGTACGAGATCGACCTCGAGATCCGAAACGAAGGCCGAGTGCCGGTGGACCGCTGTAGAATTCGCGTAGAGATGCTTCAGGCGGGTGTGGCGATTGGCGAGGAGACCGTTGAAGCCGAATTCGATGGAAGCCTCGCCGGTGGCGAGTCGTCGAACATATCGCATCGATTTGATTCGGCTCCGATGAACTGGAAGAGCCGAGAGTTTGAGACATCATTCATGTCTGTCGAGGTTTCCAATGACTGAACCCGTTTGGTTTCGTTTCGAGTGTCTGTTTGATGACGCGGATGCGGCCGACGTCCTTTGGGAACTGGGTGCCGCCGGAGTGGAGGTTCAGGACCACGAGACCTTCATGGAAGGGGGTACAATCGCGCCGGTCCCGGACGGAAGAGTGCGCCTGATTGCGTTCTTCGACGTGGTGGAGAGAGGCGAGAGCACCGTCACGGACGAGCTCGTTGAGTCCCTCGGCGAAAGCGCTCACAGTTTCAGATTCGAGCGATTCGACGACCGCTCGTGGGAGACCGCGTGGAAGGACTATTTCCACCCGGTGCGTCTGTCGAAGCGCTCCATGGTCGGTCCGCCCTGGGAAGAGTTCGAAGCTCCCGACGGCGGAATCAAGATCGTGATTGAGCCGGGGATGGCGTTTGGTACTGGGACCCACGAGACCACCCAGATCGTGGCTACTCTTCTGGATGAACGGCTCGCCGACGACCCGGTCGATCGACTTCTGGACGTGGGGTGCGGGTCGGCGATCCTCTCGATGCTCGCAAGCGGGCTCGGTGTCGGGAAGGTCACGGGAATCGACGTGGACGAGACCGCCGTCGGAATCGCTCAGGAGACCGTCGAAGCAAACGGGTTTGGCCCGATCGAGCTATCGACAACCGACGTGGGTCAAATCGAAGAGACGTTCCCGATCGTGCTGGCCAACATCTTGGGTCACATCCTTCTGCAAATCCGGTCTCATCTCGTCGACCGTACCGCCAACGACGGCTTGTTGTTGGTGAGTGGAGTGACGCTGGAACAAGCGGACGGGTTCCACCGCGAGTTTGCCGGCGACGAACTCGTGCTCGAAGAACGCCGCGATCTCGGAGAGTGGGCAGCGTTTGTGTACCGCAAGCGGGTTTCGTAGTGCGTCGAGTCCGTGTTCAGCCGAAGGCAATGCCCGAGAGCGCGGGCAAAGTCATCCCGCTCGAAGAGGAGCGACGCCACTATCTGGAGACGGTTCTGAGGCTTTCGGCAGGTGACCGCGTCGAGATATTCGACGGGAGCGGGCACGCTTGGCTCTGCGAAGTGGCGGTGGCGGACGAGTTCGAGCTGCGCGCACTCGAGGCGCTCGAGCGAGATGTGGAATCCCCACTTCAGATTACCCTGCTACAGGCGGTTCCCAAGGGCGACCGCTGGGAGTGGGTGCTCGAGAAGGCAACCGAGCTCGGGGTTGCGCGCATCGTCCCGATTCAGACGGCCAGAAGTGTGGTTCAGATTCCCGCGGCAAAGGTCGACCGCAAGCTCGAGCGTTGGCGAAAGATTGTCGAGTCCGCGGCTCGACAATCGACTCGAACGGTCGTTCCCAAGATCGAAGCGCCGACGTCATTTTCGCAGTCACTGAGTTCGCGAGAGGAAGAGCTCCTTCTCTTTGCACATCCGCCCTCCTCGGAGGACGCCGTCGACGCCCCGCCGACGAGCGTGGCGATTTGGATTGGACCCGAAGGCGGGTTTACCGACGATGAGATTCGTTCGCTTCGCGAACACGGCGCTAGCGCGTTCGGCCTGGGCCCGCGGGTCCTGCGAAGCGAAACGGCCGGGATGTTCGCAACGGGGTTGCTCCAGGCTCGATGGGGCGACCTTTGAAGTTCGAGCGCGCCCCACTCTATCGACGAGGTCTTGCAGCCGGCCTCGATGCCGTTCCTGCGATTGGAGTGGCCTTCGCGGCCGGTCTGGTGGTGCAGCATTCGAGCTACATTCCGCCTCCGAAGTGGTTCTGGAGCGAATGGTGGCTCAAACTTTGGCTGGACCATCCAAATCAGATCATCGTGCCGATCGTGACGCTCGTACTGACATGGCTGATCTGGAATCTCATGTGGGAGGGGTTCACATCTCGAACGCTGGGAGGTCGAGTCGCACAGCTGTCTGTGATCGATCGCCGCGGCATTCCGATCGGGTGGGCTGGCGCGGTTCGTCGAATGGTTGGCGGTATCCTGAACGTCCTGACTCTCGGCCTGGGGGCAGCCTGGAGTGCGATCGATCCCGACGGGCGTGCGCTTCACGACTACGTTGGCGGTACGTGGGTCGTGCAAGACAACTGACCTCGCGATCGACCTTGAACCATGCGACCGAGCGCAATTGACAAGGCGCGTCATCCCTTGAAAAACAAAGGGAATCGCAATTTCCGTTGGATCTCGTTGACACAGCGCGTTATACAGTCGCCGCGTTGCGAATCGTGACCCTTCAGGTGGCTGATGAAGAAGCTCGAAGCGATCGTCAAACCCTTCAAACTCGACGACATCAAAGACCAGCTCGATGAGATCGGCGTACGCGGCATGACCGTGTCCGAGGTCAAGGGCTTTGGCCGAGGTGGTGGAAAGGCGCCGGTCTATCCGGGCGCCGAATACGTCATCGACTTTGTCCCCAAACTCAAAATTGAAGTCGTCGTGTCGGACGACATCGTCCACGCGGCGATCGACGCGATCATGCAAGGTGCCCACACGGGGCACGTTGGAGACGGGAAGATTTTCGTCTCGACGATCGACGAAGCAATACGAATCCGGACCGGAGAAACCGGTCCTGAAGCACTCTCCTAAATCACCCCCACGAACCTCGATCACGGGAAGACTGGTATGTCGAAGAAAGCAGCAATCAAAGACGCTCTCAAGTTTGCCAAAGACCATGGCGCGAAGCAGGTGGATCTGAAGTTCTTGGACTTTCCGGGAACGTGGCAGCACACCTCGATTCCGGCGCACCGCCTCGATGAGTCGCTCTTCGAGGACGGCCTCGGCTTCGACGGTAGCTCCATCCGTGGATGGCAGCAGATCAACGAATCGGACATGAAGATTACGCCGATGGCCGACACCGTGCGCATGGACCCATTTGCGTCCCAGCCGACGGTCTCGTTCATCTGCAACATCTTCGACCCAATCACCGACCAGCCCTACTCCCGCGACCCGCGCTACGTCGCGCAGAAGGCCGAGGCGTACCTCAAGTCGACCGGCATCGCCGACACGGCTTACGTCGGGCCGGAAGCTGAATTCTTCGTCTTTGACGACGTTCGATTCGACGTTTCGCCACAGGCATCGTTCTACGCAATCGACTCCGAGGAAGCGGCCTGGAACACCGGTCGCGACGAAGGTCCGAACCTCGCGTACAAGGCCAACTTCAAAGGCGGGTACTTCCCTGCTCCGCCGTTCGACAAGCACTGGGACCTCCGAGCCGAGATGGTCGCAACGCTCGAAGAAGTCGGCATTGACGTCGAAGTCCACCACCACGAAGTCGGCACCGCCGGTCAGGGCGAGATTGGGATGCGCTTCGACTCGCTCCTCGCAATGGCCGACAAGCTGCAGTGGTTCAAGTACATCGTCCGTAACGTCGCGCGCCGTCACCACAAGGCAGCGACGTTCATGCCGAAGCCGATCTACGGCGACAACGGCTCGGGCATGCACACGCACGTCTCGCTGTGGAAAGACGGCTCGAACCTGTTCGCTGGAGACAAGTACGCCGGACTTTCGCAGTCGGGCCTGCACTTCATCGCGGGAATTCTCGAGCACGCGCCAGCGCTGCTGGCGTTCACGAACCCGACGACCAACAGCTTCCGCCGCCTCGTCCCAGGCTACGAAGCCCCGGTGAAGCTCGCCTACTCCAGCCGAAACCGATCGGCCGCCGTCCGTATCCCGATGTACGCGAGCAGCCCGGCTGCCCGTCGCCTCGAGTTCCGCTGCCCCGACCCGAGCAGCAATGGCTACTTCGCATTCGCCGCGATCCTCATGGCCGGCCTCGACGGAATCGAGCGCCAGCTCGACCCGGGCGCCGCGATGGACAAGGACATCTACAATCTGCCGAAGGAAGAGCTCGACGCCATCCCGAGCGCTCCAGCGAGCCTCGAAGAAGCGCTCTTCGCACTCGAAGACGACCACGAGTTCCTCCTCAAAGGCGACGTCTTCACGCAGGACGTCATCGAAACGTGGTTCAACTACAAGTTCGAAGAAGAGATTGAGCCGACGCGCCTGCACCCGACTCCGCTCGAGTACCACATGTACTTCAACGGCTAGTCTGCCTATCGGCACGGATCCCAGGCGCTCTCCCCTTTCGGGAGAGCGCCTTTTTTGTTGTCGCCGCCTTGCGAATCGTGGGGCCGAAGTGGCATAGAAGGGGCGAATGGAGCACAGAATCACCACGGCAGTTTTCTTCTTCGTCGCGTCGTTGATCGTCGCGTGCACTTTTGCGTGCGAGAAAGAAGCACCTCCGGCCCCAAAGCCGTGGTCCTACGAGAGTGAGTCTGCTCCCTACTCGGTCACGATGCCTGCCGAATGGGCCTCCGAGGATCCCGCGCAGTTCAACAGCTTCGCGGATTTCGCGGCCCGTAAAGGCCAGCTCCACCTCATCGTCATTCCGCAGAAGCTTCCCCGACTCGCCGGCGCCGCGCCGCCCGATGCGCTCGCGCTCAAGCGAGCCGCGGTCTCGGTGATGGAGGAAAGTATCGACGACCTTCGCGTGTTGAAGCAGGGTCCGATCGCGGTCAACGGCCTCGACGGCCACACCGTTTTCGCTACCGGCAAAGTCAACGGACAGCCTCATCACTACATCACGACCTACGTGACCGTAGAAGAGTGGGGATTCCAGATCATCGCCTGGGCTCCGAGTGAGCGCGAACGCGCGCTCACGGCCGAAGTCGATGGTTTGCTCGACGACTGGCGATTCCACCAGGAGACGTCCACGACCGCGCCCGCAGAACCCGACTTGATTCCCGACGCAGGGTGAACACCTTCCGCGTCCGCCGAAACCGGCTCCAATGGAGAATTTGATGCCGCAGCTCAACAAAGAAGCATATGACGTCGCCATCATGGGCAGTGGCCCTGCTGGCCTGACCGCCGCCATCTACACCGCTCGCGCCAACCTCGAACCCGTGGTGTTCGAAGGCCCACAGCCCGGCGGCCAACTCACGATTACGACCGATGTCGAGAACTACCCCGGATTCCCAGAAGGCGTGATGGGTCCGGAGTTCATCGAGCGAACGCGCAAGCAGGCCGAGCGATTCGGCACCGAGATCCACCAGGTTCTCATCGACCGCGTGGACACTTCGGAACGCCCGTTCACGATCCATCTCGACGACGGAACGTCATTCAAGTCGCACACGCTCATCATCGCTTCGGGCGCCCGCGCTCGCCTGCTCGGCCTCGAGTCCGAGTCGAAACTGATGGGCTACGGCGTGTCGACTTGCGCGACCTGCGATGGCTTCTTCTTCCGCGGCAAGGAGATTGCCGTGGTCGGCGGCGGCGACTCGGCCATCGAGGAAGCGATCTTCCTCACCAAGTTTGGCTCCAAAGTGACGGTAATTCACCGTCGCGAGGAGCTTCGAGCGTCGAAAATCATGCAAGACCGCGCGTTCAAGAATGAGAAGATCGAGTTCGTGTGGAACTCCGAAGTGAAAACGGTCAACGGCGAGAAGGAGACCGGTGTCGAGTCGCTCACGCTCGTGAACACCGAGACTGGTGAGGAGTCCGAGCTGCCTTGCTCCGCGCTCTTCGTGGCCATCGGCCACATCCCGAACACGCACATTTTCGAGGGCGTGCTCGACATGGATGAGAACGGCTACATCATCACACAGGCCGACTCCTCAAAGACCAATGTCGACGGCATCTTTGCGGTTGGCGACGTTCAAGACCATGTCTACCGACAGGCAATCACCGCCGCCGGCAGCGGTTGCATGGGAGCCATCGATGCAGAGCGCTACCTCGAAGCCCTGCACGACGGCTAATCGCCCCTTCGGCGAGCATCAGTCCCAGACGAAGAGCCATTTGATGGCGTGGTAGCCCCCGTAGAAGATCCAACCGATCGGACCGGGGGTTACTTCTTCTTCGATGCGCACGTGAATTGTGGCGAACGTCACCTGATTCGACAGCATGCGCATCTGCCCCTTGAGGCTCTCCAGCTCCGTCGTGACGCGATTGAGCTCTTTCTCCACCTCGAGTATCGCTTTCACATCTTCGCCCTGCTGGACGAGCTCCTGCAGGCGCGCGCGGACCTTCTCGAGATTCGCGATACGGATTTGCAGGTCGACGTATCGGGCTGTCACGTCACTGACGCGAACGTTCCGGTGCGTTACCTCGGCGAGCGTCGCGATCGACGTGAGCGCCTCATCGATTCGCTCGGTGGGGATCTTCACCGTGATGGATGTGCTCGAGACTTCGACCGCATATCCACTCAAACCTTCAGCGATTTCTTGAACCTTGGCGACGGTCGGTTCGAAGTCGTCTTCGTCGCCGACCTCCAGGTCGACCCACGCTGTCTTAACAAATTTGCGGTCGTAGTCGACCCGCGGATCCGTCGGCGCTGCCGGCTTCTTCGCCTCGGCCGAGCCACCACCGTCGAAACCACCGTCATCGGCTTCGGCGCGAGCGATCTGAACGCTCTCGCCTCCATACGACATCGCTGGAGCCGACATCGCGTAGTCCGAAGACCTTTGAGATGACCCGCCGCATCCAACAAGCGCAAAAAACAGGGCGATTACCAGTACGTTCGACGTTCGCAATCCAGCCTCCTTTGATTTGGGACCGTTCTACGAACGTTCCCAGCCGGGAATCGATCTAAGATTGTCTACTTCTGGGTGATGGTGGTGCGAGCGCCGGCTTCGACGGTCTCGGTCGACTTGGAGCCATCAGGCCAGATTACGGTGACCGCCGCGCTCTTCGCGTCGCCGATTCCGACGTGGAGGAACTTGTCGGCCTGCGACAGATAACCGCGGCCCCCGGTCACCTGCCGGACGTGGGTGGCCCCCCCCGCTTTGACCTCGATGCGCGCCCCAGTCGGGTGCTTCAACTTGCCTTTGCCCACGAGCTGAACACCGATCGAGCGCTTGTCATTGGTCGAGTTTTCGAGCACGCGGGGAGGCTGCTGAAAATTGTTTACGACGAAGTCGAGGTCGCCGTCGCGGTCGATATCGACGGCCGCCACTGCGCGACTGTTGCCTGCAAAGCTGACGTCCCACTCGGCGGGCGCTCGGAAGAAGTGTTCGCCATCTCGCACGAATAGAATGTTGTTTTGGTCGGCCGCGTAGCTCCCCTCAATCCAACCGTTGGAAACATACAGGTCCTCATCGCCATCGTGGTCGACATCGGCGAAGTTTCCGTCCCAGGCCCAACCTTGGTCGCCCGGCTCAAAACGTTGCAGATCGACGGACTCGAACGAACGAGCTTCGCCATCGGCTACATTCTCGTACAGCTTGTTGCCGGCGATGTACTGGAACGACTTCTGGAGCTGCTCGTCGATGTCCACAGTCGTCTTCTGGGTCGGGAAGATCACCTTGATCGACTTCGAGAACATGTCGATGTTGGTCAAGAAGAGGTCCAACCAGCCGTCGTTGTTCACATCGCTGAAGCTCACATTCATGCCGCTCCCGCGGTCGTGCGTGTGATTCTGCCGCGAAATCTCAACGAACTTTCCGCCGTCGTTTCGGAAGAACCCGTTCCCGCCGAAATCGTTGGCGATGTACAGGTCCAGGTCGCCGTCTTTGTCGTAGTCGAAGGTCGAAGCAGCGAGGGTCCAGCCGACATCCGCAACTCCGGTTGATTCGCCCACCTCGGTGAACTTACTTCCGTCGTTTCGCCAAAGTTGATTTGGGGTGCCGTTTCGACCGTCGATGGCCGGCAACGAGCGTCCTGGGTTTTTCCCGGAGTTCACGTCGTGCGCGCCGTAGTAGCCCACGTAGATATCGAGGTCCCCGTCGCCATCGAAGTCGAACACGGTCGCCACATGTGCGCCACGTGTGGTCTTGAATCCCAGCGACTGCGCCTTGTCGACGAACTTGCCGGACTCGTTCATGAACAAGTGAGATGGCTCGCTACTGCGAAGAACGAGCAGGTCGTCGTCTCCATCACCATCGAAGTCGAGCATCAAAGCCCCTCGAGAGTCATCCATGCCCTCGGGAAGTCCGCTCGTCACGGTGACGTCTTCAAACGTCCCTGGAGCGCCGGCGCCTTTGTTTCGGTACAGCCGCCCTAGCCCTTCACCCGACAGAAAGAGGTCGGGAAACCCGTCTGCATCCATATCTCCGACCGCGATTCCAGCGCCCATTGGTCGCTGAATGTCTCCGCTCTTCACAATCTCGGGTCGAACTGAATTCAGGTCGAGCTTGGTTGGAAGACCGGACTTCGACGAAACATCGGCGAAGTGTGGGCCGCCAAATGCCTTCATGGCGGCTTCTTTCTTCGCCTTCTCGTCGTCGCCCCACCCTTCGAACTCCGAGGTCTTCGGCATCACTTGCACGTACAACGGATTGCGAAGCTGTCGCGCGACCGACGCGTCAATCTTGTCCTTTCCTGCCGCCTTCGCGATGCGCTCCCCTTCAAACAGATAGTGCGTGAGCATCATCGAGAGCACTTCGCTGAAGAACTCCGCGGCGAATGGCTCCATCGCAAACGCTCGCTCATCGAATTCTCTCGCGAGAATCTCCCAGTGGATCGCCGAATCTCGAACCGCGTTCTGATTGTAGTCGAGCAGGAGAATGTCTCGCGGCTCGCGCGGTTCCTTCGCGATCGTGCCGGGGTTCGGCTCGAGCCTCAGCTTGATGTCTCCGTTCGGCATCACCACGTGCGGCCAAATCTGCATGATTGCGTTCTCAGTCCATGCCTCGTCCACATAGAGCTGTCGCTCGATCGGTTTTGGCGCGAACTGCCCGTCGCTCAGGTAGTTGTCCGAGCGCATCGGCTCGAGTCCGCTCGTGATGAACCGCGCGACCGACCGAAGCTGCAGCACCAACGACTGCAGGCCGTCTTCGGTGACTGGCATCGGGCTGACTTCGTTGATTGCCCGCAACGTGTCTTCGGTCTGAAGCGGCGAGCGGGGGTCTTCTTTGTTGAAGTGTTTGAGGGCGGCAATTTTGGCCGAAATCAACTTGTCGGTCAGTGGTGCGATGAGCGTCGCCGCGCGGGCTGGGTTCTCGATTTGCGGCAGCGGGATTGGGTCCGCAAGCTTGTAGCTCTTCATCAAGTCGGCATGCGCAGCTTTGACGTGAGAGCCCTCGATGAACGGACTCCGCTCTTTCGTCGCCACCGCACCCGACTCCTTGAGGAGCTCGAGCGAGAGCTGCATCACAACATCGGCGAGGCGGTCCTGAGCCGACTTGTCGAGCGGCTTGAGGTTGCCCGGGTTGTGCGCGATGGCATCGAACGTCGAAGCCAGAACAACTCGGTAGTGTTCCCCCGTCTTTCGATAGTCATCGAAGTCCTTCATCCCCAGATCGGTCGCGAACGATTTGAGCTCCGCCCTCCTCTCATCGGGGACGGTGACGTTCCTAAGCGTGATGACCGCATCGATGTCTTCGGCGGTTACAGTGTCTCCCGGACGCTTCGAAGCCGCCTGCCACACCGAAAACACGAACGCTTTCTGCGAGCGAATCTTCGCCAAGGTCGCGAACTCGCTATAGCTCTTGGTCGCAATGAACTGGTCGAGCTGACGAAAGCTCGTCCAGCAGGTCACGTCCTTCTTCTTCTCGAGCTCAGCGATAGAGTTGATGACGGAACTCGCGACCGGCACGAGCTTCTCGGAATCAATCGATTCGGGGCTCGACTCTTCTGCGACCGGTGCGGTCTTGGTCTGCGGAGTCTCCGCAGAATCCGACTTACACCCGGCCAAGAGGACGAGAACGACGAGGAGAACAACCTCTTTTCGCATGTCGATATCTAGTTTGTAGAGGAACTGCAGTCGATGTCTGGTACTTCCGGCGCGCTCGGAATGACCTCGGCCACCCGGCATCCCCGCCGTACTCGCTCGGCCTCGACGACGTCGCGAGCCGAAGCCTCTTGCAGGGTCGAGACATGGTCCTCGATATCGGAGGCGAGACCGTCGATATCGGTCTCGAACTCTTCGGTGAGACCGTAAAGCAGGGTCTCTTGCACCGCCTGATCGGTTGCGTCGGGCAACGAGAAAACTGCCTCAGGGGTGCTCGGCGCGAGCGGCCACACGACCGTTTCGCCGGTCTCGGGGTCTAGGACCTCGTAGTGCATCAGGAGTTCGAACAGCTCGGGGAGAAGTCCGTTCAGGTTCGCGAAGCCATCGAGCTCGGGCGGATTCGCGAGAATTCGCTCGCGTCCATCACGATAGAGATTGCATCGGAAGTCGGAGAATACGGGGCGCTGCCAATCCAAGCCTCGCAGAGCCAGCGCCTGGCGCGGCGTTAGAACGCCTCGAGAAACCAGCCCGATTTCGACCTGGCGCGTGAGTTCCCCGCGCACAGGCATGACGGCGAGTGGCTCGATGCCGAGGTCGCTGCTTCGGAATCGAAGCCGCTGATCGTTGACCCAATCATACGGCCAGTCGTTCGGCCGAATCTGCTTCAAAAGGTCGGCAATCGTGTTGTCCACGACGGCTGACGTGGCAATCTCGCCAGTGTCGTGATTCTCGGAAGCGTAGTTGACCGTCTCGTCGCAGAACATCGGCCGAAGCAGGTCGAGGCCCGCCTGAACATCGGCTTCACCGCGCCGCGCGCGGAGTCGCGCCGACACGACGCGGTCGAGACTCGCTCGACTGATCACCTCGAAGTCGGCCGCAGAAGCCAGCTTCGATGGTGCCGTCATTTCCGAATAGACCGGCGCTTGTTCGACCGCTGGATCGATGAGCTCATCGAAACGGTGCGAGCGGAAATCGGGCTCGGCGTTCCAGAGGGTCCACGGATTGGTCAGCTCGTTCATGATTGGCGCCCATGGATACTCCTCGACGTCGAGGTCCACCGCCGCCGCGTGACAAGCTGCGCAATGCTGAGGGTTTACGTCGGCCCAGACGGGTCCGTCTTCTTCGTCGGCCTTGAACTCGTAGAGATTGTACCGGCGCGCATCTTCGTCCCACGCCGCCGCTTTGAAGTCGCGCGGATTCACGTCGGCCAGGTCACCGTAGTCCGACTGCGTACTCATGAAGAAGGTACTGGCCTTCGTCGGGTCCTCGCTGCAGTGCGTGACGATGTTTCGAGGGAAGTAGTTCTTCTTCGACATCAAGATGACGAAGGTCTGCTCCTGTTCGGGCACGCAACCCATCTCGGCAGCGACTCCGTCCAATAGCCAACGGTAGTCCTCGTCGATCACGCCATCAGAAGGCGCTGATTCGCGAAGGAAGTTCGCCACCGGATCGTTTCGGCCTTCGAGTCGATCGGCGAGCGTCTGTGCGCTCGCGTTGGGCCCATCGCACTTCCCGACGCAGGTCTCGCCGCCGTCGGTCGTCTCGGTGTCCGAGCAGCCCATCGCGGCCGCTACGAAAGCGAGTAGAAAGAGCTTCTTCATTCTGAGACCACCCAGGGCTTCTCGCCGCAAGTGTCGGCGTACTGCCCGTCAGCGGGAGGAGAGCATTCGAAACCTTGTTCCGGCAGCGGAACATAGACCACCACGTTGTCGGCGTACTTCTCGCGGCAAGCGCCCTTGAGGTCGCTGCGGCTGCGAAGCACATCCGATGCGGTGAGGTCACAAGTGACGAGGGTTTGGGAGCCATCGCCGACTTCCACGTAGCTGCATCCGGCCGGCAGCGAGTTCGCCTCGGCCCAGCCGCCCAAGGGGAAGCCTCGCAGCTCACCAGTTTCAACCGGCGGAACGAGAGCGGCAGCGGCCGCCGAAGCGTCATCGACGCATCCGCACTCCGCAAGTCGCACGGAGGCCGCGCAGATCGAGCTGTCTGACTTACGCCATTCCGTTCCGTACAGCAGATATGCCGTCATGCATCCGCGATAAAAGTCGCCGTTGAGTGGGTCCGTCGAGTCTGCCGGGTCGTCTGCGACCACATAGTCGCCGTTCTGGGCGGCCACGAGACACTCCTCGACGAGCGAGTAGGCCGCGCTGTTGCTGTTGAAGAACACCTTCATACGGAAGAATTCTTCATCCACGGGCAGGCCCATGACTTCCGGACACTCGCCCGCTTCGCAAGCTGGTACCGGTCCGGGCACATCAGAGTGCCAAGACGTGAAGACGCACTGCCCGATGACAGAACTCGAATTGTCTTCCAGCCAGAAAATCTGGTCGTCCGAAAGTTCGAGCGAAAGTGGAGTCACATCGCCTTCGGCGCTGCCCGTCGGGCGGCCGAGGTCAACCGGTTCACCGAGCTCCCCACCCTCTACAGCGGGAGGCGGCGTCACGAGCGCGTAGTACTCGCAGTACTCTTGGCCCCGGCTGTCTTTGTTGTTGGTGTTCACGCCCGAGACATCGGCGCAGGACCAACGGATGAAGTCATCTCCGAAGAGTGAACGATTGCCCGAGAGCGCGTCATCACGCCGGTCAGCGCAGAGCTGCTCCGCATCGCGATTCTCGTCGTCGCCGGGCGTATCGCCCTTCCCGCCGTTGTTCGCGGTGGCGTTGTTGGAATCGGACGTCTCGCCGCACGCGGAAACTCCGGTGATGGCGAGCAGTGCAATCAGTAGGAAATGCTTCATGGTCGCTTCCAGTTCTTCAAAAACAACGGGCGCGCTTTGTGAGCGCGCCCGTCGCTCAGGTTGCGTCGGTGATCACTCGGTGATGACCCAAGGCTGCTCGCCGCAGGTGTCGGCGTACAGGTTGTCGCTCGAGCCTGGGTCGCAGGTGAGCGCAGGTGCCGGCACCGGCACGTAGAGGACAACGTCCTCGCCGTACTTCTGGCGGCATGCCTCTTTGGGGTCTCCGAGGTTCTGCTGCAGGTCGGAACCGCTCAGGTCACATTCGACGATGGTCTGGCTCGGAGCGTCGTTCGCTTCGTTGCCAATCTCGGCGTAGCGGCAGCCTGGGGGCAGGTCGCTCGCGCCAGCCCAGCCGCCCAGGGGGAAGCCGCGCAACGTGATTCCACCCGACTGCTCAATCTGGTCAGCCACAGGCGGAACCAGTGCGAAGCCGAGGTCGATGGAGGTGTCTCCGCCGACGGAGCATCCGCATTCGGCAAGGCGCATGGCTGCTGCGCAAATCTGCGGGTCAGATGAGCGCCAGTGAGTTCCGAAGTAGTTGCCGACCATGACGCATCCGCGCATGAAGTCGCTGTTCAGCGGGTCCTCGGGGTCATCCGGATTGCCCTGAACGTAGTTCGGCGTGGTGTCGATTGCGGCGCACTTCTGGACGAGATCCGAAGCGGCTCCGTTCGAGTTGATGCCGCCGGTCATGCGGAAGAGGTCACCCTCGACCGGAATCCCGTAGATGTCGGGGCAAGTGCCTGCTTCGGCGCACGGAACGTTCTGGTTGATGTCGCTGTGCCACGAGGTGAACACGCACTTGGCGACGGTGCTATCTGCCTCGTCTTCGAGGAAGAATGCTTGGTCGTCATTGAGCTCCGGGTACGCAAGCTCTTGTCCGCCCTGGCCGAGCACGACGGGCTGCTCTTCGAAGCCGGTGCCGTCCGCGTTCGGAACCTGAGCGACCACGAAGTACTCGCAGTACTCTTGGCCGCGGTCGTCACGCCCTTCCGTGTTGACGCCTTCGACGTCGCCACAAGGCCAACGCACAGCGTCTTCGAGGAAGCGTGGCTTTGCCGTCTTGGTAACGTCTTCCAGACGCTGCGGGCACAGCTCTTCTGGCGAGCCGTCGGGCGTGTCGCCCTTGCCGCCGTTATTGGCTTCGGAGTTCGTCGCGGCGTTCGTGCTCGAGTTCGAGTCGGTTTCGCCACAAGCCGGAGCCGCCGCGATCATCGCGATGAGACCGAGGCCGCCGAGCATTTTCTTAGTCATTGCATTCATTGAAATCTCCTTTCGATTACTGCTCGATTACTCAGCCACGCAGGTGTCTGGGTTGAAGCGAAGCTCCGGGTCCACGTTCATCGTCGCCTGCGGCATGGTTGCCGGGAACTCGAACACGGGGAGTCGCGTCGCGACGTTTCGGTACGCAACTGCAACCTTGACTGCGTCGGTCATGAACTCTTGTCCGTCGCGTGCCTTGCAGGCGTCGACGAAGGAAGTGACCTTCGCATCGTGGTCGTCTTCGGCGTTCTCGAGGTGCGCGAGGAACTGTGCTGCTGCAGAACCCTCAGCCAAGTCTGCGGCCTGCAGATTGGCGATGAATCCGTCGCGAATCTGGTCGACAAGCGCTGCGCTCACGTTGTTCGTCGCGGCGTTGTTCGATGCGGCGTTTGCTGCGTCGGACGAAACGCCTGCCGGGGTCAGGTCGACCTCAGGAGCGAACTGAAGGAGTTCGCAACGCGCGTCTGAGAAGACCGGGCGAGTGAAGTCGACCATCAGGACGTCCTTGATGAAGTTCTCATCGACGATTCCTGCGCTTTCGAGCTTCTCGACGAAGTCGTTGTCGGCGTGTGCGCGCTCTGGGTAAACGAACGTGAAGACGGTGTCGTTGAAGTCGCCGTCGACGCCAGTCATGAACTGACCGACTTCTTCGAGAGCTGCCTGGTAGTGCTCTTCGGTGACCGAGACCGACGATCCGCGAAGCTGCGGGTCGAACAGGAAGTCGCTATTCACGCGAGTGAGGTCGCGGTCTTTGAAGTCCGTACCGTTGTCGAGGTTGACTTCGACGGTGCAGAACAGCGGTTCGAGAATCTTCGCGGTGTCGTTCTGCTCAATGAGGTGCTGAAGACGGAACCCGTTCCACTTGCGGTTGCCGTCTTTGACGAGGCGCTCGAGCGTGGAGCCCGAGGCCTTCTTTCCGTAGGCGGTCGGGTTGGACTCGACGAGTTCCTTGGCGCCGGGAATGTCCATGTGGCCTTCCCAGTGAACCCAAGGAGTATCGAGTTCTTTCATGATCGGGCCGCCGCCGGTGTGGCATGCGGAGCATCGACCACCTTCGCCGTTGATGAAGTCCTTCGAATCGCCGAAGAACTCGATCTCGCCACGCGTGATCTCGTAGTAGTTGTAAACGCCAGCAACCTCGTCGAACGCCATGATTTCGGCGGCCGCGGGGAGGTTCCAATCTTCGGCTGCGTTCGTCGGCTCGGCGGTGTTGGCCGAAACTCCGAAGAGCGAGAAGAAGAGGTCAGGACGGTCGCGATTGTCGCACTCACGCGAGACGACGACGCGATAGCTGTTGCCGTCTGCGGTCTCTTCGCGCTGCGCGGTTTCGGAGACGACGTACGATTCCATGCCCATTTCGGCGGCGGGGTTCGAGCCGAAGCCGGAGTCGCAATCCGTATTGTCGAACTCGTCGAGCTTGTTGACGAGGTCGAGGAACGTTCGCGGCTCACCTTCGTTTCGGAGGATGAATTTCGCGACGGGGTCACGAAGTTCTTCAGCGTCGACGGGGCGTCCCGAGGCGTTCACGATCTCCATGGTGAGCGGTTCGTCGAACGCGGGGTCCTCGACCACTTCATTGTTGGTCTCGTCGCCTTTGCCGCCGGTTCCGCTGTTCGAGCCGTTCTCGCCGTCAGTGTCGCTGCCGCACGCTGGTGCGACGAGCATCAGCGCCGCTGCCAGAAGCAGATATCGTTTCCATCCATGCATCGATAATTCTCCGTGTATCGCGCCTTTGAACTGCTTGTGGGCGCATCTTCAAGTCGTCTTAGATCTAGTTACTGCCGGCTGAGGCTTCGAGCGGACAGGGTCCGCAGGTTTCCTTGCTCGGGATGAACGGTTGATTGTTGTAGCAGGCCACCGCGACACAAACACGGTCTTGGCGGACATTCCACATGGTGTCGCGAATATCGTCGCGGGCTTCGAAGTCCACGACGTAGCCTTCGATCACATTGACCATAGTGGTCAGATCGGCTTTGCAGAAGCCTTGGTCACAGGTGCACGCATCGCCTTCGCAAACAGCGTCGGGGACGGTGCCGGCTTCTGCGGCTGCGAGGAAGTCGGTCCAAACGCCTTCGTCTTGCACCATGTAGAAGACGCCCTCTTCGGCCGGCACGAGTGCCGTTCCGTCCACCTGAAGAATCTCTTCGAGCAGAACCGGGAGGAGTTCGTAGTTGCGCATTTCGTCGAGGTTTACGTCGAGCGGAGTGCGCTGAAGTCGAAGGTTTGCATCTCGCCATAGGTTGCAGCGAAGGGTCGACATTGCCGGCGTGTGCCAATCGAAGAGGCGAGCTTGAATTGCTGCGTCCGTTTCGACGCCTCGGGCTGCCGAGACCATGAGCCGCTCGTACACTCGGTTCGAGTTTCCGCGGACCGGGAGCATGCTCACGATGTTGTCGCCGTCTTGCGGTGTGGGCATGCGAAGGACGGAGTCGGTTCCCATCCACTTCTGGCCCCAACCGACGGGCTCGAGATTCTTGATGAGGTCGGTGAGTCCGCGGTCGACGATGGCGTCGATCGGCAGCTGGCCACTCGTTCCGGCTTCGGAGACGTAGTTGACTTGTTCGTCACAGAAGAAAGGTCGAAGCAGTCCCATCGTCTGGGAAACGCTCGCCGGTGCTGCGTCACGGCGGCTTCGCACGCGGGCTTCGGCGACCTGCTGATGTCCCGAACGGATGACCTGTTCGAGGGTCGAAGCGGAGGTCTTCCACTCGCCCGACGTCAGGTCGGCATACTCGGGTGCGTCTTCGACATCTTCCGGAATCTCGAACTCAGTCGACTCGAATCCAGGCTCAGCGTTCCAGTGTTCCCAAGGCTGCGTAAGCTCGTTCATGATCGGGAGCATCGGCATGTTGCCGGTGTCGAGTCCTTTCGGGCCCAGGTGGCAGTCTGCACACTCGCCGGGCGAGACTTCGACCTCGAGGTGGTCAGCGCCGCCGTTGATCGCGAACGTCTTGTAGAAGTTGTACTTCTTGGTGTTGGCGTCCCACGCGAACATTTCGACGGTATGGACGTCGAGGTCGCGCCCGTTCGGATCTGGCGGGCTCATGAAGACCTGCCAGTTTTTGGACGGGTCCGACGAACATACGGTCGACACCAGTCGCGGGAACGCTTCGTTCCCGGTGATGAGTGCGTCCGAAATGATGTAGTTGGAAGCGTCCGACGGCTCGCAGCCCTGAACTTCGGCCAGGCCAGCCTGAATCGACTGGTACCGAGCGAAGAACTCCCCGTTTTCATCGACGTTCGCGATGGTTCGAAGGTATCGAGCGATGGGATCGTCACGCTCGCCGAGCGCCGACGAAACCCACTCTTCGTTGCTGTCGCCCTTGCCCCCATTGGCCGAATTGCCGCTCGCGTTGTTGCCTTCCGTGTCGCTTCCGCATCCTGCGAGGGCGAACGCAGACAAGACCGCAATGAGCGCCGTGCGTGTACGCGACACCATCATGGCATTTCTCTCTTCAACAGTTCGTATTGCTGTCCAACGAGTATCATTGTGTTGCAATCGCATGTCAATTACTCGAATGAAGCGATTCGCCTATGTTTTCGGCGCACTTCGACGCTTCGGTTTTCTGAATTCGGCTCTATTCAACGCACATTGCATGCCAACCGAGCACCCTCCGTAGAAGGGTCTCAGCGCGGGGGGGCCTGGCAACTGGAGTGTCCAGCCCCCATCCCCCGGCAACTGCATTAGCCACCGGACCCAGGGCCGGTCGCCGGACGAAGCACCTTCTTGGGCTTCAATCGAACCTGGGTGCCCTCGATCCACTCGAACGTCACGACGGCAACGAGGTTTCCTACATCGTCGTAGACGGCACCTACCGACCCGATGTCGTCTTCCGAAAGGTCCTGCGAGAGACGCTCGAGCGCAACATCCACTCGCTGCCCAAGGCCGATCGCGAAGCACTCCGGTTCGCTGAGCGCGAGGAATGGCAGCGAGCGAACCATCTCCCCGGGCGACATCAAACCATCCGCCAACGAGGACTCATCGAGCTCGTCCAACTTGATCGCCGATTCAATTCGGAATGGGCCTACGGCGGTTCTACAGATTCCGCGAGCATGGGCCACAGACTCGAGCGCCCACCCGAGGTCTCTCGCAATAGAACGCACGTAGGTCCCTGAGCCACACCGAACGACCATCGATGCAACCTTCGCGGCGTCATCGAACTCCACGCACTCGAGCGAATGCACCACGATTTCGCGCGCCGGCAGGTCGAACTCGATCCCCTTGCGCGCAAGTTCGTAGGCACGAACACCGTTCACATGAATCGCGGAAAAGTGAGGCGGTACCTGCTGTAGCGGTCCGATGAAATCTTCCAGCGCAGCTTCGAGTCGCGTACGAGTGATGTCCGCTGCGGACGCCTCGCGAATCACCTCACCGGTCGCGTCGTCGCTGTCGGTCTGTTTTCCGAAGATGATGTCGAACGCGTACTCTTTCTCGTCGAGAACGAGAAACTGAGCGAGCTTCGTGCAGCGACCAAGCGCTACACCGAGCACGCCGGAAGCGTCCGGATCGAGCGTACCGGTGTGCCCCACCCGCTTCATGTTCGCCACCTTTCGCACGCGGCGAACGACGTCGAAGCTGGACGGCCCTCGGGGTTTGTCGATGAGAAGTAGCCCGTCCATCAGGCAGCGAGCATCCCACGAAGGGCCGACGACAGCGACGCCTCGATCTCAGCAGGTTCACCCGCCATGGTGCAGCCAGCCGCGTTGAAGTGACCGCCCCCGCCAAAGCGCGCAGCGAGCTGACTCACGTCGACATTGCCGCGTGAGCGAAACGAAATCTTCCATTCGCCACTGGGCATCTCCATGAGTTGCGTCGCAACTTCGACGCCTTGGATGGACCGCGCGTAGTTGATGAATCCGTCGATGAGCTCGGCTCCACGAACGACGTCGGCGATGGTATCTCGCTCGATTCGAAGAAATGCGAGTCGTCCGTCGTCGCTCATCGAGAGTGTGTTCAAGACGCGGCACAGGAGTTCCACGCGCTCGCGAGGCTGGCTTTCGTAGATGTGTGAGGTCATGTGCCACGCATCGACCCCGGCTTCGATGAGTTGACCGGCGATCTCGAACGTCTCGCGCGACGTATTGGAGTAGCGAAACGACCCCGTGTCGGTCATGAGGCAGCAATACAAGGCGTGCGCGAGATCAGAGTTCATGACCCCGAACTCCCTCGCCAACCGGAAGATTATCTCACCGGTCGCCGCGGCACTGACGTCGCGAACATACAGATCGGCGAAGTCGGGGTCATACGTCTTGTGGTGATCGATGACCACGATCTGCTCTCCCCAGGCATCTTCAGGAAACTCGCCGATTCGTGCCGGCTCGCCACAATCGAGCACGACAGTAACGTCGATGTCGGCCGGGGGCTCTTGGGTCCATCGATCGGACCGAGGCAAGAACGAGAAGTTGTAGGGGACTGGGTCGCGATTGTAGAAGACCACTTCCTTGCCGATCGTCTCGAGCAAGATCCCCATCGCGAGGGTCGACCCGACGGCGTCGCCGTCGGGGTGAATGTGTGCGACGACCATGAATCGTTCGTTCGATTCGATGATGCGCTTGCACGCCTGCAGAGATTCATGAAGTTCAGTCATCGCCCTTCTCGGGAGCAATATCGAGGTCGCTCAGGAGCGCTTCCATGCGCCGCCCTCGCTCGATCGACTCGTCGTACTCAAATCGTAGCTCGGGCGTATAGCGCATGCTGAGCTGATTTCCGAGTTCGCGACGCAGATAACCGGACACGCTCTCGAGCCCTTCGATGACCTCGGGGCGAGGCTCCCCCTCTTCTTCGAGCATCACGAAATAGACATTTGCGATCTGCAGGTCGTTCGTAACCTCCACCGCCGTGATGGAGACGCCTTTCACGCGAGGGTCTTTCACTTCGAGGAGCAGGAGGCTCGCGACGATCTCGTGCACCTGTTGTGCAACTCGGTCGGTCCGACTGTAGTTATTGCGTTTCTTCATGTTCGCTCCAAAGCGAGACGCCCCCGGGTTTTCCCGAGGGCGTCTTGAATGCTGCGTGGGGGTCCTCCCCCGTTGGCCATCAGTCCAGCTTGGCGGCAACTTCGTTGAGGTCGTATGCCTCGATGATGTCGCCAATCTTGATGTCGTTGAAGTTCTCGATCGAGAGACCGCATTCGAAGCCAGACTTCACTTCTTTGACGTCGTCTTTGAAGCGACGCAGCGAGCTGACCGTCGAGTCGTAGATGACGCGCGATTCGCGAATCACGCGGGCCTTTCCGTTTCGGCGAAGGATTCCGTCGAGTACGTAGCAACCAGCGATCGTGCCAACTTTCGGGGCCGAGAAGGTCTCGCGAACTTCCGCGCGACCGATGACTTCCTCCTCGACGATTGGCGAGAGCATGCCTTCCAACAGCGCTCGAATCTGCTCGATGGCGTCGTAAATGATGCTGTGAGTCAGAATCTTCACGCCGTACTTTTCGGCCATTTCAGATGCGCGCGAGTCCGGTCGGACGTTGAATCCGACCACGACAGCGCCTTTCTCCGACGAAGCTCCCAGGTTCACATCGTTCTCGGTGATGCCACCGACCGCGCTGTGGATGACCTTCACGGCGACTTCTTCGTTGCCGAGCTTGCTGAACGCTTCACGAAGAGCTTCCACCGAACCCTGAACGTCGCCCTTGAGGATGACCTTGAGCTCTTTCAGCTCGCCTTCCTTGATCATCGCCGACAGGTCTTCGAGGCTGACCGAGCCTTCTTTGGCTCGAGCGGCCATCTGCTCCTTACGGCGCTGATCGATGACGTTCTGCGAGATTCGCTTGGCGTCTTTCTCGTCGCTGACGACGAAGAAAGGCTCGCCTGCGGAAGGCACACCGCCAAGACCAGTAATCTCCACGGGCTGACTCGGTCGCGCCGTTTCGACTTCGGTTCCACGGTCGTCGATCATCGTACGAACGCGGCCGTAGAACTGACCCGAGACGATGATGTCGCCTTTACGCAGCGAACCACGCTGCACGAGAACCGTTGCGACTGGGCCACGGCCCACGTCGAGTTCGGCTTCGATCACGAGGCCCTGAGCGTCTCGCTCGGGGTTCGCACGCAGTTCGGCGAGCTCGGTTTGAAGCATGATGGCTTCGATGAGCCCTTCGATGTTGCGTCGTTCGATCGCGCTGACTTCGACGAACAAGGTCGTTCCGCCCCACTCCTCCGGCACGAGCTCGTACTCGGTGAGCGCTTGCTTCACTCGCTCGGGGTTGGCCGACACTTTGTCGATCTTGTTGATGGCAACGATGATCGGCACACCCGCATCCTGCGAGTGATTGATCGCTTCCATCGTCTGCGGCATGACACCGTCGTCAGCTGCGACGACGAGCACGGTGATGTCCGTAGCCTGAGCACCACGAGCACGGAGGGCGGTGAACGCCTCGTGACCCGGAGTATCGAGGAACGTGATGATCCCCGAGTCGGTCTTCACCTGGTAGGCGCCGATGTGCTGCGTGATGCCGCCTGCCTCACCCTCCGCGACCGTTTCGGAGCGGATGGCGTCGAGAAGCGACGTCTTACCGTGGTCGACGTGACCCATGACCGTGACCACAGGTGGCCGCGCTTGTAGGGTCTCTGCGGGGTCAGGCTCGGTGTCGTAAAAGTCCGAGATATCGAACGCAACGTTTTCGACCGAGTATCCGAACTCTTCCGCAATGATCGCGGCAGTTTCGAAATCGATGGTCGTGTTCACGGTCGCCATCATGCCCGATTCGAGCAGCTTCATCGCGACCTGACCGGCTTTGATACCCATCTGGTGCGCAAGGTCGCCGACGGTGATCGCGTCTTCGACACGAATCACGCGCTTGTGCTCGGCAGCCTCGGTGATCTGCGTTTTCTGAGGTCGCTTGTTCTGCTGCTGGCGACGCTGCTTCGAACGGCGTGATTTGCTGTCGTAGAGATCACGTCCCTCGACCACACGTTTACCACCGCCTCGTCGGCCCGAGCTTCGAGCGCCCGATCCACGAGTCTGTCGCTTGGGTCCAGGCGAGAAGTCCTTGCCTTCGGCCGCGAGGCGGTCGAGAAGCACGGACTGGTTGATCGCACCGAGAACTTTCGCGCCACCAGGCGGCTTGCCGCGTGCTGGGCGTTCCGGCGTTCGCGCCTGTTGCGCAGCTGCAGGAGCGTCCTCGACGTCGGAAGCAGGCTCTTCAGCCTCCGCTTCCTCGGCCGCGGCCTCTTCGACCTCTTCGTCGGCGTCAGCTTCTTCGGCCTCTTCTTCGGCCGCCTCAGCTTCTTCCTCTTCAGGCTCTTCTTCCGCCTCGGGCTCCTCTTCTTCGACTTCGGGAGCTTCCGCGACTTCTTCCTCGACTTCGGGCTCGGGCTCCACTTCGGGCTCCGGCTCCGCTTCGGGTTCGTCCTCGGGCTCCTCGTCGACGACGGGGGCTTCGACCACTTCTTCTTCGTCGTCTTTCTTTCGACGACGGCGAATAGGCGCGACGACCTGAACAGCTTCGTCGCTGTCCTCGTCGTCTGGCGAATCAGCCTTGGCCGCTTCTTCGGCCTCCACCTTCTTCTTCGACCGACGGCGAATCACCGTCGGAGCCACGCGCTGATCCACTTTGGGCTCAGCTGGCGCCGAATTGACGGCTTCTTTGATCGACTCGACCTCATCCGGGCTCAAGACGGACATGTAGTTGGCCACATTAAGGCCAAGCCCCAGTCCGTTGATCCGGGTGACGAGTTCTTGCTTGTTGATCCCGAGCTCGTCCGCGAGCTCGTATACACGTCTTTTCGACATTGGCTCTCCATTTCGTTCGCTTCAGGGCCCGGCGTCTTGCGAGGCATTCAGCGTCCTCTTGCGCGGCGCACCCTACGCGAGCGCACCGTACATACTCTGACACGCACGCGGCATCAACCCTCGTCCGCACGAAGCTCAGCGAGCTTTCGAAGGTCGAGTTCGACTTGCGCTGCATGGCGGTCGGTCAACCCGAGCACCGCAACGCGGTCGCGCCCCATCAGGGCGCCGATTTCCGCGGCGTCGAAAGTCGCCCACTCGGTGCCGATATCCTTTCGGTCGGCATTCGAAGCGAACTTCTTCCGCGTCGATTCGCCCGCATCGCGAGCGATGAGGAGAAGTGCAATTCCATCGCGCTTCATCCCCTCTTCTACCTCACGTCCTCCGACGAAGGCTTCGCCGCCACGAATGGCGGCACGGAGCCGGTCGGTTACCCGACGTTCGATTCCGCTGTACATCATTTGGACGAGATCCGGCGGCGCCGGGGCCTCGACCTTGCGGCGAAATCCACGATTGAACCCGTGTTTCACCGCGCCCTCGATACATTTGACCGAGGGGTGAACATGCGCGCCGCGCCCGGGGGCTTTGCGACGCGCATCGTGCAACAGACCCATCTCTTCGACGAACACAAAGCGCTCCATCGATTCGGGGTCGGCTTCTTGAGAGCAGCCGACACACGTCCTCACGGACGTGTTCTTTTCGTCAGCTCCTCCCATGTTTCTCAGGCCGGCTCTTCTGCAGGAGTTTCGTCCTCAGCAGCTTCTTCGGCGGGCGCTTCTTCTTCGGCAGCTTCTTCGGCCGGAGCTTCGTCACCAGCCTCTTCTTCACCAGCCTCTTCGTCTGCGACTTCTTCGTCGCCAGACTCGGCAGGTGCTGCGGCAACTGGGCCTTTCGACACGTCACCGTCCACGAAGCCAGCGAGGAACGAGGTCCGGAGCTGCTCCATTCCTTCTTCGTCCAACCCGTCTTCACGCTCGAGGTACTCGAGTGCGGCCTTGTTGAGCTGCTTGCCCTTCTTCGACGGGATACCCGCCGATTCGGCCATCTTGTCGGTGTCCACCGCGAACGCGATGTGGTGCACGGTGGTGTAGCCAGCTTCGTGAAGCTTGGCCGCAACCTTGGCACCGACGCCGCGCACGAGCTGAAGTGCTTCGCGCTCTTTGTCTTCCTCGGTCATCTCGTGCGGCTCTTTCTTCGCCGGACGTGCGAGGATATCGGTCGAAGCCTTGATGATGCGCTCCGCCGCCTCGGCCGAGTAACCCGGAATCTGAGCAAGCTCCGCGATCTCTGCGCCCGAGATGTGCTCGAGCTTGTTGTAGCCGAGCGAGAACAGCGTATCGATCATGTCTTCATCGACACCGTCGAACTCGAGCAGGTTGTTGCGAGCCTCGGTCATCATGTTGCGAAGTCGCGTCTCGCTGATGATGTCGAGGTTCCAACCCGTGAGCTGGGCCGCCAAGCGAACGTTCTGACCACCACGACCGATCGCCAGGCTGAGCTGGTCGTCCGGAACGATGAGTTCCATCGTCATGTTGGTTTCGTCGATGAGCACCTTCGCAACTTCTGCCGGGCTGATGGCGTTCGTGACGAAGCGCGCGGGATCCTCGACGTAAGGCACGATGTCGATCTTCTCGCCGCGCAATTCCTGAACCACTGCTTGAACTCGGCTACCGCGCATACCGACACACGCGCCGACCGGGTCGACGTCGCTGTCACGGCTGTAGACGGCAACTTTGCTTCGAACGCCTGCTTCACGAGCGACCGCGACGATGCGAACGATCCCTTCGTAGATCTCCGGAACTTCCTGTTCGAAGAGCTTGAAGAGAAGCTGCGGATCGGCGCGCGTCAGAACGACCTGCGGGTCGCGGCTCGACTTGCGCACATCTTTGATCATCGCCTGGACACGGTCGCCCGGGCGGTACGATTCACGCGGCGTCTGCTCGCGACGCGGCAGAATCGCGTCGGTTCGACCGAGGTCGATGATGATCGACCCCTTCTCGAAGCGACGAACCATGCCCGTCACCATCTCTCCCACGCGGTCTTTGAACTCGTTGTGGATGATGTCGCGCTCGGCTTCGCGAACGCGCTGGATGATCACCTGCTTCGCCGTCTGCGCCGCGATGCGGCCGAACGTCAGGTCGTACGAGTCGAGCTTCAGGAGCTTCCCATACTGGGCGTCCTGAGCTTTGGCTTTCTCGCGGTCTTCCTCTCGGTAGAAGATCTGGAACAGGAGTTCGTCTCCCGGTTCCGCGGCGAATCCAGCATCCTCAACCTCTTCGACCGACACTTCTTGGAACTCGTTGTCCACTTCGTCGACGACGGTGATGATCTGGAAGAGTTCGACTTCGCCGGTCTCTTCATTGTACTGGGATTCGATCTCGCGCTGTTGTCCGTACGTACGGCGCGCGGCCGTGAGAATAGCGGCTTCGAGGGTTTCGACGAGGATCTCTCGATCGATGCCCTTGTCTTTGCCGACCTGGTCGATGACGTGGTTGAGGTTCATCCGTCACTCACTCGTTAGAATTCGTAGGTCAGCCGCGCTTTCGCGAGCTGGCCCAGGGTCAATGTGTGGGTTTCACCGTCGGCGGAGACCACGAGTTCGGGGTCTTCAAACGAGACGAGGTTGCCCTCGAGCACGTTCTGTCCGTCGATCGCGACGTGGAGCACGAGGCGGACCGAGCGCCCGACCACTTTCTCGAAGTGGCGAGGCTTGGAGAGCTTGCGTTCGACGCCGGGCGAGGAAACTTCGATCGTGTACTTCTCCGGGACATCGTCGTCGGTGTCCAAGAGGGCCTCGACGTAGCGTGAGACTTCCGCGCATTCGTCGATCGTGACCCCTTTTCCAGGCTCGAACCCACCTTCTTTGTCGACGAAGACCGCGATCTTCCAGTGATCGCTGACTTCGACATCGAAGAGGTCGAGACCATAAACGTCGGCCGCTTCTTCCGCCCAGCTCTCGACGCGCTTACGCGCTTCGGGAGTGACCGGCTTCGACGGCGCCCGTTCTTCACGGGCGTCCCGGTTTTTTCGGCGTCGTTTCCTACCCAAAACTTCCATCCGTTCAGCGAAGGACACACCTGCGCTGACCAATAAAAAAAGCGGGTCGTAAGAACCCACTTTCGCAAACAGCAAAAGTTGTCGGCGCAAAGTGCGCCCCGCTCGAGCCAAGGCAATCAGGCTGGCGAACGGGCTAACCGCAAAACGTCTGCGGCGAGCGGCGGCGAACCTAAGGAACGCGGGGGCATATGTCAAGCCCCTCGGTGCGTTCTTGCGACCCATGTGCTAGCGTGCCGCCGCCGCGCACCCGGCCTACTCATACTCATTGGGGGTACCAGATGCTTCTTGCTTTGTTCGTACTCGTCGCATTGGCTTCGTTCGTCGCCTACGGCTGGATGGTCTACCTCGTCTTCCAGCAAGAGGGCGTTCTCTGGGCGATCCTTTCGTTTTTGTTCTGCTTTCCGATCCTGTTTTTCGCCTTCAAGGACTGGCAGTACTACCGAAATGCCATCGGACTGTTCGTCGGGCTGCAGATTGCGCGCGCGTTCATCGCAATGGCGATGGGCGACGACTCGCCAAACCCAAACCTCTTCTCGCAGACCGAGGATGCGCCAAAAGTGGTGTCCAGCTCCGGTACCGCGACTTCAACCAGCCGCTACTCCGCCGATTCGGTAGGCTACGAACGCTACTGCGCGAAGTGCCATACTGCTGGCATTCACGGCGCGCCGAGGATGGGCGACAACCAGGCGTGGGCTGCCCGCATCGACGAAGCCGGTCGAGACAAAGTCATGCTCAACGCCTACACGGGCATCGGTGACCATCCCGCCCTCGGCGGCTGCGACCGCTGCACCCCGCAACAGGTCGACAACATGTCTTACCACCTGTTGACCAATTCGGGCGTCACGTACGAATAGAGGGCCGACGAATTGAGCGCTTCTTCGCCTCGAAGATGAGTGAGACCACTGTGCACCCCTGTCGCGCCACAATCACTGCACTGGCGATGTTGCAGATGGGCTGTCTGGCCAACGGCCACCGCAACGTCGTGCCCAACTCGCCCGGCGAAACATCGAGCCGAGTTGGCGGCGTGTTCGACCCGAACGCGCTACCGGCGATGGCGATCAATCAAGCAGTCGGCATTCCGGGCAACGCAGAAGTCGGCGCCGACGGGCTCACTGCCTACATTACAAAGGGGATTGGCTCACCCGACGGGATCGCCGTGGCCTCGAGCTGGACATTTGGGTGGTTCGGCGGATTCTTTCTCGGCGGAAGCGAGGCGACCATCGTAGCGAACCCCGGCTTGGCCCACTCATTCCTGTTCCAATCGAGCGGTGTCGACCCATGGCGACTCGACCTACGCGCCGGCGCGTCCACGTTCGTCGCGCGAGACTTCCGCCGAGATTCGTGGCACAGAGGACCTGTCAGGGGGTACTACAGCCTCGAGCTGGGTCGACAGTTCGGCCCCCGAAACGACAACGCGATCCTGACGTTTGGAATCGTCCGTTCGGACGGCTTGTTCCCGACCGGAGAAGATCAGGAGCTGCGCGGAAACCTCTCGACGTTCGTTCGTCTCACATTCAGCCGATAGCATCATGCAGATAGCGCTCGCCCAAATGACGTCGAATCGAGACGTCGACGCCAACCTCGCCCTCAGCGCCCAAATGTGCGCCGAAGCCGCCGCGCACGGCGCTGGATGGATCTTGTTCCCCGAGAACGCCCCGTTCCTTGGGAAGGACTCCGAGAAGTTCGAGGTCGCCCAGGGGCTCGACGGACCGATGATCTCGGCCTACCGCGAGATGGCCACCAAGCACGGCTTCTGGATCACCGTCGGAGGGTTCCCCGAGGCGACCGACAACCCGAAACAGACGTTCAATACGCAGG
Organism: uncultured Bradymonadales bacterium; assembly: GCA_964384605.1. Taxonomy (GTDB): domain Bacteria; phylum Myxococcota_A; class Bradymonadia; order Bradymonadales; family Bradymonadaceae; genus CAYLMO01. The sequence goes on along the minus strand of CAYLMO010000007.1, from coordinate 76,785 downwards.
TCATGATCGGGCCGACGGGCAATATCGCTGCGGTCTATCGCAAGATGCACCTGTTTGATGCGGTGGTCGACTCGGAGACTTCGTATCGGGAGTCCGATCACGTTCGAAGCGGCGACGAACTCGTCCTTTGCGAACTCGAACACGGTGACGAGTCGTTCACTGTCGGCCTGACGATCTGCTACGACCTTCGGTTTCCCGAGCTGTACCGCAAACTCACGAAATCCGGAGCGAATGTTCTTACGGTGCCCAGCGCGTTCACGCTCCAGACTGGGCGAGACCACTGGCATCCTCTGCTGCAGGCCCGCGCGATCGAGAATCAGGCGTGGGTCGTCGCGCCCGACCAGTTCGGCCACCACTTCGGAAAGCGCTGGTCGTACGGCCACAGTGTTGTCTACGACCCTTGGGGCCGCCGCGTTTCGTGCGCATCGGACCGGATCGGGCTAAACTATGCGGAGATTTCTGTCGACTTGGTCGAAGAAGTACGTGGTCGCATGCCGTGTCAGAGTCATCGGCGGATCGACGACGGCGACCTGAGCTAAGGAATAGGAGATTGCGTTTGCGCGTGCTCGATGCGATGCATCGGCCCCACTGCGGCGATTCGGTATGGAACTCGTTCTCAAAAGCTTAGATGTCGTTCTCACGCTGCTCTATGCGGCGACGACCGTGCTTTATCTCTTCAATTTCCTTCGAGAAGAAGGCGAGTTGAGAGCGGCGAGCCACGCGTTGTTCGGCACGATGGGCCTGCACGCCGCATATTTCGTGCTCCGCGGCTACCACTTCGGCTACTTCCCCCTCGGTTCGCGCACCGAGTTCTTGTCCCTCGTGGCGCTCGGCATGTTGATCGCCTACGCGATCGTAGAGGGGCAGCAAAAACAGGCACGCACCGGAGTCTTCTTCACGTCGATTGCGTTCATCTTTCAGACGATCGCATCGGTGTTCATGGTGTACTCCGACAAGCACGCGATTCTGCTCGAAAACCCGATGTACGCCGTGCACGTGCTGTTCATGATCTTCGGCGTCACGTCGCTCGCCGCGGGTGTGCTCTACGCCATCATGTACATCCTGATGGAACGTCAGCTGAAATCCCGGGAGCTCGGACGCTTTTTCCGGCATCTGCCCCCGCTGCTTCAGATTGAAAAGATGAGCCGCGTGAGCACGCTTGCCGGAACCGCGAATCTCGGGCTCGGCCTCGCGCTGGGCTATCTGGTCGGCCTGACGATTCCGGACTTCGATTTTTGGAGCCCGAAATTCGTCGCTGCGGACATCATCCTCATCGGTTACATCGCCGGCCTCGTTTGGCAGCGCGTCCGCGGAATGTCGGGACTCGCCATGTCGTACGGGACCCTCGTTTGGTTTGGAATCTTTCTGGTGGCGGTCGGCGGCATCGACCACGCCTTCATGCAGCTATGATGGCAAAGACACCCGACATAGCGCTGTACTCGTTCAGCCACCACGACACTTCGCTCGAGGACCGCGACAAGCTCGCGTTTTCGGCCGAAGAAGTGGAGAGCTTCGTCCCGCAGGTCGCGGACGAACTCGGGAGCGAGGTTGCGGTGCTTTCGACCTGCAACCGGACGGAGTTTTATCTCTTCGGCGAGGGCGCACAGGCGAAGTGGAATCGAATTCTGCCGCATGTGATGCAGCGGAAGGAGCTCGACCCGAAAGCACTCGAGCGCCCGCGCGCCCTGCGAGGCACCGAGGCCGCGCGGCACCTCTTTCGCGTCGCTGCATCGCTGGAATCACTTGCGCTCGGCGAGGACCAGATCCTCGCGCAGGTGAAGACGGTCCACGAGATGATTCTGGGAGGCGGCGAAAAAGCCCCTGTTTTGGACCGGCTCTACCAGTTCGCGATTCGTGCCGGGAAAAGGGTTCGCACCGAAACGACACTGTGCAACGGCGCCGTGAGCATCAGTTCCGCCGCGGTCGACCTCTCGAAACGTATCTTCGGTGACCTCGCCGAGCATACCGTGTTGTTGGTGGGTGCAGGCGAGACTTCGGCTTCCGCGGCGGAGCACTTCCACGCCGCGGGGACGTCCCGCTTCGTGATCGCCAACCGTGGCGCCGAACGCGGCCAGCAGCTCGCACAGAAGTTCCGCGGTGATTACGTGGGGCTCGATGATCTCGCGACTGCGCTCGAACGCGTCGACATCGCGGTTTTCGCGACCGGCTCCTCCGAACACCTGCTCACCAAGAAGACCTTGAAGCAGGTGATGAAGCGCCGAAAGAACCGCTCGCTCTTCCTCATCGACATCTCGAACCCGCGAAACGTCGAGCCATCCTGCGCCGGCGTCAGCAGCACGTTTCTCTACAACATCGACGACCTACAGTCGGTCGTCCGCGAGAATCTCGACCAACGCAAAGCCGAGATCCCCAAGGCCGAGCGCATCATCGAAGAGATGGTCGTCGAGTGGGAAACGTGGATGAACCAGATGCGCGTGCGACCCACGATCGCCGCGCTCTCGAAACGCCTCAACACGATCCGAGACCAAGAGCTCGAACGGTACCGCGGCAAGGTTGACGACGAACAACTCGCCGCGCTCGAGGCGATGTCGAAGTCGATGATGAAGAAAGTGATGCACAACCCCATTATGTTTATGCGGTCGTCACTCGAAGACGGCACACTCCGCCCGGAAGACCTCGACCTCGTATGGTCGCTCTTCCAGCTCGACGATTCACAAGAGTAGACATGACCACATTGAGACTCGGGTCGCGAAAGTCCCGACTGGCGCTCTGGCAGACCGAGCGCATCGCACGACTTCTTCGCAAAGCGCATCCTGGTTTGACGACTGAGATCGTCACCATGGACACCACCGGCGACAAGATCCGCGACAAACCGATGCCCAAGATTGGGGTGAAAGGTCTGTTCACGAAGGAGCTGGAGGAGGCCTTGCTCGCCGATGACGTCGATGTGGCAGTGCACTCCCTCAAAGACTTGCCGACGTCGCTGCCGCCCGGTTTGAAGTACGCGGGGTCACCAGGCCGTGCTGCGCCAACGGACGCGCTGATCGCGCCCGGCGTTGCGGGCGTGAGCGAACTTCCAGATGGAGCGGTAATCGCGACCGGCAGCGTGAGGCGACGCGCCCAGCTCGCGGCCGCGAACCCGACGTTCGAGTTTCGTGAGCTTCGAGGGAACATCGACACTCGCCTGCGAAAGCTCGAGGAGAACGGTTGGGATGCGATCATCATGGCCACCGCGGCGCTACACCGCCTCGAGCGCCCTGAACTGATCACCGAGGAGCTCGACGTGGCGCATTTCGTGCCGGCGGTTGGTCAGGGGGCCATCGGGCTCGAAACCCGCGAAGGTCGAGATGACGTGGACGAGCTGTTCGCTCCGCTACTCGACACCGAAGTCGTCACTGCGGTCACCGCGGAGCGCGTGTTCATGAAACGGCTCGAAGGTGGATGTTCCGTCAGTCTCGGTGCCTATTGCCGTCGCGATGGCGACGAATGGCTGCTGAGCGGTTGGGTGAGCAGCGTAGACGGTGCCGAGCGAATCTTGGACTCGATCCGCGGCCACGACCCGAACGCGATGGCGGAAGCATTGGTGGAGGACTTTGTGGAGCGCGGCGCCAGGGAAATCCTCGGGCGATGAAGTCGATTCTCTACACGGGGACACGTCCGCCGAAAGGATTTGGCGGCGAGGTCGAACACCTGCCCATGCTGGCGATCGAGTTTCATCCGATCGACGAGTCTGGAGTGCGCGACTTCGCGGAACGACCGTGCCACTTCGTATTCTACTCCAGAAACGGCGTGAGGTCGGTCGCGGACCAGACTCGCTTGCTCAATGAGCTGCCCCCAGCCGCGTCGGTCTGGGCCGTCGGCTCACGCACGAGCGAAGAATTGGCCGCGCACGGAGTACGCGCCGAATCACCCAGCGACCAGCGTTTTGCAGGCCTCATCGAAGAACTGCCGGGTGGTCGCCTGATCTCGTTCGAGATCGCCGACGGCGACCGCTCGCTCGCCGAAGAACGTCCGAATGACGAGGTATTGACGGTGGTCGCCTACGCATCGAAGGCCGCGTCGATCCCGTCAGATTTTTGGGACCGCCCTCCCCTGCCGTGGGTGGTGTTCACGAGTCCGCGCGGGTTTGCCTCGTTTGCGTCGCACGATGGAGCCGCTCGGTGGTTTGAGGTCAGTCGCCTCGCCGCGATCGGCCCGACGACGGCCGAAGCAATGGAAGCGGCCGGCCATCCACCCGATCACATCGCGGCGAAACCCGACGCCGACGAGCTCATCGAATCCCTCCTGTCGATTGACGGCCCCGGCTGAAGACGGGTACTCGTCGTTCGCCCACCACAAGGTCATCTGATGAATTCGAGAGAACGATTTCTTAGCGCAGCTCGTAGCCAGCCCGTCGACCGCCCCCCGATCTGGGTGATGCGTCAGGCAGGCCGCCATTTGCCCGAGTATCTGGCGTTGAAGGAAAAGTACACGTTTCACCAGATGGTGCAGACGCCCGAGCTCGCGTGCGAAGTCACGATGCAGCCGATTCGTCGCTACAGCATGGATGCGGCGATTATCTTCAGTGACATCCTCGTCATCCCGGAAGCCCTCGGTCAGCCGTATCACTTCCGCGATATTGGCGGGATCGAGATGGAGTACCGAATCGAGAGCGAAGCCGACGTCGAAAAACTCGACCCGAGCGGCGTTCGCGAAAAGCTCGACTATGTGGTCGGAGCGCTGAAAACGACGCGCGAAGCGCTCGGCGACGAGCGCGCGCTGATTGGATTCGGCGGCGCGCCTTGGACGCTTGCCACCTACATGGTCGAGGGCGGAAGCAGCAAAGACTACTCACGAGCGAAGAAGCTGTTCTACACCAATCGCCCGCTGTTCGATGCGCTGATGCAGAAGGTTACGGATGCATGCATCGAGTATTTTCAGATGCAGATCGAAGCAGGTGTGGACGCAGTTCAGATCTTCGACAGCTGGGGTGGCGTTCTCGCGCCAGATGCGTTTGGCGAAGCGAGCGTCCAGTGGATGCGGCAAATCGTCGAGTCGGTGAAGGGCGAGGTGCCCGTCATCGTGTTTTCGAAGGGTGCTCACGAACACCTCGACGACCTGGTCAGCACCGGCGCGGACGTACTCGGGATGAGCTGGACGACCAATCTTGCGGACGTCGCCACTGCCCTTCCCGACAACGTCGCGGTCCAGGGCAATCTCGACCCGGTCTTGATGGAAACCGACCCAGACACCGTGCGAGCCCACACGACCGCCCTCCTCGAGTCGATGCGCGGCAAGGGTGGCCACATCTTCAACCTTGGCCATGGAATCAGCCCGCGCGCCAAGATTGAGTGCATGACCGCGATGGCCGAGACGGTCCGCGAGTTCAAATAGCAGGACATACTATGAAGGTTGCGATCATCGGCGCGGGCATCACAGGCCTGACGACCGCCTTTCGGCTGGCCCAACGCGGTGCCGAAGTGGTCGTCTACGAGGCGTCCGATCGCGTCGGGGGAGCTTTTCACAGCGAACGGACGGACGACGGATTCCTCGTCGAACGTGGTCCGCACACCATCATGACGAGCAACCCGCACGTGCTCGAGCTCGCTTCGGAGCTCGGTTTGGATGGCGCGTGGAGCTTTGCGAACGAGGAGTCCAACAAGCGATACGTCATCCAAGACGGGCGACCCAAGGCGCTCCCAATGTCGCCGGGGGACTTCCTCACATCTGACATCTGGACGACGGCCGAGAAGCTTCGGTTCTTCGGCGAGGCATTGGTCCCGGGTCCTCCTGAAAACGAAGAGAGCGTGTCGCAGTTCGTGAAGCGGCGATTGGGTGATGCGTTCCTCGACTACGGCTTCGAGCTGCTCATCAACGGAATCTGGGCCGGTGACCCTGACAAACTGTCGGCTCGGTGGGCCTTCGGTAAGGTCTGGGCGATCGAAAAAGAGCACGGCTCCCTGATCCGCGGGGGGATCGAAAGACAGCTCGCTGCCGCGCGGTCGGATGCACCACGGGCTCCACGTCCAAAGATGGTCGGCTTCCACGATGGCAACGGAATCTTGGCGGTTCGGTTGGGAGAATCGCTGGGTGATTCGATTCGCCTCGAGTCGAGCGTGCGCTCGGTGGAACGCACCGACGGAGGCTGGCACATCGACGCCAGACGCGGCCGAAAGAAGGTCGGCGGCACATTTGATGCCGTGGTGACGACCGCCGGGCCGGAAGCCCTCCAGGCCATCGAGTTCGGACCAGTAGATGCGCCAGACGCGTCGTTCCTGAGCCGAGTGTCCCAGCCACCGATCGCCATCGTGTCGCTCTTTTTCCGCGATCGCGACGTAGAGCATCCGCTCGACGGGTTCGGCATGATCGCCCCACTGTGCGAGGGCCTCGACATCCTCGGAGTCATCTTCGCATCGACGCTCTTCCCAGGGCGAGCCCCGGAAGGCCACGTCGCCTTGAGCTGCTTTGTCGGCGGCGCGCGCCGACCCGAGCTGATCCACGACCTCGACAAAGACCAGCGGCGTGCACGCGTGCTTCGAGACCTGCGGTCGACCCTCGGGGTCCGCGGTGAGCCGGTCTACGCCGACGAAACGGTGTGGAATCGCGGAATTCCGCAGTACAACGTCGGTTGGGGCCGCATGATCAAAGCCATGGACGATTGGGAAGCCGCTCGTCCAAACGTGTATCTGTCGGGGAACCTTCGCGACGGCGTCGCGGTTCCCGACCTCATCGCTGCCGGGTACGACCTGGCGGCCCGAATCGAATCAGATCTGCTGCAGAAGGATTGAACGTGTTCGACCTGCCAAGACGACCTCGTCGACTTCGTCGCAACGCCAACATTCGCGGGCTCGTGCGCGAAAATCATTTGAGCGTCGACGACCTCATTATGCCGATGTTCATCACCGCCAAAGACGGCGTGGAGAACGAAATTGGCTCGATGCCTGGCATCTACCAGTACGGTTTGGACAAGGTCGACCGAGAGCTCGAAACCCTCCTGAAGCGCGGCGTTTCGCGCGTCATTCTATTCGGGATACCTGAGGGCAAGGACGCGGTGGGATCCGACACTTGGCACGACCACGGGATCACGCAGCGGGCCGTCCGCCACATCAAAGAGAAGTTCCCGGAAATGTATGTCATCACCGACGTCTGCTTCTGCGAGTACACCTCGCACGGGCACTGCGGCGTGCTCGACGACGACGGCACCTTGCTCAACGATCCTACGCTCGAAAACCTGCAAAAGCAGGCTGTGTCACACGCTGAAGCAGGTGCCGACATGGTCGCGCCTTCCGGTATGATCGACGGCATGATCGGCGCCATGCGGGACGGGCTCGACGAAGCTGGATTTTCGACGATTCCGATCATGAGCTACGCGGTGAAGTACGCGTCTTCGTACTACGGCCCCTTCCGCGATGCCGTCGACTCGGCGCCACAGTTCGGCGATCGTCAGGCATACCAAATGGATTCGGCGAACGTACGCGAAGCGCTCGTCGAGGCCGCGCTCGACGTCGAAGAAGGCGCCGACATCCTCATGGTCAAGCCTGCCCTCGCCTACATGGACGTCATCTCCGCCGTGCGCGAAAACTTCGACGTTCCGGTCGCCTGCTACAATGTGTCGGGCGAGTATTCGATGGTGAAGGCCGCAGCCGAAAAGGGTTGGATCGACGAGACCAAGGTCGCGATCGAGACGCTCCTCTCCTTCAAGCGGGCCGGCGCCGACATCATCCTCACCTACTTCGCCCGCGACATCGCACCGCATCTGGACTGACGCGCATCTATCGCAGTGCAATTGTTGCCCAAGAGGCTCGAACATGAAGACCGGTATCCTGCTCTGTAACCTCGGCTCGCCCGACTCGCCTACGGCGAAGGACGTTCGTCCCTACCTGCGAGAATTCTTGTCGGACGACCGCGTCATCGATGCGCCAAAAGTCGTTCAGCAGGCGATTCTGAATCTCTTCATCCTTCCGTTTCGCCCCGCCAAATCGGCAGAGGCCTACGAGAAGGTATGGACCGACGAGGGGTCACCTCTCATCGTGAGCACCTACGAAATCCAGGAGAAACTCGCCGCTCTCGTAGGCGACATCCCCATTGCGGTGGGCATGCGCTACGGCAACCCATCGACCGAATCGGCGGTCCGCGAGCTCATGGCGCAGGGCGTCGAGCACGTCTTCCTCGTGCCGCTCTATCCGCACTACGCGATGTCGAGCTACGAAACCGCGGTGGTGAAGGTCAAAGAGGTCATGGCGAAAGTCGCTCCGCAGATGGAGCTGTCGATTCAACCGCCCTTCTGGGACGACGAAGACTACGTCGACGCCCTCATTGAGATTGCGGCGCCGCACCTCGAAGACGACTACGACATGCTCCTCTTCAGCTACCACGGTGTACCTGAACGGCACATTCGCAAGGGAGACCCGTCGGGCTGTTACTGCCTGGTCGAGCAAAACTGCTGCGAGAAAGTCACGCCGGTCCAGTCGATGTGCTACCGCGCCCAGTGCATCGGCACGTCGCGAATCTTTGCCCGTCGCGCGGGGATTCCCGAAGAGAAGTGGATGGTGTCGTTCCAGAGCCGACTCGGGCCCGATCCTTGGCTGAAACCCGCTACGGACACGACGTTGGAGCACTTCCCGTCGCGCGGAATCAAGCGGGTCGTCGTGATGTGCCCGGCCTTCATCAGCGACTGCCTCGAGACGCTCGAGGAGATCAACATGGAGGGGCGCGCCGAATTCATGGAGGCTGGCGGCGAGGAGTTTCGCTACATCCCGTGTCTGAACTCGTCCGACGCGTGGATTCGAGTCTTGGAGCGGTTCTACCGAGACTTTGAAGCTGGCGCGCTCGACCGAAACTCGGACCAAGCGCCTCCCAAACCTCGTGAGGCTGCCGCCGGCGAGTAACCCGCGTTCACTCGCGGAACACAGTAATCTGCGCGAATCCCTCAAAACGGTTCCATCACGACGAAATCTGTGGGATCGTAGTGCCTTGTGACGAACACTACGATTTTGAAGGTTTTCGCGATGAAGTCTGCTCGTGCTTTGACGCTCTTGAGTCTCCTTGTCGCCGCACTATTCGCATTTGGTTGCGATGGATGCAGTGACGACACGTCCGGCAATCTCAACTCGACCGACGTTGACGCTGGCAACAACGTAACCAGCAACAACGCCAACGAGGGCTGCAACGACGCGGACAACGACGGATTCTCCGCCGGTCTGACGTGCGACGGCGTGGTCGACTGCAACGACAGCGACCCGGAGATCAATCCGAACGCGAGCGAAGTCTGCTTCGACGAACTCGACAACAACTGCGACAACGCGGTCGATGAGGGCTGCGGCGACTGCGTCGAAGGCGAAACACGCACGTGTGGCGAGGAGTTCGGCGCCTGCGTCGTCGGCACCCAAACGTGCCGTGACGGCGCATGGTCCGGCTGCGAAGGCGCCGTCTTGCCCAGCCCCGAACAGTGCAACGGCATCGACGACGATTGCGACGGCGAGATCGACGAGAACGGCGATTCGCTGTGCGACGACAACAAAGTCTGCAACGGCGTAGAAACCTGCTCGATGGGCGCATGTCAGCCCGGCGAAGCGGTCGACTGCAGCATGCTGAACGGCCCATGCCTCACCGGAGACTGCTCCGAGAAAGATGGTGGCTGCCGCGCCTACCCTGTCGAAGACGGCACGACGTGCGACGACGGCCTGTTCTGCACGGTCGCCGGTCAGTGCCTCGCTGGCGAGTGCCAGACCGAAGCTCGCGACTGCTCCGGTTCGACGGACCAGTGCAACACCGGCGTGTGCGATGAGTCGACGGATTCGTGCGTCGCCCAGCCCGTAAGCGACGGTACGACCTGCGACGACGGCGCCTTCTGCACCGTGATGGACTCCTGCTCCGCCGGTACATGCGGCGGAACGATGCGCGACTGCTCCAGCGCGGGCGACCAATGCAATTCTGGCGTCTGCAACGAAACTTCCGACGCCTGCGAGCCCTCACCCGTGAGCGACGGAACATCTTGCGACGACAATCTCTTCTGCAACGTCGGCGAAGCCTGCCTGGCAGGCGTTTGCACCGGTGGCACGACCCGACAGTGCGGAGCTTCCGGCGGATCGTGCCGAGACGGCGTGTGCGACGAAGCGACGGACAGCTGCACCGGTAGCCCAGTTCCCGACGGCACCACCTGTGACGATGGGCAGTTCTGCACGACCGCCGACGCCTGCCTGGCAGGTAACTGCGTGGGCGGTGGCGCCCGCGATTGCTCGAGCGCCGGGGACCAGTGCAACAACGGCGTGTGCAACGAAACGACAAACCAATGCGTCGCCTCGCCAAGACCGACCGGAACGACTTGCGATGACTCGCGCTTCTGCACGACCAACGACCGTTGCGTAGCCGGAATCTGCAATGGCTCCCCTCTCGACTGCTCGGCCGCAGGCGACGCCTGCAACACCGGCGTCTGCGACGAAGCCGGCGACAAGTGCTCCTCCATCCCGAAATCGGACGGAACCGCTTGCCCCGACGGCAACTTCTGCACCGTGGGCGACACTTGCGTGAGCGGCGCCTGCCAATCGAACGCGCGCGACTGCTCCGGCGCGGGCGACCAGTGCAACACCGGCGTCTGCGACGACAACGTCGACCGCTGCGTGCCACAGCCCGTAGCAAACGGACAGCCTTGCAACGACACACTCTACTGCACCAACGGCGACTCGTGTCAGGCGGGTACCTGCGTTTCGGGCCTGCCGCGTGACTGCTCCGGCGCCACCATGGGCGACATCTGCCTCGTCGGAACCTGCGACGAATCGGTCGACAACTGCCGCGCAATCCCCGACCCGATGCCCGGCCCGACCTGCTGCGACTCGTCCGTCGACGCCGACCTCGACGGCTCCAACGCTTGCAACGACTGCGACGACAGCAACGGCGGTGTCTTCCCCGGAGCCACCGAACGCTGCAACGGCGTCGACGACGACTGTGACGGCGCCATCGACGAAGACTTCGACGTCGACATGGACGGCTACTCCGTCTGCTCCACCGACCCCAACGTCTTCGACTGCGACGACAACAACGGCATGGTCAACCCAGGAATGATGGAGCAGTGCGGCCCAAGTGGAAACGGCAACGGCATCGACGACGACTGCGATGGCTACACCGACGAAGGCTGCGGAAACTGCAGCACCGCCGACGCCGACGGCGACGGCGTCACCGAATGCCAGGGCGACTGCGACGACTCCGACGGAACCCGCTACCCGGGAGCGCCCGAAGTCTGCGACGGCAAAGACAACGACTGCAACACCTACACCCGAGCGAACTGCGGCGTTTCTCAGCCCTGCAACTTCGACGGCGACAACAACCCCGAAAACGAGTCCGACATCTGCCAGGAAGACCAGATCTGTGCCTGCGAGGTCAACAACTCCGGAAGCTGCACCGGCAACTACCTCTGCGTCTCGTTCTGCAACTCGTCCGCAACCGGTACCCCGAACGACACGAGCGACGGCTGCACCGCCAACCAGACGTGCCGCTACGACCTCTTGCGAAGCGCGAACGTCCACGGCTGCTCCGCGACCACCGACCCACCCGGAACCAAGTCGGGCGGCGAAACCTGCGGCAGCGACTCCGAGTGCCGCTCGCTCGACTGCGGCAAGATCTGCGTCGGTCCAGGGTGCAACCAGAACTACTGCCAAGACTGGTGCGGCAGCGACGCGTACTGCCCCAGCTCCTCCACCGTCTGCCGCCTGCGACGACTGTCGACCAACATCGACGGCCGCTGCTGGCCATCGTCGAACTCACTCGTCGGAACCACCATCACTGGTGGCAGCTGCACCTCCGACTTCACCTGCCGCAACGGCTTCTGCATGACCGATCCCGACTCCGGGTCCCGATACTGCTCCGAAGCCTGCTGCAAAGACAGCGACTGCCCCTCCGGATTCGGATGCCGCCTCGACGGCGATGCCATCGACACGAACTTCGTGGTGCCAAACACCCCGCCTCAGACCTGCACCACGGACGCCCAGTGCTCCGGTCAGGGCGGCATCTGCTTCAACGGCGAGTGCGCCTACCGCCTCACTGAAACGTCGCCTATGTGCGTTCGTGACGAATCTGGACAAGGCAACCGGGTCGCCGGCCAAGCTTGCTCGAGCAACACGCAGTGCCGCAGCAACTTCTGCGAAGACACCCTCGGTGTCTGTGTCGAGGTCTGCTGCGACGACTCGAGCTGCCCGACCGGCCTGACCTGCGAGTTCCAGCGCGTCCAGACCACGACCGACCGAGTCACTTCGGCGCGGGTCTGCACCAACCTCTCGTCGGAAGCGATCTACACCAAGATGTGATTCCAAGAATTCTTCTGTGGCTGGAATATTTTAGTGTGACTGCAACCCGCGTTTCGGGTACTCTCACTGCCAGCCACAGTTTGATGTGTTGGAACTATGAGCATCGACCAACCATACGCATTTGCGGTTTCCCCAGATCGTGTAGCCATGTCCGCGCCGTCACGTCCGCCCAGAGATCTTCTGCTCCTCTTCAGTGAAGCAGTCGCGATGCATGAAGCTCGTTGGGGCAGCCTCACAGCTCCGAACGGCACCGTGTTCCGCAACTTCACTCGAGTGAGTAGGCCAGGATTTGGTCCACGCTTCGCGACAGGTGCGGAGTCGGCGCCGAAGCCGGCTGCACTCGGGCTGGAGGTCAGCCGCGAACAGGATGGATGGACCGTCGAGCTGGTGTTCGACGAGAACCGCCTGACCTACGCCCAGCTCGCCGAGCGCCTTCGAGTCGTGTTGGATCTGTTGCGCGATCTGTAGCCCACACCGGTTGTCATCCACGGGGGCGACGGCTAGAACCGTTGCGTTCCCGCGGAGACACACATGCTCGAAAAATCGAAAGCCCTTCTCGATCGCGCACGCCGGGTCATGCCCGGAGGCGTTAACTCCCCCGTTCGCGCGTTCAAATCGGTTGGCGGCACGCCTCCGTTCATCGAGCGTGCGCAGGGAGCGCACATCTTCGACGCCGATGGCAATTCGTACATCGACTACGTCTTGACCTGGGGGCCAGCAATTCTCGGCCACGCCCACCCGGACGTCGCGAATGCCGCGAAAGCAGCGATCGACCGCGGGTCGTCGTTTGGTGCGCCGACGGAACAAGAGATTCGCCTCGCGGAGCTCATGATCGAGCGCGTACCCGCGCTCGACATCGTTCGCCTCGTGAACAGCGGCACCGAAGCGTGCATGTCGGCCATTCGAGTGGCTCGCGGAGCCACGGGACGCGACAAAATCGTGAAGTTCGAAGGGTGCTATCACGGCCACGCCGACAGCTTCCTCATCGCAGCCGGCTCGGGCGCGCTCACCTTGGGCACGCCGAACTCGCCGGGGGTCACGAAAGGCACTGCGAAAGATACGCTCCTCGCTCAGTTCAACCGTATCGAGAGCGTGCGCAGTCTGTTCGATGAGTACGACGACATCGCAGCCGTCATCATCGAGCCGATCTGCGGCAACACCGGCTGTATCCCCCCTCAGAACAACTTCTTGAAGGACTTGCGCGCGCTCTGCACCGAGCGAGGCGCAATGTTGATCATGGACGAGGTGATGACTGGATTCCGCGTGGCGCGCGGCGGAGCGGCCGAGGTGTACGGGGTAGAACCCGACCTCTACTGCTTCGGCAAAGTGTTGGGCGGCGGATTTCCGCTGGCCGCATACGGTGGCCGCGAAGAGGTCATGCGCCACGTCGCGCCGGACGGACCCGTCTATCAGGCCGGTACGCTCAGCGGGAACCCAGTCGCGGTCGCCGCGGGAATCGCCACGCTCGAGCGGCTGACGCCCGAAGTCTACGAGGGCCTCGAAGCGATCGGCGCGCGCATGGAAGCTGGCGTCGCGGCGTTGATCGACAAGGGCTATCCGCTCTTCCAGCAGCGCGTCGGCGCGATGTTCGGAGTCTTCTTCCACGAAGGACCGATCGTCGAGCATGAAGACGTGAAAGCCTGCGACTTCGAAAAGTTCAATGCGTTCTTCCACGGAATGCTCGAACGCGGCGTCTACCTCGCGCCAAGCCAGTATGAGGCAGGTTTCCTTTCGACCGCGCACACGGATGACCTGATCGACCAGACGCTCGACGCGATGGCGGATTGCCTCGAGTCGCTCTACTGAACTCTTCACAAGGGACTGACCCATGCTCGAATTCGTCTGTCATGGAGACGCTGCTTGCGCGCCGGAGCTTCGCATCGGCGCAGTGCTATGCTGCGCCCTGCTCTCGATCGTGTTCGTGCAGTCAGGGTTCGACAAGATCTTCGACTGGTCCGGCAACATCGAGTGGTTGACCGGTCACTTCGCCGAGACACCGTTCTCGGGCCAAGTGCCATTGATGGTCGGAGTCATCACGCTGTTCGAACTCGCCTCGGGTGGCGCTGCGGCAGCCGGTGCGGCCATGCTGCTGGTGAACGGGGATGACACCGTCGCACAGATTGGATTCCTCCTCTCGGGCGTGACCTTCCTTCAGTTGTTCTTCGGTCAGCGCATCGCCAAGGACTATCCAGGTGCGGCCGTATTGGTACCCTACTTCTTGGTCGTACTTGCGGGCCTCGGTTTTCTCGCCGCGTCCTAGCCGTCGAGCGCCGCCTGAGCCGCTTCGAGCACCTTGTCGGCGAGTATGACCCCTTTGAAGAACACGACCTGAGGAGCCGAGCTTTCGAGCTTCGCGCGGTCGGTCTTGAGCCTTTCAGCGACCACCAACACTACCGGTTCCTGCAGCGAGTCGAGCCATTCGATGCGGCGCTCGAGGTATGCACGGCGCCAGAACCCGACAATCTCCAAGAACACTTCGCGACCATCAGGGTCCGTGAGCCTGTAGTCGGTCACCAGGGTTTCTCCGCCCGGGAGATCCAAGACCGAGCCGCTACGCTCGAGCGTCCAGTCCGAGCCGAGGTCTTCGAAGCGCTTCTCGAACCACTTCTCCTCTTCGGCGACCCATTGGCCGCGCGCGCGGTAGTGCGAAACGAGCCCGCTCGATTCGTCCAGCTCGAGCTGAAAGGTCTTCCCGTCGCCCTCGTCGATCTCGGCGACCAGACTCCATGACTTTGCGAGGACTACCGCCGGAAGAAAGATGGCCATCTGGAGGCCGTATTTTCTGCTCTTCGAAAAGAGCGAGGCCGGACCGTCAATGTGCAGTTCCCAATCCTTCCCGTCGCGCCGACAACGGAACATCAGACGGTGGAATTTGAGGACCTGCAGCAGGTACCGCAGCTTGTTGGGCCGTGGAGACCGCAAGGTGATGGTGAGCGAGGTCGCGCGATAGAGCACGGCCTGAGCCAGCGCCAGGTTGTAGCGATGAAGGAGCGCCATGGGCTCCATGGACTCGTGCTTCGTCAGCCGCTGGCGAGCTTCGAGGTCGGCATAGAGTCCATCTTCGATCTCGTGCGGCTCCGCCCCCAGATCTGTGGCTACTTCCTGGAGGACCGCCCCACGGCTTTCAGCGTCGAACACTCCGTGAGCTGCGGCCCGTTCCCATACCGCTCGACGGATGTCGACCGGATCTGCGACCGCGACGGTGTCAAACGTCGACCGGTCGTACAGCAGCTTTGCGAGCCCCCGCCACACTAGAAAGTCCGTGCCGTGACCTATCGCGGCGTCGACCTGGGCATCGAGCTCGCCTTTCGGCTGGTCGACGTGGCTTTGAAAGAGCTCGCAGAGGACTTCGGCGCGAGATTGTGCCTCGTCGTTCTCGACGTCGAGGAGCTGGGGGGTGATGACCCCCTTTCGACGCGTGACGCGCAGCAGATCAGCGGTAAGCATCGTGCTCCCGTCGGCGGCGGTTTACATGGGTTTCGACCGACTCCGCGGTCACGAGCTCGTAGAGAGTCGCCCGCTTGCCTTCGGTTCGTCGAAGAATTCGGCCCAAACGCTGAACGTGCTCGCGCACCGAACCGGTACCGCTCAGGATGATCGCGACGTTGGCCTCGGGCACATCGACGCCTTCATTGAGCACTTTTGAGGTCACAACCACCCGGTACGTGCCGTCGTGAAACCGCTCGAGCACTTCACCCCGTTCCTTCACGGGCGTCTGGTGTGTGATCGTGGGGCAAAGGAAGCGCTCGCTCACCCGATAGACCGTGTCGTTGTCGTTCGTGAACACGATGACACGGTCGTCGCGGTGTTTCTCGAGCAGGTGCCCCAGTTCTTCGATCTTGTTGCCGTGACTGAGCGCGGTTCGCTTCTGATTGTAGTAGGCGTCGAGCGCCCTCCTCCCCTTCTCGGATCGGTTGGTCGCGGCGAGAAAGTTCCTCCAAGCGTGGCGGCCTCGCATCCAGACGTTCTCTTCGTCGATGAATCCTCGGTAGATGGCCCGTTCCGACTCGTAATGCGCGAAGTCCTCTTCAGACATTGGAACTTCAATCGTTTCGACGACGTAATCGGCGAGGATATCTCCCGCGAGATCCTTGATGCCCTGGCGGTACGCAACGGGGCCGAGCAGTTTCTCGATCTGAGCGTGTTTTCCGTCGGAGCGTTCGAAAGTAGCCGTCAATCCGAGCCGAAAAGGCGCGACCGACTCGACCGCGGCCTGCCGATAGAGATCGCCCGGAAGATGGTGGACTTCATCGAAGATGAGCAGCCCGAACCGTGCCCCCAGTCGATGCATGTGAAGGGCCGCGGAGTCGTAAGTGGCTACCGTGAGCGGCTGGGGGTCGTGCTCCCCGCCTCCCAGCATTCCGACCGTGGTTCCGAACGCATCTTCGAGGCCACGGCGCCACTGGTCGAGCAGATCGAGGGTTGGAACGACGACCAACGCGTCGCGGTCGACGGAAGAGATGGCCAAATGCGCGACGTGCGTTTTTCCCGACCCGGTCGGGAGAATCACGACGCCGCGCTTTCCTGCTTCCTTCCACGCTTCGATTGCCTCGGCCTGGTGTTCGAACGCATCGAACGACGATTGGAGCGCGAAATCTCGCTCTTCGTACTCGCGTGCGAGGTCGACCAAAGTGTGGCCCGCGCGGAGCAGGTCTCGCACCACCTTTCGGTACTGATGTGCCTCCGCGCGGAATGCGTCGACACGCTCATCCCATTTCAGAGAGGGGGATGGCGATTCGAACGTGTCGGATGCATCCAGCACGAGGGTTCCCTCATGGAAGCGCAGAGCCACAAATGGTGCGCCTTTGGGAAGATCTTCTACGGTTCGAAAGTAGGGTACGTCTTTTGCCATCCAACCACCGGTAGGGTATAAGGAGAGGGCTAATGCCGCCGACGAAATCGTTGCACAACACCCCCATCGTGGCCAGCGGGCCGCTGTTCGGGGTTCCTCGCGTGTTGCACGCGGTGCGATTCGTGGCATGTCACGTCCGAGCACGGTGCGCACGTGCTCGGTCACTCGGACGATGGAGCCGGCTCGCGTGACCCAACACTCCCAACCCCACGAATTCCCCGTGGGACACGTCTTCGAGGGTAAGTACAAGATCCTTCGCGAGCTCGGTCGCGGCGGCTTCGGTATGGTGTATCTCGGGTACCAAGAGAGCATGGACCGCCAGGTCGCGCTCAAGGTGCTCAAGGGCGGCCCGGCCAGCGAACATGCGGGCGCACGCGAACGCTTCCTGCGCGAAGTGAAAATCATCGCCAAACTGAAGCACCCCAACACCGTCACCATTCACGAATCGGGCGAGACCGTCGAAGGCGCTCTCTACATGGTGCTCGAGTTCGTCGAGGGCGAAGAGCTCAAGCAAATCCTCAAGCGAGACGGAGCTCAAGACCCGCTGCGGGTTTGCAGCGTCTCTCGCCAGATCGCGAAGTCGCTCGCAGAAGCTCACCGACACGGCGTGGTTCACCGCGACCTCAAACCCGCGAACGTCATGCTCACCCGCATCGAGGGCGAGGAAGACTTCGTAAAAGTTCTCGACTTCGGCGTGGCTCGCCTGCTCGACCCAAAGACCGCCGACCTCACCTCCGTCGGCCTCCCCGAAGGCGAGCGCGAGCTCATCGGCACGCCCCGCTACATGTCCCCCGAGCAGGTCCGCGGCGAATCGCTCACCGGCGCCAGCGACATCTACTCGCTCGGTCTGATCATGTACGAGATGCTCATCGGGGAACCCGCCGTTCAGGGCGACACCACGATGGCGCTCATCACCCAGCAGATCAGCCCGGAGCCACTTCGACTCTGGGGCCTCGAGCACCACGACCCGCTCATTCAAGACATCGTGCGAATTGCGACGTCCAAGTCGTTGAACGACCGCTTCCAGACCGCGGAGCAGATGGGCGAAGCGCTCGACCAGGCCATCTTCAACATGCGCCGAGCTCGCAACCTCACCAACTCCGGGGCCTCCTCGGGCGACTTCGGCGCTGCGCTGCAGACCGGCTTCAATCA
The DNA here is from genome assembly GCA_964384605.1 of uncultured Bradymonadales bacterium. GTDB lineage: Bacteria > Myxococcota_A > Bradymonadia > Bradymonadales > Bradymonadaceae > CAYLMO01. The sequence goes on along the minus strand of CAYLMO010000007.1, from coordinate 58,542 downwards.
ATACCAAGACCCGAGCGGCTTCCAACCGGGCCAATCCGGCTGGAATCGCCCTCCTTCGGGCAACTGGAATCAGCAGCAACCTTTCGACCCGCGAGCTTCTGGCCCGCAACAGCAACCCTTCGACCCACGAATGACCGGTCAAGGCTACAGCTCCAACTCCGGCCAACATGGGTTCGACCCACGCGCCACCGGTCAGAACTTCGATCCACGCTCCACCGGGCAAGGTTTCGACCCTCGCTCGACCGGCCAAGGCTTCGACCCACGCTCGACCGGGCAAGGCTTCGATCCGCGCATGACCGGACAGAACTTCGACCCGCGCGCCTCACAGCCTGGCCAGCCCGTCGACCCAATGTTCGGACACAACAATCGAAATCTGTCCCAACAAAGCGACGCCAACGAAATCGAAGTCGACATGTCCGACTTCCAGCAAACTGTGGAGCGAAACGCCCTCAACCGGGACTCGATGCCCAGCTTCTCGGAACTGCCACCTGTCGAAGACGCGAACCCCTTCGAGGAACCCAAGCCCGTCCCACAGCCTCGACCAGACGTCGCGCTTCGCCCCAAACCGGCTCCGCCCGAAGACGACGACCTCGTCGCCTTCTCGTTCGACCTGACCAAAATCCTCTTCTTGTCGGTGCTCGCGGCGCTCGCGGTCTACACGTCCTTCATCGTGCTCGGAGCGGCCCTCGTCGAGATCTTGGAGGACCCGTTCCTGCGCCTCGTCGCCACAGGTGTCTTCTGCGCCGGAATCCCGCTGTTCACCGCACTCGGCGAGAACAGTCAGAAGGAGCGATTCCGCGTGCTCGAGAAACCACGCGACCGAATCATCCGCATCTTGATTGGTTCCACGGTCTTCAGCGTGGCCGCAGCTTTCCTGGTCTCCGTCGCCCTCGCGTCGACCGTCGTCCGCGAGTTGAGAACCGCCCCGAATTGGTACTTCTCCGGGGCCGAGGCCGACTCCGAAGTCGGTCTCCCGGGCCTCAATCGCCGCGCGAGCTACACGACCGCCGACGCCGTCGAGTGGACTGCCGCGGCACTCGGCATGCACACGCCATCGACCTTGCCGCCCGACGACAAGACTCCTGGCCGATTGCCTGCTCCGACGCGCAACAAGGTCAAAAGCTCCGCTGGCGAACCCGACACGACCACCAATAAGGGCGAAGCGCTCGACGTCGATCCGGGCGCCGCACAACGCGGAATCCCAGAGCCAGACGGCACGCAGGCCTCGGATGACGACGGTGCGGCCGAAGAGCCGAAGAAGAAGAAACCCGAGCCCACCCACCCAATCGACGAAGAAGACGAAGACTACGTCCGCTGGTAGAGCAGCACGACGTCCCCGGAACGAAAAAGCCCCCGAACGTTTCCGTTCGGGGGCTTTTCTTTGGTCGCCGTCTGGCGAATCCAATCACTTCATCTTGAGCTGAAGCTTCTGACCGCCAGGCGCTGCGCCAGCTTTTCCGCCAGGAGGCAGGTTCAGCTTGAGGCCGCCCGGGATTCCACCAGGAGTCGGTGCCGGCTGCTCCTTCTGAAGCTTCTCGAACTCGGGGTTCACTTTGACGCTGTCGCCATCTTTACGCTCGATGGTGGCCTTCGACTTCAGGTCCGCCATGAACTTGCGCATGCCGTCGCGCAGCTTATTGCGCTCGAGCGTGGTGACGATTTCTTCCTTCGCTTCCTCGAGCGGTACCGTTCGAGCAGGACGCGTCTCCATCACCTTGATGACGTGATAGCCGAACTGCGTCTTGACCGGGTCAGAAACTTCGCCCGGCTTGAGCTTGAACGCGGCGTCAGCGAATGCAGGGACCATACGCTTCTTGTCGAAGAATCCGAGGTCGCCACCTTTGGTCTTGGTGGGGCCTTCGGAGTTTTCCGCAGCGAGCTTGGCGAAGTCGGCGCCATCTGCTTTGGCCTGCTTCGACAGGTCCTTGGCCTTCTTCTTGATTTCCTCTTCCTGCTCAGGCGTCGCATTCGGCGGCACTTTCAACAGGATGTGGCTCGCCTTCACTTCTTCGTTCTTCTCGAAGCGCTGTTTGTTGGAGTCGTAGTACTCTTTGACTTCGGCGTCTTCGACACCACCGTCGTACTTCTCCTGGAGAATCTTCTTCACGGCGATCGACGTCTTCATCTCTTCGCGAAGCGTCTTCTCGTCCATCCCAGTACGCTCATAGAACGTCTTGACGTCTTCTGGGTTCTGGAAGTTCTTCATGAACTTCTCGAACTCAGCATTGACGTCTTCGGCGGTGACCTTCTCAGCGTCGGCGCCAACGGCCTGCTTGACGAGCGCTTCGTCGATGAGGCGCTGGACCAGCTGCTCTTTGAAGGTATCGAGCGCGGCAGCAGGAATGCCAGGTCCCATCGCTCCGAGACGACCAGCAGCTTCGTTGAAGTCCGCGGCCGGAATCTCTTTTCCGTTCACGAGTGCGATTGGCCCCTGTGCGATAAACGGTGCGGGCGGACCATCGGTCTCTGCCTTCGCGTCACCGGCGTCGGTCTTTGCTTCGACGGCCGTTGCATCAGCTCCAGCGTCTGCGCCTTTCTTGTCCGGGGTTTTCGAATCGCACGCCGTTACGGCGAGCGCCAATCCCATCGCGACCGCAAGCTTGCGGATATCCATGACAACTCCTTGTGTTCGCCAGCAAAAATTTGGCGATGAAACTCAGTGCGCCCTGCCTACAACCGATCGGCGCAGAGAGTCAAGGCGCCCACGAGGGCGGAATGTTGGTGAAGTGCGCTTCCAGCGTCGAGAAGCGCGATTTTGGCGTTTACCCGCCGAACCCGAGAATCAACCGACGGGTCTCGGGCGAATGCTCGCCGAGCTTACCTGCCCACCAGCGCGTACCGTCAAACACGGCATCGTAGACCCCCGAAATGATGGGAGTGTGCTCGAAGGGCTCCAGGTACCAGGCACCGCTCTTGAGAAGGCCTAGCGCAAGGTTCGGAAACCCGAGGGCGTGGGCGACGATGATGAGAATCGCGGCCACCAGCGTCATGTAGCGAACTGGGCTGTTTCGCCAATCCGCGCTTCCCTTCACCCAGGCGGCACCAAACGCCGCGGCAAACGGCAACACCCCCGCCAGAAACCGGGGGACGTCTGGCAAAGTGTGGAAACGCGCCGTGAACAACGTGAAGGCGAGAAACATCAGGACCACGAGTGCGAAGGTCTCCACCCACTCGACAGTCGAAGCCGGCAGGCGCATCCCATTGGAAGCGGTCCGGGGCATCTTGATCTTCTTCCGCTTTTCGGGCTTCGCGTGCCGGTGTGCCGCCATCCGGTCGTAATCCACCTCGAGATTGTCGGTGGATTGAAGCGACTTTCGCGTTCGCTTCTTCTCCTTCTTCGCTTTGACCGCCTTCTTTGGTTCCTGCGCCGCAATCGCATTCTCGCCGACCGGCACGGTACGCGCCCCGCTGCTCATCGATTGGGACAGGCGCTCCATGTCTCGAAGAAGCTCGTCGGCGGTCCCGTAGCGTCGCTCTAAGCTCTTCTCCATCATCTTGAACATGAGCGGGCGCACCGAGCTCGGGACCATGTCGATCTCAGCGAGTTCGAGCGGCTCCGGCGAAACGTGCGCGATGATCGCACCTTCGATCGAATCGGCTTTGACCGCGCGTGCGCCGGTGAACATCTCGTAGAACAACAGACCGAGAGCGTAGATATCGGTGTACGGACCAACCTTGCGGCCGCGAGCTTGCTCCGGTGCGATGTAGCGAGGAGTCCCCACGGCCACGCCTTCGCGCGTGAGCTGAACGATCGACTCGTCTCCAAGCCGCGACAGCACCTTCGCCATGCCGAAATCGAGCACCTTGACGATCCACTCCCCGCGGATGCCTTTACTCAGCATGACGTTCTGTGGCTTGAGGTCACGATGAACGATCCCTTTCGAATGCGCCTCGCGCAGAGCGAGCGCAATCTGCTCCAAAACCGAGAGCGCTTCTTCAGCCGTCATGCGGTGCTTGTTCACCACGTCGAGCAGCGTCTCCCCATCGATATACTCGAGGACCATGAAGACGATTCGCTCGTCGGTTTGCCCATAGTCGTAGAGCGAGATGATGTTCGGGTGACGCAGCGACGAGATGACTTTCATCTCGCGCTGGAACCGACCGTGCGCGGTGTTGTTCACACCGTCGTCGCGAGGCGGGATCGCTTTGACGGCGACACGCTCCATCGTCGTGTTGTCGATGGCACTGAAGATCGCACCGTACGCACCCGAACCGATGAACTCCTCCACGCGGTAACGATTCGCGAGAGTGAGTCCGGGCGTGATGTACTTCTGGACGATATCGCTCTTAGGCGGCATCGGGAGGCCTATCTCAGTCGGTGGACGCTCGAAACTACCACGGTACGACGCTGGCCGTGAATTCGAAGATTGCCGTAAGGACTCGACTCAATGCGTCGGCCGTACTTCCAAGTGCAGTCGCAGCGGCGCCCTCCTCGCCCACCAACCACCTCGCTTGAAGCCGAGTCGCGCCGGCCGCGTACTTCGGAAAGATGACCGCCCCGGCCAACAGCGCGATGCCGACGGCCGACATCCACGCCCTGCTGAGCGGTACCAACACACGTTGCTCAAAGCTCCCGTGCACACGGCGAGTCGGAGAGAACGCTACGTACAGGTACCCGGCGAGGAGCGGGCTCAAGCCGAGCCCGACCTTGGCGATCAACGCGCCCGAGATCCACGAACCGAGCATGTGGAACCCGACGAGTCCCACGCAGAGCGCGGCCCCGTACCAGGCCCAACGGGTGACGTCGGCCGAATCGTTGGTTCGCCGTTCCTCGGATGTCCGCCTGACTTCTCGCTCACGGCGCAACTCTTCGCGACGAACCACACCAAAATCGACCTGTAGCTCTTTGCTTCGCGGACTCTTGGTTGGCTTGGAACGTTCTTCTCGCCGACGAGTCTTTGGTCGGTCTCGTTCGCCGGTTGGCAACTTGGACTTTGGGTCGGCGGCCTTCCGCGGACCAAGGTCAGCCCACAGCTCGCCGGAGTCTTCAGGATGCTCGATGTAGCCCTTCCCCGAAAAAACCTCTGGGATCGGCGTCGGCTGTATCTCACGCGCCGCCTTCTCGGCGAGGAGTTTGGAAAACTCGGCGGAGTGGTCGAGCGATGTTGCGCCAGGGATCGCCCGCGCAAACTCGGACACCGAGGTAAATCGCTGCTGTGGAAACCGCGCAGTTGCCTTGAGGATGAGTCGTTGAAAAGGTTTCGGAAGCTGCTTGAGCTTACGAAACGGCAGGGGCTTCTCCTCGAGATGGCGCTGGGCGACGGTCGCCACGTTGGACTCGTCCAGCGGTGGGTCTCCCGTCAACATCTCGTACACGATCAATCCGAGCGAATAGAGGTCGCTCGCCGGAACCACCTCTTGCCCCAAGACCTGCTCAGGGCTCATGTAGATCGGGGTGCCGATGAACTGTGTTGAACGCCGAGCGGGCGGGCCATTCGAGACCGGTTCCGGCTCGCCCATCAGCTTTGCGACCCCGAAGTCGAGCACTTTGACGAAATCGGGCTCGCCATGAAGCTCGGTGAGCATGACGTTGCCAGGCTTCAGGTCGCGATGGATCACACCGAGAGCGTGGGCCTCGTCGAGCGACTTCAAGATCTGCTTGAGGATTCGAGTGGTCTGGTCGACCGGCAACGGTCCGCGCGCCAGTACGGCATCGAGTGCCTTGCCGGTCACGTACTCCATGACCATGTACGAAACGCCGGCTTCTTCGCCGAAATCGTAGACAGAAATGCTATTGGGGTGACGAAGCTGACTGATGATTTTGGCTTCGTTCAGAAAGCGCTCCGAAACCTCGGGTAGCTTTTCGACGACGGCGGGCTTGAGCACTTTGAGCGCGACGTCGCGCTCCATGACTTCGTGGCGCGCGAGCAGGACGTGTGCGAATGAACCCGTGCCCAACTGACGCGTGATGCGATACTTCCCCGCAAAGAGCGACCCCGGCGCCAGCGCTTTTCGCATTTGGGCGGCGATCTGTTCGCGTTTCGCGGTCAAAAGATCAGGGCTCGCATGTGAAGGTCAGGGCTTTCGCAGGTTACCACCCCGCCTCGCCAAGCGGCAACCGAATCGATCGAGTCACGAGAGTCGCAATCTGTCTACGAGCGCGTGACATCCACTGGACGTGGCGACGCCGACGTCTGCGGGTCGCCGACGATTTACGAGCCTCTCGAACGCATCCAGAATTGCTCGCATCGGGATGGTCCCCACGCCGTAGGCGAAGTGTCGACACTCCAGCACCACCACGTCGTCGAGGCCGCTTGCCGCCTCTCGCACCGTGTCGGGCATATCCCAGGTTCGCTCACCGCCCGTCAGTGGGCACATTCTCGGCTCAATGCAGTTGGTGGGACACAATCCGGGCGCGTGCGAAAGCACCAGCTGCCCTGCATCCGTCGTGTCGGCATAGGGCAGCGTGGGAACCTCACCGGTCCAACGGTCGCCCTCGACGTTCGCTCCCGCAGCTTCGAGCGCTGTGACCAACCAGTGCTTCACCACGTGCGGAGCGATCGGGGCAGGCACAAGCTGACAATCGCCCCACCCTTCTGAACCGTCGAACAGCCGATCTCCCCAACTCTCCCATTCACACTGCTCGACAACCACATCGCGACCGCCAAACTTCTCGGCGACCGCGCAGTCCGCATCGCGGTCGAGCACCAGCAGTTGCCGCCAATCGAGCTTTCCGCGGTCGCGGGCCTGCAGCAGTTGACGCACGTAGTAGCTGCCGTAGCAGCCCCCACCGATGATGACGAAGTCAGGACGGTTCACGGTAGATAGAGCTCGTCGTGGCTGCCTTGGCCGGACCACCCGGCTCCATCAGGCGAAAACAGGAGGCGGCGCCTCCCCGCTTCGACGACGACCACATCGACGCTGACACGAGCCCGCAGATACTTGGCAACCTCGAGGAGCGCATCCCGCATCGACGAAACACCTTCCTGCGTCACCTCAACCGACAGGATCACGCGCGTTCGGTCGCGAGAATGGAACTCCTCGAGCGATCGAATCTTCCACCGCGTGCCGTCAGCACCGTTGGTGAACTCGGCCAAGTCCACATGCACGCCCGGCGTATACGAGTACCCTGGTACCGGACCTCGTCGGACGATCGTCGCGTCTCGGATGTGCGCCGTTCGAATCGTGAACGCCACGCCCACAAAGACGAGCGCGATGGATATGGTGAAGAGCCAAGTCACCCCCCGATGATTACCTGCCCTCGGCGACCGCGACAACCGCCCGCCAAGAAACGAAAAACCCGACGGCGCGAACCGTCGGGTCTTTCGATTACGAGATGTGCGAGGCTTAGAAGCCCATTCCGCCCATGCCCGGAGCGTGCGCGTGATCGTGGTCGTGGTCGCCTTCTTGCGACGGCTTCTCCGCGATCATTGCTTCCGTGGTGAGCATGAGACCAGCGACCGAAGCTGCGTTCTGCAGTGCGGTGCGGGTCACTTTCGCCGGGTCGATGACGCCAGCTTCGACGAGGTCTTCGTACACGTCGGTGCGTGCGTTGTAGCCCCAGTTGCCATCCTTCTCGAGCACGTTGCGAATGACGATCGAGCCGTCGACGCCCGCGTTACGAGCAATCTGGCGAATCGGCTCTTCGATGGCCGTCTTGATGATGCGGACACCGAACTGCTCTTCAGCAAGCTCGAGCTGAAGGTTGTCGAGCACCTTCGAGGCGCGGAGAAGTGCAACACCACCGCCAGGGACCACACCCTCTTCGACAGCTGCGCGCGTCGCGTTGAGTGCGTCTTCGACGCGTGCCTTCTTCTCCTTCATCTCGATTTCGGTAGCAGCACCGACTTTGATGACACCAACGCCGCCGACAAGCTTCGCCATGCGCTCGTTGAGCTTCTCTTTGTCGTACTCGCTGGTGGTGTTCTCGATCTGTGCTTTGATCTGAGCAACACGCGCGTGGATCGAATCCTTCGAACCTGCGCCACCGACGACGGTCGTCGAGTCCTTGGTGATGCGGACCGACTCAGCCGTTCCGAGCTGGTCGAGCTTGGCATTCTCGAGCTTCATGCCGCGCTCTTCGCTGATGACCTGACCGCCCGTGAGGACAGCAATGTCTTCCAGCATCGCCTTGCGACGGTCGCCGAAGCCAGGTGCCTTCACTGCAGCAACGTTCAGCACGCCGCGAATCTTGTTCACGACGAGCGTCGCGAGTGCTTCGCCTTCGATGTCTTCTGCGATGATGAGCAGAGGACGCTTGTCGCCCGAAAGGATCTGGTCGAGGAGCGGCATGAGGTCCTTCATGTTCGAAATCTTCTTGTCGAACAGGAGGATTGCCGGGCTCTTCAGATCAGCTTCCATGCGCTCCGTGTTGGTCACGAAGTATGGCGAGAGGTAGCCGCGGTCGAACTGCATACCTTCGACGAAATCCTTGTCGTCGTGGAGGCCTTTGGCTTCCTCGACGGTGATGACGCCTTCTTTACCGACCTTCTCCATAACCTCAGCGATGAGGTTACCGATCGACTCGTCGTTGTTGGCCGAGATGGTTCCGACCTGAGCGATCTTCGAACGCTCGTTGGTCTGAACGGCGAAGCCTTTGAGCTCAGCAACGATCGCTTCGACAGCTTTGTCGATGCCGCGCTTGATGGCCATCGGGTTGTGGCCAGCGGTCACGAGCTTGGTGCCTTCGCGGAAGATTGCCTGAGCGAGCACGGTAGCCGTGGTCGTTCCGTCACCCGCGGTGTCCGAAGTCTTCGAAGCGACTTCTTTCACGAGCTGTGCGCCCATGTTCTCGAACTTGTCTTCGAGTTCGATCTCTTTTGCGACGGTCACACCGTCTTTCGTGATGGTCGGAGCGCCGAAGCTCTTCTCGATGACCACGTTGCGGCCTTTCGGTCCGAGGGTCACACGAACAGCATTCGCGAGGGTATTGACGCCATTGAGGATGCGCTGACGAGCGCGGGTATCAAACAGGATCTCTTTCGCCATGGTGAGTCTCCTAAATATTAGTAGTTACGTTGGTACGTTTGCGTGAGCGAATCTTCGTTCAGTCGTTGATGACTGCGAGGATTTCGTCTTCGCGAAGAATGAGGTGCTCGGTTCCCTGAACGGTGATCTCCGTGCCGGAGTACTTGCCGAAGAGAACCTTGTCGCCTTCCTGAACGGTAAGTGCGACCAAGTCGCCTGCGTCGTTGCGCTTTCCAGCGCCGACGGCGCGAACGATGCCCTCGAGAGGCTTCTCTTTTGCGGTGTCAGGAATGATCAGTCCGCTGGCGGTCTTCTCTTCGCCGGCGAGTCGTTCAATGAGGACGCGATCGTGGAGCGGCTTGATGGTCATGATGCCTCCATTTGTCATGTAATGGGTGTGCGAATCTCGCGACACCAGGTCGTAAAAAAATTTTGTTTGAGCGCCATCGCCAGAATTAATGCGGGTTAGCGCGCCAACTCGTCGATTAGCACTCGCAAGCTGAGACTGCTAACGCCCGGGATGCTAACCACCCCCAAAACCCGGTCAAGCGATTTTCTCGATCATTCAACTCGCCCCTCCCACACAGCCCCTGAAGATGCCGCTATCTGCCCCGATTGCTTGACGGCAGGATTCGATCACAACCATAGTCGCGCCGATCAGAACGGTGGAGAATGATGACCCGCGAAAACGACATCCCTGCAGAACTCGTCGAACAGGCACGTGGAATCCGAGAAGCTGCACGCTTCCTGGCAAGAGCTCCGACCACTGCCAAAGACGATGCTCTACGGCACATCGCAACGTCGCTTCGGGAGCACTCCGACGCCATCCTCGAGGCCAACGCCTCCGACGTTGCGCGACTCGCGTCCTCCGAGCGCGACGCCGCCTTCGCGGACCGACTTCTGCTCGACCGTGACCGCATCGAATCCATGGCACGTGCGGTCGAAGAGGTCATCTCCCTGCCCGACCCGATCGGTCGCGTCGACTCGATGTGGAAACGCCCCAACGGCCTCGAAGTCGGTCGCAAGCGAATTCCGCTCGGCGTGATCGGCATCATCTACGAAGCTCGCCCGAATGTTACGTCCGACGCCGCTGCCCTCTGTCTCAAGAGCGGCAACGGCGTTCTGCTGAAAGGCGGAAGCGACGCGATCGAGAGCAACCGAGCAATATTTGCCGCGATGCGACGAGGACTCGAAGCGAGTGACCTCGACCCACGTGCAGTCGCCGCAATCGGTTTCCTGGATTCCACCGACCGCGACCGCGTTCGACAGATGCTCAGCCTCGACCGCTACCTCGACCTCATTATCCCTCGAGGCGGAAAAGGCCTCATCCGTTTCGTGTCGGAACACTCACGCATCCCGGTCATCAAGCACGACGAGGGCGTTTGTCATGTCGTCGTCGAAGGCTCTGCCGACCTCGAACAAGCCCGCGAGATCGTCCTGAACGCAAAAACGCAGCGCCCCACCGTTTGCAATGCCGCCGAAACTCTGGTCGTGTTGCAGAATGCAGTCGACTCGCACCTTCCAAGCATTTTGCGCGACCTCCACGACGCTGGAGTCGTCTTACATGTCGATGCCAAAAGCCGGGCGATCGCAGAAGCGAATGGCATCTCCGACTTGCGCGACGCCGACGATCAGGCGTACTACGCGGAGTTCCTCGGGCACGAAATCGCCGTTCGGGTCGTCGACTCACTCGACGACGCGATCGCACACATCGCCCGATACGGGTCACGACACACGGAAGCAATCGTGACCAGCGACATCCGCATTTCGAGGCAGTTCGTCGATGAAGTCGACTCCTCATGCGTCGTCGTAAACGCCTCCACCCGCTTTGCTGATGGAAATCAGTTGGGTCTTGGCGCAGAAATTGGCATAAGCACAACCAGACTCCATGCCTACGGGCCTATGGGGATTGAAGAACTGACGACGACAAAGTTCGTCGTCTTCGGAGACGGTCAGATTCGAAACTGACACCCACGACACGAGAAAGGATGAACCCCGAAGCCATCGAAGAAACAGGCGAAGAAGAATTCGACACTGAAGCCCTCGCAGTTCTGATCACGGAAGCAGTGTGGGACCTCAAGGCCCACAATGCCGTCGTCATCGACCTACGCGGACGCGTCAGCTACACCGATTTTGTGGTGATTTGTACCGGTACGTCCGACCGCCATCTGCAGGCGATCGCGCGCAATGCCGAGGCCAAGGTCAAACAAGAGACCGGCATCACGCCCTACGGACGTGAGGGCATCGACCACGGCAACTGGGCTCTCATCGACTTTGGCGACGTCATTCTGCACGTCTTCAATGGGCCGACCCGCGAAGACTACGACCTCGAGCGCATGTGGACCGAAGCGCCGCGCCTCGAATTCGAAGACAAGCCCGCCGAACTCTACGGCCACTTCGAGCTCGACTCGTTCGAAAACGAGTAGCTCACTTGTGGTACGGCTCACCGCGCAGGATCGTCATCGCGCGATAGAGCTGTTCCGTCAGGAACATTCGCGCCATCTCGTGCGGCATCGTCATTTCTGAAAGCGAAATGACGCGATGCGCCTTCTTGCGCACGCTGCGGTCCAATCCCCAAGACCCGCCGATCACGAACGCCACCGAGCGCACCCCATTCACCATCTGGTCGTTCAGCCAGTCGGCGAGTTCCTCGCTCGACATCGGCTTTCCACGTTCGTCCATGGCCACGATGACTTGCTCGTCCGTCACCGTTTCGATGAGCGCCTCCGCCTCGATACGCTTCACTTCGCCTGCATCCGAAGCCTTCTTGGCGGCCGACCGAACTTCGACCACCTCCGTCGGCAGGTAGTGCTGCAACCGCGCAAAATAGTCGTCAGTCAGCTCACGAAACGCGGCATTCTTCATTTTGTCGACGGCAACGATTTTGAGCTTCACGAGGATCTCCTTGTAAGACGGGCCGAATGTGGCTCCTGCCGACTTTTTTCGCAACGATCTCGACGAGCTGCCGATAACCTCGCCATCCACCGCGAGGTCTCTCATGGAATTGCTCGATCTCATCTTCCCGTCGCGCTGTGTCGGATGCGGCGAAGTCGGCACCACCTCCGACAAACGAAACGTATGTGCGCGATGCGCTCTCGCCATCCACCCGCTCGACGAGGAACGTTGCCCCCTCTGCGCGCTCCCAGGCGATGACTCGGAGCCGTGTCCGGAGTGTATCGTCTCACCGCCCCCCTTCGAGTCCGTGGATGCCGTATTCGAGTACGGGGGCACCGTGGCCGATGCGGTTCGGAGAGCCAAGTACGGTCGCGACCTGACGGCATGGCGAACAGTGGTTGACTGGGCGCGTCCGCACCTGACCGATTCCCTCCACCGTGCGCAGGCCGACGGTTGGACAATCACGGCGGTGCCGATGGCGTCGCGCTCGGCTCGCCGCCGCGGATTCGACCCGCCCGCGATCGCTCTGGAGTGGCTGGGGATCCGACCTCAACAGCTTCTGCACCGTTCGAATCAGCGTTCCGCGCAGGCCGGACTCGCTGCCATCAGCCGCCTCGACAACGCCCGTCAGGCGTTTCGGACCGAAGGCTCTATCCCACTGAAAGTATGTGTGTTCGACGATGTCATCACGACTGGTGGTACGCTGCGAGCGGTTTCCGAGAAGCTCTTGATGGCCGGCGCCGAGCACGTTTGCTGTGTGGCGATTGCCCGCACGCCGCGTCGCCTGTAGCGGCAAAATGTGCCTCTCCGATTCGATTCGACGAGGAATAGCGATAGGATGCGCAAATGAGTAAAGTGTGGGCCTATGTACCGACAGGTAGGTTGGCGGAAGTGGAGAATCAGATGAGATTTGTATCGCGCTGTTCGTATTTGGGTGCCGTGCTCGCGTTGGTCGCGTTCTCGGCGATCGCGTGTTCGGACGACGAGGTCGGTGCCTGCGGTGCCGACGAGACACAGAATCCGATCACGGGCGAATGCGTGCCCGACTTGAGGTCGGCAAATCAGATGCCGAACAACTCGACCGACCTCGATGGTGGCAATGCCGAGGAGGACATGGGGCCTCCAAACCCATTCCTCGACATGGCTGCCGACGTGCCTCCTGCCGACACCTGTCGCGCAGACCTCGACTCGGACCAAGACGGCCTCACGAACGCCTGTGAGTGTGAACTCGGAACCGACCCGGCTCGCCCCGACTTCGACTCCGACGGTCTCTTGGATGGCCAAGAGGATGCCAACAAGGACTGCCAGATCAGCCCAGGCGAAACCGACGCTCGTCGGCCAGACACCGACGGCGACGGTCTGAACGATGGGGATGAGCTCGATGCTGGAACGAATCCTCTCGACCGAGACAGCGACGACGACGGCATCTCCGATGGCGACGAAGCTGCCGGCTGCATGGACCCGTTGAGCACGGATACCGACTCGGATGGGCTTCCCGATGACCTGGAAGACACCAACCTCGACGGTCAGCTGGGAACGTGTCCCAACCGAATGTTCGACCCGGTCTGTGCCGGCCCCGAATCGGACCCCTGTTCGACGGACACGGACGGTGACGGCACGCCCGACAGCGAAGAGGCCCAGTACCTCGGATGCACCCCGGCCGACACGATGGGGCTCATGAACCCAACCTTGGTCTCGAGCGCTCAGGGCGACTATCAGCTCGCGCTCGACACGGGTGCTACCACCGGCGCGGTTTCCGGCGTCTCGGGGTCGTACGGGCACGCGTTCAACGATGCGGCGAACGGCTACGCGGGATTTGTGATTTCGATGCCAAAGCCAGCTGGAGCTTCGAGCCCTGAAGACCTCGTCCTCGAGACATTTGGCGACCTTCGCAGCGTCTGGGGCGGCGCAACTCAGCTCGCGAACGGGCGACGAATCCAGTCGCACGACGGATACAGCGCGATCGCTCGCTCGATCACTCAGCTTCCCGGCGGTCTGCGCGCAGACACGGTTCGCGACCAAGCCCTGCGTGCGGTCACTGGCGCCGGCGGCGCGACCCACGCCGCGACTGGCAACTTCACGGCGGCCGGCGGTGGGGACCCAATGTTGGCCGTCTTCCAGGCACTGGACCGCGGCAGCCGTTGGATCTTGGTCTTCGCGGCCGTTCCGACCTCCGATTACGAAGACGCAGCGGCCGAGGCAGGCTTCCGAGTCGACGACCTCACAGGCGGCGCCGCCCTCGCCCGTAACGGCGAGAGCATCGAGAGCGATTGCGTGAGCTATCGCGTGAACAACAATCCGAAGGTCGACTTCATCTGGATCCTCGACACCTCCGGGTCGATGGCCGACGAGATTAACGCGGTCAAAGGATTTGCTCGCCAGTTCACCCAGATTCTTCAGGCGTCGAACCTCGATTGGCGCATCGGCGTGACGACCGCCACCTGCGTGGACATTGCGAGCGACCCGGCAATCTCGCAGCAGGTCAAATCACTCTTTGGAAACCGATGCCCTGGCATTCCGAGCTTCCCGGGGGTGACGTTCCGTCCGCCGAACTACTCCAACGGCCGGCTTTGCGGCACCGGTGGCGCGTACTTCTCGAACAACGCCGCCGCTGTTGAAACATGCATCGACGAGCTCGCCGCCGAAGCCCAGAACTCGAATCCCTTCAACCCAATCTTTGCGACCGAGCATACCGGAACGATCGCGACTGCCGCGATCGACCGCGCCCTGCCCCGAACCGACGGCAACAACCAGAAGGTTCGAACGGACGCAGCAGTAGTCGTTATCAGCGTGACCGATGAGTTTGATGACCTCATTCAGGGAGCGATGGGATGGTCCGATTCGTCGCAAGCCGGCGACCCGAAGAACGACCCAACCACCGACGCCTCCTTCAACTCGGCCCAGCTCGATTCCGTCGTACAGCCATTCGTCGACTACATGCTTGGGCCCGAAGTTGGGGCGACGATGTTCGGCATCTACTGGTTGCCGGGCACGCCGACCTGCGTCGCGCAGGAGGCCTCAGCAGGGATTGACCGCATGGTTTCTCTCACTGGCGGCACCGCCGGAAACATCTGCAACAGCGACATCTCCGCGACCCTCGAGGCCATCGCGACCGCATCGGCGGGCATCGCTTCCGGCCTTCGAATCCGCGGAGTTCCGCTTCCGCCGTCGCTCGAGGTCAAGGTCGGCCAGGTTTCCACCGGGAACATCGTCGACTGGACGCGAAGTCGCGCCGACGGTTGGGACTATGACGCCATCGTGAATCGAGTTACATTCCGAGGACCAAATCCACCGCAGACCGGCGATCGGGTTGTCATCCCGTACCGTCGTTGGGACACGCTCCAGCAGTGTCAGTCGAACTCCGACTGTCCGCAGGAGCAGAAGTACAGGTGCGTTGACGGCGTGTGTTTGTGAGGAAAAACAAGCGCACGTGAAATAATGTGTCGACGCGCATCGGTTGTGGGTGGTCGACGGGTACGGTTTTTTCTGTGTCCGGCGAAGAAAGCGCGTCTCTCGTGCGTTCCTCATGGCAGAGGGAGGGCGAGGGTCGCCCCCAACACGAGGGTCGTGACGATGGAACCCGCATTATTACTCAACGCGACGTATGAACCCCTGTTGGTCGTCGACTGGCGCAAAGCGATCACGCTCGTGCTGCTCGGAAAGGCCGAAGTCATCGAGGCGCAGGAACGGCTCGTGAGTTCCGCTCACCGGTCGCATCGCCTGCCGTCCGTACTTCGACTGTTCCAGCGGGTCCACGTGCCACGGCGGCGCGTGCAGTTTTCGCGATCGAATATCTACCGACGTGACGGCTACACGTGTCAGTACTGCGACGCGCAGTTCCCAACTTCGCACCTGACCTTCGACCACGTCCTCCCGCGCTCGCGCGGCGGTGACACCTCCTGGGTGAACATCGTGACGTCGTGTGGACCGTGCAATCGTCGTAAAGGCGACCGCACCCCAGACGAAGCACGCATGCCCTTGAAGTCGCAGCCCACTGAACCCAAGTGGTGGCCCTTCTCGAAGGGCTCGTGGGAAGCGAGAGAACACCCGGAACGGTGGAAACCGTACATGTGGATGTAAACCCTCCTCGCCCTGAACGGGGCTCGTCGATGCGGCGAGCCCCGTTTCATTTCGTGCCGAGTCTGCTAGCCTCGCCCCTGCCCTTTTGCCCCGGACGAAGCCGTCATGCCCGTCGTCGCGATCATCGCCGACATCCATGCAAACCTCCCCGCGCTCGAGGCGGTCCTCGAAGACCTTCAATCGGTCCAATTCGAGGAACTCATCGTCGCTGGAGACCTAGTTGGTCGGGGCCCCCAAGGGTCCGCGGTCGTGAAACGAATTCAAGAGATCGATTGCCGATGCTTGCGCGGGAATCACGAGGACTATCTGCTCTCGTTTCGGCGACGGGAGGTCCCGGAAGATTGGCTCACGATTCCAGAGTGGGCGTGTTCGCGCTGGATGGCAGCCGAGCTCGACGCGCAAGACGTCGACTTCATCGATTCACTGCCGTTTACGCTGGCATCCGAAGTGGAGCCCCGACTGCGCGTCGTGCACGGAAGTCCTGAATCCTACAATGAGGGGATCGGGCCGTGGACTTCGACGGAAAGGCTCGTAGAGCATATCGAATCGATCGAGGAGCAGGCGCTCGCCTGTGCTCACACGCACCGGCCACTCGCTTGGTCGGGCGCCGACGACTCATTCATCATCAATGTGGGCTCCGTCGGTCTCCCTTTCAACGGCGACGCGCGCGCCCAGTATGCGCTTGTCTGGTTCGACGAGGGTTGGAAACACGAATTTCGTCAGGTCGCATACGATGTAG
The DNA here is from genome assembly GCA_964384605.1 of uncultured Bradymonadales bacterium. GTDB lineage: Bacteria > Myxococcota_A > Bradymonadia > Bradymonadales > Bradymonadaceae > CAYLMO01. The sequence continues at coordinate 41,921 of CAYLMO010000007.1, read as the reverse complement.
AGGCGACCGCCGAGGCGTTCCACTCCACCGGATTCCTGGAATCTGGGGGAGCGACAGCCCGTCTGCTGGAGCTCGAACTACGAACCGCCACGCCGCATCTCGTTCCATTCCTGAAGTGGGCGGAGATGCTGAATCGCGCGCCAGTTCTCGACGAGCTCGACGAGTTCCTCGAGTTCTTCGACGCCTCGCTGTCGATACAGGAACAGTGGGAGAAGCTGCAAAGCTTGGTTGAGTGAGGGCCTGGGCTCGCGGTTCCCAGACCGGAAACCAGCGCTTCCATGGCAAGTCCACCTGCCACTCCGCAAAGGAGTGGACCGCAGGCCAAACGCCCCACCAAACCCTTCAAAAACAACAGCTTAAGCCACAAACATGGTCCTGCGGCGATCTTGGTATGCATCTTGGATAAATAAACAGTGTTATCGACACTGCGTCTAAGAGATACGCCATGAAAACTCAACGACTTGCCGCCCTCCTCGCCGTTTCCGCACTCGCTGGTGCTTGCGCAGACTCCGCTCCGTCCGAGCCGGATTCCCTCGAAGTCGGAGCCGGTGCGTACAACAAGACGATCGACAACAAAGGCGACGCCAGCGCCGTCGCGGTCTTCTTGGACTTCGCCTATTCGGGCGAGCTTCTGACCGACCGTACCTTCGGTCTGGAGAAGCAGGTGGAAGAGCAGATGCTCTACACGATCGGTCAGTTGAACGGCGACAACTCCGTCGGACGCCTCGACAAGCTGGTCGTTTCGAACCTCGAGACGGAGCCGGCCGAAAACGGGCTCACCCGCGTGAGCTACGACGCGACAATGTTGGTTGCATGGGGTGACAAGAACAATGTCCCGAGCCAGTACACGCTCAAGCTGCCGCATGATGTCTCGTTTGGCGGCCTCGAGCGATTCACGGAGTCCTACAGCCACGACTGCGTGGACTTCGGAGCGCACGACGTGACCGCCGGATCGATGTGGTACTACTACCGGCCCGAGGCTTTCCGATGCGAGCTCGACGGAGCGGACATCGTCGAGATTGAAGCGGAAGTCACGGTCTCGGCAGTGAACACCTCCGGCAAGTATCCCGAGTACCATAAGGTTTGGGAAGACGACGCCCTCAATGTCGTCGCAGTCTTCGGCAAGTACGAAGACGGCGCGACCACGAGCCGCGACGCCGGCATTTCAGCCTACAATCGATTCGTTTCGAGCATGAAGAGCGAGCTGGGCGACTTCGACCTCGAGACCACCCCTGCTGAGATTCCCTTCTCCCCTGGCGTGGAGATGCCCGACGTTACGTTCCAAGCAGACCTTGGCGATGGCGAGACGGTCACTGTAGTCGCGTTGCTCGTCGACAACGTGCGCACGGCAGGGTTCGAGTTCACGCAGCGCTACGAAGAGCTGAGCGGAGACGCTGACCTCATCGTCTACAACGGCCACGCAGGATTGGGCGCCAACATTCGCGCACTGGCGCGGAAGGGCCGCTGGGTCCCCGGTCAGTACAGCATCGTCTTCATGAACGGATGCGACACCTACGCGTACGTCGACTCGGCCCTCAGCGACGCTCGCTCCGAAATCAACGACGACGATCCAAACGGCACGAAGTACCTGGACATCATCACCAACGCCATGCCGTCGTTCTTCCGCGAAATGCCAAACTCCACCATCCAGCTCATCCGTGGCCTCATGAGCAAAGATGACCCTCGAACGTTCGAACAGATGTTCGAGAAGATTGACGAAGATGAAGTCGTGCTCGTTTCGGGCGAGCAAGACAACGTCTACGTTCCTGGATTCGGCGAAGACTCGGACGTCGTCGAGAACTGGGCAGGACTGGAGTTCGGCGGAACCGTCGAAGCCGACGAGGAAGATCGCGTCGCAACGCAGACCCTCGCGCCAGGCGAGTACGTCTTTGCCATGGTCGGCGACGGAGACGCCGACTTGTACGTTCGCGTTGGGACCGAGCCGACGACCGAAGCATTCGACTGCCGTCCGTTCCGATGGGGATCGGAGGAATCCTGCCTCATCGAACTCAACAGCCCCGCTGAGATTCACGTCATGGTACGCGGCTGGGATCCGAGCTCGAACTATCAGGTAACCGGCGCAAAGCGCTGATAACTGTTCGAAAAACTTCTGCCGAGGCCCCAACGTTGGGGCCTCTTTTTTTGTGCTTGAACGATCAGCGCAGAAACACGGCCTAATCGCTTGCATTGAGTCCCGGATACGCGCAGGATTCAGGCATCGAACCAATAGCAACAGCACCTAGAATTTTGTGTGGGAGAACCATCATGCCGCAAACCTTGGTACGCATAATTTTGATCGTTGCCGCATTCGCCATGGGCGCATGCAACGTCGCGGACGACCAACCAGCGATCGGAAACAGCGACGAGAACAACACCACTGCCAACAACTCATGCACTGGTGAGTCCGCCAACGGGTGCGCCGTGGACTGCGCGGGCACTCCAGGCGGCACGGCGACCGAGGATGATTGCGGTGTTTGCGACGACGACCCGTCCAACGATTGCGTCGTCGACTGTGCGGGTACGCCCGGCGGTACTGCGACCGAGGACGCTTGCGGCGTCTGCGACGAAGACCCCGAGAACGACTGCGAGATTGACTGCGCTGGCGAACCGGGCGGCGCATCGTACGAAGATGAGTGCGGCGTGTGCGACGCCGAGCCGCAGAATGACTGTCAGCCCGACTGCGCAGGCACGTTCGGAGGCGACGCTTACGAAGACCTTTGCGGAACGTGCGACGCCGATCCGACCAACGACTGCGTCGAAGACTGCGAAGGCGTTGCCAACGGTCCCGCCGAGTTGGACTTCTGTGGTCGATGCACCGGCGGCACCACTGGTCGCCTTCCGTGCGACATCGTCGAGATTCCGGTCGTCCAAGACGCCACGATCGACAGCGACAACGCCGGAACCAACTTCGGCTCCGAAGCGACCGTGAACACCGAATCCGACAACAGCTATGGACTCTTCAAGTTCGATCTGGGCAACCTCGCCGACGACGATGTGGTCTACAATGTGGAGTTCCAGCTTACCGCCATCGACGGTGAAGCTCGCAGCGGCGACGGAACGACCTACGTCGAGGCCTTGACCTCCGACACCTGGGAAGAATCCGCGGTCACGTGGGACACCCAGCCTGACGGAACCGAAGCCGAAAACACGGGCACGTTCGACGCGACCACCGCGACGATGGGCAATCAGGCCTTCCAATTCTCGACCGCTCAGCTCTCGGGCTTCATCTCGCGCGAATCAGCCGGCAACAAGATCGCGACGCTACGACTCCGCTCGCCGGGCTATCAGATCCGATTCGCCTCGAAGGAGACCGCGCAGCCTGGCGCAGCACCGCTCCTCCGCGTTGGCGTCGTGAAGGCGCGTGAGACCGTTTTCGAACCCGTCGCGGGCGCCACGATCGAGCAGAACATCGGCAACCCGTTCGCCTCGACGGACCGCTACTACGTGCGACCCGAGTGGCGATTCCCCAACGAAACCGGAATGTTGCTTCGGTTCGACCTCTCGAGCCTCCCAGACAATGCTCAAATTGAGCGTGTTTTCCTGTCTGCTATGGCCGGAAGCGGCTACGCATACGGAGGCGACGGAACGGTCTACACGTTCTTCGTCGAAAATGATGGCTGGGACGAAGCCACGGTCACCGGCACCGAACTTGGTCTTGAGAACACCCAGACGCTGAAGCCGACCAACATTGGGTCGTGGTGGCTCTGGTACGACCGCACCGTGGTCGACCGCCTCGGCGTAAACAGCAGCCTGAAGCTCGTTCCTGTGATTCAGCAGGAGGTCGGCGGCGACAAGCTCGCCTCGTTCTACTTCTCGTCCACTGGCTACCAGACCGAGTACTACCTCCGCACCGATCGAGACCCATCCAAGCGACCGAAGCTTCGGGTGCTCTACACGCTTCCCGGTCAGTAAGACCAAGCAGTACCAATGTAAACGGCCCGGAGCTTCGAGCTCCGGGCCGTTTTCTTTGGCGCCACATCCGCGGGTCTAGAAGAGTGCGGAGACCGAGCGACCGTCGTGAATTCGCGCGATGGCCGACGCAAACAAATCGGCGACCGAAAGGACCTCGATCTTGTCGTTCAGCTGGTGCGGCTTCAGTGGAATCGTGTTGGTGACGATCACCTTTTCGATGAACGCCTTGTCGATACGCTCTGCCGCATTGTTGCTGAAGATGGGGTGCGTTGCGGTCGCGATGACGCGCTTGGCCCCATGCTCCTTGAGGAACGCAGCAGCCTGAGTGAGGGTACCGCCCGATGCGATCTCGTCGTCGACGATGAGGGCGGTCTTGCCCTTCACGTCGCCGATGAGGTTCACGGCGCGCGGCTTCTCATCGTCGCCGTCGCGACGCTTGTCGATGATGGCGAAAGGCAGGTCCAATCGATTGGCGTACCGACCGATATCCTTCGCCTCGCCCACATCGGCGGCGACCAGAATCCAGTCGGTCAGGTCCTCACGCTTGAGGCGATCGCAGATCGGGCCGGCGGCGATGAGCTGGTCGACCGGGACGCCGAAAAACCCCTGCGCCTGCGGCGTGTGCAGGTCCATCGTGAGTACACGATCGACACCAGCAGTTTCGAGCAAGTCGGCCACGAGTCGGGCGGTGATCGAGATACGGGGTCGATCTTTCTTATCGCTTCGAACGTACGGAATGTACGGCATGACGGCCGTAATTCTCGCCGCGGACGACGAGCGCAAAGCGTGGCACATCATCAGCAGTTCGAAGAAATTGGTATGGACCGGTTGCGTCGAGGTCTGAACGACGAAGACGTCGCATTCGCGAACGTTCTCATCGATCTGCACCATCATGTTCTCGTTGCTGAACGTGACGGTGTGACTTCTCCCCAGCTTGATGCCGAGTTCTTTACAGATCGACTCAGCGAGGTCTCGGTGGCTGCTTCCAGAAAAGACCTTCAGTGGTGCGTCCACGCGCGCTCCTCGAGATATGTGTGTGGCGGTCGGCTGCAAACCATATACGACGACGAACCGGAGCGGATCAACCGGCTCTGGCGACTATCCGGGCTCTTCGAGGATACACGCCATGACGATCGCGTCTTCATTATTGTCGGAGTAGTACCCGTTTCGGCGGCCGATCTCCTCGAAGCCTACGCCTTCGTAGAGCTTGCGCGCCGCGACGTTTCCAACGCGAACCTCGAGGGTCACGAGCGCAAACTCGCCGCCGCGTGACACGTCGAGCAAGCCGCGAACGAGAGCGCCTGCGATTCCACGACGACGGGCCGATGGATCGACCACCACGTTCAGAATGTGGACTTCGTCGGCGACGGTCCAAAAGCAGAGGTAGGCCGCGATTCCTTCGCTGGAATCGACCACCCAGATGTTCGACCAGTCGACGCTGAACTCATTCTTGAGCACGGCGAGCGACCACGGTGCCTGTTGCCCGCGTGTCTCCACGCGATGCACGGCTTCGAGATCACGGTCCGTTGCTCGTCGGACGGAGAATCCTTCCGGAACTTCGACGGAAGTGAGCTCCAAAGCCATCCTAAAGACCCGTGAGCTCGGTGATTCGGCCCCACAACTCGTCTCTCCCCTGCCCCGTTTTGCTCGAGTAGAGGATGACGTCGTCGGGCTTGATGCCCCAACGCTTCGCCACTTCGCGACGGCGGTTGTACTGCTTGTTCCGGCTGAACTTGTCGGCCTTCGTGAACACGATGATCGGCTGCCAGCCGAAAATTGGAGCCGCTTCGATGAGCTGAAGGTCGTCTTCCTCAATGCCGCGCCGGAGGTCGACGATGCAGACGACACCTTTGAGCGCGTTGCGCGATTCGAAGTACGACTCGATCATCGGTCCCCAGGCGGCGCGCTCGGCCTTCGAGACCTTGGCATACCCATAGCCGGGCAAGTCCACGAGGCGAATCTCGTTATTCACCACGAAGAAGTTGATTTGCTGCGTGTGCCCGGGCTTTCCGCTCACCTTCACGAGCTTCTTCCGTTGCACCATCGAGTTGATGAGGCTGGACTTCCCGACGTTGGAGCGTCCGCCAAACGCGATCTCGGGAAACTCCGATTCAGGATAGTCCTCCGGATACACCGCGCTCTTCTCGAATTCTGCGCTGTTGATCTTCATGGCACTTCCCGTCAGTACGCGTTCATGCTCATGGCGAACGGAACGCCGAATGCGTAGCCGAGGCCCAGAACGAGGAGGACAATCGCCGCAGCGACACCTGGTGCAAGGCGGCGCAGTGCGTCCGCCACGTGACCCTTTCTTCGGTCGAACGTGGTGACCGCAAGTCCGGTGACGACGAACAACACGCCGAGCGCGCTCCATTCCGAAGCACTTCCGACCCATGCCACCCCAAAGTAGCCCATGTGCACCAGGCCGGCCGCCAACAGGCTGAGCCAGCCAAACGCTGCCGTTCGCACGAACTGGTCGCGCTGAAGCAGTTCAGCCGCAGCGTCGTCAGCTTTATCTTCTTCGCGGGCGAATGGGCCAACGCGACGGGTCAGCGCGAGCAGCGCGAGTAATCCGGCCAGCCCAAATCCGAAGAATTCGGGTGCCATGTCTTGGCGTGCGATGGCCAATTCGGCATCGCCACCCGTGAAGGATGCTCGCTGCAGCAGTGCTTCTTCGGCTTTGACATCGCGCAGCACCTGGCGGGTCGTATCCTCGTACCGCTGGGAGCCGGGCAATCGAGCTTCGGTGGATGCGATATGGAGCACTCCAAGCGCGCCGGCGGCGACGGCGCCGACCAAGGCCCAACCCGCGATGGCGGGGCCGTTGCGGCGCAACACCTCGAGCCCGGCTGCGATGATGCCCAGACCGATGCCGGCGCCAACAATCCAAGGCATCGCTGGAATATCGAGCACCGCGGTGAGCCGCAGGCCCTCGGGCAACCCCTCGACGCCAGGCAGCGACCAGTAGACCGGCTCGCCTGCAGACGTCCGAAGCGGAACCGAGTAGCTCGACTGCGGCAGGCTCGAGCGAAGGAATCCGACGATCGCGCCCCCACCGATGGCGCCGACTGCTGCCAGGGCGAGGCCTGCTGGCCGGTTCGACGTCCGTGCCGCCGCCGCCCCAACGAGTCCCGCGAGCAAGGCAACGACTGCCGAAATCTGCGCGGAAAGGAGCATCAGGTGGCCAACGCCGTTCACCGGATCGGCAGGCAGAGCGATCGCGCCCACGCCTGCGCCGACCAACACGACCGCGGACGCACCACCGAGTGCGTCTCTGCGCGCCGTCGAACCGCCCGAAATGGCCACGGCGAGACCGGCAAAGAGTGCGGTGCCGACGGCTCCGCGAAGATCGGTGACAAGACCGCCAGCTTGAGCACCAAAGCCGGCGATCAAACCCAACCAACTCACGCCGGGAATGATGCGGGGCAGGCGCTCGGGCCCGAGCCGCGAGGCCAACAACCCAACCAACGCCAGCAGCAATGCGCCAAAGAGGAGTGCGTCACTCATCGGTATCCTCCAGCGCCGAAGCTTCATTCACCGACCAAACGAGCGTCTCGCCCTCACGGCTGCGAACGACGATGTCGGGCAGCAGCAGGAACAGTGCGAGACCCACTACGAACAAGATTCCAGCGACCGGCAGTAGATCCTGCGCGGGCGCCTCCGAGACCGCCAGCACCGCGACCGGAGCGCGCTCGAGGCGCGACAGCTTCAGTCCATGGTCGAACGTCGGAGTCCGTTCACCATCCGAAGCGGCAGCGCGCTGAAACACCCAGAACCGACCGAACTCATCGTTCTCGAGCTCTACCGCGGGCCCCAACACGCCCAGATAGTTCCGGGTGACCTGTGTGACTTTGTAGGTCGGTCCGTCAATCTCGAACTGAAGCGAGTCGCCGACCGTTCCCATGGCGGGAATCGCGCCATCCTTGGTCGGCTCGACAACCGCGGCCAGCACGGCATCGCTGTACTCGACTCCGAGAATCGACCACCGAACGCCCTGGACCTCGACCGGGTCGAACGCTCGCAGCGTCTGTAGTTGCCCCTGACCAGACTCTTCACCGACCCGGAGAAACTCGAGGGCCGCGGTTTGGTCTTGGACGCTCACCGAACGCACGAACACGCGCGAAGGGAGCATCACTTTCACCGATGAAGTGGCGCTAATCGCCGGATAGGACTCGATCCGCTGCTGGGGAGGGACGGTGATTCGAGAAGGTGGCATCAGGCGCTGACTCGCAGCCCAGTCGCCAACGCCGACCGCCGCTCCGACCACCATCAGTGCGATGCCCAACAGTGGCGCGAGGGCTCGAAAGCCCCGCGGACTGTCGAGCTGCAATCCAGTCGCATCAGGATGGCCCGACGGCGTTGCTCCGCGATGAACAGACCATCTCGCCATTCCCAAAATGGCTGCGGAACCCAGCGCCATAACGCCGAGTGTCGCGAGGCTTCGAATCGACTGCGGCGAACGAAAAGCGGTGATCCACCAGTTCGCGCTCGATTGGCCAGGCAGCGTCGTCACGACGTCCGCCAGTAGAATCAGCCCGATGAGCACGAGCAATCCGCCCCAGACAAGCGGCTGCCCAAGCTTGCCCCAAACCATCGAAACCGCCCCTGATTTGGGCGCCGATGTAGTTCTGGTGGTAGGATTCTTGGCGTCGACCATCTTCGATTCCAACTGGTCAGTTTGCGAAGCCGAGCTGACATCGGTGTCGCGTTGGTGGTATCACCATCAGAGGCCCACGGAATGGGCGCCAGAAGCTTGCACGAGGGGTAGAACGTGTCAACTGACGACCTCCCACCCATCGTGGGACTCACGGGCGGGATTGGGAGCGGAAAATCGACCGTCTCGAACCTGTTTCGAGAGCTGGGCGTGACCGTGATCGATGCCGATGTCATCGCGCGTGAGGTCGTGGCTCCCAACTCCGACGGATTGGCCGAAATCGCGAAGGCGTTCGGCGAGGACGTGATCGGAAGTGACGGTGCGCTCGACCGAGGACGCTTGGGAGAATTGGTCTTCAAAGACCCTGATGCACGGCGTCAGCTCGAGGCGATCACGCACCCCCGGATCGGCGCTGCCATGCTCGAACGCGCCGCAGCCGCTGGCGCCGACGGTTCGGCGTGGGTCATCTACGACGCAGCATTGCTCGTCGAGAACGGACTTCACGAAGCGTTCCACAAGCTCATCGTCGTCTCGCTCGACCAAGAAAAACAGGTTGAGCGTGTGATGCAGCGCGACGGCCTCTCGCGAGCCGAAGTACAACAACGCATCGACGCGCAAATGCCACTCGAAGAAAAGGTCGCGGTCGCAGACTTCGTGATCGACAATGGTGGCAACATCGAAAACACGCGCGAACAGGTCGAAGCCATCAAGGCGACGATCGACGCATCCTTCGAGTAGAGGCGACCATGGCCAAGGCCAAGAAACGCGACATCCTCATCACGGGCTACCCTAGCTACCTCGCCCGACGCCTGCTCGAGACGATTGCGCATCGCGAGAAATCCGCGACGTTTCGTCTCCTCGTCCGACCCGACTACGTCGACGAGGCCGAACGCCAGCTGGATGATGTTTCGTTCGACCGTTCACGGGCCCAGATTCTCAGCGGAGATGTGGTCGCGATGGACCTCGGGCTCTCGGGCCGCGAGTATCTCGAGCTCATCGAGAACGTCACCGACATCTACAACATCGCTTCCATCTGGTTCCTCGGCGTTCACAAAGACGAGATCCACGAGGTCAACGTCACCGGCGCACGAAACGTGGCCGATGCCGCATACGAGATGAAGAACCTGCGCCGCCTAAACCACCTCTCGACCGCATTTGTCGCGGGCGACCGAGACGGCGTGATCATGGAGGACGAACTCGAAGAAGGGCAGACATTCCGCAACGCGTACGAAGAGACCAAGTATCAGTCTGAGCTCATCATGCGCGAAGCGATGCACCATATTCCCGTGAGCGTCTTCCGCCCTTCCATCATCGTTGGCGACTCCCAGACTGGCGAAATCGACAAGCTCGCTGGCCCCTACTACATCATGAACGCCATCGTGCTCATGCCGGCGAACGTCCCGGTGCTCATGCCCGGAAAAGGCGACAAGCCGCTCAACCTGGTCCCCATCGACTGGGTTTGCGACGCCCTCCACGCCATCTCGCTGCGTGACGACGCCGCCGGCTGCACCTTCCACCTCACCGACCCGAACCCTCTGTCAGCGCGAAAGGTCTTCGAAGAAGTCGCCCGGCGTGCCGGTCGGCCCGCTCCAGTCGGCCGTTTCCCGTATCGAATCACAAAACTGCTCATGCAGTTCCCGATGCTCGAGAAACTCACGCGCTCGCCGCGACAGTTCATGGACGACTTCAACCAGCTGTCCATCTACAACAACTTGAACACCCTCAAAGCGCTCGAGGGCGAGCATCTCTGCCCGCCCTTCCCCACCTACGTCGACAAGCTCGTCGCCTACATCAAGGCGTCGGAGGCAGAGCTCGACGTCGAGATGCCCGACGCCGGCGAATTGTTGGGATAGTCAGAAGCGCTTAGGCCCGCAGCGCCTTCTGCAGCCGTTTGATGTGCATCGACAGGTCCGCCAGACCCTCGTGCCAGCCAATCTCTTCGGCAATCGAACGAGCTTGCTTGAAGTACTTCTTGGAAGTCTCGAACTCGTTCGCTTCCATGTTCGCGATGCCCAGGTTCGTCAGGATTCGGCTCTGGTTGAGCAAATCGCCAGTCCCGCGAGCAAACTGAAGCGCCGAACCGAAGTACTCCTTGGCCGTCTTCACGTCGCGTGTCGAGAGGCAGAGCGCACCGAGGTTCGAGAGAATACGAATCAGTCCGCGTTGGTCCTGTAGGTCTCGGGCACGGCGAAGCGCTTCGTTCAAGAACTGCTGCGCATGCTTCAGCTCTCGCTGCCGGATAAACAGCGTGCCGAGCTGATTGTATGCGGTCCAGAAGAGCTTTCGATCTTCTGGATCGGCCATATCGAGCCCGGTGAGCGTCTCGACCTTCTGCGAGACTTCCTTGAGCAGCGACCCGGCGTGCGAGAGCTGATTCTCCTTCTCGAACAGCTCCGATTGGGCCAGCAGAACCTTCACCTCGAGCTTCACGTCGTTGTTGGCGAGCGCGATGTCCCTCGCCTTTTCCAGCGCTCGGTATGCGGGCGTGACGTCCGCCGCGGCGAGCCCGATCCGCCCCTGTTCCAGAAGCAGCGTCGCGTGGAACTCCGGCGGAATCTGGTCGAACTCGGGGAAGTCGTCGATGAGCGTGAGTGCCGTATCGACTCGGCCTGACTCGCGCAGCGCGACGAGCATTCGAGCAATCACCGAAGCGTAGATCGCACCGGTGATGTCGTAGCCGTGCCCGTCCAAGAGCGACTTGGCTTCCTCGTAGTGACTGATCGCGCCCGTATAGTCGTAGAGGTCCAGGAGGACATCGCCGGCACGAGCAAGGTAGTGCGCCGAACCTTCCCATCCCTCGACGGCCCGATAGTGGAACGCGAGCGACGTCGCCCACTCCAATGGGTCGGCCGCAGCCAGATCCGGCTCTTGCTCGAGGAACTCGATCACACGTGAGTGGAAGTTGTTGCGAGTCTCGCGCGGCACGCGATCGTAGACGACCTTTCGCAATTCCGGCGGCTGGAACGTGATGTACACCCGCTGGAACGAGTCGAACCGCGCGGCAAAGATGCCCTCTTTGACCAGATTCTCCAGGCCGAGCTGCGGACCGAGGTGCGCCGGCGTGACCTGATAGAAAAACTCCTCGCGGAACGACTCGCCGAGCACCGATGCGATGGCGAGCAGGTCGCGCGCATTGTCGTCGAGCGAGTCGATACGCTCGGCCAGAAGCTCGTGGAAGCTGAGAGGAATAGCCGCCTCGAGCGCCTCCGCCGTCAACATCTGCGTGCGATCCGCCTTTCGAAGTGCCCGCACCATCTCGGCCAGGAACATCGGGTTACCCGACGAACGCTGGTACAGGTGCGACGTCACTTCCATCGGTGGCGTGTAGCCGAGCGAAAGCTGAATGAAGACACGAGCTTCGTTGTCGTCGAACTCGGTCAGCTGCATCGGCTCGAAGTTGCCCGGAAGCCCATGGTCGCGTTCGTTCGCCTTGAGCGCCCTGGTCGCGACGATGAGGACCGGCTGGGTCTGAATCGACTCGAGGAACCCGTCGAGCACCTCGTTCTGTGCCGAGTCCGAAATGTCGATGTCGTCAATTGCCAGCAGAACCGGCCCTTTCTTCATCGCGAATCGCACGATTCGGTGGAGAAGCGCCGACGTGAAGTGCGCGAAGCTCTTCGCGTCCTGCCACGGGAGCTGCCCGTGCTCGGCCGGGTCGTACTGCCGGTCGAGGTAGAGCGCGACGACCGCGTTCACGCCGTCGGTCAGACCGATCGACTCACACGCCTTCTTGATGAGCGTCTTCGGGTCTTTGTAGGTCAGCGCGACCTTTCGAATGATCGCACGGACGGCCGACAGGGACTGCTGCTGCGGCACGTCGCCAGCACGCACCATGAAGGCCTGCCAATGCGATTCTTTCAGGTCTTTCACGAGGTGCTTGAGCAGCGTCGACTTACCCGTACCGCCACGGCCGACGATGCCAACGCCGCCGCCATTCTTGTTCTTGGTCTCGGTCGCTCGACGCATCAGCTCGTCGAAGTAGCGCGGTCGCGGAACGTAGATGTCGCCGATTTCGTCGGTGCCGTCGCCAGCGACCGCGGAATCCGCGCGAATCTGGACGACTTCGGCTGCGGCGTCGCCGGCGATGTTGGTCGGCGCCTCGAAGTCGACCTCTTGCCGCGTGATGTCATAGAGCTCTTTGTCGGCGTAGACCTTGGCTTCGGTCGCGCCTCGCGCGATCTCGATGGCCCGGTCGATTGCCTCACCGAACGCGTTGCCCCCCTTTCGGTCCGAAAGATAGACCTCGCCGTACGCCAGTCCGATCCCGAGGTGGCTCGCGCCGAGCTCGAGGCTCGAGAACTTCTTCCGCAGCGTGAGAGCGCATTCGATGGCCCGGACGTTGTCGCCAACGCGGGCCTTTCGCGCGCCGAAGAGCACCGTGTACGTGCCGCCCAGGAACGAGTCTACCTCGCCGTCGAAGTGCTCGATCACCTCACGGATGATGGCGACTTCCTTGGCGCTGCGGCGCGCCAACTGCTCCGGATCGAGACCGCTCTTGCGGCGTGCCCGCTGCTGAATGGCCAGCACGGCGACTTTTCGACGTTCACCGGCGAGGCTCGATTCGAGTTCGTCGATCGAGAACGTCTGGTCGAGGATCGAGGTTCCGGCCGCGAGGCCGGTGGCCATGCGCGACGAATCGGCCAGCGAGACGCCGCCAGACCGCGTGTAGATCGCCGAAACGCCGGTCCCGCCCGTGCGGCCCGTTCCGTCGACGAGAGGCCCCGAACCGCCAGGGACGAGGCCGGAGTGGGCAAGCCCAGAATGGCCGAGCCCCTGCGAAAGTCCCGATTGCCCGAGGGTTCCGGAGTGCACGCCCGAGTTGGGGTCCATCCCCTGTTGTGACGGGTCCGACGGAAGAGCCTTTCCGGGCAATCGACCGGTCTGACCCATCTCGAGCTGATTGCGGATCTCTTTGAGGTGCTCGCGCATCTCGGAGGCCGACTGGAAGCGCTGATCGACGTTGCGCTCCATCGCCTTCATGATGGCGTCTTCGAGAATCGGCGGAATCTCGTGCTCGTACTTTTCGTCGAGAATCTCAGAAGGCCGTTTGATCGGCATCTGCATGACGCGACCGATGATCGAAACGGCATCCTTGTCGTGGAAAATCCGCTTTCGCGTGACCATCTCGTACATGATGACGCCCATCGACCAGATGTCCGCGCGACCATCGAGGTCTTTGCGCATGATCTGCTCGGGCGACATGTAGTCGAAGGTGCCGACGATGTTACCGGCCTGGGTGTAGGGGCCGACCTCCATGGCCGGGCCTTTGACCTTGGCGATACCGAAGTCGAGGACCTTCGCGAAGTCTTCCTGGCCCGCCACGCTCTCGAGCATGATGTTGGCGGGCTTCAAATCGCAGTGGACGATCTGGGTCTGGTGGGCCTGTTCGAGGGCCGAAAGCACCTGAATGCAGATGTCGCAGGTTCGGACCGGGTCGAGGGGGAATTCCTTGCGAATGAGGCGTTTGAGCGTGCGCCCGGGCAGGTACTCCATGACGAGGAAGAGCGTGCCGTCTTCTTCCTTTCCGAAGTCGAGAATCCCGATGATGTTCGGGTGGCGCAGCATGTTAATCGCCTGCACCTCTCGCATGAAGTAGTGCTCGCCCTCCGGGTTGTTTTCGCTCGGTTTGAGTAGCTTGACGGCCACTTCGCGGTTCAGCGGTTGCTGCACGGCGAGGTAGACGTTGCCCATACCGCCCTCGCCCACCTTCTTGGTGAGCTCGTAGCGGCCCATGAGCATCTTTCCGACGAGTGGGTCGGGCTTCTTCTCACGGCTTCGACGCTTCGGTGGCGGCTTGGGAGCTTCGCGCGACTTCCCTTCCTCGACTGGTTCGATGTCGAGAATCTCGGGGATGTTTTTCTCGTCGCTCATTCGTCTCTACTCGTCATCGGCCTTGTCATCGGCCTTTTCGGACGCACCGGACTCGAGGTCCATCAGTTCGGCGATCAGCTTCTCGCGCTTCGCGGTCTCTTCCTCGATGAGGTCCTCGACGGTCTTGTCGAGGGCCGTCTCGTTCGAATCGAGCCACGTGAGGCTCTTCTTCACCGCATCGTTGGACCGGACGAGCATGATGAACCACTCTTCGCTGCCTTCGACACGCGTCAGAATGTACGTCTGTCCGCCCCGCGTGAGCAGCTTGGCGCTCTGCTCATCTTCTGTAACGGTCACTTCCTCTACATCCATCCCGACTTTGTAAGATTCATCGTCAGGAAGATTCGCCCCGTTGAACACTTTTACGAACAGCCCGTGCCCGTCTTTGACTTCGTCGGTGAGGATCGACCCTGCCTGCTCTCTCGCCAACTTGTGGTCCGTGGGCGGCAGGTACTTCTTGATGGTGCTGTCCATCTTGACCAGCCGTTGGTGCTGCTCGTCGAAGTACTCGTGCGTCGACGGAGCGAGGCGCGCCCAGACCCCTTCCGCGTCCCCCGCGAGCAATGAAGCCCGGAAGACGTTGTACGCCCCTTCCGGACTGCGCGGATCGAGGTTCTCCCCGCACGCCGAAAACAGCGGCACGAGCAAAAGAAGCACGGCGAAGGCGAAAAAGCGGCCTGAAGGACCCAGCGTCGTCCGGAACATGGCGCCAGTAGATGGAGTAAATTGGTCTAGATGCGAGTCTATCCCTAGCGCCGAAGGGTGTAAAGAAGCGCAATCACCCCAGCGCACACTCAACCTCACCAAGACCGCCAAAAACCTCAGTTGGCGGCACTTCGCTCATCTGGTGAGAGGTACGGGTGCAATTCTGTGTCGAGATCCTCCGGCACGTCCGGTACCCCGCTCAGTTTCGTCTTCTTCTGAAACCACCAGCGCCAGTAGTACCACGCGTCGTAGATAGGCCACTTCAGCGTCGGCGCATCGGACGAGCTCATGTTCTGCAGCACCCGCTGGGCATTCCACGCCACCCACGGTCGCTCGTCTCGAATCGCCCGCACGATGCCCCACACCGACGCCGCGTCGGTCTGCTCCACAGCATAGCCCGCGTCCCGAAATCCCTTCGCGAGCAGCACATCGCGCGAGTTGGCTTTGTTGGCGTTCCACCACGCTCCCCACCACTCCTTTCGGTCGCTCCCCTCCGGTGCCCGCACGTTCGTCAGCAATCGAAGCGCGTTCTCGATCGCATCGTCGAGACCTTCAGAATCGCCGAGCCTCGCGATCAGGGGCTCGACCGGCGAAAGCTGCTCGGAGGTCCCTAGGGTCTGCGCGATGAAAACGCGCGCATCCGAAAACTGAGTGGCCGCTGTCTCCAGGCCCACCGGGCGGTCCAGCGCATCGGCGAGAGCCGACCAAGCCTCTTCGTCGCCCCACTCTCCCAGCGTGACCACCACCTCGAGAAACGCCCGGCTATCGGACTCAGCTACCAGTCGCGATGCAACTACATCCAACGGCACACCAGCCTCCTGGGCCCGTCGCACAGCCGCCGCGCGCACCATCGGAGAAGGATCCGTGAGCGCTTCGGTGAGCCCATCCCACGCGCGTTGATGCGCCATCCGCCGCACCGCCGCCACCCGCCGAAACGGGTCCTCCGACGCCAACTCCGTCTTGATCCGCCGAATCGCGGCCTCACGGGCCGTCGAAATCTCGCCCGCGCGTGTTCGAGCTGCAGACCCAATCTCCTGACAACCCGCCTCGAGGTCGTCCACCGAACAGTAAATCCGGATGTGAAAATGGTCGTTGTGCGGCAGCGCTCCCGCCGGCTGAATCAGGCGCGAAGCGGCCTCGTTGATGATGCGATTCTCCACGTTTTGCGAACGCGCGTACTGCAGCAGCAAGCGCCGCAGCGGATTGCTCACGAAGATGAACTGCACCTTGTCCGCACCCGCCCGAATGAGTCCCTCCACGAACGCCCAGTTACGCGCGACGTCGAAATACACCGCCGTTCCGTCTTCGTGCTCGAACCGACCTTTTCGGTCGAGCGGGTGCAGGTCTTTGGGCTGCACCGGCTTGTCTTCTGCGTCGACCAGGAAGAAACCGATATCCGCGTCACGCCCCGAGTTGTGGCTCACCGAGTACGGGATGTCGCCACCACCTCTAGCGCTGAAGTTGCCAAGCCAGACGGGCGAGTTGGGATGCGACTTTTGGACATGGGCGGCTGCTGCGATCACCAGGTCGCGCAGCTCGGGAGTCGTGTAGTGGAGGCCGCGCTGCCGCTGCACTTCGAGGATGGCCAGGTTTGGCTGAGGGCGCACGATAGGAACGCTGTCGGTCATCCAACCTTCGGAAACGTCGCCGAGTGAATGGGTCGACTGGTCTTCCGAGGTCAGGCGTGGAAACTCGGGCGTATCGTGCGGCAACGGCGGCATGACAGCGACAGAAGTCGCCATGGGTGCCGGATAGTAGAAATGAAGTGGGGGTTCGGGTTCAGGCTTTGCGGTGGCGGGCGGCTCGTTTCGAACGGTCTCCACCGGTTGAGGCGTCGGCTTGGCGTCGGGGGTCGCGCAGGCGCTGAGAATCGCGCAGGCAGTGAGCATCCAGAGATGTTTCATCGTTTGCCCCGTCGTGCCTCTACTCCTCCTCGCCCTCATCATCGCCTTGCGCGTCCTCTAGGTCTACCGTCTCTGAACCCGTTTTTTCCTCGGTCTCTTCCGCGGCGTCGGGCGTCGAGGCTTCGAGTTCGTCCCACCCTTCGTCGGCTTCGGAGGGCTCTTCCTCCTCGTAGGCTTCGGGCCCGGGGTGGTCGAGCGGGGTTTCCGCGGCTTGCGCGTGGTTCGAATAGTCCACCGGAGCGGCCGCGATGGCATCGATCGAGATGAGCGCGTCACGATGCAATCGGTTCACCTCGACCACCGTGCGAGCTGGTGGCGCGTAGTCGAAGTACGACGAGTACGCCTCGTTCATGAGGTGGTAGTCGTTCATGTTGCGCAGATAGACCGTGGTCTTGACGACGTGCGATGCGTCGAGGCCCGCAGCCAGCAACACCCCCATCACGTTGTCGAGCGCGCGGCGAGTTTGCATCTCGATGCCCGAGTGCGAGTACTCACCAGTGTGAGGGTCCTGGGGGTTCATTCCCGAGACGAAGAGTAGATTCGCGAAGCCAACGGCTTGCGAAAAGGGACCGATCGCTCGAGGAGCGCGGTCTGTATCGACGACGAACTTTTTGCTCATGGCTTGTCGCTTTACCTCGGATCTGGCCCATGCTACTTTTTTGCTCGAAGCCCAACTACCGCATTTATCTCGACCCCACAAGATCCCTCGCACATCCGCATGGGAATTGGGCAAGCCGAGATTTCTACGAGTAGCGGCTTTGGCGCCAAGGATGGCGCAATTCAGTCGGCTTGCCGAAGAACGAACCGCGAGGACAAGGATGTCACTACCGCGAAGTCGAGAGCTCTCTTCCATCTTCAGTCAGGCAGAGGATATCGCCACCCAATCGGGTCGAACGATGTCATCCGCTCACCTGTTGTTGGCGCTGTTTACAGTGCCCAATCGGGCGGCTGTGTTCTTGGAGGACCGCAACATTACCGTCGATTCGCTGCTGGAGGTGCTCGAGCGCCTTCCCGACGAGTCACACGACCTGTTGGAGCGCGTTTCGCAACGCTCGGGCCGCATCGCGGCTGGCTCGCAGGCCGATTCGGTAAACTCCCTGCACCTTCTCGCCGCGCTCGTCCGAGAGAATCGGTCGCACGCATACACGCTGCTCGATGAGACGGGCGCGAACGTGAGTGCGGTCCGCGCGTCTGTGATGAGCTACGCAACTGGCTCTCGCACCATCCCGCGACGATTTCGGGGTGAAGTGAGCGTCACGGCTCCTGCAGTCGCGAAG
This sequence comes from uncultured Bradymonadales bacterium, assembly GCA_964384605.1. Taxonomy (GTDB): domain Bacteria; phylum Myxococcota_A; class Bradymonadia; order Bradymonadales; family Bradymonadaceae; genus CAYLMO01. Next base: position 23,601 of record CAYLMO010000007.1, on the reverse strand, counting down.
GAGGTTTCGTCGACGATACCTCCATCTGGCGGCGGGCGAGTCAGCTCGACCATCGAAGGTCCTCGCGAGAACGCGCCAAGTAACCTCGGATTCCACCCGTCGTTGGGCCTGGGCCGCCGCATCTTCCCCAAGACCACCGAAGAGATGGACGCCGAACTGGTCGAGCCGGCCGAGGAAACGCCGACGCTCGAAGAAGAGCGACCGAGCTGGTCGGCACGCCGGCGCCCCACGACGTCGCGCGCCCCGAAGGCGACGCGAGAGTTGGTCGCTGAACCCGAACCCGAGGTCGAAGCCGAACCACCGGCTCGCGACGAGAAACTACAGCCGAAAGACGAAGCGGCCGAAGAAGCCCGGCGCACCGCGCGCCGACTCGCCGAGAGTCTCTTCCGCAAAAAGCAGGACGCTCAGCGAAAGGCGAAGAAGGCGAAGAACGAGGGCAAGACGAAGCCTGAAGACGACAAGGAAGTCGCAACCGCTGAAGCCCTTCGCGAAAACGAAGAGCCAATCGTGGTGGCTCCCGAGCCGCCCGAAATCGAAGTCGACATCGCTCCGGCGCGCGGCACCGAGCCCCCGACGACGCGCAGCGACATCCGTCTCGCGGAAGCCTACAAGCTCGACCCCGACCAGTATCCGAATCTCGTGAAGTTCGGCCGCAACCTGACTGAAGATGCTGCGCTCGGCCGCATCGACCGAGTCGTGGGCCGCGAACGCGAGGTCATTCAGCTCATCGACATTCTCGGAAAGCGACGTTCGAACAACCCGATTCTCGTCGGTGAAGCGGGTGTCGGCAAAACCGCCATCGTCGAAGGACTCGCGAACGAGTTCTGCGAGATGGCTCGCCGAGGTCAACGCCTCGGGCAGCGGGCGATCATCGAGATCGAAGTCGGACACATCCTCGGAGGGACGCACCTCCGCGGTTCGTTCTCCGAACGTCTCGGCGCACTGAAAGACGAGGTCCGTCGGGCCGAAGGCGACGTCATCGTCTTCCTCGACGAGATCCACGCATGGATGAACGCCGGCGCAGGTGGCGACGGGACCGACGCGGCTGGTGAACTCAAGACCGCCCTCGCCCGCGGAGAGTTCCCTTGCATCGGCGCGACGACGGCCGACGAGTTCACGCGATTCGTCGAAGCCGACCCGGCGTTCGAACGCCGATTCGACGTCGTGTTCGTCGACGAACCGGACCTCGCGACCAGCATGTCCATCTTGAAGGGCATTCGAACGCACTACGAGGACCACCACGGCGTGCAGTTCAACGACGACGCGCTCGACGCGGCAGTGCGCCTCTCGTATCGGTACATCCACGAGCGTCGTCTGCCAGACAAGGCCATCGGCGTGCTCGACCTCACCGGAAGTCGCGCTGCCCGCCGAGGCATTGACGTCGTCGGCCGGCTCCAAGTGGCCCGCGTCGTCGCCGAACTCGCAGACGTTCCGGTAGAACGCCTCACGCAGTCGGACACCGAAAGGCTGCTCGACATGGAGGCCGTCATCGGTCGCCAGCTCGTTGGTCATACCGACGTCGTCGGTGCCGTGTCGGAGGTCATTCGACGCAACCACGCAGGGTTCCGCAGCAACCGCCCCATCGGCAGTTTGCTCTTCCTCGGCCCCACCGGCGTCGGCAAGACCGAGCTGGTGAAGGTCCTCGCGGACTTCCTCTTCCACGACCGCGACGCCGTCTGCCGATTCGACATGTCCGAATTCGCCGAAGCCCACACCGTGGCCCGCCTCATCGGCGCTCCTCCCGGGTATGTCGGCCACGAGTCCGGCGGCCAACTCACCGAAGCGATTCGCCGACGCCCGTACCAAATCGTCCTCTTCGACGAAGTCGAGAAAGCACACCCGGACGTTTGGAACGTCTTCCTCCAGCTGCTCGACGAAGGACGTCTCACCGACGGCCGCGGCCGAAAGGTCGACTTCCAGAACTGCGTCATCGTCATGACGAGCAACCTCGGCGCCGACGTGTTCGAAGGCCAGACTGGAGCGACTCGTGGGCGCATCGGATTCGGCGGAGAAGCCACCCGCGAACGCGACGCTGGCCTCCGTGAGGCCGTTCGAGAGTCGGCAAGGACTGCGTTCCCACCAGAACTCTGGAACCGAATCGACGAGCGTCTCGTCTTCATGCCGCTCGTTCGCAGCGAAGTAGCTCGCATCGCCGGATTGCAGCTCGCCGGCACTTCGAGCCGACTCCGCGACGAGTGCGGAATCCAGCTCGTCTACAGCGACTTCGTGGTGCCCCACCTCGTGGACCATGGCGGGTTCGACCCCCGCTACGGAGCGCGCCCGATGCGCAAGACGATCGAACGCCTCGTCGAGAGCGGCGTGGCCCGACTCATCTTGAGCGGCGAAGCGACGCGCGGCGACACCGTCTACGTCGACGTCGAAGACGAGTCGCTGACTTTGCGAGTGGCAGAGTAGTTAGTCGTCCAGGTCGGACTTGGTTCGAAATTCCGAGCTCGCCAACCGACGCGACAGCAGTCGGTAGACGGCGGCAACGTCTGCATCGCCGAGGCCTTCGAGCGCACGAATGTGTGCCCGAACCGTCTCGGCGTCTTCACGTGCGACAGGTCCAGTCAGTGCAGCCGAGGTGGAGCGCTGGCGGAGGTTCGAGACCGTGGACTCGACGAGAGGCAAGAGCATGTCCCGCGCTCGTTCCCGGTCGATCCCGGCTTCTTCTGCCAGCCCGAGCGCGACGTCGATCGTGGCCGTCACCAGGCCCGAAGCCGCGACTGCGCTGGCGTGATAGAGCACCTTCTGGTCGGCCTCGAGAATCAGCGGCTCATTCTCGAACACCCCCAGAAACTCGGTGGCCATCGGCTGCAGCTTTGCGGCCCCCTCAAACGACCAGGTGACCTCCCCTACCCTTCCTAGCGCCTCGAGCGGGTCTGCGATGCTCAACAACGGGTGCAGCGACCCGACGGGCTGCTCGATACCGGCGTCGGCCAGTACCGTGGACGAACGGCTTCCAGATCCATGAAGCACTCCGGCCGGGCGGGCGCCTGACACAGCGAGCGAGCGTGCGACCTCGGCCACTGCGTCGTCCGACACTGCCAGCCAGACGAGCGCATCGTCGCAGTGCGACCAGACCGCTTCGAGATCTCCGTTGATCGGCACATCCGCAGCCTCGTAGGGCGCCTTCGTTCGGCTCCACGACGCAACGGAACGAACGCCCGCGTGCTTTGCCATGAGCACGAGCAGGGAGCCCAATCGACCGCTGCCGACCACGACCCACCTGGTTTCTCGCCAATTGTCCATCAGTAGAGCAGGCAGGATTCGCGCTGCGCCATGAACTCGCCGCGGTCCGTGTCGACGTCGCGCGCCACTTCGACGGCATCCTCTCCAGCTTCGAGGCGCGGGCGGATGCTTCGGTCGCCCAGCAACAAGTCGATGGCCGGCACGTCGTCGACGAACTCGTAGGCCTGTTCCCGCCACGCAAACTCGTCGGGGTGCAGCTTCAGGAACGCTCCGAGAATCGCGTACGACGTCTCCATGTTCCGATACGCGTCGCGGTCCGTGACATGAATCTGGAGCCCGGCACACGTCTCATTGCCGTGCTTCTGGAACTTCGGCCGGTACGAGATCGGACGGAATTTCACGCCGGGAAGATTCTTCGAGTCGAGCTCTGCCTTCATGCCATAGGCGTCGACATATGGGGCGCCAAAAAACTCGAATGGCCGAGTCGTGCCCCTGGCCTCCGAGGCCTGCGTACCCTCCAAGAGACACTGCCCCGGGTACACCACCGCGGTCTCGAGCGTCGGCATATTCGGCGATGGAATCACCCATGGCAGGCCGGTCTCGTCGAACCACATGTCGCGTCGCCATCCCTCGAGCGGAATCACTTCCAAATCGCAGGACCAGCCCCCGAAGCGGTCGAAGAAGTGGCAGGCTTCGCCGGTGGTCATGCCGTGCCGCACCGAGATTGGCTGCATGCCGACGAAGGACACGCAGTCGGGCCGCACGAGGTTTCCTTCGACGTGCACGCCGGTGATCGGATTGGGTCGGTCGAGCACCCAAACCGGGATACCAACGTCGCCGCACGCCTTCATCGTGAGGCCAATCGTGTAGATGTACGTGTAGTAGCGGGCGCCGATGTCCTGGATGTCAGCCAGCATCACATCGATGCCGTCGAGGTCGGCCGCGGTTGGGGCCAGCGACTCGAATGTGCTGCCGTACAGGCTGACGGTGGGGATTCCGGTGAGCGGATCGACGTTCTCGTCGACGGCTTCCATATCTTGCGCCTCGCCCCGAACGCCGTGTTCCGGCCCGAAGAGGCGCACGATTTCGACGCCAACTTCGCGCAGGGCGTCGATGGCGTGCACCAGATCGCGAGTGACGCTGGTCGGGTTGACGAGTAGCCCGACTCGCTCCGAGCGAAGCTTCGCGATTCGAGTCTGGTCTTCGAGGAGTACGTCGAGGCCGGTCTTCACCACGTCCATGTGGAATCCGTTCAAGAGAGAACGCCCGGCATCATGCCGGGCAGTGGGTGCTTATTCGTCGGTCTGATCGTCCTCGCGCGGAGGCGGTTCCATTCCTGGAATCGCCACGCCGCCCACCTTGGGCTTCGCGCCGCCGCCACCACCGCCACCATTGGCGTCGCCGCCCATGAACCCGGCCCAGTTCGAGCCGGTCGCCTCTTCGTCGGGCATCTGCTTGCCCTGTAGGAACGCCGACACGAGATTGAGGCCCTGAGCGAGCGATTCTTGGATGCTGTGACCGGCCTGCGGCTCCCAAACGTAGTCTTTGTTGCCGGCCAAGATTTCCTGAAGGCCGGTCTCGAGCTGCTCGAGCGGTCGCATCCAGCGGATGATCAGGAACGTGATGAGCACGGTGCCGAACAGGAGCACCAGCACCCCGACGAAGATGAGCGAGACCTGCACGTTTTCGAGCGGTTTCGCGACCATCTCCTGGTCGAGAAGCACGACGATCTGGAGTACTTCACCCGCCGATGACTGTCCGATCTTGCGACGAATGCCGCTGAAGTTACGGCCTTCGACGTCGAGCGACAGAACTTCGGAATCCGTGCTCTCCTGCTCCCCCTGCTCGGCGAGCGAAGCCGCGAACGACTTCTGTGCCGCGGAGTCCAGGCTGGAGCCAGCGACATCGCTTCCGCTCACGAAGGCGACTTCGGCTCCAGCCTCGGAGAACGTCGTCTCGGTCTCGGTGTTGCCTGCGAACAGGTCGCGTTTCGCGACGGCGAGTCCGTCGTTGATCGAGTTTCCGAGCACGACGACACCGACTGGTTCGTCGCTGAAGCTGCGGCGAACAGGCACGACCGCGACACGATAGAGTTTCTTTTCGTCACCGGGATTGAACGACCAGTGCCAGTAGTCGATACGGGCTGCATCACCAATCTGGTCGATCCCCTTGGCCTTCAGCACTTCGCCGACGATCGGAAACTGCTTGCCGACGTCATCGCCAAACCAGGAGTAGAGGTCTTTGCCGAGTGCGGCGACGCCGACTCCCTTGGCATCGAGCACCATGAACACTTCGTACTGATGCGGCGCGCGGCTGAGCGGTCCGCGCTCGATGTTTCGGAGGGCCGCTTCGCGCTTCGCCAAATCGCCGAGTACGAACGCCCCGATCTCGAGCTTCTCGTGCACCAGAAGGTGACGCTCGCCTTCAATGTCACGTTCGGGAGCTTCTTCGCCCTCGGCGGCTTCGGCCGCGGGCGGTTCGGACGTGAGCGCATCATACAAAGGCGCTGAAGAAGCCACGAGCTGCGCCTTGGCGAGCAACGATGCCTCATCGAGCCGGGCGCTTTGTTCCGCGGCAACCGCAGCAGTGCGGAGCGCCGCGTCGGCGTCTTCCTGCAGAGCAGTCTGCATGTCTGCGCGGACGATGAAGATGGAAGCGCCAAGGAGGAGCGCGACGAAGACGATGAAAACGAGCGGGGCCTGCAGTCGAATCATGGAATGTTCCGTTGCGCTTCGTGGGGAAAATCAGGCGCTAGCTTTGAACCGTTCTTCCTGTTGCTTCACAAGCCAATCGACAAGTCGTTTGTAATCTTTAGCCCCTCGTGATTCTGGAGCGTATTCGAAGATCGACTTTCGATGGCTCGGCGCTTCTTTGAGCCGAGTATTTACGCGCACCGGAGGCAACACCTTGTCGCCAAAGTGACCGCGCAAAGTTCGCACGGCCTCGTCGCTGATGTTGTTTCGCATGTCGTAGAACGTCGGCAGGATCCCGAGAATACTAATCGGGTGCATCAGCACCTGATTGACGTTCTTCAGGGTCTTCAAGACCTGCTTCACACCCACGAGGCTGAGGAAATCGCAGGAGACCGGAATGATGAGGTGGTCCGCGAACGTGAGTGCGTTCATGTTCAAAAGCGACAAACTCGGGCCGCAGTCGAGGAGCACGAAGTCGTACTCGCTCTGATCCACCAGCTGCTCACGCAACACCTTGTCTCGCCCTTCGTTCATGCGGGCGAGGACAATCTCGGCGCTTGCGAGGGTCTCGTTTCCGACCACGATGTCGAGGTTCGGTCGAGCATGAACGACCGCTTGTTCGAGCGGCACCTTCTCGACGATGAGGTGATAGATTGAGCGAGTCCCTTCGACGCCGAGCGAGACGCCGACGTGACCCTGAGCATCGACGTCGATGATGAGCACTTTGTGACCCGCCTCCGCGAGGCCAGCGCCGATCGAGACGGTCGTCGTCGTCTTCCCCGTACCACCTTTCTGGTTGAGCACCGCGATGCGCATCGGTCCACGGTCTTCGTGGACGGCACGCCGGCGGTAGTCGGTCACGACGGGGTTTCGGCACTCCATGCTGCAGAAGTAGACGGTCTCCCCATCGGTGTGCGCTTGTTGATAGGCGTACTTGAGTTCGAACGCGGTGCCGCATGCGGAGCAGACGGTCTCACCTCGTTCAGCCTCGGCGTCGTGGCGGCATTCCTGCGAGCAGTAATAAATCACGTTTCCGTCCCGGTGTTCGAGCTGATACCGGAACTTCACGAGGAACTGCTTGTCGCAGACGCTGCAGTCTTTGAGCGTGGTCGACATGATTTCATCCTTGATCGGCGACAGTCGACGCCGACGTAGCATCCTTGCTGGTTTCTACTGTTGTACCTCCGCACAGTAGTGAAACGCGACCCAAGCGGTCAAGGTGTGGATGTGTCCGTACCTGCCGAGGGCTTCGCGAACCGGAGGCGAAACACGCTCAATGCGATGACTCCGAGCAAAACGCCGAACCAGAGCGTCGCCCCCCGAATCAGGTAGGTGGCGGCCGCAGCATCCCCCTTCACCGCGAACACTCCGAACAGCATCAGGGCCCCAATCATCGACCCCTCCGTCACGCCGAGCCCACCCGGCAAGAAGCTCACCGCACCCAATATGGTGGTCGTCGCGAACAGAAATGCCACCAACAGGATCGTTGCTTCGCCCCCTAAGTCGCTCACGATCCAATAGAACGCGAACGCTTCCATCCCCCACCCCACGGCGCTCATCACGATCGTCGGGACCAAGACGCGCATCGCGAGCAGTGCGCGAGTCGAATCGTAGGCCTCGTCGAGCCGCGGCCGAATTCTGTCGCCGAGAGGGAGGCGCTCCACGACGTCGAGCAGACGAGCGACCCACGCTGGCTGCTGAACCAGGAGTACGCCAGCCACCAAGCCGACGAGAACGGCGCCGAGGGCGAGGCGCCCAAAATCGAAGAATGCAATGCCAAAGGCGGCAATCACGATGAGGCCGAACAAGTCCGTCAGCCGCTCCGCGACCACGATCGGCGCCGAACGAGCGACCGGAATCCCTCGAGATTCCTTCAACAGCGCACTCTTCAGCACCTCTCCGACCTTGCCGGGTGTGATCGACATCACGAAGCCAGCAACGAACACGACGATGGACTCCACGACCGGAACCTCCATCTCCAACGCTCGCAGATAGAGGTGCCACTTGGCCCATCGCACCGCGTAGTTGACGCAACTAAGCCCGAGCGCCGCAGCAAAAACCGTCACGGAGGACCGCCCAAGCGCGCTCCACAACCCATCGGTGCCGCTCCAGATCGTGAGCCCAGCGTAAACCAACACCGCAAAAACGATGGCCCATATGATCTGTCGTTGAAGTTTGCCCATCGTTGCGACGTCCAATTCGTTGCGCTAGCCGACGATACGGCTATACCTTTGAGTTGACCTCAGAGTCAGCGTCCAACTGGATTTCTTCGGATAGCACGATGCATTACCGAAATCTCATCCTGCCACTGCTCGTCGCAACCGGCTGCGCGTACGGCTATGCCGGGCAAGAGGGAAAAAATCGAACGAAACGCCCCGAAGCCGACAACGTGAAGGTCGTTTCCGTCGAAGAAGACGCCGACAAACAGAACTCCAACGAACCGGTCGAAGAGCTCCCGACTGAACCTGTCGAACCCGAAGGCTCACCCTGTGGGGTCGAGACCTTCGTCGTCGAACAGTACGCACCCGACGCTCTCATGCGGAAGACCCTCGACTGCCGGTCGCGCGACCTCGTCAACCTCGAACGGGTCCCGCTGAGTGACAGTGCCTTCCAGCGCATGAAGACGAGCGGCCTGCCGGTCGGCAAATGGTACATCCTCGTGACTCCCAAATCGGTCAAGGATGGCGTTCTCAACAACGACAATCTTCTCCAGATGTCCCGCGAGTTCGAGCTCGACTACCACGGCCGCGAATCTACCGAAGGCCGCCTCGTCTACCTCTTCCTCTCACCAGTGCCGTAGTCACCCTCCACAATTGACACCGACTCGGCATAAAAACTACGCTGAGGGCACGCAATTTCACCACAGGTTCGTGACCGAGCTAGAGAGGTCACCATGACGGCCCCGAATGACGTCTTCGAGGACGATCTCGAAGACAAGAAGGACGACGACAAACTGTCGCCGGAACAGCTCAAAGAGCTGAAGCAAGCTCGTCGGTGTTTCACCACGCTCGAGAAGATGACGAGCATGATGATGAGCTACCCGCCCGGTCACCCGATCGTCGAGGAATCCGCGCAGCGCGCGAACGACACCCTCGCCGAATTCTTCGAACTCACCGACCGCCTGAGCGTCCTCGTCGACGCTCACTCCATGAAGTATCTGGGGACCAAAGAAGTCGTCTGGCGAACCGAAGATCCGAAAGACTACTGCTGGATGCTCTCCCGCGATGGCGTCTATCTCATCCACATCCTCGCCGGTATTCAGAACCACGAGCTCCGCAGATTCGTCGAAATCTTGAACGAGCTCGTCGACGAACGAGACATGACGCAAGACGCCGTCACGATCATGTTCGAGGCGAACTTCAAGTACATCTCCTACGACGCGCTCGACGAATCGCTCGCCGCTCTCGCAGGTATCGAGACCGACATTCGTAACCGCGACACCAAAGAGGAGCAGGAGCTCATCGAAGAACTCTTCGAAGAGGTCTTCGACAAAGAGAAGCAGAAGGAGCTCGACCAGGAAAACCCAGACAAGCGAGCCGAGGACTTCCGTGTTCGCATGCAACGACGGGCCGAGCGGCAACGCCGCCTGACCGTCGGTTCGCGCCAGTTCCTCCTCCTGAGCGAAGAACAACAGAACCACCTGAACGCGCTCAAGAAGGGCTTCACCGAACACGCCCAGCTCGAACACCGTGAAGGCGAGATTCTCGCAGCCATCCTCGGCGCGCGGCCAAAAGAACAGTTGCGTGCCCAGGCCATCACGCAGATCGGCGAGGTGATGGGTTCGCTGCTCGAGACGATGCAGCCTTGGGAGGCGCTCTCCTTCCTCAAGATCATCCACGTCTGGCGTGAGAAATTCGACGAAGCCACCACCATCTCGCTCAAAGACGCGGTCGCGGGGTCGTTCGACAGCCGGCGAATCCAGACGCTCATCAAGATGATCGCCATCGCCGAACCCGACGTTCGGCGAGCAATCCTGCAGATGTTCAACGCCCTCCACCTCGACTCCGCTTCCGAAGAGCTCGTCCGACTCCTCGGCTGGGACGTAAAACCGGAGGTCCGAGAAGACGTCGTTCGCTTCCTTCGCGAGCGGTCGCGGTACGGACTTGGCTTCTTGAAGGAAGCAATCTTCGAAATCCCGACCGAGCACGCGCGGCCGCTCCTCGACATCGTGATTCGGTGGATGCCCAAATCGCGCAAGATCCTGCTCCAGATGGTCAAGCGGGACGTCGAGCCAGAACTCAAGACCATGGCGATTCGCGCCCTCAGCGGCACTTGGACGGCGGAAGAGGCGAAGTTCATCCTCTCGCCTCTCCTGAAAGCCTCGAACGACCAGATTCGCATCGCGGCGCTGCGAGGCTTCGCCGACGCCGCTCCCGATCAGGTCGCTGGAACGCTCGCTCCCCTCTTCACCCCCGAGCTTGCGCAGCGGCCGGCCGAAGAGACCCGAGAGATTGCGAGTCTCTTCATTCGCTACGGCGGCGACCGGGCCATCGAGAAACTCCGCGAACTCATCCACGTTCGCGGACCACTCGTCGGCGAGGCCGAGCGTGAGCTCGCGGCCACGATGGCCAAGATGGCAGCTCGAGCGCCCTCCCCTGAGGTCATCGACCTGCTCAAGACCGTTTCGAAGGACTTCCTCGTTCCCGGCAAAGTCCGCAACACCTGCAAGGAACTCGTCGGACTGCTCGAACGATGAAACCGACCTCGGACTAGCGAGATAACCCATGTCGCAAAACTACGAATTCGATGACGATCCGAGTCCCGAAGACCTCTTCGGCTCCGGCCACGGCATGTCCAACGTCGGCGCCGAAGACAGTGAAAAGTCCGAAGCCGCACTCGACGACCCGAACCACCCCCAGAACTTCGGCCGAACGTTCATCGAGCAGGTCTACAAGATTCTCAAGATCGGTTCGATTTACGAGGTCCAGCACAACCAAACGCGACTGACGGCCAGCGAGTTCATCGACTTCTTCAATCACGCGATGTCCTTCTCGCTCGAGCCGAGCTTCTCGATCTCGATCCGTGACGAGCTCGCGGTCGTGAACGGCGAGAACTTGCGCCTGAAACGTCGCGCTCAGAGCCGCCTGAACGAACTCCGCGACCTCTTCGCGCTCGCCGACATCCGAGGCCTGGTCATCTATCGACAGATGAACGTCGATGACCTCCTCGACTTCCTCGACGCTCTTCGCAAGGCGTCGAAAGCCGGCAACGGAATGCTCGATTACGAGCCCCGCAACATCGACATCGACCACGGTCCACCGACTCGAAACATCATCGAGGCGATCATGGACGTGAACAAGGCGATGTACGTCTGTCACCTCTATCTGCGTGGTCTCGTGAAGATGAAAAACCTTCACGACCAGGTCCGCGAGCGGATGGACCCCGAAGTACCGACCGGTATCATTCGCCGAATCATCCAGTCGATCTCGGAGCTTCTGGCCGACGAGGACTTCACGATCCTCGGCCTCCTGCCGCTTCGACTCGTCTCGCCTGACCTCGCGACGCACTCGCTGAACTCGGCCATCTACGGGATGCTGCTCGCCGACCGCCTCGGACTCGAGCCCGCGCTGACGACCTACCTCGGGATGTCCATCATCTATCAGGATCTGGACCGTATCGTCGGCATCACCGTCGCCCGCCGCGACGACGAGACCTTGATCGACCCGCAGCAGCAGTTCTCGATGAACCTGCGCGACGTCGCGAAGATGCTCGACCGCGTGCAGGGTGACATCGTTTCGACCCTGCGCGTCTTGGTTACCTACGAGCGCGGCTGCGCGTTCAACCAGCCAATCGCTGCACCGTTCTATCGCAGTCCTCGAGAGCTCCATCTCGCCACGCGCATCATCGACCTATGCCGCACGTACGACCTGCTCATCCAGGGGCTCGAGGGCTACAAGACCCGACGCCCCGACCTTGCGATCGAGTACATCCAATCGCGTGCAGGCGAAGTGTTCGACGGACCTCTCGTCGAGCTCATGATCTCGACGCTGGGTGTCTACCCGATTGGAACGACCGTTCTTCTGTCGAGCGGTGAGAAAGCCGTCGTCATCAAGACCCCGGACCCTTCTGGCGACCCGCGCCGCCCGATCTGCCGACTGCTCTCCATCGAGAATCCGCGAGTCATCGACCTTGGCCAGCGCGAATTCGACACGCTCGACATTCTGAAGGCGATCGAGGTCGACCCCGGAGAAATCAGCGTCTCCAAGGTCTTCCTGCTCACTTAATCTTCGAATTGGAAAATGGGGGGCGAATCAGAAGCACTCAATTTGCTTCGATGACGCCCTTTTCTACGAGGTCTGCGAGCACCGTCAGCGTCTCGAATCGAGACATTGCGCTGAGCTCGAGCAGATCCTCGAACGACATCATGCCGTCTACCTGCGAGAGCAGGAATCCTGCACGATGGTCGAGGTCGATCGTGCCGATATCGCTCATCGCGACCTTCAGCGTCGGGACTTTCGCGAGCGAACCGAGCTTGTCGAGCTCGACTCGCTCCAGCTCACCTTCGATGGCGTGCTTCAGTTCCGTCGCTTCGTCGTTGTCTTCGCGCGACAGAATCTTCTGAACGATGGCCATCGCGGGTTCGAATTCGCCGTTCTCGTAGAGGCGGCGCGCTTCGAGCAGGATGGCCGAAAGGTTGGTGCTCGTATCGCTCTCGGCCGCGCTCACTTCCTCGAGGACAAACGAGGAAGACTCGACGGCCGAATGACGAACACCCGTCGGGGCTTCGTGTGCGAACGGGTTTCCGTCCGGAGAAGCGGTCATCTCCTCAACTTCGCTCTCGCTGGGCTCGAGCAGCATCGGTTCGCCGCGGTACCGTTGGTCCGGGACCTCCTCCGCGAATGATGCAGCGAGGCTCTCAAACTCGTCCTCGTCAATCGATGCCGCACCGCCCCCGGTTCGGTCTTGCGCGATCGGCGTGGGCGCAGTCGGTCTATGGGGCGACTGAACGGCGGGCATGCGCATGGGGGTGGGCTGGTAATCCCGCGTCCCACCATCACCAATCACGTCGGATCGCACGGCTTGCTTTCGGAGGTCGTCGTAGTCCTCACGCTCCTCCGTGGAGCTGCCGGTCTTGCTCTCGCTCAGGGCGGGCGGCCCTTTCGTGACGTCACCGGCTTCGATCTGCGACGTGGCACCGCTGTCCTCATCGAGATCAAAGGCGGGTGCGGCCTGTTCGATCTTGTTGGCTGGATTGTCGAAACCGAGGTCGAATTCGAAGTCATCATCGTCGTCATCTGACGAGACGCTCGACTCTTGTCCGAGCGGAACTCCAGGTACGGCGGAGGATTTCTCCTCGGGATTGGACAATCCGAGGTCGAATTCGAAATCGTCCTCTTCCTCTTCGTCGGCTCCTGAAGAGTCCTGGGCGTTGTTTGCTGATGCAAAGCTTCCCGTGGGCCCCTGGAAACCAAAGTCGAGATCGAAGTCGTCACCGTCCTCGTCCGATTCGCTCTCGACCTCGAATCCGGTCATCGCCGGACCTGGCGCGGAGCCGGAGCGCAATCGATGTGTCGGTGGCGGCGGCGCCTTGCCCGCATAGCGTGCGCCCGAGGTGCCGCTGTCGTACCGAGCGCCTGGCGTGGAATTCTCTGTCGTCGGAGGGATGGGGTCTTTCTTTCCAGCGCCCTCGATCTCCGCGAGTTCGTCGTCGTCGAAGAGTGAACCCATCCCGCTTCCGGCTCCGAACCCAGAGTCCGAATCGTCGTCGACGGCAGCACCGGCAGGTGCATCGTCTTCGTCGTCATCGTCTAGTCCGAAATCGAAACCGAGGTCATCGTCTTCGTCCCCTTCTTCCTCCTCGCCTTCTTCGTCTTCTTCGGCCACGGAATCGAGCAGGAGTTCCGCCGACATTGGTTCGCTTTCGTCTTCGATCGGCTCAACCGGCTCCGCTTCAGAAGGTTCCTCTCGTTCGACTTCGCCCGAAACCTCATCGTCTGCGGCTCCCGCGAGCATGTCGTCGAGGTCGAGATCATCGAACCCGAACTCGTCGTCGGTCGACGGAGCCGTGCCCTCTTTCGCGGAGTTGGCGACGAGCCCCTGAATTGCTTCGAGGCCGGCGATTGGCGTCTGGTTCCCAACGCTAGGAGTAGGCGGCTCGAGCGCCGGCTTTTTCCCGGTTTTGGGGAGAGAGAACTTCTTGCTCAGCTTCTTCTTCGCATCTCCAGAGAGCTTCGATGGAAGTTTGAGCTTCGGAAGTTTGAGGGCCGGAGCGTCGTCGATGGCCTTTTGACCTGCTTCGGCCATCAGGTCGCCCAGATCGTCGAACATCCCGCTGGACTCGACCACTTCCGACTCTTCCAAGATCTGGTCTGGCTCAATCTCGGGCGGCTGCTCTTCTGCCTTGGCTTCGGCATCGCTGGGCCGCGCGTCGACCGTGCGACTCTCTCCGGAGATCGGCTTGGGCATGGAGGAATCCTCGGCGATCTCTTCGGAAGATGCGCCGCCAGCTACCCCTTTCACCCACTCCACGACCTCTTCGGGCGTCACTTCCTCGGCACGCAGCCGATTGATCTGCTCGTCGAGCCCTTTGGAGATCAATCCCGATTCACGAGCATCGACCAACGCAGAGAGGACCTCTTCGTCGGCACACGACGCGAGGCTCTCAGCGAGCTGTTCGAATTGTTCCCGCAGTGCGGAGCTCTGATTCATGAATCTCTATCGATGCCGTGGTCGGCCAATCATGCCATGGATTTGCGGAGCACGCCCGTTTCTTTCAGTGGCGTTCCAGGACGCCTTTGAAGGTATTGTAGGCTCGCTCGAGCGCGTCGCTCGCAGCCGCGACTCGCCCAATGTCTTCGTCTTCCAGCGTCTCACGCGCCGACTCGACGGCATCGGACGCAGTCTCACGCGCCGAAGCGATCAAGTCCGACACATCTCCCGCGCTCTCTTCGATCATCGTCGACAGCTCACGTGCGAACTTTCGAACCTTGGCGCGGTACTTCTCGAGTTCCTCACCTTCTTTGAGTTGCATCAGGTAGTCCTGATTCTCCTCAATCATGTTGTGGATCTCTTCCTCGGTGAGGCCGCTCGAAGCGGTCACCGTGATGGACTGCGCCTTGCCGGTCTCGATGTCTTCGGCGTTGACGCTCACAATTCCGTCCGCGCTGATGTCGAAGCCAACTGCCACTTCGACCTCCCCTGCCGGCGCTCTTCGCAGCCCTGAAAGCACGAATTCGCCGAGGAGCTCATTCTCTTCCGCCCGCCGTGACTCGCCTTGGAACACCACGATCTTCACGGAATCTTGATTATCTCGAATGGTCGTGAAGGTGTGCGAAGCGCTCGTCGGAATCGTCGAGTTCGCCTCGATCAGCTTCTCGAACCCGCCGCCGTGCACCATGATTCCGAGCGAATGCGGCGTCACATCGAGCAGAAGGACGTCGTTGTCCCCCTGCACAAGGGCGGCCGCCTGAATCGCCGCGCCCACGGCAACGGCTTCATCGGGGTGAACGCTCTTGGCTGGGTCTCGACCGAAGTACTCCTTCACGGCCGCTTGAATCTTCGGCATGCGAGTCATGCCGCCGACCAAGATCACGTCGTCGATCTCATCGACCGTCAGCCCGGCTTCCTGGAGCGTTGCGTCACAAATCTTCACCGTTCGTTGCACCAGGTCTGCGACCAGGCCTTCGAAAGTGTCTCGGTCGAGCATCGTCTGCAGGTGAAGCGGCTCGCCCGATTCCGTCGTGTAGATGAAGGGCAGCGAAATCTCGGTCTCGCGTGCCGACGTCAATTCGATCTTTGCTTTCTCAGCCGCGTCGCGAAGTCGCTGGAGCGACATCTCGTCTTTCCGCAGATCGACTCGATGCTCTCGGGCAAACTCGAATGCCAGGTGTTCGATGATTCGTGCGTCGAAATCCTCGCCGCCGAGGAACGTGTCTCCCGCGGTCGAGAGAACGTCGAACACTCCATCGCTGATCTCCAGTACCGAGATATCGAACGTGCCGCCGCCCAAGTCGTAGATGGCGACCGTCGCGTCGACTTCCTTGCCGTAGCCGTAGGCGAGCGCCGCACTGGTCGGCTCGTTGATGATGCGGAGGATGTCGAGCCCCGCGATTCGACCAGCGTCTTTCGTCGCCTGGCGCTGCCCGTCGTTGAAGTACGCGGGAACCGTGACGACCGCCTGATTCACCTCTTCGCCCAGGTATTCTTCGGCGATGAGCTTCATCTCCTGCAGAATGATGCTGGAGATCTCTGGCAGGCTGTACTCTTTGCCGCGCAGCTTGATTCGAACGTCGTCGTGCGGCCCTGGCACGATCTCGTACGGCACCGTCTCGAGACAGTGCACGACCGCGTCAGAACCCCACTTTCGGCCGATCAGTCGTTTGGACGCGTAGACCGTGTGCCGGGCATTGGTAATCGCCTGCCGCTTCGCCATCTGGCCGACGAGGCGTCGTCCCGACTCGGAGATCGCGACGATGCTCGGCGTGGTCTTGTAGCCCCCTTTGTTCGGGATCACCTTGGGCACGCCCGCTTCGACAACCGCAACGCAGCTGTTGGTCGTCCCCAGGTCGATTCCGATTACGCGGTCCATAGACGGCTCCTTATGCTCAGTTGGCCCTCTTGGGGCTCATCCTTCCGACATCAAATTTCGAATACGTTCTTCGTGAACACCGATGCTCAACTCGTCTGGCGAGATGGTCTTCGCGCGCTCCAAAACCCGTAGTGCATCTTCGTAGGCTTCATTCCGCTCCAGTATCTTCGCCAATACGAGCATTCCGTCGAGATTTTTTGGATCTTCTCGAAGAGCACTTCGGCAATACTTGGCAGCGTCGTCGAGCCGTTTGTTCGCTCGGTAGAGCGCGTTTCCGAGCTTCACCAGCAGATCCGGTTCCGACCGAATCGTAATCGCCTTTCGCAACGCGTCCGCGGCCCGAATGAACTCGCCCTTTGCATGATGGGTGCTGGCACGCTTGATCAAAAGCTCCCGCGCCAACTCTCTCTTCTCGGCCATTGGGTCCGACTGCGACTCTGCCGCAGCTGGCTCCGCCGACCGATGCTTCAACTGCTGGTCGTAGTCGGCGCGCTTCTTCCGATTCGACAGCACGCCGTAGGCTTGCGTTACCGCCTTGAAGACATCTTCCACCATCGGCCCGAACGGTCCGACGTTCTTTCGGAAATACAGGTCTGGGTGGAAACGCTTCGACAGCACGAAGTACGCCTTCTTGATCTCTTTGCGGTTCGCCTCGGGCGAAACCCCGAAGAGTTCGTAATGCGTCACCTTTCCGATGGCGCTGTGCACGTATGCAACTTCTTGTCTCGCGTGCGGATCGATCTCGAGCGCAGGATCCAGCAGTTCCGGCGCCACCTTAAACTCGCTCAGCTCGCCGGGTAGCATCGAGAAGGCCAGCGCGCCTCCCACAGCGGCGCCGCCCCGATTCTTCCGGACCGGCCGGCTGTCCACCGTCGCAACGGAAGTCGCGATATCCAACGAGGTTGGATCGAGCATCCTCGTCGCACCGTCGGCCTCTTCCTGAACAACCTCGGAGTCCAGAATCGCGAAACCGGGCTCGGAAGCCTTCTCGCCTGGAGTCTGATTACCGTCGTTTCCAAACGAGGGTTCCGCATCTGGATCCTCGAGTGCCGACATCGCCGCCGCGGCGTCAATCTCGTCATCCCCGGCATTCGTCTCGGCCTCTAGCGACGACGCAAAGTCTTTCCCGTCGTCGAATGGGCGAGTGCTGCTGGGCGAACTGGGGTCGCTGTTCGAAGGCGACTTCACACGCGAGAGGTGGGCGGGCGAATCCGACATGAAGAGGTCGTCTTCGTCCTCTTCGATGACCGGTAGGTCGAAACTCGATACTCGTTCGTCTCGCACCGGCGTCGCGACGTGGTCGCGCGAAGGCTCTTGCTTCTTCGGTGGTTGCTCTGCCGACTCGGGTTCGCGCTCTACGACTGGAGTACGTTCCGGAGTCGCCTCGCGTTCGCGCATCTGCGCTTCGCCCGCGACGTTTCCGAGCGCATCCACTGCCGGACCCTCAGCCGTTTGCGAAGCGCTCGCCACCGGGCTCGCTTCTGCAACCTCGTCTTCCTGCTGGATTGGCGACTCTCCTGCCGGCTCGTCCGCGGCTTCCGGTGTCGCAGGCGCGGCGGCCTCGGGGGTGAAATCGTCCGAGACCAGCAGGCCAAACTCGAGCAACTTCTGAATCGTCGCTTTCGCTTTGTCTTTTCCCCACCCACTCGCTGCGCACAGCTGTGCGACGGATGTCTCACCTTTCACGCGAGACAACAGATAGAAGTCTTCGGGTGTGGGCATCGAAGGCAGCGAGGCGTAGTCGACGCCTTCTGCCGCCTTCAGCACGAGTTCGTCGTCCAACACGGGGGCTACCACCACGAGGAAGGGGATTCGTACGTGAACCGCACGGCTGAGATTCCAACGGAGTTCGGACCCGAACAAAATACTTCGCCAGCCGCGTAGTGACAAGCAGGATCGCGAGCGACGATGCGGCGAAAACGCTTAGGCGGCCTGAGCCGACCTCCAACGTCCGAGACCGGCCTCGAGGCGTGACAAAGCCTCCTCCACGTCCGCCTCCGTCACCACCAGCGGCGGCACGAAGCGCAACGTATTCCCACCTGCGGTGTTGATGAGTAGTCCTTCCTCGCGGCACGCCACCGAAATCGCTCCGGCTTCATCGCCACATTCCGCGCCCACCATCAGACCACGACCTCGAACGTCCGTGATCACGTCATAGCTTTCGGACAACTTGCGCAAACCGGCTTGCAGCTGCGCTCCACGCTCGTTCACGTTCGCAAGCAGGCCATCTCGCTCGATCACCCGCAACACCGTCAGCGCCGCAGTCGTGGCCAGCGGATTCCCGCCGAACGTGCTCGCGTGGGATCCCCTCTCGAACCCCGAGTATGCACGCTCCGTGGCCATCATCGCGCCAATCGGAACCCCTCCGCCCAGCCCCTTTGCAAGGCAGATGATGTCCGGCGCAACGCCGTATCCTTCGTAGGCAAACAGCGTCCCCGTTCGACCAATACCGGCTTGCACCTCATCAAAGATCAGGAGCGCCCCCTCCTGGTCGCACAGCTCGCGAACCCCTTCGATGAACTCTTGCGTCGCCGGGCGAATCCCGCCTTCACCCTGCACCGGCTCCATGATGACCGCCGCCGTATTCGGACCTACCGCCGCGCGCACGCTCTCGAGATCGTTGAACTCCGCGTAGACATGGCCAGGGACGAGCGGCGCAAATCCTTTGTGGTACTTCGGCTGCCCCGTCGCCGTAAGCGACGCCATCGTCCGCCCGTGGAACGACTTGTTCATCGATACGATCTCAGTGCGATGCTGCGCACCCGCGACCGACTTCTGCCACTTGCGGGCGAGCTTCATCCCGGCTTCGGTCGCCTCCGTACCCGAATTGCAGAGGAACACTCGGTCGGCGAACGAGTGCTTCGTCAGGTAGTCCATCAGTTCGATCTGCGGCTTGTTCACGAACATGTTCGACACATGCAGCAACCGCTCCGATTGCGCCTGAAGCGCCCCCACGAGATCAGGATGACCGTACCCCAGGCAGTTCACCGCGATGCCCGCGACGAAATCCAGATAGGCGTTCCCATCCGTGTCGTAGAGATAAACCCCCTCCCCTCGATCGAGCACGAAGCGCGCCGGCGCGTACGTAGTCGAATTGGTTCGGTCGGCAATGGCGAGCAGTTCTTCGGTGGACGTCATGCGTGTCTCCGCTAGCGGTCGAGCCCAAACAGTGGACGCCCGACCTCGGCGGTGTCAACACGTTGAGCCTCAAAGAATGTAGCGGCTCAGGTCTTCGTTCTCCAAGATCCCCGCTAGTCGCTCTTCGACGTAAGCCGAAGTGATTCGAACCTCGTCCTCCTCCACCTCCGGCGCACGGAACGACAAGTCCTCGAACACACGCTCCATGATCGTGTGCAACCGGCGCGCGCCGATATTCTCCAGCGATTCGTTCACGCGATGGGCCATCATCGCGATCGTCTCGATCGCCTCGGCCTCGAAGATGATCTCGAGCCCTTCCGTACGCATCAGCTCCACGTACTGCCGCGTCAGGCTGTTCGTCGGTTCGGTCAAGATCCGCCGGAAGTCGTCCTTCGTCAGACTCTGCAGTTCCACCCGTATCGGGAATCGTCCCTGCAGCTCCGGAATCAGATCGCTCGGTTTCGAAACGTGGAACGCTCCTGCCGCCACGAACAGGATATGGTCCGTCTTGACCACGCCGTGCTTGGTCGTCACCGAGCTACCTTCCACGATGGGCAAGAGATCTCGCTGAACTCCCTCACGCGAAACATCTGGCCCCTGCCTCGATTCGCGCCCGGCAATCTTGTCGACCTCGTCGATGAAGATGATCCCCGCGCGCTGCGTGCGGTCGAGCGCCTCCTGAGTGATCTGGTCCATGTCGATGAACTTTGCCGCTTCTTCTTTCTTCACCTGGCGAAGCGCTTCCCGGACTTTCAGACGCTTCGGCTTCTTCTGATTCGGGAACATGTTCCCGAACATCTGCGACAGGTTCACGTCCTCCATCCCGGGCTGGGCGCCGAAGATGCTACCCAACGGAGTGCTCCCGTCGGTCACTTCGACTTCGACCCACAGGTCGTCGAACTCCCCTGAGCGCAGACGCTCACGGAGCAGCTCCTTCTCATCTCGCGGCTTCTCGTCACCCGTGGTGGCAATACCGTCGCTGCCGACGATGAACGTCTTCTTCTCCTGATCGCTGCCGTCGAGGGGTCGCCGTTCCACCGGAATCTCGTCGCGCAGCGCGTCCAAGATTCGATCTTCGGCCGTCTCCCGGACTCGATGCTCGACTTTGTCCTCGGCTTCGGACTTCACGAGATTGATGCCGATCTCGAGCAGGTCGCGCACCATCGACTCCACATCGCGACCGACATAGCCAACCTCGGTGAACTTGCTCGCCTCGACCTTCAGAAATGGCGCACCAGACAGCCTCGCAAGACGCCGCGCAATCTCGGTCTTTCCGACTCCGGTCGGTCCAATCATGATGATGTTCTTGGGCATGATCTCGTCGCGCAGATCCTCGCCCACCTGCTGGCGGCGCCACCGATTGCGGAGCGCAACGGCGACCGCGCGTTTGGCCTCCTGCTGGCCAATGATGTACCGGTCGAGTTCGCGAACGATTTGCCGCGGGGTGAGGTCCCCAATCCGATGACGAAGTAGCATGGTCATGCCTCCCCTCCGAGTTCCTCGATCGAGACCTGGTCGTTGGTGAACACGCAAATCTCGGCTGCCACGGCCATCGCTTCGAGCGCGACTTCTCTCGCCGACATGTCGGTGTTGCGGTACAGCGCGCGAGCGGCCGACAGTGCGTAGTTACCGCCCGAGCCAATCGCTGCGATCCCCTCTTCGGGCTCGATGACGTCTCCCGTTCCGCTGATGAGCAGCGTCCGGTCCGCGTCGGCGGCGATCAAGAGCGCCTCGAGTCGGCGCAACATGCGGTCGGTTCGCCACTCCTTCGCGAGCTCGACCGCCGCACGGGCGAGGTTTCCGTTGTACGATTTGAGCTTCTCTTCGAGCTTCTCGTAGAGCGTCATCGCGTCGGCCGTTGATCCTGCAAAACCGCAGAGTACGGCGCCATCGTGAATCCGGCGGACCTTCCTCGCCCCCTTTTTCAGGACGACCTGCTCGCCAAAAGTGACCTGTCCGTCGCCTGCGACGACCACGTGGTCTCCGCGGCGTACGCTTACGATCGTTGTTCCGTGAAACATGAAGCCTCGCGCTTGAATGCCTGCGAGAATGTTGTGCACCGCGGGCGACACGGCAACCTATCCGTCGTCGGAAGAGTCCCGTTTCGCACGTGGATGTGCGTCTTCGTAGGCGCGCACCAAGCGCTCCATCGAGACGTGCGTGTAGCGCTGCGTCGTGCTCAAAGATGCATGACCGAGCAGCTCCTGAATTCCGCGCAGGTCAGCGCCGGAATCGAGCAGGTGAGTTGCGAAAGAGTGGCGTAGCCCGTGCGGCGTGATCGACGGGTCGAGGCCCGCTCGGATCAAGTGCTCCTTGAGCCGCCGGCGCACACTTCGAGACGTCAGTCGGCCACCCCGAAAGTTCAAAAACAGGGCGTCGTCCGACTCGTCGGTCGAGAGCTCCGACCGCCTCGAAAGCCAGTGCCGAAGCGCCTTGGCCGCCTTCGTCCCGACAGGCACCCTGCGTTCCTTGTTTCCTTTTCCAATGGTGCGCAGCCAGCCTTCGTCTAGATCGACGTCTGCTTGGTCGAGCCCGACGAGCTCGCTCACGCGCAATCCACAGCCGTAGCCGACCTCCCAGATCGCCATGTCGCGCGCTCCGAGTGCGTCGTCAGGCACGTGACTGTCGAGCAGATGGAAGACTTCGTCGACCGTCATCAGATTCTTCAGCGGCCGGCTCAACTTTGGCGTGCGGAGCAGCTCGGCGACGTTGTCCGTCACGAACCGCTTCTTCATCATGAAGTTCCAAAACGACCGCAGCGTCGAGATACGACGCGCGATGGTCGCGGGCGCATCGTCATCGAAACGCTCCGCTACGAATCCGCGTAAGTGCTGCAGCTGAAGCGATTCGGGGTCGCTAGGCGCGTCGTGCTCGACGCACCATTCGATGAACATCTCCAGATCGGAACCGTAGGCGCGCAGCGTTTCGTCGCTCGCGCCCTTCTCGGCCCGCAGAAAATCTCGGAATTGTTCGACTCGACGTTCAATCATCGCCATCCCTGGGCTGACTCCGTCGATCTCAAGGTCGTCGCGGCTAGTCCCGTTCGACGCGATAGACACCTTTGATCTTCTCAATCCGACGCATAGCGACCTGCAAATGGTCGGCATCGCGCACCATCACTTCGAAGGTGTTGACCGCTCGCTTGTCCTCGCTCGTCGTGCAATGTGCCTGCGAGATGTTCACGTCCGAATCCGAGAACGACTGCGAAATGTTCGCGAGCAAGCCGGGCTTGTCGGTACAGAACACTCGAAGCGTGACCGCATATCGTTCGTTGGTCGTCTTACCCGCCCAGTTCACCGGAATCATCCGCTCCGGCTCCAGGTGACCGATCTTGTCGCAGCCCCGTTTGTGGACCGAAAGTCCGCGGCCGCGCGTCACGAACCCGACGATGTCGTCACCCGGCACGGGCGTGCAGCACTTGGCGTACGTGACCATCACGTCGCCAATGCCGTCGAGCATCACGCCGGTCTTGCCGCGCTGCGTGATCTTGTCCCACAGCTGGCCGATCTTCGACTCGCGAACCTTCGGCGCCTTCTCTGGCTCGTCAGGCGGGAAGATTCGCTCCACGATCGACTCGGGGCTGGTCTTGCCGTAGCCAATGTCCGCGAGGAGGTCTCCAAGGTTGTGGAACTTGGTCTTGTCGATGATCTCCTCGAGCTTCCCAGCCCGCTCCATCGCTCGAACGTTCGTGTTCCGCTTCTTGAACTCCTTGTCGAGCAACTCGCGGCCCAGCTCGCGGCTGCGCTCCCGCTGCTCTTCGCGTACCGCGTTCCGAATCTTCGTGCGCGCCCGCCCCGTCTTCACGAACGACAGCCAATCCTTGTTCGGACGCTGGTTCTTCGAGGTCAGGATTTCGCAGATGTCTCCGGTCTGAAGCTCGTACTTCAGTGGCACGATCTGGCCGTTCACTTTTGCGCCCACGCAGTGATTTCCGACCTCGGTGTGAATCGCGTAGGCGAAGTCCACACAGCTTGCGCCCTGAGGAAGTCCCTTCACGTCGCCGGCCGGCGTGAACACGTAGACCTCTTCGTGGAACAGGTCGATCTTCAC
>CAYLMO010000006.1:102805-171430 GCA_964384605.1 uncultured Bradymonadales bacterium | reverse complement strand
AAGTGTGACGCGGTGTGTCAACGACCGGCGGTCAATACGCACTTCTGGCTTTCGGCCCCTCCGATTCATCTCTCCGATCTTTGATTGATATCGCGCTCGGTAATCCGATGGTCCGATGATCGGATCATCGCGCGAAATCTGGAGAACAGGACATCTGAGATATCGATCCGAATCGCTTCGGACTCGGACCATGGTTTGAATCGAATCGGCTGCGGTTCGTCCAACGACTATGCGACTTCGAACCCTGACTCTCCTCGCCCTCCTCGGACTTGCCGGCTGTTCCACTGAACCCGTCGAGTCACAGTCCAACACCAGCCCCGAGACGTTTGAAGCCTTCGAAGGCGGCGAACCCTGCGGCGACCAGGGCGCGTGTGCAGATGGCACTTGGTGCCGTTGGAACAAGTGCGTGGAATGCCGTGACCGGTCCGACTGCTCGGTCGACAAGCCGCTCTGCGTCACGGGGCAGTGCATGGAGTGCTCCATCGACGCCGAATGCCATGGCGCGTATCCGACCCGCCCTTGGTGTGAGGATGGTCGGTGTGTCCCTGGCACCCCTTACGGAACGTACAAGGGCGAAGAGTAGGCTCGTAGAGCGCTCGAGGATCTGGACATCCCGTTGCTCGTGCCTAAACGTCGGATAAGTGAACGCCTCGAATAGACTGGGGGAACGATGCATCTCGTCAGAGTAATTCTCATTGTATTGGTCGCGCTAGTTACCGCCTGCGGGGAGGGTTGTCTGGAACTCGGATCGGTTCCGACCGCTAACGAAAAGCTGCCCGGTGAGTGGACGGTCGACGGCGAATCTCGGACGCTCGAAACCGCCTTTGTCTCGCCAAATATCGCTCGGGCCGGTGAAACGACATCGTTTGAAGTGTTCCTCCCCCCAGGAACGACACGAGTTTACGGTGCCGTCTCACCCGATCCGGATGTGGATTGCATGTACGAACACCCATGCACGCCGGGCGAAAAATGGACCGAGCTCGAGTTTGACCCAGAGTCGAAGTCATGGCGCGGGAACATCGAAGTGACCGATGAAGTCATTGACGCTTGGGATAGCCTCGAAGGCGTCCTACCGAACGCGCGCGTCCTCTATCAGGCGTCAGAAACTCGGTTTGATTCGCTCTCGCGGGGGCTCGTCCTCGCGTCCGAGTCTCGTGGAATCTACTGGGTGGCGAGCGAGGCCGACGTTGACGAGCTATGCACGTCAGACCCTTGCATTGTCCAAGGTGACCTCTACGTCTGGGAATGGGAGGGTGATGACCTCCAAGCTCTGCGGCAGGTGGACACCGTTTGGGGCGACCTATCAATCGGATTCAACGATGACTTGGCGACCTTGAGCGGCGTCGAAGACATCCGTGTGAATCGCGAGCTAAGTCTGTTTCAGAACGCCCAGTTGCGCACGCTCGAACCACTCGGCGGGGTTGTGGAGCTGACAGGCTTTTATGCGGGTTCGCTCCCCGCCCTCGAAGAACCGATTGACCTCGAGTTTGTCGCCTCCAGACCACCAGACCCGAGCAACCCGCCGGACTACGGGTTCAAATCTGTCCCGATCAACTCCGACGTCTTCGGTTCGTTTCCGCGAGGGTCGCGCGTGTCGCTCCTCGGCGAACTCGGTACGTCTCTGGTTGCCGGAGGTGGAGAGTTCTTCCTCAGCCGAGTTTCGGTTCGTGAGACCGATGTGGAACGCATCGTGGCGCCGGCAGCGCGACAAACGGAAGTGGTTGGAAACAAAGCGCTCGTCCGCGTCGAACTCATGGCCGGTTTCGACCAGTCCATTCGTGGCGTCTCGATTGCCGAGAACGACCAGCTCGAGTCCGTGGGTCTTCCACCCGGTGAGAACTTCAGGATCACTATTTCCGACTCGCCGGGGTTGCGAGACATCGATGGTCTCGAAACGCTCGGCCCCGAATCGAGGCTCTTCCTGTACGACGTCCCAAACCTCCGTCGGTGCGACCTCGAAGTGGCCCTTCCGGCCCAAGTGTTCGAGCGTTCGGAGTTCCGAGAGATTGGCGCGTGTGAGGACTGACCGGACCGCAGAGCTTCACTTTGGAGCAGCCAGCTCCAGCATCAGCGCCTTCTGCACGTGCAACCGATTCTCGGCCTCTTCGATAATCAGCGAGTTCGGTGAATCCGCCACACCGTCCGTCGCCTTCACATTGCGACGCATCGGCAAGCAGTGACTGAACACGCCATCGTCGGTCAGCGCCATCTTGGCCTCGTCGACGATGAAGTGCTTGTGCGCGTCGCGAATCGGCTTCTCTTCGTCCCACCGGCCAAAGTAGGGCAGGGCACCCCAGCTCTTGGCGTACACGACGTGCGCGCCCGAGTAGGCTTCCTCAATGTCGTGCGACACCGTGAGCGTGCTGCCATTCGCATCGCAGTTGGCTTGCGCAGCCTTCATGTAGCGCTCGTCGAGGATGTAGTCCTCGTTCGGGCACAAGAGCGTCACGTCGAACCCGAATTTGCTCGAGATGAGCAGGCCCGAGTTCGCCACGGCCGTGTTGAGCGGTTTCGGGTGGTACGTCCACGTCAGCACAAACTTCTTCCGGTCGTTCTCTTTCGTCCCGAATCGCTCCTGAAGCGCCAGCATGAGCGCGAGCTCCTGGCACGGGTGTGTGATCGTCTCCATGTTGATCACCGGCACGGTCGCCCACTTGGCGAATTGCTTGATCACGTGGTCCTGCCGATCGACCTGCCAGTCCTGGAACTTCGGAAACGCGCGTACCGCGATCATGTCGCAATAGCGCGAAAGCACGCGAGCGGCCTCGGCCACATGTTCCTCGGGGTCGCCGTCCATCACCGCACCGTCATTGAATTCGATCGGCCACGAGCCAGCGCCCGGCTGCAGGATGAGCGCGTGTCCGCCGAGTTGGTGCATGCCCAGATCGAAGCTCGACCGCGTGCGCAGCGACGGATTGAAGAACACCAGCGCGATGCTCTTGTTCTTCAGGTCGTCTCGGAAGGGATTTGCCTTCAGGTCGGCGGCGCGGTCCAAAATCGACTGCAGCTCGTTGCGGGTCCAATCTTCCGTCGTGATGAAATTGCGCATCGGGTTTCCTTCGTAAGGCGGGTGGTCGCGTGAGCAGACCGTCTTGAAGAGGCCACGTGGATACGTGTCGATTCGAGGATGTGTCAACGGATCTCGAACGCTTGCCTCGAGCACGGCTGCGCCCTACAGTTTGCATAGTGGCGCCGCCGAGCGGCCGCGCACTTTCTGCCCCCCGAGCCCGAGCACGAAGTTGGAGCTACACGACTAATCCCAATCGCTGATTGAGATCCTCCAGATCGCCCCGAACAACATGGGCGAAAGGTGGTCGTGTGAACACTTCAATACGCTTGAATCGGTTGAGCTTTGCCTACGACGGCTCGGCTCCCCTCTTCGAAAACCTGAATCTGCACTTTTCGCCTGGTTGGACCGGTGTGGTCGGCCCCAATGGCGCGGGCAAGTCCACGCTCGTCGACCTCATTCGGGGCAGACTTTCGCCGAGCTCCGGCAGCGTCGTGCTCGAGCCCAACGGAACGCTCGCCTACTGCCCACAGCGCGTCGACCACATCACCGATGAAATCGACGCGTTTGCCAACGCATGGACACCCGACGCAGTGCGGTGGATGTCCCGGCTCGACCTCGAATGGGAAGACCTTCAGCGCTGGCCGACCCTCTCACCGGGCGAGCGGAAGCGTTGGCAGCTCGGCGCCGCGCTATCCGGAACCCCGCAGTTCCTGTTGCTCGACGAACCAACAAACCACCTCGACCCCCGCGGCGTCGAAGCCGTCGTTTCGGCCCTCACCGAATTCGACGGAGTCGGGGTAGTCGTCAGCCACGACCGCGGATTCCTCGACGCGCTGGTCTCCACCATCGTCTGGCTCGAGTTCGGCGAATTTCTCACGGTCGACGGGAACTTCCGAAAGGCGAGGGGCGTGGTGCGTGCGAAATTCGAGGCTCAGCTGGCCGAGCTCGAGTCGCTCCAGTCCAAAGTTCGACGGCTCGAATCGCTCCAGGCCGACCGCGCTCGCGCGTCTGCCGAAGCTGATAGCAGAATCTCGGCCCGCACTCGCATGAACAGCCGGCACGATTCCGACGCGCGCAGCACCGCCGCAAAATCCCGCGCCGAAAAGGCTGCTGCGGCAGCATCTTCAGCGGCTGGGGCCCTTCATGGGCGCCTCGACGCCGCGAAGGCGCAACTCGCCGGCAAGAGCGCCCCGCGCGACCTCGGCGGAGATGTCGAGGTACACGCAGCTGTTTCACGCGAGACGCTCGGCAGCTGGGCAATTCCCGAAGTGGCAGCCGGCGACCGCGTACTCTTGCGCAACGTCGCCCTACGAGCCTCTGCCGGAGACCGGGTCGTCGTTGGCGGACCAAACGGAGCCGGCAAGACCACGCTGATCAAAGCGCTCTACGACGGTGTCGCCAAATCGGTGCAGACGCTCTACATCCCCCAGGAGTGGACGGAGGCGGAAGCGCGCGAACTTCGCGATGGCGTACTGGCGGTCGACCCCGACCAGGGCGGCAGAATCCTGGCGTTCGCGGCAACGCTCGGCGTCGAGCCAGACCGTCTACTCGGGTCGCAGAGGTGGTCGCCGGGCGAGACTCGTAAGGTCGTGTTCGCGCGCGCCTTCGCGCTGGGAGAGCACGAGCTGCTGCTTCTCGACGAGCCCACGAATCACCTCGATATCCCCGCGATCGAGCGTATCGAAGCTGCTCTTCAGGCGTGGACAGGCGCCGCGGTCATCGTCTCGCACGACGAATACTTCACCGACGCCGTGGCGACGCGTAGGGTCGAGATTCGAAGCGGCCAGCTGTTCGAGATGACGTGACTACTGCAGCGGTACCAGCCGCGAGTCTTCGAGCGCCGCAGTCCGGTGACCCGCAATCGCGAGGTAGTCTTCGTCGGTCGCAAACGACATGAACTCGCTGATGGACGCGTGCTTCACGAGGAGCACGAGGTCCCAGCGCTCTTCCGCCGGTCCGATCAAACTTGGCCCGCCGTCGCCGCGATACAGCAATTCACTTCCGGCACGTTCGAGGAGCGGCATCACCGCGTCAGCATAGCGCTCGTACGCCTCAGCCCCACTGATTTCGCCGTCCGGCGCGAGTTCCGGCGACTCCGAGTAGTCGGCCACTTCGCGAAATCGAAGCAGGTTCAGCATCACGACCGGCCCCTCGAGACCTCGTCGCAACAGGTCCCGCCCAGCTTCTCTCGTCGGATGAATGTGCACTCTCTTCTCCTCATCATGTGCGCCAGCAATTGACGCACCGCGCCGCGAGCGGTACTTCACGACTCCGGCGCGTCGCGCGCCGAGCGAGGACGAAGTATGGAACAAACCCGCGAAATCATCGTCCGGCTCCTCTCGTCGATGGGAAGCCGTAAAGAGGTCGAACAGTACCTCAAAGAGTTCTCGAGCGTCGATTCACGCAAGTTCGCCATCGTTAAGGTCGGTGGCGGGACGCTGCGCGACGAGCTCGATGAACTCGCTTCGGCCCTCACGTTCCTGCAGCGCGTCGGCCTCTATCCCATCGTCATTCACGGCGCCGGGCCCCAGCTGAACGAGGCGCTCGAACACGCGGGCATCGCCACCAAGCGAATCGATGGCATGCGCATCACCGAGGAAGAGACCCTCGAAGTCGCGCGCCGCATCTTCATGCGCGAAAACCTCCGCCTCGTCGAAGCCCTCGAGAACCTTGGAACTCGCGCTCGGCCGCTCACGTCGGGGATCTTCGAAGCCTCCTTCATGGACGAGGAGAAGCTCGGCTTCGTCGGCGACGTCGACCGCGTGCATCTCGACCCGATCGCCTCGGCCATCCGCTCCGGCACGCTCCCCATCCTCGCCCCGCTCGGCGAGACGAAGACGGGCCAGATCGTGAACATCAACGCCGACGTCGCGGCGCGCGAACTCGCGCGGCGAATCGAGCCGTACAAGGTGGTCTTCCTCACCCCCACGGGCGGCCTGCTCGACGGCGATGGCGCGCTCATCCCGTCGATCAACCTCTCCGAAGAGTTCGACCACCTCATGGACCAGCCCTGGCTCCAGGGCGGCATGCGTCTGAAGCTCCAAGAGATCAAGGACCTCCTCGACGTCCTCCCGCTCGATTCGTCGGTTTCGATCACCGCATCAGACCAGCTCGCGCGCGAGCTGTTCACCCACCGCGGCTCGGGAACCCTCGTGCGGCGCGGCGAACAGATTCTGTCGTTCGACGGGTGGGAAGGGATCGACCGCGAGCGGCTCACCGACCTCCTGGAGCGATGCTTCCAGAAGAAGCTCGTCGACGGCTACTTCGAGTCGACCAACCCGACGCACATCTTCCTGACCGAGAACTACCGAGCGACCGCCATCATCAGTGAACATGACGGTGTGCCGTACCTCGACAAGTTCGCCGTCACCCCGAAGGCGCAAGGCGAGGGCCTTGGCCGTTCGGTTTGGCTCCGTATGAAGGAAGCCTGCCCAACGCTCTTCTGGCGCTCGCGCTCGTCCAATCCGATCAACCCCTGGTACTTCGCGCAGTCCGACGGATCGTATCGCCACGATCCGTGGACTGTGTTCTGGTACGGAATCGACGACTTCGACTCGATGAAGCACTGCGTCGAGGTCGCGCTCGACCTGCCGGCCACGATTCAGTGAATCGGGCAGCGGGGTCGCGTCGCCTTCCTGATCAGAAGCCGCGGCAGCGGACTGAGCCGGGCAAGCCAACCAAATTGAATAGAACAATCACCTACGACGTCTCCGGGGTCCACGATTACCAGGATGACCATGAGACGATTGATTCTCTGCAGTGTGACGGTCCTCGCCAGCTGCGCGACCACGACGAATGTCTTCGAGGCAGGTGAACCGCGCATTGCCCACATCGTCGACCCTGGCCAGAACACTTGGACGACCAAGGGCCACATGGCGGCGATGGTGACCCTGAAGGACATTGGCCAGGACCGCAGCGGCCGAGTCGTTTGTGACATTCACGAAATAAACTCCGACGGCCTCAAGGAGCAACGCTCCATCATGACGCTGAAAGGCGAGATTGCTGATGGTTGGCCGCATCACGGCCCCATCGAAAAGCTGAACTGGGCGGTTCCGATGATGCCTCCAGAAGAAATCGAGGAATCGAGCCAAGTCTTTGCCGTCTGCGGATTCGAAGGTAGCGATCGTCGAATCACCAGGGTGACCGCCCTCAGGGCACGGACCATTCCGGACCTTCGGTTTTCCGTCGCAAGTGCCCGTTCTTGCAAACGAGACGGACCTGCTCGCGCCGATGAATCGACGTGCGTTCGAGTCAGGCACGAACACCCTTCGGGATTGGCTGCTCCAGGTGTTTCGGGGTTTTTGGTCGGCCTCGAGTGCAGAATCGGTGTCGGGGGCGAAACCCAGTTTCGCCGCAAGATCCTACCGGTGCATCAACTCGGGGAGTTGGAGTTGGGACCTTTCAATCTCAAGGAAGGCGAACATCAGGTGCGATGCGTCACCGATTTCGCCAATCACTTCCCCGAGTCGGATGAGGAAAACAACCTGATGGTCGCGTCGATCTCCGTCCTCGAACCGATAGACTATTCTATCCCAGCCTCACTCAACATCACCGGTGTTCGGTCGCGCACGCAACAAATGGGGGTAGAAGGGGGAGGGCAGACCTGGCGCTACATCGAATTAGGGGTCGAGAACACGTCTGCCCGCCCGATGCGAGAACTCCAGGTGGATTGCGTGATCGGCGACGAGGTTTTCTCTGGAGTTGTTCCTGTGGACGAAACTGCCAAGGGTGTCATCCCGATCTCCCTCTTCATGGACAAGATCGGACCGGGCGAGCATAAGGTCGCGTGTGAAGTCGAACTTCACAGTCCGAAGAAGCCCGGCGAGGAGGTGCGCGCCACCCTCGAAACAGTCGTTACGGTGGATGCAAACTAGTCCTGTTCGCGAGGCCGCCCGTTCGGCGGAACCGAGGACCGAAACATGTGTCCTTACGCATTTGATTTCTCGCAATTGGGCACGCATCGATTGTAACAGCTGCCTTTCGACGGTAGGAGTGACCAGACTCCAGTCGTGTGGCTCTGGTGCACAATCGAGATATGACAAAGACCATCGGAATCATCGGCGCTCGCGGGTACACCGGTCGCGAACTCCTGCGCATCGTCGGAAACCATCCCAGCTTGGAGCTGGCCTTCGTCAGTTCCCGAAAGCTGGCGGGTGAGCGGGTGGCCGACCACGCGGAGATCGAAACCGCGGTCGCCTACGAGGCGGTCGATCCAACAAATCTCGCGAATTTCGAGGCCGACGCCTGGGTCCTTGCGCTGCCCAACGGCCTCGCCCCGACGTGGGTCGAGGCAATCGAAAGCGCCGGGCACGACCCGGTCATCCTCGACCTGTCGAGCGACTTCCGCTTCGACGACTCTGGCGAATGGACCTACGGCGCGACCGAATGGAATCGCGAGGCCATCACTACGACACGCCGAATCAGCAACCCGGGCTGCTATGCAACCGGTATGCAGGCCGTGCTTCGGCCGCTCGTCGACTACCTCGACGGGCCGCCGCACGTCTTTGGCGTTTCCGGCTACTCAGGTGCAGGCACCAAGCCGTCGCCAAAGAACGACGTTGAGCTCCTGCACCACAACATGATCCCGTACGGAATGGTCGGGCACACCCACGAGCGCGAGGTATCGCGCCACATCGGGCACCCGATTCGATTCAACCCGCACGTCGCCGAGTGGTTCCGGGGCATCGCCCTGACGATCACGATGGAGCTTTCGCGCCCGCTCGACATCGACACCGTCCGAGCCATCTACACCCAGGCCTTCGACGGCGAACCGCTGCTCCAGCTGGTGGAGGAACCGCCGATGGTGAAGTCGATCGCGAATCGCCATCACGTCGAAGTGGGCGGCCTGACGCTCTCGGCCGACGGGCAGCGCCTCGTCGCCATCGCGACCATCGACAACCTCCTCAAGGGGGCGGCGACGCAAGCTATGCAGAACATCAACCTCGCGCTCGGCCTGCCCGAACTGGCCGGCATCGAACCCGAACTCCAAGCGAGCTAGCGCCATGGCCTTCATCTGGCAGAAAGAAGGTTCTTCGGTCGACGAACGCATCCTCCGCTTCACCGCGGGCGAAGACGTCATCCTCGACCGCACGATCTTCCGCTACGACATCCAGGCATCACGCGCTCATGTGGAGGGGCTCTCCCGCATCGACGTGCTCGACGACGCGCAGCGCGACGCACTCTTGGAGGCGCTCGAAGAGCTGGACGCCAAATTCGTCGCCGGGGAGTTCGTGCTCGACGAGCGATTCGAAGACGGCCACAGCGCGATCGAGGCATTCCTCACCGAGAAGCTCGGCGAAGACGGCCGGCGCGTGCACGCGGGCCGAAGCCGCAACGACCAGGTGCTCGTGGCGACAAGGCTCTATCTGCTCGACGTTTGCGAGCAGGCCAACGGCCTGTGTGGTGAGATCGCGCGCGTCGCGCTGGAGCGCGCCGAGGCCGAGGCCACCGTGCCGATGCCCGGCTACACGCACCTGCAGCCGGCGGTTCCATCGAGCATCGGGATGTGGTTCGCGGCATTTGCCGAGGCGTTCATCGACGACGCGAAGCTGCTGCGCGCGACGCACGACTGGCTCGACGCCAATCCGCTCGGGACCGCCGCCGGATACGGCGTCAACCTGCCGCTCGACCGCGAATTCACCACCGAACGGCTCGGCTTCGGCCGCATGCAGATCTCGCCGATCTACGCGCAGAATAGCCGCGGAAAGTTCGAGCTTCAGCTGCTCGACTCGCTCGGCCAGGCGCTGCTCGACGTGCGTCGCCTCGCTTGGGACCTGTCGCTCTTCACGACCGCCGAATTTAACTTGGTCGACCTGCCCGACAATTACACGACCGGCTCGTCGATCATGCCGAACAAGCGAAACCCGGATGTGGTGGAGCTGCTCCGCGCGGCGTGGTCGTCGGTGCAGGGCGCGCGTGCCGAACTCGTCGGTATCTTGAGCCTTCCGAGCGGCTACCATCGTGATCTGCAGAACACGAAGCCGGCGCTGATCCGTGGCGTCGAGAAAGCGCTCGACGCCCTCGCGCTCATCCCTTCGCTGCTCGAAAATCTCGTCTTCGACCACGAACGCTGCCTCGCCGCGATCCCGAACGAGACCTTTGCGACCGACAAAGCGATCGAATTGACCACGTCGGGCGTGCCGTTTCGCGATGCCTACCGAGAGGTCGCTGCGACGCTCGACGAGCTCGGCGACCGCACCGCCGAAGCTAGCCTCGCCGCGCGTACATCGCCCGGCGGCGCAGCGAATCTGTTGCTCGACGAGCTGCGCCAGCGCCTCGAATCCCTCGACTGACCATCCCTTCGCTGTTGCGGCGCGCCCGCCCTTGGGCTACGGCTTGCCACGACCACGAAGCACTGATCGAAGAGTAGAAAAATGGCTGACGAACAGAACGAATCGGCTGTGAAGCCCCTGGTTCGCAAAGCATCCGACAAAGAAGAAGTGGAGGGCACCGAAGAGGCTGCCTCCGAGGCAGCGGCGCCAGAAGCCGCTCCCGAGGCCGCGGCTCCAGAGGCCCCCGAGGAATCGGCACCGGAACCCGAGGTCGCCTCGAAGCCGGCCGACGAAGGCCCGAAGCTGAGCCGCCGCGTGGTCGATGCCGCCGAAATCAAGCGACGCGACGAAGCCGACAAGGCTCGACGCAAGCGCGAGAAAGAGGCCGCCATGGAAGGAAAACCCTCGCCGGCCGCAACGGCGCGCGCGTCGAAATCAGACGAGATGATGACCTTTGAAGAAGGCTCGCTCTCGGACTTCGAAGCCATGCTCGCTGGAAGCACCAACGTTCCGGAAACGCGCTCCTACTCGGTGGGCGATCAGGTGACCGGTACGGTCGTGAAGATCGGCGACCGATATGTGTACGTCGACCTCGGCGCAAACTACGAAGCCACCGGCGCGGTCGACGACTTCCGTGACGAAGACGGCGCATTCCCATTCTCGGTGGGCGACGAACATACGTTCTACATCACCGACATGCGGCGAGGGGTCATCACGCTCGGTCATGAGATCTCGACGCGCGATTCGGCGCTCGCCGCCGTCGAGATGGCGTTCGAGTCGGGTCTGCCGATCGAAGGCCGCGTGCTCTCGCACAACAAGGGTGGGTTCGTCATTCAGATCGGCAGTGTCGAAGCGTTCTGCCCGATCTCGCAGATCGAGCTCGGCTTTACCGAAGAGCCTTCGATCCACGTTGGCAACAGCTACAAGTTCCGCGTCATCGAGATTCGCGACGACGGGCGAAGCGTGGTCGTGAGTCGCTCGGCACTCCTCGAAGAAGAGGCGAAGGAAGCTCGCGAGAGAACGCTCGAACAGCTCAGCGTCGGCTCTGTCGTTCAAGGCGTGGTCACTCGACTCGCCGACTTCGGAGCGTTCGTCGACCTGGGCGGCATCGAAGGCCTCATCCACATCTCCGAGATCGGATTCCAGCACATCGACCACCCGAGCGAAGTCCTGAAAGAGGGCGAGACGGTCGACGTTGAAGTCTTGAAGATGGAGCAGGACCGCGACCGGCTGAAGATTGGGCTGTCGCGCAAGAACCTCATGAAGGACCCGTGGGAAGCGGCCCTCGCCGAGCTCAAGCCGGGCGACGAGTTCAACGGCACCGTCGTTCGAACCGAGACTTTCGGAGCATTCGTCGAGGTTCGACCGGGCGTCGAAGGGCTCGTGCACGTTTCGGAGATGAGCTGGACCAAGCGTGTCACGCACGCCGGTGACGTGGTCTCCGTCGGCGACACCGTGCTGGTGAAGGTGCAGCAGGTCGATGTCGCACGGCGTCGTATCTCGCTGTCGATGAAGTCAGCCGAAGGCGATCCCTGGAAAGACGTGGCCGACAACTTCGAGCTCGGCCAAGAGGTCACCGGAACCGTCGAGAAGATCGAAGACTTCGGCGCATTTCTGCGGCTCGACCATGGCGTGACCGCGCTCCTTCCGCGCTCCGAGATGGAGCTCTCGCGCAACGAGACGGTCTTCTCCAAGGCCATCAAGGGCACCGAGATGAAGGCGAGAGTGCTGTCGATTGAGCCCGAGCGTCGTCGTATGGCGCTCACCCTCAAGTCGGCTTCCGAGCTCGCCGACGCGGTCGCCGAACAGTCGGCACCCAAGACCTACGATGAATCTGCCGGCGGTGGATTCGGCACGCTTGGCGACCTCTTCAAAGACAAGCTGAAGTAGGCGAATGCCACCTCCTCACGAGCCGGTCAGCTTGATCGCGGCCATCGTCGCCGCCGCGATCGGGCTGGCAATCTGCCTGCCGATCTTCGTGAAGCTGGTCCGGGAGCGCACGTTCCTCAAGGCGCGAGACGCCTCTTGGGACGAAGCCACTTCGATCCAACAGGAGCAGCTCAAGGCAATCTACGCCATTCGCGGGGATCTCGAGACGCAACTTCGAGAAGCCGCGCAGATCGACTTTCAGTCGGTCGAGACGACCCTCTCCAGGTTTGATCTACTCATCGATGCGAGCTGGAATCTGAGGCACGTCGGCGGCCTCGAGCGCGGCGTCGAGCAGAGCCGGAGAGTCATGATCGAGGCTTCGTCAGTCGAAACCGAAGCTCAGCTCGCCGAGCTGGTTGACTTCATCGAACAGTCTGTCCGTGCTCTAAACTCGACTGACCAAGAAAAGTAAAACGCCCGCGAGCAAGAGCGCGCGGGCGTTTCGTCGATCTGGGTGCCGGTTTAGGCGAGCTTTTCGAACATCTGTCGAAGCGGGCCTTCACCGCGGAAGCCCATCGAGACTTCCTGCACGTCGCGTCCCTTCATGGCGACAACCATTGGGATCGACTGCACGTTGAACGCCTGCGCGAGTTCTTGCTCGTCGTCGACGTTGACCTTGGCGACCTTGATCTTGCCTGCGTATTCGTCCGCGAGCTTCTCGAGCACGGGGCTGAGCGCACGGCAGGGGCCGCACCACGGCGCCCAGAGGTCGACGATGACAGGGACGTCGCTCTCGACGACTTCCGTTTCGAAATTGGCCGATGTCAGTTCGATGAAATTGCCCACGGTAACTCCTTGGAACATTTCCGGCAGGAATCTGCCGGTTTTTGTGGCACTCGCTGCCAGCCGTCTGATTCCGGAGACTGGCGCGAGGATTCATATTGTTTTGGACGCGACACTATTGATGCCGCGCGACTCGAGCACAAGTCTAACCACACAAAAGACTTCGTGAAGTCAAAGTGCAGTGTGTGCTTCGATCGAAGGGCGTTCCGACCAGAGGGCGCGTTTCGGGAAGTCCGCAGAAGTCGCGCCCCAGAGGCGATTCGTCAGGCAAACGGGAGCGCCGCCCCCCTTCGAAAACAGCTCCGAGAGTTCGAGCGAAATCAGGTCGAATCCGACCGACCGAAGTTCGCGCAGGGTGGTATCGCTCATCGTGTCGCTGGTGATCACCGAATCGACCACCTGAAGGGCGTTGGTGTCGTAGCCTTCACTCTCGGCGCGCGAGATGTTGACCCACCGGGTGCGCTCGCCGAGGAAGCTCTTCAACCGTTTTGCTTCACCGGGGAGCAGTGCGTCTTCGCAGACGATCGCGAGATCCATACCGCCGTCTTCGGCAATGCGTGCTCGCTTCTTCGGCGCGAGATACACGTTCAAGAACGTGTTGCCGTGAAACCACGGATCAGCGCGGAAATGCAGCTGCATGTGGCGTTCCGAGAGCAGACTGCAAACCTCTGCGTAGGCTCCTTGCTGGGTGCGTGCGTAGGTCCCCGAGCCAAACGTGTGAATCACTGCGTGGCCGCGGTCGGCTCGAATCGCGTCGCCCTGGGCCTCCCAGACCGATCGCACGGCGCGGGTCCGCACGCCGAGCCCCTCCATGAATCCGCCGATCCAGTCGGCTTCGTCTCGCCGGTGTTCGGCCGCCATGTTCGGAAGCAGAAATCCCGCCTCGCCATCGCGCACGAAGTACTCGCCGGCCTCGGCGGTGTAGAGCAGGCCGGTCAGGTTCTTGGCCGGATGAGGAGGCAGGACGAGGACATCCCCTCCGGCTTCTACGATCGCATCGGCGAGCTGACTCCATTCGCGACGGGCTCGCTCCGGATTGACCGGTGCGGCCAGCTGCGACCGGAAATTGGCGCGACCGCGGAGGGTCCAATCTTTCCGCGGCGGACTCATCAAGAAAACGGGCTGCATCCAAGGCTCCATGGTAGGTTGCCGTCGCAGTGTGCACCCCTTCAGCGGGATGCTCAACGTACCGATGGGATCACTGCTACTTTTGAGGGGTGTTGGAGGGTGTGTTATCGTCCCTCAACTGCTTCGGATACGCCCAAAATGCTCATGAAGGAATCGTCGATGCGACGTCCATCAACCACGCTCTCGAGCCTCCTCGCGTTCGCCGCGGCGCTCATCTTCCTCTCCGGCTGCGGCAAGACGCTGTTCGCGGACCGATGCGCGTCCGATGCTGACTGCCAGGGCGACTCCCAGTGCATTCAGGGTTTTTGTAGCGTCGAACGACCCTGCTTCGACTCCACCGAATGCCCTGGCGAACAGATCTGCGTCTCTGGGGTGTGCGAAGGGCCGGGATGCTCGGCCGATACGGACTGTCCCGAAGGTCAGGTGTGTTCCGACGGCGACTGCGAGACTCCTGACGTCTGCGTCGACAACTCCGACTGCGAAGAAGGAGAAGTCTGCGACGAAGGCATCTGCCGCGAACCGTGCGAATGCGCTCGCGACTCGGAATGCCCCATGGGCCAGTCCTGCGAGAACTGCCGCTGTGAACCGATTGGCTGTGTGGAAGACGCCGACTGCGAGCAACCCGGATTCTTCGGCGCGTCCATCTGTGTCGACGGCCAGTGCATTGGCGTCGAGTGCGTCGCCGACGAAGACTGCGGCCCTGGCGCCATCTGCGTCGACAACATCTGCCAACCCACGGTCGACTGCTTCTCCGACAATGACTGCCCCGACGGCTTCGTCTGCACGCCCGACAACTTCTGCGTCCCCGACGTCGAATGCCGTTTCGATGGCGATTGCCCACCCGGGCTGACCTGCGAGAACGAAGTCTGCGTTCCAATCGAGCAGCGCTGCAGCATCGACTTCATGTGCCCGCCCGGCTTCGAATGCGTCGGCGACGAATGCGTCTTCAACGGCTGCGTGGACGACGCGGAGTGCGGCGACGGTCAGGTCTGTCTCGACGGAATCTGTCAGGCGGTCGAATGCGTTTCCGACGACGACTGCCCCGGTAACGGTGGCGTCTGCATCAACAACGAATGCGAATTCCTCGGCTGCATGAGCGACTTCGAATGCCCACCCGGCACCGCCTGCCAAGACGGTAGCTGCGTGATGGCGGAATGCTCCGATGCCTTCCCGTGCCCCGACGGGTCGGCCTGCATCAACAACGTCTGCGAGAGCCAGCTCGAGTGCGTGGGCGACGACGACTGCGCGAACGGCGAAGTCTGCGTGATGAACGAGTGTCTCCTCAACCCGAACTGCCGCACCGACTTCGACTGCCCCGGTGATCAGGTCTGCCAGGGTGGCAACTGCGTTCCGCCCGGAACGTGCAGCACCGACGCCGACTGTGGCGCCGCCGAGGTCTGCTTGAACGGCACCTGCTTCTTCGTGGGAGATTGCCGGGTCGACAGCGATTGCCGACCGGACGAGCTTTGCGAGAACTTCCGCTGCGAGAACCGCGACCCGTGCGCTGGCGTCATGTGCCCGCCCGATACCACCTGTCAGAACGGCGCCTGCGTGCCCGTTCTTCAGTGCCGCACCGACAGCGATTGCCCGCCGCGCGAAAACTGCATCATGAATACGTGCGTGCCTCAGCCACCGCAGTGCCAGGTCGATTCCGACTGCGCCATGGGCGAAATCTGCACCAACAACCAGTGCGTCTTCCCCGGGAACTGCCGCGTCGACACCGACTGCCGCGCCACCGAAGTCTGTGTGAACAACTTCTGCGAGGCGCCCGGCGGCTGTACGTTCGACTCGGACTGCCCGGCGGGAGAAGAGTGCGAACCGGTATCGCGCACCTGCCAGCCAGCCACGCAGTGCATGAGCACCATGGACTGCAACCCCGGCTTCCAGTGCATCGGCAACCGCTGCGTCGACGTGCGACAGTGCACGGTTGACGCCGACTGCCCCGCTGGCGCCATCTGCAACGGCTTCTTCTGCCAGCCTCGACCGCAGTGCAACGTCGACTCCGACTGCGGAATGGGCGAGCGCTGCGACCTTGGAACCTGCGTGCCGACCTCGTGCACCATGGCTTCGCAATGCCCTGCAGGATTCACCTGCACCGCCGGCCGCTGCACGCCGCCGTTCCTCTGCGGAAACGACGGCGATTGCCCGCTTCCGGGCCAGATTTGCCAGAACAACGTGTGCACCGTGCCGAACGGCTGCATGAGCGATGGGGACTGCCCAGGCGCACAATCCTGCGTCGGGGGCGTCTGCATCTTCGTGCCACCACCTCAGTGCACCGTCGACGCCGACTGCGGCGCCGGTCAGATCTGTGAGTTCGGATTCTGCGCCCCAGAGCCACCGTGCACGTTTGACGGCGACTGCCGTGCGGGCCAGCGCTGCATCAACTTCCAATGCCAGGACATCGCCGAGTGCAACCTCGACTCGCAGTGCCCGGCAGGCGAAGTCTGTCAGAACCAGCAGTGCGTCACGCCTGGCTGCATGACCGACGCCGACTGTGGACCGCAGGAAGCCTGCTTCAACGGAAACTGCATCCCCACTGTCATCTGCATGTCCGACGCCGAATGCGCACCAAACGAGACCTGCCAGAACGGCGCCTGTGTGCCCGCTGGCTGCATGTCCGACGCCGACTGCGGCGCAAACGAGTCGTGCCTCAACGGCGTCTGCACGCCGAACCCAGGGTGCGTTTCTGACTCCGACTGTGCGGCCAACGAGGTCTGCACCAACAACGTGTGCGTGCCTTCGGGCTGCATGGTCGACGCCGACTGCCCCTCAGGCCAAGAGTGCAACTTCGGTGCGTGCGTAACTGCGCCGGGCTGCCGTAGCGACGCAGATTGTGGTGCCGGCCAAGAGTGCTCGATCTTCAGCGGAACGTGCATCACGCCCGCTCAGTGCATGAGCACCGCCGACTGCCCGATGGGCGAGACTTGCGTCGGAACGATCTGCCAGCCCCTCACCGGCTGCACGACCAACGCCGACTGCCCAAGCGGAACCGACTGCCGCAACAACGTCTGTCTGATTCAGGCCGACTGCATGGCCGACACCGACTGCCCAACGGGCGAACGCTGTGACTTCGGCTTCTGCACGATCACCACGTGCATGACGGATGCGGACTGCAGCAACGGATTTGATTGCACCGCTGGCCGCTGCATCATCCCACCATTCTGTAGCGGCAACGGCGAGTGCCCGGCACCGAGCACGTGCATCAACTTCCAGTGCCAGAACCCCGGCGGCTGCACCTCGGACGCTGGTTGCCCGGTTGGCCAAGCCTGCCGCGCCGGCGCCTGCTTCACAATTCCGCCCCCCGAGTGCTCTTTCGACATCGACTGTGGTTCGGGCGAAGAGTGCAACTTCGGCTTCTGTCAGCCGACGACGCAGCCCACTCCGTGCCGCATCAACGCGGACTGCCGTCCAACGGAATTCTGCTTCCAGAATCAGTGTCGCGCGGGAACGGAGTGCCTGAGTGACGCCGACTGCATGTCCCCGGAGATCTGCAACGCCCAAGACCAGTGCGTCTCGCCGGGCTGCATGACCGACTCCGACTGTGCGCAGGGCCAAACCTGCCTCAGCGGCACCTGCATCTAGTTTCTAGAGAAGAAACGAATCCGCCTTTTCATCAAGGCGCAAGCGCACGAGCAGCTCATCGAGAGCAGCTCGTGCGTTTTCGGTTGGGGCGTCTCGTAGCTCGGAACTCTCGTACGCCTGCTCGAGCTGCTCGGTGAGAAGTTCGAACTGTCGCTCGACGAACCTCAGGATCGAAGTACCGACGAGGGCATGCTCGGAACCGCTCCGCTTCACATCCACGAGGTCGGGGATGAACGGTAGGCGGTAAACGTCGTTGAGCTTGTTGATGTCTGCCTCGACTTCGGAGGTCCGCAACAGGTGCAGGCCCGTGAGAAGGGCTCGAAACGCATAGAGCAGCGGTTTCGCCTCTTTGTCCTCCGACTCGGCGAATGCCTTCCATCGGTTCTGAGACATCCCGCGGTAGTGGTGAAAGTGGTGCCGCGTCACGCACTCGGTGGCGATCTCGCGAAGTTCGAGATGTTCGGGCGTCGTGAACAACACGTGCGGCGAATAGAGCTGCTCGAGCACGTTGCCATTGCGTTTGAGCAGCAGCCCGAAAAACTTCTTCACGTCGTACGAGACGAGATCTAGCTCGACGCCGTCATCGTCGCGCATGATCTCGATCGTATCTGGCGGCTCGTTCAACCCGATGACGTCGCGCACGGGCAACACGTGAGCCCCGCGAACGTCCCAGTCGGAATCGTGCGATGGAAAGCCGTAGAGATGCGCTCCGCTCAACGAAGCGAACAACAGCGGGTGGGAGACTTCCGACGTGAGAGCCTGAACCCTCTCATCGATCTCGAACCCGCTCATTTGTCGTCCTTCTTCTTCTTCAGACGCGTGACGATCTGCGCGATTCGCCGGCAGGAATCGAAGTAGAACTTGCCGACCTTTTCGATCAGCTCGCGTCGCTGCTTGTTCTGCTTGGTTTCCACTTGCACCCGTTCGGTTCGGTTGAAATGGTGGGCCTGCAATCCCACGAACTGGAGCGTACACGATGACCGAATCGAACGCATCTGACGTACTCTTGCGCGAGGATCGCGACGGCGTCGTGGTCCTCTCGATCAACCGTCCGAGTGCGATGAACTCGATGGACGGTGCGTTGCTCGACGCGATGGAATCGACGTTTCTCGACCTGCGGAGCGACTCGACCGCGAGATGTGTCGTGCTCACCGGCGCGGGCGAGAAAGCCTTCTGCGCAGGTGCCGACCTGACCGAGCGCCGCACGATGAGCGAGGCCGACGTCCGCCGTCGAATCTTCGACTACGGCCGGATTTTTCGGCTCATTGAGGAGCTCAACAAGCCCGTGATCGCGGCCATCAATGGCTACGCTTTTGGGGGCGGGCTCGAGATCGCGCTCGCCTGCGATATTCGAATGATGGCCGCCGAGACCAAGATTGGGCTCACCGAGACTCGTCTCGGCATCATTCCCGGAGCGGGTGGCACGCAACGCCTTCCTCGCGTCGTGGGTGAGGCGAGGGCGAAGGAGTTGATCTTCACAGCCGCTCGTCTGAGCGCCGAGCAAGCGCTCGACATCGGGCTCGTTACACACGTTCACCCGCGCACCGACCTCGTCGACGCGGCCGTCGAACTCGGCACCGAGATTGCCAAGGCCGCGCCGATTGCCCTCGAGCAGGCGAAGATTGCGATTCACGCAGGCATGCAGGTCGACCTAGCGTCGGGCTTGGAGATCGAGTCGCGTTGCTACGCCGTCACGATCCCGACTGCCGACCGGCAAGAGGGACTCCAAGCGTTCAAAGAGAAGCGCGCGCCGAATTGGAAAGGGGAGTAGCGGCTAGAAGCTCATCCGTAGCTGCAGCCGCACTGGATTGCTCGCCGGGAATCGAACGGGCCAGGGAACGTCCTTGCCGAGCGCGTCGATGTCCTCGGTGAGCCCGTCGCGCACGATCGTCTCGGCATCGCGATTGAATCTCTCGGCACCGGCGATGGCACCGAAGATGGTGCCCGCGTACCAGACGAGCTC
The DNA here is from genome assembly GCA_964384605.1 of uncultured Bradymonadales bacterium. Taxonomy (GTDB): domain Bacteria; phylum Myxococcota_A; class Bradymonadia; order Bradymonadales; family Bradymonadaceae; genus CAYLMO01. Next base: position 151,764 of record CAYLMO010000006.1, on the reverse strand, counting down.
CAGTATTCCGAGCACGGCTGCCTGGCCATAAGTCTTGTCGAGAATCGAGTCGATGGTGCCGTAGAGGAACAATCCGTTCCAGATCATCGCCACCACACCGACCGCGTACTCTTCGATGTAGAAGTGGCCGAGTCCCGGCACGATGGACAGCACGCCCGCAAGGGTAGGGGACTTCGAAGGGATCTCGAGTTCGGCCACGTAGGTGGCGATCTCGGCGCCCGCTTTGGTCGTGGGCGACTCGCCTGGGAGCTCGGAGAGCTCCGCGGCGGCGGCGTCGAAGTCGCCGGCTTTGGCGTGGTACTTGGCCAGCCCAAGTCGTGCGTATGTCGTCAGCGCGAAACACTCTGCCGTGCGCGGGTCGCCGGCCGGCGCACTCTTACCAACGAACTTCGAGCAGCTCTGCACGACGTTGTCGTACATCGCGCGGGCTTTGATCGGCTCATTGCCCTGAGTCGCCACGTGTCCGAGGTAGAGCCGCGCCCACCAGCCTTCGGGGGCACCCTCGGCGTTGGCGGCGATTTCGCGAAGCGCGGCTTCCGCCGCCTTGGGCTTGTTCGACAGGAAGTAGATCCACGCGACCTTCATGTGCACGCGAATCGCGCGGGCGTCCGCGCCCGAGTGGGCGAGGAACTCCTTGTACTCCGAGATCGCCCGGTAGTAGTCGCCTTCGTAGTAGAGCAGGTCGGCACGCATCAACGCTTGCTCAGCCGGCGTCATGAAGTCGTCGGCGACTGGCGTCGATTGTGCGTACGCCGTGCCGCTGAGCGACAGGGCGGTCACGATGCCGAGCACCGCGACGATTCGAGCGAGCAAAGAAGTCACAGTTCCCTCAGACCGGCGTCACGCCGTGCTTCTTGGCTGGCCAGTCCTTCTGTTTGGTCTCGTAGACGCCGAGGCGACCTACGAGCTCATCGCGAAGCTCTTCTTTGGTGACGATCTCATCGACGATGAGCTCACTCGCCAGTCGGAAGACATCGATGTCTTCTTTGAACTCGTCGCGAAGCTTCTGCACGTACGCCGGGCGCTCCGCTTCGTCGAGCTCCTGAATCTTCTTGGCGAAGACCGCATTCACGGCGGCTTCAGGACCCATGACGGCGATCATCGCCTCGGGAAGCGCGATGCTGGCGTCGGGTTCGAACGCCGGTCCACACATGGCGTAGAGACCTGCGCCGTAGGCCTTTCGAACGACGACCGAGAGCTTCGGCACAGTCGCATTCGAGATGGCCGAGATGAACTTTGCGCCGTGTCGAATGATGCCCTGCTGCTCGACCTTTGTTCCGATCATGAAACCCGGAACGTCGGCAAGGAAGATGAGCGGGATGTCGAACGCGTCGCACAGATTCACGAACTTTGCGCCCTTGTCGGCGGAGTCGACGAAGAGCACGCCGCCTTTGTATTTCGGCTGCGAAGCGACGATCCCGACCGGGCGGCCGTCGATGCGGGCAAAGCCGGTCAGGAGCTCCTGAGCGAACAACTTCTTTACTTCGACGAACTCGGAATCGTCGACGAGATGCTTGATGACCTTTCGCATGTCGAAAGGCTTGTTCTGGTTCACCGGGATGAGTTCATCGAGCGTCTTCTTCTGCTCTTGCGGCGCCATGGTTTCGGCGCGCGGCGGCTTCTCGCCGTAGTGCGAAGGGAAGAAGCTCAGGTAGGTCTTGCAGTACTCGATCGCCTCTTCTTCGGAGCGGGCGAGCACGTCGCCGCAGCCCGAGACCTTACAGTGCATCTTGGCGCCGCCCATCTCTTCGAGCGTGACCTTCTCGCCGATGACCATCTCGGCCATGCGCGGTGAGCCGAGGTACATGCTGGCGTTGCCGTCGACCATCACGACCACGTCGCAGAACGCCGGGATGTAGGCGCCACCGGCAGCCGATGGACCGAACAACAGGCAGACCTGCGGAACGAAGCCCGACATGCGCACTTGGTTGTAGAAGATCTTTCCGGCGCCGCGGCGGCCCGGGAACATCTCGAGCTGGTCGGTGATTCGGGCCCCGGCCGAATCGACCAGGTAGAGCATCGGGATCTTCAGGCGCTCTGCGTGCTCCTGAATGCGGATGATCTTCTCGACCGTGCGCCAGCCCCATGAGCCAGCTTTCACGGTAGAGTCGTTGGCCATCACGGCCACGCGCCGGCCGCCGATCTTGCCGATGCCGGTCACGACGCCGTCGGCAGGCAGGTCGCCTGCGAGGACATTGGCGAAGCGGCCATCTTCGACCTCGAGTCCGTCGTCGAGAAGCAAGCGCAGCCGTTCGCGGACGAACAGCTTGCCCTGTTCCTTTGCTTTCTCGTGGTACTTGGGCTTGCCGCCCTGGGCGATGGTTTCGCGGGTCTGGTGGACCTTTTGGTCGAGTTCCGAGAATTCGCTCATCGATGCACTCTCTGTGGTTGGGGCGCGATGTGAGGCGGCCACCTTAGCGCACCGGGAACGGAGTGCAACCCGCGCACGAGGGCAAAAAGAAACGCCCGTCGCGCTGTGGCGACGGGCGTTTCGATTTCAAAACCGATGCGTGCGATTTACTCGCCTGCTGCAGCCTCGACGACGCTCGGAAGAACGTCGTTCTCGTTGAGGTCGGGGAGGCGAGGCTCGCCGAGCGAGGTGCTCGTGTCGCGAGGGCCGACTCCGCGCATCGAACCGAACACGAAGCGGTCGCGCTTGTAGTGATCGAGGTTCTTGTTGAGGACGAGCTGGAAGCACGCTGCGTTGCCCTGACGAGCGATGAGCGTCGACCACGAAAGGAACAGGTGCCAAATGCGGTACCAGCGCTCGCCGTAGGTCGCCTTGATGGCGTCTTTGTTCGCCATCCAGTTGTCGTGCCACTTGCGAATGGTGAGCGCGTAGTGCTGCGAGATGTTCTCGGCCGACTGAATCTCGAAGCCGTTCTTCTCGATGTAGCGCGACATCGTCGACAGCGGGAGCGAAGCGTCTGCGCCCGGGAAGATGTACTTGCCCATGAAGAGAATCCAGATGACGTCTTCTGGGCGGAATCCGCGGCGAAGGCCGGTCCACTGAAGCAGGAAGATGCCGTCGTCTTCGAGCATGTCGTAGACGCGCTGGAAGTACTGGTCGAGGTTCTTCACGCCGACGTGCTCGACCATCTCGAGCGAGACGATCTTGTCGTACTTGCGGTCCGGAATCTCGCGGTAGTCCTTGCAGAGGACGCGAGCATTGTCGTCGACGCCCCACTTCTGGAAGCGAGCGTTTGCGAAGTCGGTCTGCTCTTGAGCGATGGTCACGCCAGTCGCGTCGACGCCGTAGTGCATGGCGGCGTGAGCTGCGAGCGTTCCCCAACCACAGCCGATGTCGAGCATCGACTCACCTGGCTGAAGCTGGAGCTTCTGGCAGGTCAGGTTGAACTTGTTGTCCTGAGCTTGTTCGACGGTCTGGTTCGGGTCTTCGAAGATGCCCGACGTGTAGACCATGCGCTCGCCGAGGAACCACTCGAAGAAGTCGTTTCCGCGGTCGTAGTGCTCGCGAATCACGCGCTTGTCTTGGTCGACCGAGTGGACGAGCACCTCAGGGAGGTAGTTCGTCACGGCGTACTGGAAGTGCGGAAGCGTGAGGTTGTACTTCACGAAGAGGTCGCGATCGGCCAGGAAGTCGTAGATCGTCTCGTCTTCCGGAAGGTCGATGGCGCCGTCGAAGTAGTTTTCGTACAGCGTGGCCATCGGGATACGCTTCTTGGCGTACTTGCGGGCCAGCCTTTTGTCGTTAAATACAACGTAATCAGTCAGTGATTTTTTCATGGATTCATCCTCGCGTCTTCCAGTTTGCAAATCGGGGCGCACAATGGCGACCTGAAGGCCCGAGGTCAACCCGAATCCGTAAAATCCCCAATATTCGATGCATTACGGGCATTTGGAGCTGCCCGGGATTACTCGACGTCGAGAAACTTGTGCAGCTGTAGGCCGAGTCGAACAGGAAGCTGATCGCCGAGAATCCAGTTGGACAGCTCATGCGCATCTTGGACGCCGTGGACCGGCGAGAAGATGATGGTCGCTCGCTTTGCCAAGTCGTGCTCTCGGACGACGTCTCGCGACCACTCATAGTCTTCGCGATGGAGGATGACGAACTTCACTTCGTCGGTCGGCTTCAGCGCGTCGAGATTCGACCAGAGGTTCTTGTCGACCTCGCCGCTGCCCGGAGGCTTGAGGTCCATGATGACGCGAACGCGGTCGTCGATCGGTGAGATGTCGAGCGAACCCGAAGTTTCAATCATCACTTCGTAGCCGTCGTCGCACAGCTGCGTCATGAGGTCGTGCACGCCGGGCTGGAGGAGTGGCTCACCACCCGTAATCTCCACCAGGTTGCAACCGAAGGCGGCCACCTCGTCGATGATCTGCGAGACGGCCGACTTTTCACCACCCTTGAACGAGTAGGTCGTGTCACACCACGTGCAACGCAGGTTGCAGCGGGACAGGCGCACGAATACGCAGGGACGACCCGCCTGAGACGACTCGCCCTGAATGCTGTAAAAGATCTCCGTCAGGCGGAGTTCTTCGGTAACTTTCTGCTGCATAGTGTGCACCCGCTTCAACGTCGGCCGAGGAACAAGGCCAATGAAGGAGAGATTCCGTGGAGCGGGTTTCTAGCGGAGAGCGCGCCCAAGTCAAGGGCGCGTGGTCAATTCAACGTATCTACGCGATTGCGCAGCTCTTTGCCGGCCTTGAAATGGACCGACTTCTTCGGGTCGACGTGAACTTCTTCGCCCGTTCTTGGGTTGCGGCCCTTCTTGGCCTTGTAGTGTCGCACAGAGAAGCTACCGAATCCGCGGACTTCGATTCGGTCATCGTCCATGAGAGCGTCCTTCATTGCATCAAACACCGAGTTCACGATGTCTTCCGCTTGCTTCTTGGGGACGTCAATTCGCGTAGCGACAGCTTCGATCAGTTCCGATTTGGTCATGACGATACAACGTGGTGATGGTCGAGATACTACTCTCACTGGTAGGCAGTGAGATCTCTAAGAATAGTCTGAATGTTCTGAAAACCAGAACGAGAACGAATATCCGTCACGTTCGCTCGGAATGTCAAGCAATTGACGGTTAGCGTTTCTTCCCTTTGCTGCCGACGCGGAAGAGCTGCTGCCCCATGAAGATGAAGTCGTTGTCGTGGAGCTTCGTTTTCTCCCAGATCTTGATCCAGGTGCCGTTCGACGAGTTGAGGTCGACCAGATAGCAGTGACCGTCGTCGCCCGTGTAGATCTGGGCGTGCCGCGACGACATGAACTTGTCGTGCGGGAAGATGATGTCACCCTTCTCGCGGCCAAGGACGGCGCCAGATTCAGGGAGACAGTAGACGTTCTGAACCACACCGCCGATGCCGATCTGCAGCACCTTGAAGTTGCCGCCAGGCGAGGGGGAACCCATGTATCGGGTGCCGTCGGACGACTTCGTCTTGGGCGTGATTGCTTGTTCGAATCTTTCGAACCGAAGGACCTGCCGGCCCATCAGGAAGGTATCGCCGGGGGTCAATCGAACTTCGTCCCGAAGCTTCAAGAACGTCCCGTTCAACGAGTAGAGGTCCTCGATGTAGAGGTCGCCGTCTTCGATGTGCAGTCGCGCGTGCTTCGGGCTCAAGAACGCGTCGGTCGGGAAGCGCGTGTCGCCGTCGCGGCCGATGGTCGTCTCGAGATACTCGAGCGGAATGCGAACACCGTCAGAGCCGTCTTCGTTGATCGAGACCAGCGCGATGTCCCATGCGTTCTCTTTCCGAGCGAGCTCCGAAGGGGGCGGCGCCTGGCGAGGTTGCGGGGCTCTTCGATTGATTCCTGCTCCGGCAGCGCTGCTCTGAGCATCTGCCGCCAAGCTCCCACCACACTGCACGCAAAACCGCATCCCGGGCGGATTCGTTGCGTGGCATGAAGGGCAAACCGTGCCTTGAGCCGCAGCTTCGGCGGGGTCGGGCTGGGTGTCGGGCTGTGGGATTTCCGCGCGCTTCGGTGGAGCCTCGATCTTGTCGGTATCGACACGCATCGTAGGTTCCATCTCATCTTCTTCGTCGTCGGTCTCCTCCAGGGCGTCGAGCACGAAACCCTGAATGTCGGCGTCCGAGACGCCCCCGACATCTTGCTCGTCCAGCGACGGCGCATTCATGTTCACGATGCCGCCACGGCGGAAGCGCGACGCGACCTGTTCGACCGCCTCGTCCTCATCCGGCACGTTTGCCGCCAAATCCACACCCATCGCCGCAGAGGTCCCCAATCGACCTCCGCTCACGACAAACGATTCGCCTCCCTCGTCATCACCTTCGGAGAGAGCGAATAGATTCGGCGGGATTTTTCCGTCGTCTGACACTGCAAGCCCCTTGACCCGGTTCGGAGTCGTGCGTTCACGGCCCCGTTGGCGCTCCACAACCTAACCCAAAGGCTCGTTGGGGAGCAAGCTTTGTGCGGCGCATTGCGCCTCGTTCAATCGTTTTGGAAGAGCGCTTCGAGCTCCTCCAACGTCTTCTTTGGCTCGGTGTCCCGCAATGCCGACTGCAGCCGCACGCGATCCACGGTCGAAAGCGCATCGAGATCGGCTCGACCGATTGCATCCACCAACCGCCGCAGTTTTCCGGCGAGTTCGCCCGCCCGTTCCATCACTGCCGGGTCGACCCCAGTACCGTCGGATGCAGGCGCTTGCGCCACCTGGCCCTCCAACTCTGCGATCCGAGCCTCGGCCTCCTCTTGTGCCTCTGCGGCACGTTCCTTCTCGATCTTTAGCCTCGTCTTCAGTCCTTCGACTTCGTTCTTGAGGTCCTCGGCACTATCGTCATTGCGTTCCCGCTCGGCCGTTTCGAGCGCTTCATCGCGCTCACCCTCCAGCGCTTCGATCGTTGAACGTGCGGACTCCAGCTGCTCTTCCAGCGCCGCCACGCTTTCGGCCTGCTCCCGAATCTCCTCGAGTTCCGCCTGTAGCTCGCGGTTCCGCTTTTCGAATTCGTCGGCGAGGCGAGTGTGGCGCTCCAGCTCGAGCCGAAGTGCTTCGCTCTCTTCGACCGCCTTCTGATAGTCGGCGCCCTCATCTGCCTGTTCCCTGAGCGCTTCCATCGACTCATGAAGCCGTTCGATCTCTTGCTCGAGAGCTTCGATATCGCGGCTCTTGCCCCGGTTCTCCTCGCGCAGCTCATCCAGCTCGGTCCGGTCACTCGCCGAGGTATCTAGCCGTTCGGTGAGCTCTTCCACCCGCTGATTTGCCGCCCGCCACTCGGAATCGAGCTGCTCGTTCTTGCGACGAAGCTCATCGATCTCCGAGTTCAGATCTGCGGTCGATGCGGCCATCTGAAGCGCTTCGTGGAGTCGCGCTTCGAGCCGCGACTGCTCCGATCGCGATTCCTCGAGCTGATCGCGCAGTTTGGAGAGTTCGTCGCTGTTGGCCATCACGCCGGTGTCCGCACCGTGCGCACCGCCCCGTGCCTCTTCGAGTCGCGTCTGGAGATCCTCGATCTCGGCGGCCTGCCGCGCGGCGAGGTCTTCGATCGACTGTTTCTCGGCGATCATCCGCTCGACGTCCAATCCGGCCTGCCGCGTGGGTGGGTCATCATCGTCGTGCGACCACGCGGCGCTCGATTCTTCGGCGAGGGAGTCGTAGGCAGGGGGGCCACCAAACTGCCCGTCACCGCCGGTAGGTGGACCTCCAAACCCCGAATTCGGAGGCTCCGGAGGACCGCCGCCAAATCCGACGCCATTCTCGGGTGCCCCGCCCACTGGCTCAGAATCCTGAATCGGCGGGCCTCCGAACGAGACCCCACCCTGCGGAGGCTCCGTCGCGAAGACCGCGGCATCACGCGACGGCTGCGGCGGCGGACCCGAAGAATTCTTCGCCCAACCACCCTGACCAGGCGTCGGCGGCGGTGTACTGCTCGGCGGGCCGGCCGCAATGCCACCCTCCTCGAAGAATCGAATGATGAAATCGCCGCACCACACCTCATCGGAGTCCGCGAGGTACTCCCGGCCGATGATCGGCTTCCGCTCCTCGTTGATGATCAGATACGTCCCGTTCGAACTGTTCAGGTCGATGACCTCGAACTGACCGTTGCTGAAGCGGAACTCGGCATGGCGCCGCGAGACCGACTTCCGGTTCGAGCGAATCGTACAATCGGTCGCACGTCCAACCGTGACCACAGGATGGTCAGGGCCAAACGGGACCGTTTGTTCGTTACCGGATAAATCGGTGTAGACGATCCGCGCCACGCGTGCCTCGGAGCGAAGAAATTGGGCGACAGCCCATCAGGGATCTTGAGTCGTTCGTTGCCGATGGTAGGGCGAGGGGTCGGGCGGCGTCAATTTCTGCCGACCTCCTTCGTCAACCGCGATCACTTCCCGAAGAAGCGACGCACCCATCGAATCAACATCACGAAGTTGAAGAGCATGAATCCGCCAAAGAACGCCGTTAGAAGCACGTACCAAAAATGGTCCTTCGGCTCGACGTCCTGCTGAATCAGATATGCTTCCACACAGATGGGCTCGACCGTGAGAATCCGATTGATCTCATCGTCGGTCGGCTCGGGCTTCATCTCCACCGGACCGTCTGACTCCGCAACCAGCTCTCGATACTCCTCACCCCACTGCTCGATGATTGCGTCTCGCTTGCGCTGCAGGAGCTCTTTTCGGTCCGATTCGTCGAGCTGTTCGCAGAAGATCGTCCCGTACCGCGTCTGGTAGTAGCGCCGCACCCCATTGTACCGCGACGGCATTCGCGCGAACTTCATCGCTCGGCCGCGACCGTTGAAGTAGACGCGGTCGACGTCGCCCTTCGGCTCACCCTCGAGTTCACGCTCCAGCGGATCCATGTCGGCATCGTCGCGCTTCGACTCCACGTACACTTCACCGCCGACCAGCTTGAAGAACATGTACCGCTCGCTCATCGAGCGCTGAGTGGGAATCCCCGACAAGTCGACGTAGCGGTTGTGTTCGATCGGAGGAGTCCATTTCGGATCCCGAAGGACCTCCGACGCGAACTCCGTCACTGAGCCGATCTCTTGTGGCTCCGACGGCGAAAAGAAATACTCGAGCTCTTCTCGCCAGTCGTCGACGATCCAGAACCCCAACGCGATCACTGCGATCATCAGGAGCGGCTTGAGCACCGAATCGTTACGGTCCTCCGCCAGCGCCATCAATTCGGGGTCGACCCGGTCGTCAGGACGTTCGGTTTCGATTGGTAGGTCGGTCATGCTCGCGTCACGTCTCGGCAGAAGTGAATCCGCATCTTGCTAGACCTCAGAACAGGCGCAAAGTTCCGCGTCTTCCTAGCTTGCGTCCACTACTTATCTCAATTGCAATATTTTGCAGTTCAGTTGACGGTAGGTCGACGGATGCATAGCATGTCCTCTGTATCCCAGCGCAATTGGAGTTGAGCGATGGATCGCGAGGAAATGAAGGATCGGGTTGTGTACGGGCTCATGCTGCCAGCAGTGCGCATGGCTACGACATTCCGGGTCCCACTCTCGCAGATGAAACGCTGGGTCGAGACCGCGTATTATCAGGAGACGAAACGACGCGGCATGGAGATGAAGGAAGCCAAGGACGTGATGTCGGTGTCCCTCTCCAAGGTCGCGCTTCTGTCTCGGCAGCTCAAAGAAAACTTCATGCGCGAGACAGACGAGTACGAGCTGCCTCGTCGAATCGAGTATATGCTGTGGGCCGAGCCGCTCACGCTCGCGCGATTGAATCAGGTGCTGCCCGAGCTCGACGAGGATCAAGTCGCGGCGGCCGTGGAACTCTTGCTGGACGAAGGGCGGATTCGACCTGTCGATCGGGCGACCGAGCCGGCGTACGAGCTGGACATCACCGAGGCGCGCCGCGTCTGGGATTCGTGGCTCGCGCGTATCGACGGACTTTCGAACTCGCTCGGATCGGTGGCGGACGCTGTGCACGCACGATTCTTCGACCAAGACGAAGATGCGTTCGCCCGAACTCTCACGTTCCACGTTCGGGACGAAGACAAGGGGGAGCTGCGCACGTTCTACGAGGAGCAGCTCTTCCCGTTCGTCGCGGAACTCAACAAACGTGCCGAGGAATCTGGGCAGGCCCCGGTGGTTTCGCTCTCCATCTTCTGGGCCGACAAGAACCAAGCGATTGGAGGCGAAGAATGAAGTTCACCTCAGCAATCATCGCGCTGGTTCTCGGGCTGTTTCTCGCAGGATGCGGAGACTCCGAGAGTTCGCTTTGTGGCGAAGGAACGCGAGTCGAGACCGAGAACGGTCCAGTCTGCGTCTACGGCGGAGAACTCCTGGTCGAGACCGGGTTCCGGTGCCCCGCGACTCTTCGCTACGAAATCGACTACGGCGACTACCGAGTCTGCAGCTCGACGCCCAACTTGGACCCCAACGTCCTGTCTGGAATCGAAGGTCTCGAGCCCACCAACAGCATGCCCGCAGGTAGCTGCGCCGGCGTCGTGTGTCGTGTCGGCGAGCGTTGCGTTGCTGGTCGGTGCGTCGTGGAGACAAGTTCGTGCATCGGCAATGTGTGCGAAGAGCGCCAGGGCGACCGCGACAATGACGGAATCGCCGATCTCGCGGACAACTGCCCCAGCCATCCCAACGCGAATCAACGCGACTCTGATGCCGATGGCATCGGTGACGCGTGCGACGCTCCGTCCGACACCGATGGCGACGGCGTGTTTGATCGCCACGACAACTGTCCTCGCCGGGCGAACGCCAACCAATCTGACCTCGATGGCGATGGCGTCGGTGACGCGTGCGACGATTGCGCTTCGACCGACCTCGATGGCGACGGCCTGACGGACTGCGACGAACGCGCGGCCGGAACGAATCCCACGTCCCCCGATACCGACAACGACGGCATTCCCGATGCTGAAGAGCTCGCACGCGGACTGAACCCGGTCGATGCCGACAGCGATTTCGACGGTCTCGACGATGGTTTCGAGCTTCGCATCGGATTGCGTGCCGACCTGGACTCGAGCTTCAAAGATGGCGTTGCAGACGGAGATCGACCTTTCGTCCGGCGGTGCCTCGACGGACACACGACTTCGCAAAGCATCGGCACACTGACCCCGGACACGCAGGCGTTTCTGCCAGAAGGAACTTCGATTCAACCCGTCGAGTTGCTCGACTCCAGTGAGCAGACCGCGCAGCTGTGGCTCTTTGAACAGCCGGCCCTCGGGCTCGATGGTTTCGTCGTCGAATATTCGGGCGACGCCGACCCGACGGCCGGAGTACTCGGCCACCCCGGTGTCTTCTCGGTCTCGGGATACACCGCCGAGACCGGAATCGAGGTCACACAAGTACAGCTTTCCGACACTTCCAAAGGTGTCGACAGAGCGCGGAACGATGCACTCCTCGGGCTGTCGCTCATCGAGCAACAGGACCTGGGTCCGGGCTGGACCGCAGCCGCGGATTCGAGCGCGAACCGTGTCGAAGGAACCGTGACGATCATCGACGCGTCCACGCACATTGTGATCGTGGGGGCGTTCGGCGATTCGGCACACCAAGATTTCGAACGAGGACGAGCATGGATTCAGCGGATCTCCGACGAGTCCACGATTCAGAGCACCGGGGCGCTCCAACCGGCGTGTCATGCGCTGGGGCGCGCCTCCTCAGGACCCGCACCGGTGGATCTATTTGTGATGGTGGACCCGACGATCGCATCGAGCATGCGACCGGTGGTCGAGTCCGCGCTCAGCGCGCTCGTGGAGCAACTCGAACGAACGTCGAATTACCGCGTGCTCGTCATGCCGCTGCAGACCAAGCTCGTGTTCGAGGCTGGCGACCGTTGGGAGACTTCTGAAACCGAAGTGATTCGAGCCTTCAATCGAGCGACCAACTGCTCGAGCTGTTCGTCCGTTCTAGACTTCTCCTCGGTCGAATTCGCGATCGGTCAGGTTACTTCGCCTATGGCTCCGGAGGCGCTTCGCATGAGGCCCGACGCCGAGCTTCGGGTAATCTTGATCGCTGACGAGGACACGGTTCCCCCGACCTCGAACGATGCCGCTCAGCGACTGAACGAGTTCGCGACGAACATGAATACGGTCGCGAAGTTCGACTACCTCCGGCCGGATGCGAACTGCACCACGAGCTGGGGAATGTGGGCCGAAGCGGCGCTCGCTACCGGCGGACTCGCGGCGCGATTGTGCGACGCACAGTCGGCCTGGGAGGCAGGCGAACAGGTCGGAATCATGGCATCAGCCGAGGTATCGCCCTGGTCGATTCCGGGAACGGCAGTCGGAAGCTCGGTTCAGGTTTTTGTCGACGGTGTAGAAGTCTCGCCGAGCCGAACGAATGGCTATGAAGTGAGCGCTGAATCCGGTCGCATTGTTTTTTCGGGGACTTCGCGTCCAACCATCGGCCACGCCGATGGCTCGGTCGTGACCTTTTCGTGGGATGCATCGGCGAGCGAGTGAAACAGGTCGTGCCGCGTAGCCACCCTAGTTAGTTAGGGCGCGCACGAACTCCAAGATGTCGGTTGCTGGGCCGTGGGGGCCTCGGGAACCGACAGGGCGTCGGTTATGGCTGGCCGGCGCCCACTTTTTTTGCGCTCGGTCTACTCAGACTGTCCTGACTGCAGCGATCCCACTCGATTCAATCCGTTGAGCGCCGCCACGCGATAGGCTTCGGCCATGGTGGGGTAGTTGAACGTGGTGTCCGCAAAGTAGCGAATATCGTTCGCGGATCCCTTCTGCGACATGATCGCCTGGCCGATATGTACGATCTCGGCGGCTTGATATCCGAAACAGTGAATGCCGAGGATCTCGTAGGTATCGATGTGGAAGAGTATTTTGAGCATGCCGACGCGAACGTCGACGATCTGCGCGCGTGCGAGCGATCGGAACAGGGCGTGACCCACTTCGTACGGAACTTTGGCTTCGGTCAGTTCGCGTTCGGTGCGGCCGACCGAGCTGATCTCCGGTGACGTGTAGATGCCCGAGGGCATGAACTCGATGAGCCGTCGGTCGCACGAACCTTGGACAATGTGCTGTGCGGCGAAGCGTCCCTGGTCGTAGGAGGCGCTGGCGAGTCCGGGGAGGCCAACGACGTCGCCGACGGCGTAGATGTGCGGAACCGGCGTGCGGTAGTCCGAGTCGACGTCGAGCTGTTTCCTCGAGTTGACCTCGATGCCAATGGCGTCGAGGCCGAGGGAGTCGGTGTTGCCCGTGCGTCCCTGGGCCCACATCAGGTATTCGGTGCGGATCCGTTTTCCAGATTTGAGATGGAGCGTCACGCCGTCGTCGTCTGGGACGACTTTGGCGTAAGCCTCGTTGTGCCTGAGGATCGCGCCCTGATCGCGAAGGTGATAGCTGAGGGCGTCTGAGATCTCGTCGTCGAGGAACGAGAGCAGGCGGTCGCGCGTGTTGATCAGGTTGACCTTGCAACCGAGGTTTCTGAAGACCGAGGCGTACTCGCACCCGATCACCCCGGCGCCATAGACCGTGATGGATTGAGGGGTCTCTTTGAGTTCGAGCACGGTGTTCGCGTCGAGGATTCGCTCGTGTTCGAAGTTGATGTCGTCAGGGCGGTACGGGCGCGTGCCTACGGCGATCACAAAGACGTCTGCACGGACACGTTCGACGGCATCTTCTCGGTGGATCTCGACGGTGTGCGGGTCGATGAAGCGGGCATATCCGTCCAAAATTTCGACGTCGTTCCTTTCGTAAAACCCGCGTCGCATCTTGACTTGCTTGGCGATCACCGACTCGGCTGCGCGGAGCATGTCCGCGTATTCGATGTTGATGTGATCACATGCCGATTGAAAGATCGGGTTGCGTTTGAAGCGGACATATTCGCCGATCGCGTGTCGGAGGACCTTGCTGGGAATGGTTCCCCAGTGGACGCAACCGCCTCCGATTTCGGTGAACAGGTCGCAGATCGCGACATTCTTGCCACCCTTGGCGGCAGTCATGGCGGCGCCTTCGCCGCCGGGTCCGCTGCCGATTACTACCACATCAAAATGTCTCACTGGCGCTCCGAACTGTCTGGAATTACGCGGTGTTGAGGACTGTAAGGCGGGTTTGCCAATAGGGCAAACTTAGTCTCTACCTACATGTAGGTAAGTGTAATGTTATGTCTTCCTTGGGTCTACATTTCATCCTAATTTGTGATTTTTTGTCGTTGGAGTGATGGAACGGTTGCGGTGCGTGTAGGTGTTATGGGGTGGTGTAGGTGTAGGTCGCACACCCGCATGGAATCTGGGGGAGCGGGCATTTGGGGGTGGTTAGAAAAAAGTTCCTAAAGTTTGCGGTCGAGCGTACCAAGCGCTACTATTGTTTCTAGCTCAACGGCACAAACATGAATTGCTCGGAAATCGTCTTGGACCTCCCTGGGGGAAAGGCGCACTCCTGACAGGCGGCAACTATGAAAGCAACCCGCACGACATTCTGGCTGGCCACGATGGCAGGCTTGCTGATCGCAGGGAACGCGTATGCAGCGACTTTTGCTGTTGATTCTTTGGGAGCCGAGTCCGATGCGGCACCGGGCGACGGAGTGTGCTCGAGCGCTCTGGGCGAGTGCACGCTCGACGCGGCGCTTGATGAAGTGATTGCAGACCCGGGTTCGGCCCACACCATCGACCTCTCCGGAGTGTCCGGAACGATCCTGGTGTTTGGTTCGATCAGTCTCAATTCCGCGGTAACGATCGTGGGGAACGGGACTGTGACTCTCGACGGTCAATCGACCTACGCTTTCGAGGTCAACGCCAGCAACACCACCATCTCTGGACTCGGGTTTGCCAACTTCGCTCGAATCCGCAGCCGTGCCCCAGGGTTCACGTTCGATAGCAACGTCATTGCTGGCGGGTCCGGTCTCCTCTCGGAGGCGCCTGGTGCCACAATTACGAACAACAACATCTACGCAACGTTGACCACGGCAGCCATCAACGCAATCAATGCAGACGGCTCCGTTATTGCTGGCAACACCACCGGAATCGATGAGTCTGGCGCGCTCGACAACGGAAGCTCTCTTGTCGGTCTCTATCTCCAAAAATCCTCAAATATGGACATCTCCGGAAACACGTCTGGCGGATTCCTGAGTGGAATCCTCATGGCGTCGGTAACCGACTCGATGATCTACAAGAACCGGACTGGAGATTTCGACGGGTCGGTGGGATTCGGCTCTTCTCGACACGGCATCTGGGTCATCAGCAGTACGAACTGCGTGTTCGATTCGAATATGTCGAACGGCAACACTCAGAACGGCATCTACTTCAACGCGTCTTCCAGCAACTCGGTCTTCAATCACATTGCTGAAGGAAACGGAGGCTCTGGAGTGCTGCTCGACAACTCGATTGCGCACATCCAAGGCTCGCTTCTGACGAACAACGCTGCCGGCATCACGGCTCCGGGCCACGGCTCGACCTTCGCCAGCAACTCGATCATCGACAACGCTGGACTCGGGATCGACCTGGGCGCTGCAGGCGTCACCGCGAACTCGAGCGCGGACATCTTCACGAACTTCCCGACCCTTGCCGGCGCGACTGGCGGAGCGGCTGTCTCGATCGATGGAACGCACACGGGCGCACCGAACACCATGTTCGAGCTCGAGTTCTTCGCATCGGATTCGTGCGATGCCTCCGGAAACGGCGAGGGCGCGCGTAGCGTTGGAACGGTAAGCGTGACCACCGACGCGACCGGCGACGCACCTTTCGCAGCATCGTTCTCGACCGCTGTGGCCGCTGGCAAGTTCATCAGCGCGACGGCAACCGGACCGAACGGCACCTCGGAGTTCAGCGGCTGCGCCGAAGCACTTCCTGGCGCTGACCCAGAAATCGACGTCGACTTCTACAAGCTGAACTCGTGGACCTTCAACAAGCGCAGCATGAAGCCGCTCATCGGTGTCTTCTTCGGCTCGGATGACCTCGACGTCGACGACATCACGGTCGGCTCGCTTCGCCTCGGCACCGCGCCACCGTGCATCATCATCTACGTCGACCTGAACCTCGACGGTCACAAAGACCTCGTCGTCGGATTCCTCGGCCGCTTCACTGGAGCGTCGTGTGGAGACTCCGAACTCGAGCTCTCGGGTGAAGCCGGAGCCGCGACGTTCTCCGAAATACTCGGCATCCGGGTGGTTGGCTGTCGCGGCAACTAAAGAAACCGCAAACGAACATCAAACGGCCTCTCCTTTTCGGGAGAGGCCGTTTCATTTGGCGCCCAGGCGCATCCTACACATAGAGTAGTTCTGACTCGTCAGGGGACCGCATTTGGATAGACCGCACAAAGTCGCCGTAGCAGGGGCGTCCGGTTGCATCGGACGCAGTCTGGTTCGGGCCTTGCTCGAAGCGGGCCAGGAGGTACTCGCGCTCTGCAGAAATCCGGACCGCGTGAACTGGCCTGCCGTCGAGTCAGGAACGCTCCGTACCGAGTCTGTGGACATCGGCGATCGCGAACTCCTGACCTCCATCCTCAACGATTTTGGCGCCACCAAGGCTTACTACCTGATCCACTCCATGGGGGGCGGCGTCGAAGATCGCCACGAGTTCGTCCAGACCGACGACCGTTTGGCCCGAGCGTTTGCTCAGAGCGTTTCGGCTTCGAGAGTCGATCACGTTGTCTACCTGGGCGGCCATGTCCCAAACGGAGAGGTACGTTCAGCTCACCTGGAGAGTCGCTCGCACGTCGCCGAAATCTTCCGGGCGTCCATTGAAGCGGTCACCGAGCTTCGCGCCGGAGTGGTCATCGATCTCGACAGCGCCGCCTTCCGAATGCTTTCGGCCATCATCGAGAAACAGTCGACGCTGCTCATCCCCCCGCAGTTTCGAAACTTCTCGCATCCCATCGCGCTCGACGATGCGGTCCAAACGCTGCTCGCAAGTTTGGAGCTCGCACCCGACTGGCGGAATGCCACGTACGACATCGGATGTGCGGAACCCTGCCGCTATGCAGACCTGATCAAGTGGTACGGCGAAGCTCGCGGGGTAGATTCGGCCCACATCCCCATTCCATGGGCCCCGCGCGCACTGATTGTGCCCTACGTCGCCGGCCTCACCGGCGAAGACTTTGGCCTCGTGTGGGCGCTGTCGGGCTCCTGGGGCGTCGACCTGCCACTCCATGACGAACGCTTGTACGAACGCCTTCCAAATCTGCCGCGAACTCCAGCGCAACAGGCCGTGGTTCAAGCGGTCGAGGGGCGTCGAACCCAGATCCAACCTTCTCGCGCCACCAAGGCCGCGTCCTGAGGTTCGAAACAGCGGTTCTCCAGGTAGTCCGCAGCACCTAGCGCCGCGACCACCGCGTCGAATACGTCGTCGTTCTCCGTCACGGCATTCGGAAGATCTCCAAATGTGATCACTTCGCCGAGCTCCTCGAAAAGGCGTCGGCGAATCCCCTCACCATCCTTCCCCTTGTATCCGCGCTCATCCCAGGGACCCGCTCGCAGCGTGCCGCCGGGGTAACACTCGAGCGCCACAGTTCCGCCGTCGTATGGGCGGGAAGTGACGTCGAACGATAGTCCCGTCTGTTCGCGAACCTCCCGAAGCAGAGTCAGCGCGGCGTGCGCAGTCCGAGCGATGCGGTCGGCACCCACGTCGAGAGGTAGCTTGCCGATCGCGCCATGAACGAACGTGTCGGTACTTCGGCGAAAAAGCTCATTCGGCGTGGTGGCGATGGGGTCGCCCGCGCGGTGCTGGTGCAGCGCGTTGCCCAGTGGAGCCGGCCAGCCCAGCGGGGCGTCGAGCGCGAGCACGGTCTGGACCTGCGCACGCTCGCTCAACCAGTCCGAGATCGACCCTACCGAATCTCCCGCAACCGCTTCTTCGACGACCAATCCTTCGGACGCGCTCCAATAGCCGGCGGCTAGCCCAATTCGCTTCGCCTGAGTTGCGCAATCTACGGCCAGAACTCGAACCTGCTCCATTTTCTCATCCTTCGTTTGTGACCGCTCATGCCCACAAGTTACGCCGGCTCCAGCGCTTCGCCACCTCTTGGACGCACCCGGTGAGCAAAAAAGTACGCAACGATTCGGCTCAACGGCCGAAAACCTACTTGGGGGGGCAAGTTCAGTTCACCTCATGCCAGGGAGCGTAAATGGGAAGAAGAAGGAAGTTCCGTCACCAAAACCACCACCACTGGGATGTCGGTATCCTGCATCTCGAAGATTGGTCCGCCACGATGGCGGTCATCGTCGAGTCGAAAGAGCGCCGATTCTTCCCAGTTCGACAAGACGAGGCGCCCGAGCCCGTGCTCGTGACCGCGCTCGAGCATCGATTCGAAACCGTCGGTTGGTGGGCTACTCCGAGGCTGCTCCGAATTGCCGACATGTCGCTCGTCGAGGTGATCCGGAGTAGCGAAGCGCTCGATGGTTGCTCCATCGCCTACATTGACGGCCTCATGTCGATCGAATGGGCCCGGCGAGGGGTGGAGAAGGCCTTGATGGGCGAACGCGAAGCAGGGTGCGAAGTGCTCGTCGTCGCTTGAATGAACGCGGCTGCGGGGTTAGCGATGGGGAGTCTTTAGCGAGAACTCCCGATGACCGACTCCGCGGCCGCACGTCTCTTTTTCCACCTTCAAAATTCACGCGAAGAAGTCGCTTTCATCCAGCGAGGTCGCGCAATCACGTTCGGCGAGCTGGACCGCCAGGCGAGGTCATATGCGGCGTCGCTCGCCAATCTAGGGGTCGAGCGGGGCGATCGTGTCGGCGTGTTCTTGGACGGCTGCATCGAGCTCATCGTGGCGCTCGTCGGCAACTACTACGTGGGCGCCGTGCACGTGCCCATCAACACCCGCTACGGCGCAGTCGAGATCGAACATATCCTCAATGACTCTGGCGCACGGACCTTGGTCTGCACCTCCGCCCCCAGCCTCGCCGAGACGATCGATTCAGCGCATGCGCCAGCGCTGAAAGACCGCGTGGTGGTGGGCTCCCCTCGACGTGCAGGCGACCACGCATTCGCAGACCTCGTCAGTCACGCGCCCATCGCGGCGCCCGTGGAGCCCGCCGACGAAGATGTAGCCCTGCTGATCTACACGTCTGGCACGACCGGTAGAAGCAAAGGGGTCGAACTTCCACACCGTGCCGTGGTCGGAAACATCGATGCGCTCACCAACCTGTGGGAGTGGACGCCCGACGACGTCCTCGTGCTCGCATTGCCGCTGTTTCATGTGCACGGGCTCTGTATCGGCGTGCACGGCGTGCTTCTGCGTGGCTGCCGCGGCGTGATTCATGAGCGCTTCGATGCTGGCGAGGTGATCTCGGAGATGGCCCAGGGCGGCACGATCTTCATGGGAGTGCCGACCATGTACGCGAAGCTCGTGGAGGAGCTCGATCGAGAGCCCGAACGTGGAGATTGGCTGCGAGACGTTCGTCTCTTCACCTCCGGCTCGGCAGCGCTGTCTCCGTCAGTCTTCGAGCGGTTCGAAGACCATACGGGCCATCGTATCCTCGAGCGATACGGGATGAGCGAGACCTTGCTCACGCTCTCGAATCCTTATCGAGGCGAACGACGGCCGGGCACCGTGGGAAAACCGGTTCCCGGGTGCGAGGTGCGAGTGGTCGACGATGACCTCAACGACGTCGAACCGGGGCAGGTCGGCCAGATCGTGGTGCGGGGCCTGTCTCTCATGCGGGGATATCGCGACCTCCCGGATCAGACGGAGGAAGCGTTCCAAGATGGATGGTTCTTGACCGGGGATGTCGCAACGATCTCGAGCGACGGCTACGTCTCCATCGTCGGTCGACGATCGGTCGATATCATCAAATCGGGTGGCTACAAGATCTCGGCGCGCGAGATCGAAGAAGTGCTCGAACGCCACGAGTCGGTGTCCGAAGTCGCGGTCGTGGGGCTCGCCGACGAGGTCTGGGGCCAGCGGATCGCGTGTGCCGTCGTGCCGAGCCCGAACTCGGACACCTCTGCGCTTCTCGCCGACCTTCAGGCGTTCTGCGAAGGTGAAATCGCGGACTACAAAAGGCCGCGGGACCTCATCGTGGTCGATGAGATCCCGCGAAATGCACTCGGAAAGGTCCAGAAACACCGAGTCATCGAGTTGTTCGAAAAGCCTTAGTGGTGGTGGCCTTCGGTGCCGTCGATGCCGTGCGGATGGCCATGCGCGAGCTCGTCTTCGTTTGCGTCTCGAACGCCAACGACTTCGATCGCGAAGTTCAGGTGCTCACCGGCGAGTGGGTGGTCGAGGTCGACCAGGACCGACTCGTCGTTGACTTCGACGACCCAGAGCATGACTTGCTGTCCGGTCGGAAGCTCGGCAGGGAACGGCATGCCCGGCTCGATCGGCATTCCATCGGGGAAGTTCTCCCGAGGAATCGGCTGGGGTCCGTCGCCCTGAGGCTCGCCGTACCCTTCTTCAGGCGTGACGCGGACTTCGAATTTGTCGCCCGGTCCTTTCCCCACCATCTCTTTCTCGAGACCCGGCACGATGTTTCCGGCACCGTGCAGGTAGGGCAGTGGTTCGCCACCTTCCGACGAGTCAATGACTTCGCCGTCGTCGTTGGTGAGCGTGTAGTGGAAGATGACGACTTTGTCGTCGGCAACAATTTCGTTCGACACAAATACTCCTTTAATCAGTCAAAAGGTGGCGCACCTATAGCGTTTTTGGTGTTCGGTGACCAATGCCAAGTTAGTGCATGAACGCGAGGCCAAACGTAAGCAGGAGCCAGTGACCGTCGATAAAGTCGTCGCCGAAGAAGCCCTGGTCGCTCGAATAGAAGGTGAGCGGCAGGCGATAATGGACGCCGATTTCCAGCGGTGCTTTGATCCATCCCTCGGGCAGAACGGTGAATCCCACGCTGGGCGCGATTCCCGTGAAAAATGCTGTTGAATCGGCATCGAAACCGCGAAGGCCCGCAAAGACGATCGGTCTCAGATCGAACATCGCGCGGGCCCACCAGCGGAAGTGGAACGCGTAGGCGAAGTCGAGGACCCACTGGTCGTCGATGCCATCTCCAAACGTGGTGGCGATGCCCACGTTGTAGGAAATCAGCCAGTGCGCCGGGATGTCGAGGTCCGAGAGGAACGACATGCCGAGCCCGAACTGCGTTACCGGTGCGGAGAACTCGTATCCGAAACGAAGCGTGAGTGACTCGTACGAGAACGGTGGCGGGGGTACCGGCATCGTCCCGTGGTGAAGGCCGTCAAAAGTGTTGGGCAGTCGCTCACCCGAAACGACCGTCGCGCTGGTAGGTAGCGCCTCGCAAGGCAGACGAGCTGGGCCGCTGAGCCCCTCGCAGCGGTCCAAGCCGGCCTGTCTGCCAGCCTCGCCGAACAGGGTGCCCCCGAGAGCCCAATCGACGATGCTCGCTTCGGTCACCCCGACGAGCATCCCCCGCTGGTTCTGGAGCAGGCAGGTGGCGACCTGAGCTGCATCGGGTCGTTCCTGACGCGCGAGCACTTCGAAGTCGCACGTCCGATCCTTCGAGATCGGAGGGCCAAGCAGGCGCCGGTCGCCGAACGCAACCCAGGGAAAGCGTCCTCCAGCGACCGTGGTCACGGCCACCACGCCGTCTTTGTTGTCACGATCGTGGTCCCATCGGACCTCCTGAAGCGCCTCCCGACTTCGAATCGTGCGCATGTGGCCCGCTGCCAGTCCATCTTGCAGGTAGTGCAGTCCGGCGCCTTGCAGCACGAGCGCGACAAACGCCGAAAAGACGCGGTCCAGGCGCTGTCGCTGGGCGAGCGCGACTGTTGGCGGTAGGTCGCGCATGGTCCAGGTAGCAACCCAATTCCGGACGGGGGCGACGATGTCGGGGTCGGCGTCTAGTGCCCAACGTCGGACCCGCTGTCGAATGCGATCTCCAAACATCGCACACGTCTTTCGCTGCAACTCCGCGGGGTCGTCGTCGTCCCAATCGGCGCGGGTCCACCCCGGAATCGTGTCGGCGAAGTCCTCCGCTTCGTCGTCGTCGACGATGAGGAGTTCGGCGCAGCTTCGTTCCGCCGCCGCGATCGACGCGCTGTGAAACCCGAGCCAGGCCCCGTAGGCCTCGTTGCCAAAGTGCGTGTGGTTGCGCAGGACGAGGTCTAGATAGTGCGGGTTGTCGATCGAGTACCCGGCCGCCGGGTCTGATGGACCTTCGGGGAGGTCGGCACGGACGAGAGGGCCGAGCAGTGGTTCGGGGATCGACTCCCACGAGCCTTTCTTCTCGCGCCGGTCTAGCGAGGCGACGACGTCCTGCTCGATCGTCGCCCAGTCTGCGTGGTCGTAGCAGGCATCTTCGGCAACGTCTTCGACGGTGCCTCCTGCGGAGCCGGGCTCGTCGGCGAGCCACTCGAGGGCGTTCGAGACGAGGCCGTTCGGGAGCGCACGCGGAAGTCCGCGCACGGGACCGTAGCGCGAGATGTGGTCGGGGAGAGCGGCGAAATCGCCCAGGGTGACCGCGAACTCGCCACTCGCGTTCGGTCGCTCCTCGAGCTGATTGATCCCAGCCCAAACCTGCTTTTCACCGTCGGCGCAGTAGTCGGTGGTCCACCTTGCAGGGCAGGCCAGACCGAGCGCGAGGTATTTGGTGATGAGGTCTTCGTCGTCGGGGGTCGCTACGAGTTGTTTCCCTAGCCGCTGTTGCGCACGCCTGCAGCCAGCGTCGGTGAACCACGAATGCTCCAAATAGTCGAACGCGAAGGCCGCTGGAGACCACAGCAACAAGCCTAGAAATATCGGCGCAAAGATTGATTTGGGCATAGCGGGTGACGCGCCTCCTGAGACCCTCAAGTTCTATCATCGACGCGTGTAGCGCGTCGACCGAGCCGAGACGCTCCCAAACTGGTCGACTGCCCGCAAAGCTAGGTATTCCGGGCGTGAATCGCAGGTGTTGCTGTCGCAGATTCCGCAGTTATTTCGGATTGTTCGGCGACATACGGACCGAAAAAGTGTATCAATGATGAACATTCGTGGTTGCTGTGTTTCACAAAGTGGAACGCATGGCGCGGATTGATGCGCTAGCGCGCTCGCCGGCCACGGGAGAACAGAGATGGAAGATCGACGACATGAACTTCTCAAGCGAATGGTCGATCTGCGCTCAGAACTCGCGTCCATCGAGGCGGAGCTCGGTGACTCCGAAGTTATCGAGTCGCCCCGGAAGAGGAGCGAGTCGATTCTGAGTGTGCTGGATCGAACGTCGCCCGATTTGATCTCGGTATTGAGTCCGTCTGGCGAGATCGTGTTTGCGACCGAAGCTTGCCGCTTGATCCTCGGGGTCGATCCGAACGACTACCTCGGGACGAGCGCGTTCGACTGGATTCACCCCGACGATTTGGCTCGCGTGCATGACGAACGCTGGCTCGAGGGGGCCGGAGCTGCTGCCATCGAGTACCGAATGCGTCGTTCGGATGGCACGTGGGTTTGGGTCGAGACTCGAACCGCCACGGATGCGAAGCGTGCGGGCGACCTCGTCTGCATCACCCGCGACATCACCACGCGTGTGTCACTCGAAAAGCATCTCAATCAGAAGAAGATTCTGCAGGACGCCGTCTCGCTGGTTTCGCCGGTGGCGATCGTCGCGCTCGACGAAGAGGGCGGGGCGCTCAGCTGCATTGGGGCTTTGTTCGGTGTCGAGGGAATCTCGATGTTTCGCCGCTTGAGGACCGACCACAATGCGGTAGCTGCCGCGACGCTGGCGGCCCTCGAGGGTACGGACTCGACCATCATGTTCGAATGGCGATCGCGTCAGCTCGAAGGACGATTCCTCAGCCTGCAAGGGCAGGTCGTTGGGTCGATTCGAGCCGTCTGCCTGTTCCTCGAGCCCAAGATGGCCGCTTAGGTCGTCGGCACCGGTCCAACGGCCGAGAGCAAGTCCGCGACGGCATAGGGCTTCTCGACGACCGACCGGACTTCCATTCGCGCGACCCATCCCGGTTCCAAGTCGAACGAGTTACCGGTCACGATTACGATCGTGCCGTCATATCGCTCGGCCCGCAGTCGTTCGACTAGTTCGATGCCAGAGATCCCGGGCATATGGTGGTCGACCACCATGATGCTCGCAGGATCGTCTCCGAGCGATTCGAGCACCTCTTCGCCCGACTCGAAGGTCGCGACCTGAAACTTTGCGCGGGTCAACACGCGAGACGCCAACGACCGCATCAATGGCTCGTCGTCGATGATCCAGACGCGCTCACCTGACCCATCGACCAGCGGGCCCTCACGCCGTTCCGGTTCATCGCGGTCAATCGTTTCGTCGAGGCGAAGTCGAATCGAAAATTTCGTTCCCTCTCCCAGGTTCGACTCGAGTTCGATCAGCCCACCGTGGCGGAGCACGGCCCCATAGGTGGCCGACAATCCGAGGCCCGTTCCGCCCGACTCGCGTCGAGTTGTAAAGAATGGTTCGAACGCCCGCCGTTTGGTCTCTTCGTCCATCCCAGGACCGTCGTCCACGAACATGATCTCGATCCAATCTTCGCCGTCTTCCCGCACGTTCTGCGTCGAGATTTCGAGATTTCCAGCGGTACCGCTCAGTGCGTCTCTGGCGTTGACCAGGAGGTTGAGGAACGCCGACTGGATCTGTGAGGCATCGCCGATGACGACGGAGTTCTCGGCTCCAAACCGGCGCTTGATTGAGATTTGCGGCGAGAACGAGTGGACGACGAGGGTGAAGACTTCGTCGAGGAGTTCATGGACGTTCACCGGCCCGCGCTCGAGCTGCTGTCGGCGGCTGAACGTCAGGAGTTGACGCGTGAGCTGGGTCACGCGCTCCGCCGCAATCTGAATCTCGGCGACGGGCCGTTGGAGTGCGGGAGAGACTTCTTCGGACAACACGGTCGCGTTGCCGATGATGGCGCCGAGCATGTTGTTGAAATCGTGGGCAACGCCGCTCGCAAGCTGGCCAATGGCGCGCAGTTTCTCGGCCTGACGGATCTTCTGCTCTCGTTCGCGCTGAGAGGTGACGTCGATCACCATGCCGGTGTAGCGATGTCCGTCGTCGCTCTGAAACGAGCGACCGCGTGAGATGAGTCGTTTGGAGACACCGTCCGGAAACACCAGGTCGTGTTCCATCTCCCATCCTCGGTTCTCCTCTCGCGACTTCTCGATCTCGCGGCGGATGAGTTGTCGTTGGATATTGGGGATGTAGCGTTCTGCGGCCTCGATGGTGGGTTGTTCTCCCGGAGCGAGGCGATAGATCTCGTACATCGAATCGCTCCACACTAACACCTTACTGTCGCTCGACCACGACCAATGGCCGACGCGTCCGATCGCGAGCGAGTCGCGCGGTTCCAGCAGCGACTCGGCCGGAGCGGTAGAGCCGGATTCGCCTCGCAAGTCCATCAGGTACGACACGAAACCGATGGTCTCGCCTGCCGCGTTCTGTTCGCGCACGACACGGTTCTCGACCGGGATCACGTCGCCCGTTTCACTCACAATTCGGTAGCGCTCGGTCCAATCGAGTGCGCCCGACTGCATGAACTCGACGAACGACCGTGTGATCTCGTCGACGTCTTCCGCGTGAATCATGCTCTCTGCGAGCGCGGCGTCAGTTCGCGCCTCGGGGAGGCCCATCATTCGATGGAGCCCGACATTGGCGTACTTCGGGGTTCCTTGCGCATCGAGCAGCATTACGCCGAGAGGCAGAATGTCGCCCAGGAGCTGAAATCTCCGATGGTAGGATTGAGACTCTTCCGCGAGGGCCCGCTCCGTGGCGGTTGCCCGAATCTCGCCGGCAATCGAGCCGAGCGGACTCGGCGGTGACACCGACACCCGGAACTCTTCAGCGCGAATTCGGACGAGCTGTACACCGCCCTGCGCAAGCGTTTGCCGGAATCGAGCCTGATGGTTCGGCGCGACTGCCGTGACAAAATCGTTCAATGGGCATGGCGTCTCGAGCTCCAAAAAGGTGCAGGTTGGCTCATCGAGCACGACGGACTCGTCCTGAACCCAAAACCAGAAGCCCGGAACTGAATCGAGTCGTTGGAACTGTGTGTCACCCATGGAACATCCCTAGAGAACTGCGACCTCTCTCTTGTAGCGCTTCGATCCGAAAGGTCCAAACCCGATACAGTGCACGAGCCATCTATTGGACGCCTTGCCCTCGCGCACTATGATGGGCCAACTGCGCGACGAGTCACATTCATGAGCGACGGCAAGTCACCACCCAAACTTCCCGCACTTCCGGCACCACCCGATCGACCTTCGGCCGATTCGGAGCCTGATAGTCCACCGGGACCGATCGATGCGCCCGAATCGCCTGCCGACAGCGGGGAGATTCCGCTGACGGCCGCCGCCGGTGAGGCGCGAAAGCTCGCCGATCCCGACTGGAAAATGCCGACCTTCCCGACCGACTCGCCAGACGAGGCGGAGGGTGAAGACGACGGGACGCCGGCGTCGCGAACGATGATGTTCAAGCGCGCCATTCAGGGTCGAAAGTCGAGCAGCGGCGGGCTGGGAACGTTCGCGGGCGTGTTCCGCCCGACGATCCTGACGATCCTTGGCGTGATGATGTACTTGCGCCTCGGCTGGGTGGTCGGCGAAGCAGGGCTGCTCGGCGCGATCGGGGTGATCGTGATGACCTTCGTCATCACTTCGACCACGGCGCTGTCGCTGTCTTCCATCACCACCAACATTCGACTCGGCGCCGGTGGCGTGTTCTCGATCATCAGTAAGTCCCTCGGTCTCGAGACCGGCGGCGCCATCGGAATCCCGCTCTACCTCGCGCAGGCCTTATCGGCCGCCCTCTACATCTACGGATTCTCCGAAGCTTGGATGTACATCTTCCCGAGTCATCCGCAGTGGGTCGCGGCGCTCGGCGTGTTCGTCGTCGCCGTCGGAACCACGACGATCTCGACGAAGCTGGCCTTCCGACTGCAGGGCTTCGTGATGTTCATCATCCTGGCCTCGGTGGGGTCGATCTTCCTCGGCCTCCTCTCGGTTGGGTCGCATGAACCCACGCTCCACAATCCGCAGCTCATCGGCACGTTTTCGTCGGGCGGATTCTGGGAGATCTTCGCGATCTTCTTCCCGGCAGGAACGGGCATCATGGTCGGCGCATCGATGTCGGGCGCGCTCGAGAGTCCGCGACGGTCGGTCCCACGAGGCACGATGATGGCCGTCGCCACGGCGTTCGCGGTCTACGTGAGTTTCGCGGCCTGGTACGCGATCGTCGCGCCACCGGCGGAGCTCGCCTCGAACTTCCTAGTCGTGGTCGACAAGGCTGCCTATGGACCGCTCGTCCTCGCCGGAATCCTAGCCTCGACGTTCACCGCCACGCTCAGCTCGCTGGTGGCCGCGCCGCGAGTGCTTCAGGCCCTCGGCCAACACCGAATTCTCCCGCGCTCCACGTTTTTCTCGAAGACGAGCAAGCGCGGTGAACCTCGCAACGCTTCGCTGGTGACCGCCGCCATCGTCGCGCTCGCGCTGACCCTCGGCTCCCTCGACCGAGTCGCGGTGCTGATCACGATGTTCTTCCTGCTCACGTACGTCACCATCAACGTGGTCGTACTCATTGAGCAGAGCCTCGGGATGGTCTCGTTCCGGCCGATGTTCAAGGTGCCGATTTTGGTGCCGACGATCGGTTCGGTGTTGTGCGTGCTCGCAATCTTCATCATCAGCCCGACCTTCGCGTTGCTCGCCCTCTGTTTCGTGGTCGGCATCTACGTTTGGCTGGTGAACAAGAGGCTAGATACACCCTGGGAGACGGTACGTTCGTCGATCTTCGTCGCGCTCGCTGACTGGGCCGCTCGACGAGTGGCGGCCGGACCCGACGAGCACAACGAGCGTTCGTGGAAGCCCGATATCCTCGTGCCGATTCAAACCCGCGCTCAGATCGATGGAAACTACCGATTCTTGCGGGCGCTCGCGTATCCGAAGGGATCCGTGCAGGTCGTTGGAATCGTGAGCGAATCGCCCAATCGCCCGGCGCCAGCAGATGTTTCGGGCGAGGTCTCGGTCGATGGCGAGCGATTTGGAACGGTCCCCGGAGTTCCCACGCGGGAGCTCGCTGCTGTGTTTGGCGGCGAGCCGGGCGCCATGGAGCTCGAGCAAGTCGCGCAAGGCTTCCAAGAGGACGGACTCTACGCTTCGGCGGTCACCCTCGAAGCCAATGATATCGTCTCCGGCGTCGAACAGGCCTGCGCCGTACTGCGGGGCAGCTACTTCCGCCCGAACGTCATCTTCGGCCTCGCACACCTCTACGACGAAGAGTCGCTCCAAGGCCTCGTGAATGCCGGAATCGCCTACGACATGGGCGTAGCGTTGTTGTTCCGTCACCGGGAGTCTGGGCTTGGACGGGAGCGGATCATCAATGTGTGGGTCCGCGACCAATCTCCGGAGTGGTACCTCGGTCTACGGCTCGCCAACCTCGATCTCTCGATCCTCTCGGCGTACCAGATCTGGCGCAACTGGACCGGCACCATTCGGCTCGTGACGGCCGTCCGCGACCCGAGTGAGATTCGCAACGCACAGGACTATCTCGACCAGCTGACCGAAGACGCACGGCTGCCCAAGTCGACTGAGACCTCCGTTCTGTGCGGCAACTTTCTCGAGCTCGTCGAGTCGACCCCGCCTTGCGACCTCCACATCATGGGACTCGCCAACGAGGTAAATCGAGAGTTTCTCGAAGGACTCGTCGACAAATCGGGCTCCTCGATCCTCTTCGTTCGAGACTCCGGCCGCGAGTCCGCGCTCGCGTGATTCTGGCGAGGTGGCGCAAGTCGCGGGGGCGCGCTATATGACTCGCCTCCAATCGACTCGAAACAAAGTGCCATCATGATGAAATTGCGTCTGTTTTCCCTCGCTCTGCTGGGTCTTGTTGCCGCCTGTAGTTCGGCTCCCGAGAAGCCCCCGGTCGAGACCATCCAGCACAGCGAACTCAATATCGACGGGCACGCTCGATTGAGCGGCCAGGTCATTCCGCTCGCCTACGACCTCGACGTGACGATCGACCCGGCCAAGCCTACGTTTGAAGGCGCGACGGCCATTCAGGTCTCGATCGCCGATCCGCTGCGCGTCATCCATCTGCACGCAGAGGACCTCACGTTCAAAGCGAGCACGCTCACCACGGAAGCGGGCGAGACGATGCCGCTCGAGGTCGTATCGGGCGAGAACGCTGGTATCGCCCTCATCACCCCGAAAGAGGTGAGCGGGAAGGCAACGCTCAATCTCGAATACTCGGGACCGCTCGACGAAGTCCCCACCGGGCTCTACCGCGTTCAAGACAAAGAGAACTGGTACGCATTCACGCAGTTCGAGCCGCTCGAGGCGCGACAGGCGTTTCCGTCGTTCGACGAGCCCGTCTTCAAGACGCCGTTCCGCACCACCATGCGTGTACCGACCGGACTGAACGCGATCACGAACGCGCCAGAGACCTCCAAGACGACGGAAGGCGGAATGGATGTCTTCACGTTCGCCGAGACCAAGCCCTTGCCGACCTACTTGGTCGCATTCGCGGTGGGTGAATTCGACATCGTCGAGGCGCCGGCCGACGCGATTCCGGGCGTCCCGTTCCGAATCATCGCCACCAAAGGAAACGGCAAGCTCGCGAACTACATGCTCGAGCAAACGCCCAAGATTCTGAAAGTGCTGACCGACTACTTCGCGCAAGACTTCCCCTACCAGAAGCTGGACGCCGTCGCGGTGCCCAACTTCAGCGCAGGTGCGATGGAGAACGTTGGCCTCGTCACCTTCCGCGAGCGCCTGCTTCTGCTCGACCCGGCGACCGCGTCGGTCTCGGCCAAGCGCTCGGCACAGTCGGTCATGGCACACGAACTCGCGCATATGTGGTTCGGCAACCTCGTTACCCTCCCGTGGTGGGACGAGTTGTGGCTCAACGAGTCGTTTGCGACTTGGATGGGCGGGAAAGTCCTCGCCGAGGTGGCACCCGAGCTCGAGTCGGAGGTCGACCGAGTGCGTGGAACGGGCAACATCGTCGCAGCGGACTCGCTCGAACAGTCGCGCCAGATCCGTCAGCCCATCGAGCACGGGGGAGATGTGTACAACGCGTTCGACGGCATCACCTACGGCAAGGGTGCTCGAGTCTTGGGCATGTTCGAATCGTGGGTGGGCGAAGAAGGCTTCCGCAAAGGCATTCGCGCTTACGTCGCCAAGAATCCGCACGGAACAGCGACCACCGAGGACCTCTTCGCCGCCCTCGACTCGGCGAGCGGAAAGCCGGTCGGCGAGAAGATGCGCACGTTCCTCGACCAACCGGGAGCGCCGCTCCTGTCTACGGCGCTCAAATGCGAAGGTGGCAAGGCCACGGTCGAATTTTCGCAGACGCGCTATCTCCCGAAAGACAGCAAGGCCGACAAGGGCGAGCCATGGTCGGTTCCAGTGTGCCTGCGGTTTGCTGCAGGTGACGAAGGCGTGCACTGCGACCTCGTCGAAGGCGCCACCGCGAGCATCGAACTACCGACCGACAAGTGCCCGGCGTTCGTCTACCCGAACGCAAACGAGTCCGGCTACTTCCGGTGGACGATGGACGAGAAGAAGTTCGTAGAGCTCGCCACGAAGCACCGCGGCAAGCTCTCTACACCCGAAAAGGTGGGACTCCTCTCGAACGCCGCCAACCTGGTGAGCGGCCAGCAACTTTCGGTTGAGGCGCATCTGAAGATTGTGGAAGCGATGAGTCGCGAAGAGCACCGGACGATCGTCGCTCAGATCATCGGCGCGATCTCCGGTTACGAAGACGCTGTCCCGGAAGAGAAGCGGCCCGCGTTCGAGAAGTGGACTCGGTCGCTCCTGCAGCGCCACGCCGATCGTGTCGGCTACGACGCCAAAGAGGGCGAGCCGGTGGAGATTAGTCTGCTTCGGCCGCGCATCATTGGAGCAATGGTTCGGCTGGGAGGGGACGAGAAGCTCGCGAAGAAGGCCCGAGCGACGACGGACGCGTTCCTGAAGAAGATGGACGCCGTGCCTGCCGATATGGCTTCGCTCGCGCTGCCGCTGTCGGCGCTCGAAGGCGATGCGAGCCTGTGGTTGAGCTACAAGCTTTCGATCGAGACGGCTCCGACGCCGGCCGCCAAGAGCGCGGTGTTGCGCGGCCTCGGCTCGTTCCGCGACGTCGAGCTCGTCGAGCGCTCGCTCGCACTCATCCTCGACGGAACGGTGCGCTCGCAGGACTTCTGGTCCATCGTCGGCGCGACGCTCTCGGAACCCGAGACGCACGCGGTGACTTGGGCTTGGCTGAAGGACAACTTCGACCAGATTGTCGAGGTGCTGGGCTCGAAATCGGTGCCGTCTCTGCCATGGGTTGGCGGAGGGTTTTGCTCCGAAGAGGGCGCCAAACAGGTGGAAGAGTTCTTCGCGCCTGAGGAGCGCCGAGAGCCGGGAATCGAGCGTCGCCTGAGTCAGGCGACGGAGTCGATTCGGCAATGCGCGAGCTGGCGTGCCTATGCCAAGCCGGGCATCGAAGCCGCCCTCTAACGCCTAGCGGCGACGCCGCATTCGGGCGGCGAAGCCGAGGACGAACAACAGCGCCAGGGGCGCGGGCGCACCGCCTGCCCCCTGCGCGCACCCATCATTCGTCTGAAAACGTTCTTCATTCAGATCGGGGTCTTCGTCGCCGCTTCCGCCGGTCGGGTCGCCCGCGCCTGGGTCGGCGATCACGGGTGTCTGCGGCGAGAAGTCGAAGTCGGGAACCGATGTCGTTTCGTCCGCTGACGACTGGAAGAGGAGGGCGCCGATCGCCACTTCGGCATCGAGCTGTTCGCCTTCCACGGTGTCGAAGCGAAGTCGCTCGACCGAGCCGCGCCATTCTGGGTGCTCGGAAAGGTCGACGACGACCGTTCCTCCCTCAGCAGGTACTTCGAATGTGACCGCGCGGTCTGCGTTGAAAGTCTCGGCATCGGTGGTGCTCCAATAGAGTGCGGCGTCGTGCGGTGCGACCGAACTCTCGAGGTTCAGGACGAGCTGGTCGTACGCGTCGGCATCGATCTTGGCCCAGGCTGGGCTGACGATACATGGGTCGTCGTTGCTGCTCGTGACGATCACTGCGCCGCCCTCGACTCGGGCAGACTCGATCTGTTGGCAACCGGCCCAACCTTCGAGCATCTCGGGGTCCGTCGCGTCGAACAACCAGCCGGCGGTGCTCAGAACGTCGTGTTCGACAAAGGCGTTGAGCGTTTCATCGGCGCGATTCACCGAGGGCTCTTCGCCGAAAGCAGCTTGTTCGTAGACTCCTCCGATGTTGCGGACCCACGCACGAACGTCCGGATGGTCGGCTCGACCGATGCTCGGCTGCTCCGCCCGCAACGTGATGCGAACGCGCTTCGTCTCACCGGCTGCAAACGCGTACATGGTGAGCGCGCCTTCGCCGCCGAGCGAATCCTTGGCCGGATTCCCGTCGGCCGAGTCGGCGTCGTTGACCGAGAAGTTCCCGTCGAATTCAGGGGCGTCGCTCTCGATCACGTAGTTGGTTGCGCGCAGGTACGGCACTTCCACCATGTATCCGAGCTCGACGTCACGAATCGGGGCCGGGCTGTTGTTCTTCAGGTAGAGGCTGACCTCGAACTCGTCGCCGGGGAGGGCGTCAGGCTTGTCGAGGCTGGTGCCCTGCGTGAGACGGTCGTCCAGACCGCCGGTCTCGGCCCAAATGTCGACGTCGGTGACCACGTCAGATCCGGCGTCGGCAAGGATGTTGTCGATCTGGGCGAGGAGTCGGTCGCCCGGGCATCCGGTCGACTGACCGGGCCATTCGCGGTGACCTTTCACGACGTCACGCGTGAGTGGGATCTCGTAGGTCTCTGCGACCCACCGAACAATCTCAACGGTCGACGACAGCTGCGTCGCACCGGGTTCGGTACCCGAGTAATCGCCGATGAGGCTGATACCCACGTTTCCGGAGTTTTGATTTCCAACGTGCGCGCCCGGGCGCCGCTCGTCGGAGCGGCCCTGGTAGATGTTGCCACTCTGCGACACGACGAAGTGGTAGCCGATGTCGCACCAACCGTTCGTATCGATGTGATAGGCCTGCATCTGGCGCATCCGCGCCTCGGGGTCACCGCCGTCGGAGGCGGGCAGCGCCGTGTGGTGAATCGAGATTCGGTAGGGGGCGACGATGTTGCCGCAAATCTTGTCGGGGTTTCGAGCCCCCCAGTCGGCGCGAGAAATCACCAGCGACGCAGGTGCAACCGCGCCCGTCAGCGCGGGACCCGGCTCGGCAAATGGCAGATTGCGGGTGAGTAGATCCGGCTGGCCGAGCTGCTCCTTCAACAGCTCCACGCCCACAACGTCCATCGCGTGCAGGCCTCGGAACTCGACCGCGTCGCCCGTCGCAAACAGTCGTGCGACGTGGCGGTCGTCTTCGCTCCATGTGACCTCCACCGGAGTCCAGGCCGACCAATTCTGGCCGTTGCGTACGCGGGCCGAAATCACCGGTGCTGGCCCCTCGAGCCACATACTAATCTGCTCGAATCTTCCTTCGCGCTCGAACACTCTCGAAACGTCTGCCGCGTCGCTCGTGTCGACCCAGCTCATCGACGAGTGGGTGTGATCGTGCGCGTCATCCGAGGAACTTTCGTCGGTCGGCGCACAGGCAGCGACGAGCGACGAGACGAAGAGAAGGCCAAACAGCAGCTTCATCGGGTTCTCCATTGCATTTGGTGGGCACGCCCATGGTAACGAAGTGTAGGTGAAAGTGGTAGCGAGCGAGGAGGTCGAAGATGCTTTATGTCGTGTACGTGTCTGTAGCGGCGTCGAGAGCCGAGGAATGGCAGGCTTGGATGATCGACGAACACATCCAAGAAGTGGTCGACACCGGCTACTTCGCGGACGCCGTGATGGCCCGCGAGCCGGACGCAGACGAGCCGGGTTTGGTCGCGTTTCGTACGATCTATCGCGCTCATTCCGAGGCGGCGCTCGACGAGTATCAAAGCACCGAAGCTCCTCGACTGAAGGCAGATCATGTGGCGCGGTTCGGTGAGGATGCCCGGGCCCGACGCGACCTCCTGCCAGTGATTCGACGCTTCGAACCATCCAGTCCGATGGAAGATCGATCCGCCACTTAGGTGGCGAGTCGATCATCCACTTTCAGTGGTTCCGCGGACACGTTCGAGAATGCACGGTTCACTGTTGCTTCCTAAGTGGCTGATTTACTTGGGGTGTGCGGGTTCTGCGGCCGTTTTGCCAATCTTGGCACGCATAGTGCTCTAATAGAAATCACTGACGCGAGTTCGAACACTGTTCGTCTCCGGGTCGATCGGTTGTCTGAGTGACGTTCGTCTCTCAAGTGTTGTTTGTGCGGTGGCGGCTACCACTCCTTTTTGGCTCAGCACAAACGACCTCAGCGATCGCGACCCAAAGCCTACCAAATGAATCCCCTCCTAATTTGTATGTGAATGTTTCCTTCCAGCCGCCACTCGTTCTTGTTTCGGTGATTGGAAGAAAATCCGACCGATTTCCGCGAGCTTCCAGCGATATCGCGACCGGCCTCAATAACTGGCGCAAACGTACCGACTAGCTTTGTGCGCGCGTCAGGGTGTCCTGTCGCGCGGGAGACGAAGCCGAAGGAGGCGCCGTGGAAGACAAACCATCTATTCGCATCAAGCGTCGCGACGGTCGAAACGTGTTCGTGTTCCATCGCGATGGTTCTGACATGTTCGAACTCGAAGAGATGCCGCCGAAGTTTGTCGACCCTCGCGAATGGGGCTTTGTCCCCGAGGACGACGGCGAACTCGAGCCGCCCATCGCTGGTGGCGAGAGCTGGTCGAGAACCTCGATCACCGGCCTGCGACGCCGGATTCGGAGCAAGAGCGACGGTTGATATGTAGCGCGGGCACCCTTGTGCTACCGTGCCTGCATGCGACGATTTCTCGCTTTCGTATTGTTGACCTTCGCAGCCTGCGGCGACCCTGAACCACCCTCCAGGATTCCGGTCTCCACGGGTGCACCCGACGGCTCGCCGTGCGTATCGAACGCCCAGTGCGAGGGCGGGTTCTGCATCGCCTCGTTCCTCGGCTTTCCCGAAGGCTACTGTTCGAGCAGCAGTTGCTCCTCAGACGATGATTGCTCCGACGGCGCAGTGTGCCTCGAGTTCGTGGACAAGACCTCAGCCTGCTACGCGAGCTGCTCCGATGGCTGCCGCGACGGATATGCGTGCACGATAGCCTCCGATCGAGAGGTTTGCGCCCCCACCGATCTCAATCTGGACGAAATCGTCCTGCCGATGTCGCCGTTTGAGCAAACGCTCGAAACCCTCGGCGCGAACTGCGAGCCCGAGTCGGTCGCGGAGAATCGGTGGCGATTCGAGTTTTCGCTCTCGGAAACCGCGACCGCAGTTCAATTCGTGCCCTTCGTCGACCGCGGCGAAGTCCTCTTTGAGACCCTCGAGACCCCGTCCCGTGCGCTGACGCGTGCGGATTACCGACACCACAACACCAGACTGGAAGACGTCGGAATTCCAGGCGGTGATCCGTTCGGTACATTTGGAACCGTGGCGTTCGACTGGCCGGTTCTCGTGCCGTTCGCGCCGCAGTTCGTCGACCTGATCGAACCCGGCGGGACTTACGCCGTCGAGGTCAGCACCGATGGTGCGCGACCGTGTTTGTACACGGTCGAGAGTGACGGTTCAGGCGCGACCGTGGACCTCGACATCTACATCGTCACCTCGTCCGACCTTACGGCGGCGCAGGCCGGCGCCGATCCAGACTTCGCCGAAGCTCTTGCCGCGGCAGATGTCCACCTGGGACAAGCTGGAATCGCGCTTGGAGACGTCCGGTTCATCGACGCTGCGCCCGACGTCGCTGAGCGATTCGCGATCGTGCGCGACCTGCGCGAAATCGACCTCCTCGCCGCGACGGGAGCACCACGTACGTCAGACCTCGACGGCCACCTCACGGTCGACGTCTTCATCGTCGATTCGATCATCTTCGATGGAATCACTGCATTGGGTATCTCTGCGGGGGTCCCAGGGCCGGCAGGAATGCACGGGAATCTCGGCAACGGGCTAGTCTTCAGTGCGCCTGACCTGGGCGCGGGCAACGCCGTCGTCGGCCAGGTCCTCGCGCACGAGCTCAGCCACTACCTCGGACTCCGACACACGACAGAATTGCTCAACGGCGCCGGAACCGAAGCCGAGTCGGTGCTCGACGCCGAGATGGGTGACGTCGACCCGATCGCGGACACACCAGAGTGTTCGAACGTTTCCCGGGAAGGTTCGCGGTGTCCGGACTACGGCAACCTGATGTTTCCGGCACTGCAGAGCTTGCCTGCCGGTCAGATTCCCGGGCTCACCGAAGGTCAAGCGGCCACGCTTCGACGCTCGCCCCTCGTGAAACCCTAGAGAGCCTGCGCTGCTAGCTCAGCCATCGGCTGTTCAGCCCAGTTTGCAATCAAAGAGCCGGCCACAGTTCTGAGGCAGAGGCCTCGCTGGCATCTACGACAGACCAGCTCGGCCCGTCGGCCCGAAGGCTCAACTTCACGCCCTTCGCCTCTGCTGAAGCTCCGGAAGACGTGAGCAATGCTCGGTACTCCGAGCCCTCGGCCCAGAGCCGCTCCACGACCGGTGCGTCGCCGAGAATGGCAGCGAATGAAGCCGCCGCGTCAGATTTCGCCCAACCGTTTGCCGCCGCCAGCGGATCATTCGTCGCAGGTGCCTCGGCTCGAGGTTGTTCGGCGACCTCGGCCTGCTCGGTCTTCTCATCCGGGCCAGAACATCCCACCGCGAATAGCGCAACAAGTAGCAGTCGTTTCATTGTGCGATGAACCCCAAGAAGAGTCGGTGAGGGGCGAGTCCAAGCAGTTTGTTGGTGCGCTCGACCCATCCGATGGCGTCGGCTGTCGTCGTCTTTCCGCCGCTCGCGAACATGACTCGCTGCACCGGCTTCTTTCCGACGATTTTTCGGAGTCCCGGCTCGAAAGACTCCGCGGACTCTCCGCAGATTGCCATCGGCTCCGGGCACCCTTTCGTCGTCGGGACCGGCGCCTTCTCGAAGACGACCCGGAAACCGAACTGCTCGCCGGGATAGTAGGCGAGCACGAGTGCTGGAGGGACTTTGCCCGTCGCAGCCGCGATCGGTGCGGCAAATGGAATCGACACCCAGTCGGACTTTCCAGCCGCGACGATCTCGCCCATGTACAGGCCGACTCCGGCGACGCTGAAGAGCGCGGCGTTGAATCGCTGCCAAGAAATGCTCGAGTCGACGATCAGGTCGAGCCCAGCCGGGCCCGGGTCGTCTGCGAGAACTTCTTTGATCCAGCGTTCTGCGTGTCGTGCGAGCGCTTGGGAGGTGGGTAGCGGCCCCGTCGGCTTCGGTCGCCCGCGCTGGAACCGATCGGTCGCCGTAGCTTCGTCGTCTTTCTCCAGCACACCGAAAGGAGTGACCGCACGCTTCTTCGTGACGATCACGGGGAACGCAGGGAGGCGCTGAAGCTGTGACCAAGCGCGCTCGCTCTCAGAAGCTGGTAGAGATCCCGACTGCAGCAGGTTGCCCAACGCCGCGCCGTACTCGGTCACCGGGACCCAGGCCGGGCGCCATCCTCCCGGTGCGTCCTTCAGTCGCATCGCGATTCGACCCTGCTTTCCATCCAGTTCGAATCCGTGTTCGACCGCCCAGGTTCCGTCTGGCAGTCGTTCGGCCACCAAGATTTTCGTCGGTTTTGCTCCCAACTTCTTGAGCGCGCCGGGGCCGGAGTTCGCGTCATCAAACGTCGCCGCCGCCGCCTCGCCCATCGTGTTCGAGGCAGCATACGCGGGGGCGGCGAGGAAGAGGCAACAGGCGAGAATGATGAAGGAACGAATCATCCGAGCAGGTCCTTGGCTTTCTGGGCAACGTTTTCGGCGGTGAAGCCGAACTTTTCGAACGCGACCTCGGCCGGTGCCGAGGCGCCAAAGCCGGTCATTCCGACGACGACTCCATTCGTTCCGACGTAGCGTTCCCACCCAAAAGTCATTCCGGCTTCGACCGCAACGCGACGCGTGACGGCCGCGGGCAGAACTTCTTCCCGCCAGCTGGCGTCCTGTGCCTCGAAGTCGGACCAGCACGGAAGCGACACGACTCGAGCCGCGACGCCGTCGGCCTTGAGCGACTCCCATGCCTCGACGCAGACGCCGAGCTCGCTGCCCGTTCCGATGAGGATGACTTCAGGCGTGCCGTCGCAGTCCGCGGCGATGTAGCCACCTTTCGTCGCGTCGCCACGCGCTCCAAGCGCGCTGCGGTCGAGCGTCGGTACGTCCTGGCGAGTCAAGACGAGCGCGCTCGGGCCGTCGGTGCGCTCGATGGCGCGCTGCCAGCACTCACGAACTTCGTTGGCGTCGCCGGGGCGGTAGACCGCGTAGTTCGGCATCGCCCGAAGCGAAGCGAGGTGCTCCACTGGTTGGTGCGTCGGGCCGTCTTCGCCCAGCCCGATCGAATCGTGCGTGAACACGGTGAGCGACGGAATGTGCGAAAGAGCGGCGATTCGAAGGGCAGGGCGCATGTAATCAGCGAAGACGAGGAACGTCGCGCCAAAACCGCGGAATCCTCCGTGGAGCGTCAGTCCGTTCGCAATTGCGCCCATCGCGTGCTCACGCACGCCGAAGTGGATGTTCTGACCAGACAGGTTACCCCGTTCGATTACTCCAAAGTCGGGGTGCAGCGTCTTGTTCGATCCGGCGAGGTCCGCCGAGCCACCCGTCAACTCCGGCAGTTGAGCCATGAGTGCCTT
Source organism: uncultured Bradymonadales bacterium (assembly GCA_964384605.1). Taxonomy (GTDB): domain Bacteria; phylum Myxococcota_A; class Bradymonadia; order Bradymonadales; family Bradymonadaceae; genus CAYLMO01. The sequence goes on along the minus strand of CAYLMO010000006.1, from coordinate 113,323 downwards.
GATGACCTTCCCGCCGGAAGCACGGGTGGCCATCCCTTTGGCATCGGGCTCGAACGCGGGCAGCGCGGCAACCCAACCGTCGGGCAGCTCACCCGAGATTCGTCGGCGCAGTTCGGCACCGGCTCCCGCGTTCTCGGCCGCCCAGGCGCCGAACTTGGCGTCCCATTGGCTCGACGCTTCTCCGCCGCGAGGGCGGGCGTCCATGTGCTCCCGCACCTCCGCGGGCACGTGGAATTCAGGGTGGTCCCACCCGTAGGCGGCCTTGGTCTTGGCGACTTCTTCGGGGCCGAGCGGCGAGCCGTGCGAGCTCGACGAATCGGCCTTGTTAGGCGAACCGAATCCAATCGTGGTCTTCACCGAGATGAGCGACGGTTTGTCGGTCACGGCTTTTGCCGCCTCGATCGCGGCGTCGATGGCGGCGACGTCGTTTCCGTCGGCCACCTGCGAAACGTGCCATCCGTACGCTCGGTACCGAGCGAGCACGTCTTCGGTGAACGAGATGTCGGTACGACCGTCGATCGTGATCTCGTTGTCGTCGAAGAGGAAGATCAGCTTGCCCAGGCCCAGATGGCCCGCGATGGAGCTGGCCTCGGCGGTCACGCCTTCCATCAGGTCGCCGTCGGAGCAGATTCCGAATGTGTAGTGGTCGACGATGTCGCCGTAGGTCGCGTTCAGGTTTGCCTCGGCGAGCGCCATACCGATGGCGGTCGAAAGTCCCTGGCCGAGTGGTCCGGTCGTGGTCTCGACCCCTTGCGTCATGTGGACTTCAGGGTGGCCAGGCGTCTTGCTGCCCCACTGCCGGAAGTTCTTGATCTGCTCCATCGTCATCTCCTCGTATCCCGTCAGGTGGAGGAGCGAGTAGAGGAGCATCGACGCGTGCCCGTTGCTCAGCACGAATCGGTCGCGGTTGAACCAGTCAGGTCGCGCCGGATCGTGGCGCAGATGCTTCTGCCAGATGGTGTAGGCGGCCGCGGCGAGGCCCATCGGAGCCCCCGGATGGCCAGAATTTGCGCGCTGAACGGCGTCGATGCTCAGCGTCCGGATAGTGTTGATCGAGAGATTCGTAACGGCTTCGGACATGGCGATTTGACCTCGGGCTGGTGGGCGAGGGTGATTTACCAACTCCAACGTGCAAGTCAACGGGCGCGAAGGATTTCTGGCGGCCTGTAAGCTTGCGCGAATGGCCACAGAGTTGCTTCGAAAGAACCGCTCGACTAGCGTGACGGCCCTCCGAAACACCGACTGATGAGAGTAGATATGAGCCGCCTTGCCGCTCGCCTCGGGCTATTTTTTGCGATCTCGATCCTCGCCGCTTGTTCGGGCGACGACACTTCGAACAACAATGGAAACTCGGCGACGGACGCGGGAAGCGACGCTTCGACGCAGACCGATCAGGGGAACAACGCGACGACGGCGACCGACGCCGGCGTCGACATGGCTCCGCCCCAGTGCGAGTCCGATCCGATGTGCGAGGCCGACGAACGTCAGGTGGGCTGCCGATGCGTTGCCGAGAACGACCGCGCGTGCGTGACCGACGCCGATTGCCGCGACGACGAAACTTGCCGCGACATCGAAGGCAACATGATCTGCTGGTGGGAAGCTCCGCCGGTCAAGGTTTGTCCGGGCGCGCAGGGCTGCACCGAGGGAGGCGACGGCCAGCTGCGCGCGGCCGCGGTCTCGAAGATCGTCACGCCCGATGGCTTCGAAGTACCGCTGCCCGAAGGCCTCGATGACTCCGGCGCCTACCTCAACTTCAACCCGGGCCCAACGACCACCGATCGATGGCGCGACTGCGGCTACGATGACATTTGCCCCGGCGAGCCCGGCTACACCGAGCCCGACGAAGGAGAGGGTGATGGCCAGATGCAGGCAATCTGGATCGCCGGCTTCACGAACGGTCGGCCTGCACAACTTTGCCCCGCCGAACGAATCGGGTGTGATCGCGCAGACTGCTGTGTGTCGAAGTGGGCTCACGACGACATCCGCGTGCAAATCGCGGTGGTCGAGCGCGACGACGTGACGATCGCGTTTGCTGCCCTCGACACCGTCGGGTTCTTCCACACCGACATCGAGGAGATTCGACGCGAAGTGCAGGCTGCGGCCGACGTCGACCTCTTGGTCATGGGAGCAACTCACAGCCACGAAGGTCCGGACACTGCCGGGCAATGGGGACCCGGACTGACCGCTCCGTCGACCTCCGGCCGCTCGCCGAAGTTCCTCGAGAAGGTCCGAACGCAAACGGTCGCTGGCATCCAAGAAGCAATCGCCGCCCTCGAACCGGTCGATGCGCACGCGGCGATTGTCGACGAGGGAATCCGCGGCCTCGCGATGAGCGATAGTCGTGCTCCGTACATCTACGACGACAACATCCCTGTCGTTCGCTTCACGGCGCAGGATGACGGCGAGACCGTGGCTACCTTGCTCAGCGTCGCGAACCACGCCGAAGTTCTGTGGAGCGAAAACACGCTGCTGACGTCGGACTACTTCCACTTCGCCCGCAAATACATCGAGGAAGGTTTGCCCGGGAACGGCAACGGCGCCAACGCCAACCCAGCGCTCCCCGGCTTCGGCGGAGTGACGGTGATGTTCGCTGGTGCCGTCGGAGGACTGATCAATCCGGGGCGCGGCGGCGCGCTGGATTATGCCGACCAGGCTCCGGCCGAGGACCATTCGTGGGAAGCAGCCGACGCTGTGGGTCAGCGCATCGCGGCCAACGTCTTGGGCGCGAATGCAAACGGGCAGTTCACGCAGCTCGCCAGTACTGAGCTCAGCTTCGCAACGCGTCGCTTCCTGACCGGAATTCGCAACACCGTCTTCCAGCTCGCCTCGTGGGTGCTCGGTATCCTCAAGCGCGATGTCTACAACGTCACGGGTCGCCCGAACGCGTTCGTGCCGAACGACCCGATGCTTCAGTCCCAGGTCGCAGTCGTACGGCTGGGGCCGGTGACCTTCTTCACTGCACCTGGCGAGGTTTTCCCGGAGACGTTGGTGGGCGGATTCCCCGGAGGTCCGCGAGTGCAGGACCCGACCGTGGGCGACGTCGAAGAGACCCGTGTCCCCGCCACTTGCGACGATCAGGGGCTGCCGACGCCGAACGACGACGGCGCTTTTGCCTGCATCATTCGCAAAGACGCCGAGAATCCGCCCGACTGGTCGATGGCGCCCACCGATCCCGTCTATGGCCGAATTCCAGGCGATTTCCCGTTCTTCATCGGGTTGGGCATGGACTTCCTCGGCTACATCGTCCCGGAGTACGACTATGAGGCGAACGGATACTTCCAGCGCGCTCCCGGCGATCACTACGAGGAGACAAACGGTGTCGGCCCCGAGATTGTGAGCGATTGGCTGACCGCGCTGCAGGAATCGCTCGACGCGCTCGAACCCTAGAGAGCCGGTTTCGCGTCGCGGTCGGGTAGTGCTGGAATGAGCGCTGCGCCCAAGACCGCGACGCCTGTCAGCACCAGGATGGCGTTGGAGTAACGAGCTCCCTCGCCATTGTCCCACCCCAGCCAGCTAACGGCGTCGAGCGGTTGAAGTTCGACCGCCGTGACCGAAACGGCCACGCCTATGGCCCCGCCGATGAAGAAGATCATCATGAAGATGCCCATCCCGACGCCCGTGAGTTCGTCGGGGAGGACCTTCGAGGTCGCGCTGAGGAGCGGAGTCTGGATGAACGCGAAGCCGACGCCGTACAGCCCCATGCCGAGTGCGACGCCATAGGGCGAACCACCGGCGTACCAGGCCGACACCAGATTGCCGATGATGATGCAGGTCGAGCCGAACAGCACCGGTACGCGCGGGCCGAACTTGTCGGCGATCGCACCGGCTTTTCGCGACAGAACTGCAATGGCAACCGCGCCGGGGAAGAGCACCGCTCCCACCCACACCGGCTCGAGCCCATTCACGCGCGTGAGGAAGATCGGGACCAACACGATCGTGCCAAATCGCGTCATGTTGGTGAGCGTCGCGACCGACGCGCAGCTCAGGTAGCGGGTGTCACGGAAGAGCGCCGGCTTCACGAACGGGTCGTCCGCACGATGAATCCACCACGCGAACGCGATGAGAAGCGCGACGCCGCCGCCCAGCCAGGTTGCGAGTTCTACAGACACTCCCGAGGTCTGAAGTACCTCGAACGAGTAGACCATCATCGCGATGCCGCCACTCATGAGTAGAGCACCGAACGCATCGAAGTGGGTCGACTTCACATGGTCGAGGCTCTTCGGCAGAAGTCGGAATGCGAACGGGAAGGCGAGGAGCACCACGCCCGAGAAGCCAAAGACCGCACGCCACGACAGTGCCTGCACGAGGAACCCGCCCAAGAACGGCCCGATGCTCGCGGCCACACCGACGGTGCTCAGGATGACACCCATCGCGGACCCGCGGCGCTCCGGCGGCACGAGCGATGCGATAATGACCGAGCCGAGCGCTGGGAGCGCCGCGGCGCCGGCCCCCTGGAAGACGCGCAGCGCAATCGTCACCTCGATGCTCGGTGATACCGCCAATGCGATCGACGTAAGGCCGAGCAGGAAGATGCCGCTCATGTACAGGCGACGCTTGCCCAGCACGTCGGCGAGGCGCCCATCTACTGCGCTGAAGATGCCGAACGTGAGGGAGTAGCCGGTCACGATCCACCCGAACGTCCCCTCCGATACTGCGAAGTGGGCGCCGATATGTGGAAGCGCCACATTGATCATCGTGGCGTTCACCACGGCCATGAAGACCACGCCCGATAACAGCACGAGCACCCATTTCAGGTGCTCGTCGGAGATCGGAGTTTGGCGTTGATTCGAGTCCATAAATACTGCGCCGGGTCGAAAGACTTCGCGGCCCCAAGATGCCACAAACAAAAAAAGGATTCACTGATTGGCGAGTCAGTTTTGTGTCGCTATAGTGCGTCGGCTAAGCTGTATGTGCATGTAAGATGAGGGCTTTGTGATGAAGACGAACCACCTGTTGCTCGCCGCTTTCTTGGCTTTCGCAGCCGCTTGCTCCGACGCTGACACGGGCAACGGCGCAGTCGAGCCGAACAATCAGATCGCCGACGCCGGCGCTCGAGACGCGAGTGAGCCGACCGGGCCCGTCACCTATCATGAACACGTGCGCCCGCTGGTCGAAGAGAACTGCGTGGGTTGCCACGATTCGGGCGGAATCGGTCCGTTCGAGCTGGACAACTACGAGGGACTTTCGACGTACGCAAGTCTGGCGCTCATGTCGATCGAAGCCGGCACGATGCCCCCTTGGTCGCCCGATCCCGATTGCCGCGACATCGAAGACGCCCGATTGCTCTCGGCCGAGGAGATCCAGCTCTTCCGCGACTGGATCGAAGACGGCAAGCTCGAAGGCGAAGCGGCGGACTACGTGGCGCCCGACGTGGAGGTCGTGGAGCTCGGGCCGCCCGACATCGCAGCAAAGCCGAGCGCACCATTCGAACCCACGGTGATGGGCGGCGACGAATATCGTTGTTTCCTGCTCGACGCGCAGTTCGAAGAAGACACGTTCGTGACGGGCATCGATGTCGATCCGGGCAACCGTGGTGTCGTCCACCATGCCAACATGTTCCTCGTGAACCCGACCAATGCCGCGCGCGTCGAAGCGCTCGAGGCTGAAGATGCCCAGTCTGGATACCGCTGCTTCGGCGACCCCGGCGTGGCTACGATCAACCTCATCGGCGCCTGGGTGCCGGGAGTGCAGCCGATCCAGCTGCCCGCCGATACGGCGGTCCGCATCCCGGCTGGAAGTCGAATCATCATGCAGACCCACTTCAACACCGTGTACGCGGAACCCGAGCCGGTGCTCTCGATCTTCAATCTCTGGACGACCGACCAGGTTCCGTCCCGAGTCGTGCGCGCCATGCCGTTTGCGAACCTCAACTTCGAGGTGCCTGCCGGCGAAGCGAGCTCCGTGCACACTGAGGAGTTCAAGAATCTCTCCGACAAGTCGTGGACCGTCTTTGGATCGGCCGCGCACCTCCACCTCCTCGCCACCAAAGTGAAGGTCGAGATCGTGCGGGCCGACGGCGGCGAAGAGTGCGTACTCGACATTCCGAAGTGGGACTTCGATTGGCAACAAGCCTACTTCTTCGAACAAGACGACTGGCTCGAAGTACACCCGGGAGACAAGGTTCGGCTGACCTGCGAGTTCGACAACTCACCCGAGAACCAACCAATCATCGACGGCGAACAACAGGCACCACAGGATCTGTCGTGGGGCGGCGGAACGTTCGACGAGATGTGTCTGAACTTCCTCGTCGTCGCCGAAGAGTACGACCCGTCGACCGTCCCGATGGGCGAATTGTGCGAACCGTTCGCGATGTGCAGGGACGAGTGTGATGACCCGTACGGCGTCGGCTGCATCTTCAACTGCGCAGCCATTGAACTCGACTGCGGCGAATGCCTACTGTCGGGCGCCCAGCGCTGTGCCCAACGCTACTGCCCCGACGAGCTCCGCGCGTCGATTCCGTGCCTGCTCAACTGCGCGCAAGGCGCTCAGGCCGGCGGCGACATCGACGCCTGCCTCCGCGAGAACTGCCCGGCAGAGCGGGACGATCTCGAGGTCTGCATCCGCCCTCGCATCGAGGGTGGCTTCTGCAACGCAGACCTCGACGCGTGTAACGTGGAGTTCTAAGGTGGGCCCGATGTTTGGGTCCGCTCGTTTGCCAACTCCATGTCCATGAATCAGCTTCAGCCTGGGGAACTGTTCGCTCGACGATTCCTCGTCACCGGCGTCCTCGGCGCAGGAGCTTACGGCGAGGTGTATCGCGCGCGTGACCAGATCACGCAGCTCGACACTGCCGTGAAGGTCTTGAAGCCCGAAAGACTCTCCGCATCCAACGCGAGGTGGCGAGAGGCCGCGATGCTGCGGCGACTCGATCTGCCCGGAGTTGCGCGCCTGATCGCAGAGGGGGTCGAGGGTGACCTCCCCTTCCTCGCGATGGAGTACGTCAAGGGGCGCCCCTTTCCTCGTCCGTCGCAGCCACTCCCCTGGGAGATGATCGAAGGCTACGTCGTCGACGTCCTCCGAGTTCTCGCGCTCGTACACTCCTCCGGGCTCGTTCATGGCGACATCAAGCCTGGAAACGTCCTCATCGAAGACACAGGCCGACTCAAGCTGGTCGATTTCGGACTGTCGCTGAGCGCTTTCGCGAACGATTTCGAGGGCCAGCGGCTGCATGGCACCCCCGTCTACATGGCACCTGAGCTCTTCTCTGGCGCCAAGCTCTCGCCGCAAACGGACCTCTTTGCGCTCGGGACGATGATCTTCGAGGCGCTCTCAGGTAGGCAGTTCTTCGAGACCAACAGCATGGTCGAGTGGATTCGCCTCTTGAAGACGAAGGGTCCGCCGACGCTCGCGGAGGTGGCGCCCGACGCCGACCCGACGGCGAGAACACTGGTCGATGCCCTGCTCGCACCGAACCCTGTGCGGCGACCTGGGACGGCCTGGGAAGTTCTCAAGATGATCGAAGGAACCGAGCTGCATGATGAATCGCGGTGGCTCGGCGACGCTTCCAGAGTCTCCGCGGCGCTCGCAGTCATCGAGCAGCGATCGCTTCAGGTGACAGGCCCGAGCGGCTCTGGAAAGACAGCGCTCGTGGACGAAATCTCGCGTCGAGAACGCGAACGTGGGCGACGTGTCCACACGCTCCGGGCAGGCCAGCGTCCATTTGAGTCACTCGCGCGAACGAGCTTCGTCGATCTACCAGCCGGACTGAACGAGTCCGAGCTGCGCAACGAAGCGCGACGACAAGTCGAAAGCGCTCTCGAGGAGGGTGCGCTCATCGCAATCGCCCGAGGAGCGGAGTCGCTCGACGAATGGACCTGGGACGTGGTTCGTGACGTCGCTCAGACCCGACCAGGTATCGTGTGGACCGGTCGCGAACCGGCGCCGAACTCTCTGAAGCTCGAGCGATTGACCCGCGCCGAGCTGAAAGACTTGTTCGCAGGACCCGAGCTCGCCCTCCACTTGCCCTCGAGGGCGGCAGACGTGGTCTGGAAGAGAACGCTCGGCTATCGCGCGGATGTGTTCGCGGAACTCGAATCGTGGCGGCGGTTCAATCTCGCGCAGCTCGAGAGCAATGGCACGCTCCGCGTCAACGACCGGGCCCTCTCGCTGCTCGAGCAGGGCCTACGAACCCGCGCGCCGATTTCGGTCAGCCGTCTCAAACCGGAGAGCCTCGAGCTGCTCCAGTGGCTCGACCTCTTCGGTGGCGAAACGACCCTGGAGAACCTCGCCTCGGTTCTGGAAAGGAGCGCCGCGGATGTCTTGGAGATACTGACGCCACTACAGGAGGTGGGCGCGGTTCGAGAGGCCGACGAGACATGGTTCTTGATCCGCGTACCTCCGCATTCCAACACGATCGGCGACCGTTCGAAGGAGCAAGCAATCGCCCTCGTGATGAGGCTTGGCTTGATCGGAAGCGAGCAGCGGTTTCACCTTTCGCTTCTGGGAGATCAGATCGCCTCGGTATATGGCGCTGCGGTCGCTGCTTCGGACGAGCACGCCGCCGCGGGTCGAAGACATGCGGCGCATTCCGTCTTGCGCGAGGCGGCCTACTTCCTGAAGCGACGGGACCCTGATTCCCCGCTCTTTGAAAGCCTCATTGGCAGGTGGGCCAAAACGATCGTGAAGAGCGTGGGCGCCCTCGGGATCGAGGAACTGTTCTGGATTCTGGCCGACCGGCAACACGACCTTCGCCCCCTGCTGGAGGCTCTGCGGCTCGCCAACGTCAGCCCGAATCAACAGACGTTCGAGCGATTGGCCGCGGTGCCCGATACGGGCGACCAGACGATGGAGCGCGCCCGCCGCGTGGCGCAGGTCGCATGCCTTTCGCACACAGGGGGCGACCTGGCGAGTTTCACCGAGGAGGTGAGGGAATGGGGGCGCCAGAAGGGTGATGCAGACGTCGAGGGCTTGTGTTTGCTGTGGGACGCCAAGATTCTGCTGCGCCGAAAAGACGCGCATCGTCGCGCGGCCGAACTGTTGGCGCAGGCCGCTTCGATGCGTACGGGACCGATTGAACGCCTGAATTGCCTGCTCAACGAATCTGGCGCTTGGTTCGAGGCGTTCGAGCTCGAGAACGCACGAGTGGCTGCCGAGACCATTCTGCGCGAGTCAAAAGGTGTTGGGATTCCGAGCTATGAAGTGTTTGCGAGCCTCACGTTGCTCCAGGTCGAGCTAAGAGCCGGTGAAACTCCGGTGCCTGACGTCGAGCTGGCGGAGGTGTCGTCGCTCTTGGGGCTAGGGATGGTCGAGTCGATGGCTCGCAGCACGCTCGCCGCTGCCTTCGAGCGTCGCGGAGAGATTGCGGATGCCGTGGAGATATTGGAGCCGGCGCTCCTCCGAGCCCGGCCCGAATCGGGCAACTCGATCGACCTGATGATCGCGACCCAGATGGGATATCTGCAGGGGAGAGCGCCGTCGCGTGAGATCATCGAGATGTCGCGCTCTACCCCTCACCGGACACATCTGGCGACGGTCCTCCTCGCCGCGGCATTGCGCGGTCCGGCACATGAATCAGAGGAGCTCGCTCGTGAAGCGATGCGCCTCTTGTCGACCCGCGAGCAGTCGAGCTTCCTCTACTTCATCCATCCCATGGAAGTCCTGGCACAGTTGGGCATCAGTGCTTCGTGAGGCCACGCTCTGTACCTTTCCAGCCGTTTCCGAACTGATTCTCGAGAATTGCTTCGATCTCCGCCTTGTCGACGGCTTCGCCGTCTGGAGAGAGTCGCGCGAAAGTGTTTTGAGCAACCTCGTACGGGAACTTCGTGCTGGGAGGCTCTCCGACGACACAGCTGAACTCTTCGCTCGACTTTTGGTGCGAGAAGGCCATTGCGGCGACTGCGCCATCGATCTCAATGAGCCATGGCTGCCAATCGTGGATGATCGGATCGACGTTCTCCACCTCGATCGTGGCTGCCTGTATGGAGTGGCCGACGGGGTCGGCCGACCCAACTCGATACAGCCAATATTCGGTGTCCGAATCGCTCACGAACGGAAATGAGACGCTTCCATGCGTCGGCACCCAATAGCTGGTTTGCCCGGCCTCGTCGCCGGCGACGACGAGCACGCCTGCTTCCTGTGAGGCCGGATCAGGCTCCTCGGATCCAATTTCTGTCTGCCAGACTCGATATGTACCAGATACGAACATGTGGCCCCCTGTGGTGTATTATGTTGTGACTAGGTTCTCGCTCGCGCGTGTCGCCGTCAAGCTCGAAGGGTGATAGCTTGTGCTCATGACCAGTACCACGCGCATCACTGAACTCAAGCCCGACGATTTGATCGCGGATAAGTACCGGATCTACCGGAAACTCGCCGAAGGCGGGATGGGCGCCGTTTATCACGCGATCCAAGAGCCGCTGGGCCGCGATGTCGCGCTCAAGACGCTCAAGGACGTCGGAGACAACGACGCGAAACGCGAGGAACGCTACAAGCGCTTCTTCCGCGAAGCGGCTTACTCGTCAAAGCTCAATCACCCGAACACCGTCACGATTTTCGACTACGGAAAGCTCCCCGACGAAAACG
>CAYLMO010000006.1:62975-102705 GCA_964384605.1 uncultured Bradymonadales bacterium | reverse complement strand
AATCACCCGAACACCGTCACGATTTTCGACTACGGAAAGCTCCCCGACGAAAACGGTTTCTACCTCGTCATGGAGTTCCTCGAGGGCAAGTCGCTGCGCGAGTTCATGCGCGAGCGAGGTCGCCTGACCGTGCCGGTCGCGCTCCACATCTGCACGCAGATCGCAGGCTCGCTCTCGGAAGCCCACGAGCTCGGGGTGATTCACCGCGACCTCAAGCCGCCGAACGTCATGCTCGTGCAGCGCGGCGACGATTCGCACTTCGTGAAGGTCGTCGACTTCGGGCTCGTAAAAGAGCTCGAGCCCAAGAAGGGCGACGAAGAACTCACGGCCGAGAACGCCCTGATCGGATCACCTCGATACATGGCGCCCGAGCGGTTCCTCTATCACTCGGCCGACTCGCCGTCGGTCGACGTGTACGCCATCGGAATCATGCTTTACGAGATGCTCGTCGGGCGTCCGCCGTTCATCCGAAGCCCCGAATCGACTCTTCAGCACATCATGATGCAGCACGTGCAGGACGAGCCGCCGGCCATGGGGAAGTTCGCCCCAGATCTGCAGCTGCCGCTCGGCCTCGAAGCGTTGATCATGCGCTGCCTCGCCAAAGAACCCGGGGAGCGCCCGACGATGGCCGGTCTCAATCGGCTGCTCAAATCGTGCGCTCAGGGAGCTGTCACCATCGAGGACGAGGTCGATTCGCTCCCAACGATCGACGACGTCCGCCCCGTACTCCCGGGCGAGACGAGCGGTGAGTTCGTCACCGATGACACCGGTCGCGGCATTCGGCCCCAGACCGAAGACGCGACCCGGCCAGACGTTCCGAGTCTCTCGCCGGCGCAGGCCGCCGTCGCGCCAACGGGCGACACGGTGGTCGGCACCGAAAAGAAGGCAAAGTCACCGGTCGCTGTCATCGTCGGCGTGGTCCTTCTGCTCATCTTGGGCGGCGTCGCTGGCGCCATTGCGCTGTTCCCCGGCGCTGAACCCACTCGCCTGCACATCACGTCTGAACCACCGGGCGCCTACGTCTACATGGGCCCGAAACAGTTGGGTCAAACCCCGTTCGACATCGAGCTCGACGTCCAAGAGTCCACGACGCTGCGATTCACTCGCGAAGGTCACTCCGACACGAAGTTCGTCCTCAATCCCGGACTCGGTGAGACCTTCGATGTGGAAGTCGATCTGGAACCGGCGGCGGGTTCGACCACGCCGACCGTAGCTCCCGCTGGAAACGCGAACACGGCCGCGAACGCAACCGCTCCGACTGGCTCCAATACGACCGACTCCACCAAAACGACGGACGACGCCAAGGCCGACTCCAAAAACGGAGCCGAGAAGGCCAACGAAGCAGAGAAGGCCCGCGAAGAAGCCGAAAACGCGGCGAGAGAAGAGAAGATCAAAAAGGACATCCGCTCCATCCGCAAAGACCGCGGAAAGCCCAATCTCGACATCAAAATGGATCGATGATGCGTCAGCGCGTCGTTGCGTTTCTCCTCGCGAGCCTGCTCGCGCTCGCCGCCTCGCCAGCATTCGCTCAGGAAGCTGGCGCCACCGCCGACGAAGCCGACGTCGAGTTTCGGCTCGGTAATCAGGCGTACTCCAACCGAGACTATCGCGAAGCGCTATCGCACTACTTCGCCTCGAACCGCCTCGCGCCCAACCGAAACGTCACGTTCAACATCGCGCGATGCTACGAGAACCTCGGCATGTTCGTCGAAGCTTGGCGCTACTTCCGGACCTATCAAAAAGGGTCCAAAGACGACGACGAGCGGCAGAAGGTGGGCGAGGCACTCGACCGGATCGGCCAGAAGCTTGGCGTTCTGAAGGTTGAATCGGAGCCGCCGGGAGCCCGCATCTACCTCAACCGAGTCGACCTCGGTTCGTACGGCAACACGCCAGGCGATGTCCCCGTCGAACCGGGCACCTACGAGATCATCGTCGAAGCTGATGGCTACGAGTCGGCCAAGGTTAGCGATGTCGAAGTGAAGGCGGGCGACGTCATCACTCGAAAGCTCGAGCTCAAGCGTCGTCTCGGTCAACTCAAGCTCAGCGGCGGCCCGTCCAACGTTTCGTTTACCGTCGGCGATGCCGCACCGGTCGACATCACGATTCCGTCGACGATCGACGTGCCGGTCGGTCGGCAGTCCGTCACGTTTTCGGCTGATGGCTACGAGCCACTCACACTGACCGTGGACGTCGTCGAAAAGGCGAGCTCTGCCCTCGAAGTTTCCCTCGAAAAGAAGACCGGGGCGCTCGTGATCACCGCGACCGAGCTCGATGCGGCCGTCTATCTCGATGGCGAAGTGATCGGGTTCACACCGGTGGTCATCGACGATGTTCCCGTTGGCAGACACCGTGTCGTAGTGCGTCAGGACGGATTTCAGGCCTTCGAACAAGTCGTCGACATCGAGACCGATGTGCGTATCGAGGTCGACGCCCCGCTGGTCGCGACTTCTGAAGTCGCCGCCGCCTCGCGCGTGCGCGAATCGGTCTCCGACGCACCGGCGTCGGTTTCGCTCATCTCGTCGCGCGAGATCGAGACATTCGCATACCGCGGAACGGCAGACGCCCTGCAGGGAACCCGAGGCATTTACTACACCGATGACCTGACCTATCGGCTCGTCGGCCTACGAGGCTATGGATCGTTCGGTCTCTTCGGCAACCGTACGTTGGTCCAGCTCGACGGGCATACTCTCAATGACTCGTGGCTCGAGGCATCGTTCCACGAGTTCGAGGTCATGACCGACATCTACGGTCTCGACCGGATCGAATTGGTCCGCGGGCCGAACTCGGTTCTCTACGGTTCTGGCGCATTCCAAGGGGTCATCAACCTTGCGTCGCCTGAGATCGACGACGAGTTTCAATCGAATCGGGTCGGTGTCGGAGTCGTTGGCGACGGTGCGGGGCGAGCCTACGGTCATGTTCGACAGGCGTTCGACGGCGGCGGAATTCAGCTGTCGGCCGGCGTATCGGAACGACAGCCCCGAGACTTCTTCTCGCCCGCCCGCAATGCGGTCGCCGAGAACGTCGGTCAATGGGACGAGTACACTCTTCGCGCGAACGCCGCGTGGGGCGATTTCAAGTTCTACAGCTATTGGCACGATCGTACGCAGAACTCGCCTCTAGGCGCCTACGAGACCATCTTCGGCGACGACGGTTCGTTCGAACGTGACCGCCGCGGGTTCGCCGATCTGCGGTGGGAACCTCGCTGGGAGGCTTTCGAGCTCGATACGCGGGTGTTCTACGACGGGTATCTGTACGACGGGTTGTTCGTCTACGAGGAGGCCGACGGTGGTGGAGTGAACGACGAATTCGTCGGACATGGTGTGGGCACCGAGGTTCGAGCGCTGTTCCGGCCGTTCGAAGGAGCCCGTTGGACGGTCGGCATCGAGGGCGTGCGGAACCTGGTCCACGACGCCGAGAGCTTCGACAACGAGGGCGTCTACTTCTCGGCAAAGACGCCGTTCTGGAAGGCATCCGGTCACGCGATCGCGCGCCAAGATTTCTTCAATGGACGCTTCGGCATCTGGGCTGGCGCGCGCTACGACATCTGGTCGTTCGACGCCTTGCCGACCGAAGACGGTGACGAAGAAGCGCGCACCATTTCCAACATCAACCCTCGCGTCGTGCTGCTGGCAAAGCCGTATGCAGACGGGACGTCCAAGGTGATGTTCGGTCGCGGATTCCGGGCGCCGTCCGTCTACGAGCTCACGTACAACGACGACGGGTTCACGCAGGTCGCGGCGCCACAGCTGGAGCCCGAGACGACCTACAGCGTCGAGCTCGAACACACTCATTCGCTCCCTGAACGGTTCGAGCTTGTCGGCGCAGCATTCCTCAACCAGATCGACAACCGCATCGAGCAGACCGGAGGCGGCAACGAGACCGACCCGATTCAGTTCCAGAACATCGACTCGCAGCTCTACACCGTGGGCGGGGAGATCGAGCTGCGACGGCCGTTCTTCCGCGGGTGGATGTTCACCGCGATGTACGGGTATCAGCGCACTGCCGACGGCAGTATCGGCGACGTTTTCGATGGTCCGACCGTCATCCCCAACTCGCCCAATCACCTCGCATCCATCAAGGTCGCCGTGCCGATCGTGCGGCGGCGCCTCATCCTCGCCAACCGCGCCCGATTCGAGTCGGGACGCGTGACTCGCGAGGGCAGCAAGACACGCCCGTCGCTCCTCTGGGACGTCGTAGCCTCCGGCGAAGTCGACGTCGTGCCGGTGAGATACGCGGTCCGCGTCGAGAATGTCCTCGACTGGAACTACGCACACCCGGTCGGCGACGAGTTCCTCGACATCGCGACCCCGCAGGCAGGCCGTACGTTCCTGGTCGATCTCGCAGTCGAATTCTGATGTGAGCGACTCGTTTCTAGAAGAGCTCGAGGCCGCATGGCGGGCCGAGCAGCGAGAGGTCGAAGAGCGCGCCCGCACCGAGCGCGAAGACTTCACTCTGGCCGAGCGGGTGGGGCGCGGGACAGCTCTTCGCCGACTCTTTGTCGACGACACCGGTGCCGCAACCGGTGGCCGATTTCGGCTCACGCTTCGGTCGCAGGAGTCGATCGACGCCGACATATTTCAAGGGTCTTCGGGCTCGCCGGTCGTCCTTTGGTGGGACGAGCCGACCCAGCGCGATGCAGTTCGAGGCGTGCTCCAGCGGCGCGTGACCGATCAGATTCGAGTCGTCGTCGACGACCCTCCCGACCGACTCTTCGAGGGCGAATTCAACCTCGACTTGGAGGCGACGGAGACCACGTTCCGCGCCGGTCTTTGGGCGATGAAGCAGTTCGCCGAAGCTCCCGCAAAGTCGGATCGCGGCGAGCTCTTTCGGGCACTTGTCGAAGGTCCGAAACCGGTCGATGCGACTCCCCTGAGTGACACGCTCGACCAGGAACTGAACGACCTGCAAGAACGCGCGGTCTCCGAGGCGCTCGCAGCCGAAACCGTTGCGTTTCTGCACGGGCCTCCCGGCACCGGAAAGACTCGAACGCTCGTCGAGGTCGTGCGACAGGTCGTTGCCGCTGGGGGGCAGGTCCTCTGCGCGGCAGCGAGCAATGCTGCGGTCGACCACCTGGCCGCGTCGCTCATCGCCCGCGACGTGGACGTAGTTCGGCTCGGTCATCCCGCTCGAGTCTCGGAGGCGGTGGAGCAGCACACGCTCGACGCGAGAGTCGAAGCCACACCGGATTGGAAGCTCGCAAAGAAGTGGATCGACGAGGCAAACGCGATCCGGCGCAAGATCGACTCGAGGTCCGGTCGCGGCGGCATGGACCGCAACGAGCGGCGAGACCTCTACCGGCAGGCGCGCACGTTGATGGGCGATGCACATCATCACATCCGTCGCCTCGAAGACGCGATCGTCGCCCACGCTCCAGTGATCTGCGCCACCACGACGGGCGCGCGTTCACGGATTCTCGACCACGCGGAGTTCGACCTCGTCGTCGTCGACGAAGCGACCCAGTCGCCCGACCCACTCACCCTCATCGCGCTGCTCCGAGCTCCGAAGGCCGTTTTTGCCGGTGACCCCGAGCAGCTTCCGCCGACGGTCATCTCGACCGACGCGCCAGCGACGCGTCTTGCGTCCACGTTCCACGAGCGTCAGGCGAAACATGCGGTCATGCTCGAGGTACAGCACAGGATGAATGAGGCGATCATGGCCTTTCCGTCGGCGGCTTCGTACGGAGCTGCGCTCGTCGCGAGCGATGCCGTTCGAAGCCACTCGATCGAAGACTTGGGCGCTTCGCCAGATCCGCTGCGTCCCGGGCCTTTGGTGTTTGTCGACGTTGCAGGAAAAGGGTGGACCGACGAGCGCGATGGCGAGGGCGCGAGTTCGTACAACGTCGGGATGGCGGAGCGAACAGACGCGGAAGTTCGCCGAATCATCAGTCGAGGCGTTGTCCCCGCCCAGATTGCCGTCATCACGCCCTACCGCGCGCAGGTCGCGCAGCTACGAAAACGCCTTCCGGATGGCGTCGACGTCGATACGATCGACGCATTTCAGGGCCGAGAGTCCGAGGTGGTGGTGGTCGATCTGGTCCGTAGCAACGACCTGGGTGAGATCGGCTTTCTGGCCGATACGCGACGTATGAACGTTGCGCTCACTCGGGCGCGTCGACTTCTCCTAGTACTCGGAGACAGCGCTACGATTGGGCAGCACAGCTACTACGCAGCGTTCCTCGAGGCCGTGGAGTCGCACGGCGCCTGGGTGTCGGCGTGGACCGACGAAGCGCCGCTCTTGGACTAGACGTACATCGCGCGTCCCATCTCGACGCGCCACTTGGCGGTCAATGGGCTGTTCTCGCCGAGGACGCGGAACAAGTTGACCATCGCGATGCGGGCACCGTCGTCTCGCCACTCTCGGTCGCGCACGACGATCTGCAAGAGGTCGAGCATCGCGGAATCCCAGTCGCCGGCGTTGGCAGCGAGGAGTGCGCGCTGATATCGGGCCTCGTGGTCGTTTCCGTTCGCTTCGACGCGCTCGTCGAGCTCCGCCACGTCGGGAGCACCGACCACTTCCATCTTGAGCCAGACGTCTTCCCATTCGCCTTCGATTTGGACGAGTCGTTCCTCTGGAACCTTGTCCCAGATCGCCTTCGCGCCTTCGGGATCGCCCTTTCCGAGGGCGACGCGGCAAAGTCCGACGAGACCTTCAGGGTTGGTTTCGTCGTCGGCGAGCATCGCTTGGAACGCGCCTGCGGCTGCATCCCAGTTGCCCTCGGCGAGGTCTTTCGCCGGGCCGGTGAGAGGCTCGGGTTCAGGCTCGGAATCTTGAGGCTGAGCGAACTTCGCCAGCCACTGCTTCACTTGTTCCTTCGGCAGGGCGCCTTGGAATGCGTCGATGGGCTGGCCATCTTTGAACGCGACGACCGTCGGGATCGATTGGACGCGCATCTGCATCGCGATCTGTTGATTCGCGTCGACGTCGACTTTGGCGAGGATGAATCCGCCGCCGTACTCTTCGGCAAGACCTTCGAGCACGGGCCCGAGCGTCTTGCAGGGGCCGCACCACTCCGCCCAGAGATCGACGACGACGGGGACCTCGTTCGATTTGACGAGGACTTCGTCGTAGAAAGTTTGATCGGTGACATCGATGACGTGCTGCATGGCCGCTCCGCCTGTTGGGTTCGATGTTTATTAACCCCTAAGACGAAGCGGCGACAACTCCTACTTCGACAGACATGATGTCGTGACGAGCGCGCCGAGGAGGTCTTCGGCGACCGTGCGCCCGCAAGTGTCGTCGCCCTCGCAACCGTCCGGCCACGTCAGGATCTGCGCGGTGCTCTCGCTACATACGTCTCCCGACGCCGAGCCATATGCGAACTGCACGATCCCCTCTTTTCCGAGGCCGACCGGGTCCGTCATGGTGAGCTCGACCGTCGAACCGGTCGTCGGGCAGGAACAATCGACCGGTTTGCCCCACGAGGCCGGGCCTTGGACCGTGCGCACCCGAAGGGTATCTTCGCCAACGATTCGTTCGATATCGAAATCCAGACTGTAGTTCGCCGCTGTGTCGATCGCTTCGAACGACCGCATGATGAGGCGTTCTTCGCACGACTTGCCCACATTGGATGCGATCTCGATAGGCGTTCCGGTATCCAGCCCAAGCCGATTCACCTCACCTTCGGCCACTTCGACGATCATCCGCCCGGAGACTTCGTTGACCGAACCGAGCTTGAACTGTTCGAACGAGAGCACGCCGTTTCCGCGTTCGAAGTTCACGGCGCCTGAGTTCTCGGTTCCGAATAGCTTGCAGCCACCGTCGAATTGAGCGCGAACTGCGGTGACCGCGTCGCCCTCGCAGACCACCGACGTCGCGATGGTGCCCGCGTCGCCGCCGGACAGCAGGTCCGAACAGGTCTCTTCGGTCGGCGCGTCACCGCAGGAGAGCGAATCCCACTGGCCGCCCATCGCGGTTTGCAGGTGCCCCTGGCTGGCAAGACGCGAGATGTTCCCCACGAGCAGGACCGTCGTGTCGGTCGTGAGCGCCGCCGCTCCGACCGCTCTCGCAAGCTTGGTCGGCTCCGCGAGAAGACCTTCGAGATCGCGACCCTCCAACGTTGCGGCGACCGAATCTCTTGTCTCTTCACGCACGTAGCCGCTGCAGTCGAGCCGATCGACCACTTCGGCCTCGACTCGCTCTTTGATCGAGCTTGGATCGACGTTCGTCGAAACGTTCGCCGCCGCGTTGCTCACAGTTTCTTTGGCGCTCTCGGCCGGGTCGTCACCGCAAGCGGTGCCGATGAGGAGGAGCGAGGCAATCAGAATTTTGGAACACGTTCGCATGGTAGATCCTGCGGTTCGTTATGGTGTCGCAGTTCAGTAGAGCAATCTCGATGCCAACTGACTCACGAGTCATGTTTTGCGCTCTGTGCGACTACATAGACGACAAGTGCGCCATTTTCTTCACATTCATGGAGTAGGTTTGCCCCGCGGTCGGAACGTGAAGACCACGACCTCATCATCTCGCAGTTTGGGATCACGCTTCCACGAGAGCGCTGCGACTCGATTGGGCGCCATCACCGTCCAGTCGCAGTTGTTGTCGTAGTCCTCGATCGGGGCCCGTCGGACCCATTGCCGCTCCTCTTCCATCCAGGCCATGACCCCTAGCTGGTGGTCGAAGACCAACATGTGGCCGTCGACCTCGAGGGCGCCTGATGGAACCACCGAGACGGGCAGGTCCGGCAGCTCCTCCCATTCCTTGGCGCCGTCCTTCAAACGGTCGACTTTCGGCGTCGACGGGAACATCGTCATGCCGCAGCTCGCGAAGCCACCGACCAGCCAGAGTGCGTCGTCGGTGCGCACCACTCGGTGCAAGCATCTGGGCGAGGGAGGAGGGGGCAGCCGCTTGACCCCCGAGCCGTCCACGACCGCTGCGCAAGGCTCGAGCTGCTCATTCATCACCAAACCGGCGGCCCACATCTTCTCGCCATCCCACTCGCGACTCGAGTTGCAATCCTCCGGTAGGTAGGCCGGGATCGATTGCCAGGTCTTGGTCTCCGGATCCAATCGCCAATTCGCGGTGTCGACCTGTCGGTTCCAGGTGGTCGCTTCGATCTCCCCCTCGGGATTCTGGGTCACGGTGAACGACTGCATACGTTCACCCCCCGGGATCGGCAGTGGGAGCCAGAGATCGGCACTGGCGTCGTAGTAGACCGCATCGACGTAGATGAAGTCTCGATCGTGCACGTCGGGGGTCTGGCTCCACACGAACAGGTCGTCGTCCGCGAGCCTGAAACCGTAGGGTTTCGCCAGTGGAATGGGGACCGCAGAGGTTGGTTCGATGTCGCCGGTATCGAGGTCGACGATCGCCATCGGGCGACCCGTCTTTACCCCTTTCGCGCTGGCCAGAAGCACATAGGCGCGTCCGTCGGACCGCTCGATGAGGTCGGTCGGTCCAAGCATCGCAAACGGGTGCCGTTTGACTTCGATTTCGAATGGAAACTCGAGCTCGGCCTGCGGGATTTCGCCGACGTCCGCGCCCGCATCTGAAGTGGCGTCGACATCGGGGGCTGTCTGTTTCGGCTGGTTCGTCGCCGGCGCCTGAGGCCCCGAACAGGCGCAGCAAAACAAAACGAGCGCTAGACAAACCTGCTTCACGAGAGACTCCGAACATCCAAGACGAATCGCTGACGACCCTTGTCCCACGAGTCGACGCGGAATTCGAGGCCGTCGCCGAGCCGGAAACTCGGCGCACTCGCATCGGCCGCGCGCAGAACGACACCATCGAGAGCGTATTCGGTTTCGAATCGCCGCTCCAAGTCGTCGACGTACACCTTCACGTCGATCGGAAGCTCGTCGAGCAATAGATAGAGTCGTGTCGCTTTTACACCGACCACCGTTCCCGCCCGGAGCGGGCGCTCTTTCGGCCCGAGCTCGAGGTCATCGGCAAAGAGCGCGTCGAGCGCCAAGAGCTTCGAGCGCTTCTCGATCTGCTTCTGCACGGTGCGCGCGCGATTGGCGGCTTCGATTACCTGGTCCCGAATCGCTCGATCGGTCGCGTTGTCGTTGGGGTCTTCCCAATCGAGCGCTTCGGCCAGCTCTTTGTGCGTGAACACACCCACCACCTCTCGCATGGGCGAACTCAGCCTTGCATAGGGCTCGACGGCGAGGGCGAAATGCGGCCCGATCTCGTCCGAGAACTCCGAGGCGCGATTGGTCCATAGGATCTGCCGCTCCAGCGCGGTCCGAAGGCGCCCCGATGCACCCGAATCAGGTAGCCCCGCGAGATAGTCGGCCAGCTCTTCGCGTCGCCCGCTCCATCGCCATGCGTCTGAGAGCTCGGCAGCGTTCACCAACGCCTCGATCGTCTCCCGCAACTCAGACAGCCGACGCGAGACAGGTGGATGGTGCACTCGGTAGATCGATTGGACCGTTTCGTCGTGGTCGTGTTGCGCGAGCAAGCGCGCGCCCTCGGTGTTGCAGAGGAGTGAGATCTGCTCGTTGTACGCTTCCGCGGCATTGCGTCGCCGAACTTGCACACGGCATTCACCGTCTTCGCCAATTCGAATGCGGACATCATCGCGATCGTATGCAACGACCCCGCGTTCGAGTGAACGCTTCATCCGAAGCTCTCCGACGGCTTCCAGGCCGCGCAGCGAAGCGGCGTAGGGGAGCGAATCGTCCAGTGAACCCGCGAGCCACTCCGAGACCTGGTCGTACGTCAGCTTCGCGCGACTGCGAATCCGCCCCCGAAATGCCTCCGTTCTTCGAACGACCCCTTCGGCGTCGAGCCAGGTTCGCGTCACGAGCGCGCGCCGAATCACGTTCGGGTTGAGCGAGATAAGCCCCTCGCTCAGCCTTTCTGGGAGCATCGGTATCGCTCGATGCGGAAAGTAAAACGTCGCACCCCTTCTCATCGAGCGGCGCCAAAGAGGTGTGCCGGGCCGCACGAACCAAGCGGCATCGGCGAGGGCATAGTCCACCCGCCAGCCTTCGGGTTCGCGCTCGATGTAGAGCGCTTGATCGAGATCACGAGAGCCGTCGTTGTCGATCGTGACGAAGGGGAGCGACTCGAGGTCGACCAGGTCTGGTGCGTCGAACCCTGGCTCTCGCTCCAGTTCCTCCACCTGCGCGATCTCCTCGGGCCGGTCCTCCACTTCGAGTCCGAGCGACTCGAGCAGTCCTTCCAGCGAGTCGAGTGGCTTTTGAAAATTCGCGCTCATGTATGTCTCTTGTGGTGGCCAGCGCGATTCTGACGTACTCCGACGAATTCTGAAACTCAGGTGAGAAGCACGGCGATTCTAGCTATAGTTTGGCACTCGATTTGGTCGCCCTGGTTCCGCTCCGCTTCGGTTTGAGCACCGAAAGGACAGTTCGGTATGCAATTTGTGAAGTTCGTGACGTTTCTTCTCGCGCTGGGCGTGTCGGCGTGTTCGTACGACCCGTTTGGCGACATCAACTGCGACGAGAACGGAGCGATCGACGGCAACCGTGTATGTGTCGACGGGATCTGGGTGCAGACCGGTGATGCCGGCCCAATTCAGGACGGTGGGGCGACCGACGCGGGCACCTCGGACACCGGGCCCGACGTCGATATGGGCGAGGACGCGGGCGAAGACGCCGGCGACATGAACGTCTGCGTGCCGAACTCCGATGCCGAACTTTGCGAGCAAGCCGGCGCCAACTGTGGCGCGATCGAAACCGTCGACAA
The DNA here is from genome assembly GCA_964384605.1 of uncultured Bradymonadales bacterium. Taxonomy (GTDB): domain Bacteria; phylum Myxococcota_A; class Bradymonadia; order Bradymonadales; family Bradymonadaceae; genus CAYLMO01. The sequence goes on along the minus strand of CAYLMO010000006.1, from coordinate 91,056 downwards.
CTGCGGCGAGACGCGCGCGGTCGAGTGCGGAACGTGCACCGACCCCGAGACCTGCGGCGGCAGCGGAACCGACAACGTCTGTGGGTGCGCCAACTCCGATGACCAGGCGTTGTGCGCCGGCGAAGGCGCGACCTGTGGCACCGTCAACGTGTTCGACCCCGCCTGCGGCATCCAGCGCGACGTTCAGTGCGGCGGATGCCCTGCGCCCCAGACCTGTGGGGGCGGTGGCGTCGCCAACTCCTGCGGATGCATGGAGTCCGAAGCCGACTTCTGCGCTCGCCTCTCCGCCACGTGCGGCACGCTCGACGCGCTCGACATCTGCGGTGTGCAGCGCTCGGTCGACTGCGGCGGCTGCATGGGCCCGCTCGAATCTTGCGGAGCTGGTGGAGTGCCCAACCAGTGCGGCTGCGACGCCTCCACCGTTTGCTCACAACGCGGCGCCGAGTGCGGCATGGTCGACTTCTCCAACGGATGCACCAACGTCGGCACGATCGATTGCGGAACATGCGGCGCCAACGGCTCCTGCGACACCAACATGTGCAACTGCAGCGCCGGCTACGACTTCTCCGCCGGGGCCGGCTGCGTCGACGTCAACGAATGCTCCGCCGGTACGGACAACTGCCACTCGAACGCGACCTGCTCCAACACCGCCGGCTCGTTCCTCTGCACGTGCAACCCAGGGTTCAGCGGCAACGGGCAGAGCTGCACCGACATCAACGAGTGCTCGATGGGCACCGACAACTGCGATGCCAACGCCACCTGCGCAAATACGCAGGGCTCGTTCACCTGCACCTGCGATTCCGGATACACCGGCAACGGCACGTCCTGCTCCGACGTCAACGAATGCATGGCCGGTACCGCCGGGTGCGATGCCAACGCCACCTGCGCAAACACGCAGGGCTCGTTCACGTGCACGTGCAACGCCGGATACACCGGCGACGGCTTCACCTGCTCCGGTAGCACGCCGACCATCGGCCAGGTCGTCTCCGTCGCAGCGGCCGGCCAAGACACACTGACCACCGCCTCCATGACCGCACAACGTGGCTCGCTCTACGTCGCGTTCATCGCGCTCAACACCGGCTCGCGAACTGTGACCAGCGTCACGGGCTTCGGCCAGAACTTCACCCAGCGCTTCTCGCAGTGCGACGGAACCGACACCGGAACGCTCGACGTCTGGACACTCCGCTCCACTGGCGGCAGCGATGGCGCCATCACCGTCAACCTGTCCAACAACCCCTACGCCGCCTCGGTCATCGTTTACAAAATCGACGGTGCGGCCACGATGAGCGACCCCGTCGTTCGAACCGCCGTCATCAATACCGCGGCCAATAACGCCTGCTCCGGCGGTGTCCCATCGTCCTCATTCACAGGAACCACGACCCCCGCGGGCGCAAACAACCTCATGCTCCTCGGCTGGAGCCGGCCCGGCACCACCGTGACGATGAGCAACCTCTGGTCCTTCGAAAACGCCGTAAGCTCCAGCGGCGCTACTGCGTTCCGAAACACCGACCTCAGCGTATTCTCCGAGACCTCCGTGACAGCCGGACTCGCAATCAGCGCTGACGCCACCTTCGGCACCGCCATCCAATGGACTGGCGGTTTGGTGGAGATCGCCGGGCCCTGAGATGGCACGTTTTGGCATGTTATGTGCCGGCGGCCCTTTCAAATTCTTAAGGAACGTGTACCAATGTGGCGAGTAGTCTTCGTCACGGAGGTCACGAATGCGTCTCCAACCAGAGGACCTGGCGAACCGTCTTCCGCCCCTCTCGCCATCGGTGAGCCGTTTTCTCGAACGGTCTTCAGGCGAATCCGATGACGATCAGTCCCTCCTCAACGCAATTCGATTCGACCCCGTGCTCACCGCGCGAGTACTGAAACACCTCAACAGCGGTTACTACGGCCTGACTTCCACGATCGAGCGCGTCGATCGTGCCGTGGAACTCTTCGGGCTCGAGGCCGTCAAGTACGTCGCCATCACCACCTCGGTCGTCGAGCGTTTTCCAGCGAGCGGCGCCGCGATCCACATCACTCGCCAACTCTGGGAGAATGGCCTCGCCGTCGGGATCGTCGCGAAATCGCTCGCGCGGGAAACTGGAGTCGGAACGTCGGCACTCGAGGGGTACTTCGCCGCTGGTCTACTCAGCGAGCTAGGTGCGCTCACGATCGCCGAGGCCGACGATAAGAACTACGCACTTCTCTGTTCGAATTCGAAGAGCTCCCTTGTTCCGATCGAGCAACTCGAACGCCAGACTTATGGCACCGACCGGTTCTTGGTGGGCGAAGCCGTCGCGGCGCGATGGAAGCTGCCTCCGCTCTTGCTCGAACCGGCCGCGCGCAAATTCGACGGTCGATTCGCGAACGTGGTTGGGGTGGTTCACGCCGCGCGCCACGCGGTCGCAGAGGCCATGCAGGGAACGCCCGAGATGCCGCTGCCAGATTCGCCGCACGTCCTGTCGGAACAGTCCGAAATTCGACGTGCGACCGCGGATTTGGTGGAGAAGCTCACGAGCGCGGCGCCGGTTATTTCCTAACCCGGCTCAAAGTGAGCAAGCGTTGGCCGTGCCAGGGGTGCCGAAGTTGCCCGACGCGGCGTACTCGTCGACAGCGTCGCACCAGTTTGCGGCCGAATCGTTGTCGGTCGTGTTCTGATGATTCACGCTGAGCTCCTGCGCATACGACTCGGTGTCGAAGCCCGAGACGTAGTTGAACCGGTCGATCTCGATCGGCGCTCCGTCGGTGAAGCGCAACACCACCTCGTCGCCTGAGTTGCCGAGCAGGAACCCGCTGTACTGGTACAGCACGGTCACGCCGCCGTTCGTCCCCGGGTTCGCATTTCGGCCCAGCACGGCGTACGAGTTCGCGCGAAGGACGACCGGCGCGAGCCCGGTGATGATGTGCGAGTCGGAGCCGTCGTCGGCCAACTCGAAGCCGCGCAGGTCGATATCCCACGCGTGCGGATTGTAGAGCTCGATCCACTCGCCGTCGGTGTCAGAGACGGCCCCGCCCGGGTTGATCATCAGCTCGTTGATGACGACCGCTGTAGCGGCGCACGTCTGGCCGCAAGCTCCACAGTTGTCCGCGTTGGGGATCTGGCAGGTGCTGTTGCAGCAAAGGCCACCAGTGGTGTCGCCGCAGACGTTTCCACAAGTACCGCAGTTGTTGGGGTCGCTCGTGGTGTCGAAGTCCTCGTCGATGTCGCCGTCGCAGTCGTCGTCGATGCCGTTACACAGCTCGGCGCTGGGCGTTCGCGGGCAGAAGTACTCGCATCCAGGCGTCGTGGCGCCGTCGACGTCGTAGTAGTCGGTGTCGCATTGAACGACGCTGCAGCTGCCGGCGTTGCATGCGACGGTGGTCGTGTTGACCAGCGCCGAACAGTCGATGTTGCAGCCGCCGCAGTTCTGCGGGTCGGACAGAAGGTACGTCGCGCAGTCGGAATCCGCGCAGTCGATGTCGCCGTCTTGGTCGTTGTCGGTCATGTCGTAGCAGGCGGCGAACGACGTCTCCACGCAAAAGCTCGCGCAGTCGCTGTCGGCGCAGTCCGTATCGCCATCGCCGTCGTTGTCGACGAGGTCGTGGCAAAGCGCGTCGGTGTTTTCGACGCATACGGCGAGCGATTGGCACTCGGGATCGAAGCAATCGACCAAGGTGTCGAAGTCATTGTCCACGCCGTCGGTGCAGGTCGCGATGTTGTTTTCTGGTGGGATGCAGACGCTGACCATGGCGCAGTCGGAATCGGCGCAGTCGGCCGCCATGTCTTGGTCGTTGTCGAGGCCGTCGCTGCACGTGGCGTCGCTATTCTCGGCGCACACGGCTGCGCAGTCGGAGTCGGCGCAATCAGTGAACGTGTCTTGGTCGTTGTCTCGCCCGTCGTGGCATTCGGCGTACGTGCTTTCGCTGCAGAACGCGGCGCAGTCGAGGTCGGCGCAGTCGACGGACGAGTCGCCGTCGTTGTCGAGCCCGTCGTGGCACAGGGCGTCGGTATTCTCGACGCAGAACGTGAAGGCCTGGCAGCCATCATCGGCGCAATCGATCAGGCCATCGAGGTCGTCGTCGACGCCGTTTTGGCACAGCGCCGCGGTGTTTTCGTTGGGGACGCACGCGAGCAAACCGGCGCACGATGGGTCGGCGCAGTCGGTCTGGCCGTCTTGGTCGTTGTCGCGGTTGTCGGAGCAGAGCGCGTTGGTGTTCTCGACGCAGAACAGCGCGCACTTCAGGTCGGCGCAGTCGGTTTGACCGTTGAGGTCGTTGTCGATTCCGTCGTGGCAGCGCAGGTCGGTGGTCTCGTCGCACGCGGCGGCGCACGCGGGATCAGCGCAGTCGGTCTGGCCGTCTTGGTCGTTGTCGAGTGTGTCGCGGCAAGTCGCCGGGGTCGACTCGTCGCACGCTGCGGCGCAGTCGAGGTCCATGCAATCGATCTGTCCGTCTTGGTCGTTGTCGCTTCCGTCATGGCATTCGGCGTAGGTCGACTCGCCGCAGAATCCGGCGCAGTCCGAGTCGAGGCAGTCGATCGCCGAGTCGCCATCATTGTCGGCGCCGTCGTGGCAGAGCGGGTCGGTGTTCTCGACGCAGAATGTGAACGCCTGACACTCGGGATCGGCGCAGTCGATCGTGCCGTCGAGGTCGTCATCGATGCCGTTCTGGCAGAGCGCGGCGGTATTCTCGTCGGGCAGGCAAGGGACCGTCGTCGCGCAGTCCGGGTCCATGCAATCCGTGAGGCCGTCTTGGTCGTTGTCCTCGAGATCGGAGCACGTGGTGTCGTCGGCCTCGACGCAGACCGCGGCGCAGTCGGTGTCGTCGCAGTCGACGGCGCTATCTTGGTCGTTGTCTCGCATGTCGTGACACTCGGCGTACGTCGATTCGTTGCAGAATGCCGAGCACTGCGCATCGTCGCAGTCCGTCTGCATATTCTGGTCGTTGTCGCGCATGTCGTGGCAAAGCGTGTCGGTGTCTTCGTTGCAGAACTGTGCGCAGTCTGGGTCGAGGCAGTCGGCCATCCCGTCGCTGTCGTTGTCTTGCCCGTCGTGGCAAATCGCGTCGTCGAACTCGACGCAGAACGCGAAGCCGTTGCAGTCGTCATCGGCGCAGTCGATCAGCATGTCGCCGTCGTTGTCTTCGTTGTCCTGGCAATTGGCGTCGGTGTCTTCGGTGCAGAAGGTGAAGTTGGAGCAGCCTTTGTCGGCGCAGTCGACGTAGCTGTCGCCGTCGTTGTCTTTGCCGTCCTGGCAGTTCGCCCGCGTGGTCTCGGTACAGAAGAGCAGGGTGGAGCAGTCGGGGTCGGCGCAGTCGACGAGTCCGTCGGCGTCGTTGTCGCGGCCGTCGCCGCAGACGACGAAGGTGTTCTCGTCGGGGCAGTCGACAAACGGCGCGCAGTCGACGTCTTCGCAGTCGGCGAAACCGTCATCGTCGTCGTCGACACCGTTGCTGCACAGGGCGGCCGTGTTCTCGCGGTCGCCGCAGAAGTCGAACACGCGGCAGCCGTCGTCTTCGCAATCGGTCAGCCCGTCGTCGTCGTTGTCTTCTCCGTCGGAACAGTCTTCGCTCGTCGCCTCGAGCACGCAAACGTTGAGCGGTGCGCAGTCGGGGTCGTCGCAATCGGTCAGCGCATCTTCGTCGTTGTCTTCGTTGTCCGAGCAGAGTTCGGCGGTGTTCTCTTCGGTTTGCTCGCAGAAGAGCAGCGTCGCACAGTCCGGATCAGCGCAATCGGCGAGGTCGTCGCCGTCGTTGTCTTGCCGGTCGCTGCACAGGTCGGCCGTGTCTTCGACGCCGCCGGCACACCGGTCGAGCTCGCCGCAATCGGGATCGTCGCAGTCGGTCAGCGCATCGCCGTCGTTGTCGAGGCGATCGGTGCAGGTGGCTTCCGTGTTCTCGGCGCCGTCGGGACACGACTGCGCGCCGATGCAGTCGCTATCGTCGCAGTCCAGCGCTCCATCGCCATCGTTGTCGATCCCGTCCACACAAGCCGCACCCGATTCGGAACTCGCCGAACCGGTGTCGTCTGTGCATCCCCACATTGAGAACAGCGCGAAAAAAGCAATGAGGGCAATACGATGCGACACGGCGAAAATCTCGCTTCAGACGGTAGGAACGCGCCACGTTTATCGACGTCGTGGCGCGAGATCAAGGAGTACGAATCCAGTGTACCGTATCGACGTCAGCGTCGCCTCAACTGGTGGTGAAAGTCGTTGTCGCAAAATCGTTTGGAGCGCGCTTGGCAGTGCGGTAGTTTGCAGATCTTCACATCCAGCTATCTCGAATTGACTGAGGGCACCATGCGCCGTCTTCTTCCACTCATTCTGATCATCTTTGCTGCTTCGTGTGGCGACTCCGGCGACTCCACGGAGAACGCCGCAACCAACGCCGAGCCGAACGCTGCAGCGAACAACAAGGGAGATACATCGGGCGAAACGCAGGCGCTCTGCGTCGGCGTGCGTGGCAACGGCCCCAAGATCTTCGCTCACTTCGCCGGTATGGCGATGGTCCACGAGCGCTATGGTCAGATCGTGGGCGTCGCCGGCGGATCATCGGGAAGCATCACCTCATTCCTGACCGAGAGCATGTACGCCAACCCGGCGCTCTACGACTGTGGAGACGAGACCTGCGACAGCCGCATGGTCGGTCTGCGAGTCGCCCTGATGTTCAAGAGTTTGCCCGCGTATGTCGGCTTCCTCAGCACCACCGAGGAAGCGCTCGCGTTCCAAACTGTTGCCCCAATCTTGGCTCGCGCTCAGGAAGCCGGTGTCGGCGAGCTGATCGACAATGGCGACGCCGAAGCCGCCCTCGAAGCGCTCAACACCGTGCTCGCGTCGGAAGACCTGCGAGACCTCGTCAACCCCGAGGTACTCGAGCTTCTCGACTCCTCGCCAGACACCCTGTTCCACCTCGAGGACTTGTGGGCTGCGCTTCAGAACTTCGGCGCCTTCGCGGTCGACAGCGATCGCATCTTCGTGCGCCCCGGCTTTGTCTCGTTCGAAGCATTGGGCGAGAAGTTTGGCCGTATCGGTAGCTTCTACGCAGGCTATGGAGTGGAGAACTCCGAGCAGTGGAAGGCATGGTTCGATGCCTGTGCCGAACCTTCGCTCGGCAAGGGCTGGAATGAGATCGCAACGCTCGAAGGACCCGGCGGAGCGACTTGTGGCGACGCCTACTTCGGCATGCTCACGAACTGGCGCGAAGACTGGATCGCAAACGAAGACACCTACCAGAACCGAGTCGACGACCGTGTCGGAGTGCACATGACCGCCTTGGTCTCGACTTCGGTCATCACTGGCGAGTCGGTGCAGACCTTCGCGGACGCCCGCGAGGCCTACAAGCTGGCGCAGCCATACAGCTTCGACATCAACTTCGACGACGTGAAGTTCGGCTACTGGGGTCAAGAGGGCGACCTCGACACCGTTGCCGGCGACCCGATGGGCTACGGCGACGAGAAGACCTCGCGATTCGTCTCGCTCGGCCAAAAAACGTGGCGCGAAGCACTCGCGTTCTCGCCGGCTGAGCCCGGGCTCGAGCGCGCGCTCGAGATCGACGCCATGACCGTCTCGGCTGGCGGATGGTCCGACCTCGCACCCACCCTCGTCCTCAAGAATGTCGGCTGCGACAAAGTCGTCCTCATCACGCGTGAAGGCGAGGTGGAAGGTGGGTTTGGCCCGTCGGTCGCCGAGCTTCTCGGTATGTCCGCCGAGACCAACACCGCGCTCTACGACCTCGACGGCGACTCCTCGGTTCGAAAGTCGCTCGAAGAGTCCGACGCCACCCTCTGCACCAACTGGGATGGCTTTGGCGTGGCGGCCTTCGAAGAGGTGTTCGCAAACGCCTATACCTCCCCGCTCGAGACGAACGATCCGTTCTTCACCGACGGCGAAAACGCCTACCCGAACACCACGGCGTCGGCTGGAAAGCCGGCCTGCAGCCCCGGCGTACCAGCTCCCTGAGTGGGGTTTATCGCCCCTTGGGTAAAGGATCGGTCGTGATGAAACGATAACTGGGGAGGGCGACCACAAGGGCTAGCGAACTTTGACCGAACTCGACGACAACCACTTGACCCGGGCACGTGCTCGGGTGGGCACGAGCCTCGCCGCGATGACCGCGGGGATCACCGGCATCATGGCCGTCGTCGCGGCCGTCGAGTCCAACTGGACACAATTCGCGGTGGAAGTCGGTTCGATGTGCGTCGCGCTCATCGCCTTCGCCTGGATTCGCGCCAACTACCGAGTTGTCGCCCCGACAGTCCTCACCGTCGCGGTCATCGCGATGAACGTCACGTTCACGGTCGTCGACGGCGCCGGTACCTCCTCCGTCGAGGCCGGCTGGCTGCCCATCTTGGTCGTCTCAGCCTACGCAATTGCCGGCCGTGGGGTCGGAATCGCCGCGGGGGCCATCGCTTTCTTGATGATTGCGGTCGGCACGGTCTTACACCTCACTGGCGTCTGGCCCGGGGGGACCGACCCGCTGGGGAGCGCGATTGAGCTGGCACTGATGACCGCGGGCTCGCTCGGAATCGTCTACGTCTTCGAGCACTACAAACAGGCCGAAGTTGACCGAGAACGACGCGGACGAGAAGACCTCGCCGTACTGAATGCCGAGCTGTCCGCGGCGCTCGACGAGGTTCGCGAACTCCAACAAAAGCTCCTCGAATCGGAGCGCCACGACTCCCTGCAGCGTCTCGCCGGCCACTTCGCGCACGACTTCAACAACATGCTGACCGGCATCATGGCCGAGGTCGATCTCGCAACCATGGTCGTGGAAGACGCAGAGGTGCGGGAGGGGCTCGAGAATGCACTGACATCGGCACGGAAGGCTGCCGACCTCACTCGCTCCATGCTCACCTATTCGGGGCGGCGTGCGACTCGAATGTCCGAAGTCGAAGCTTCGATGATCTTCAGCGACGTGCGACAGCTCGCGGACCTCTCGACCCGGCACGGTGTCGAGTTCGAGGTGATTGAAGACTCGACTCCGGTCGTCCGCGGGGACACCGCCCAGATCGAACAGGCGCTCCTCAACCTCGTTCTGAACGGCGTGCAGGCTTCCGATCACGATCGACCAAAGATCGAACTTCGGGCTTCGTTCGAAGAGTTGGGCTCGGACCTGATCGGAGCCGCCGGTACGAGACTGCGGGCCGGAGCGGCTGTTCGACTCTCGGTCCGAGACTATGGTCGAGGGGTTCCAGCCGAAGTCGCAGACGCCATCTTCGAACCGTACTTCACGACGCGAATCGAAGGTCAGGGGCTCGGGTTGTCGTCGGTCATCGGCATCGTTCGGGGGCATGAAGGGGCCTTCACCCTGGAACGTCTCGCAGATGGAACCCGATTCTCGATCTGGTTGCCGGTCGCCGGACCGGTTCTGTCGCGGACGGATCTCGCCGGTTGACACGTTCTCGCTGCGCCGGCCGATCAAGCTGCGCGCGCAAGTGACGCAGGCCGAGCACTCGTTGTAGAATTCGAGACCGCGCAGTCGTTTCCGACTAGCCCATCATCGCGGTCTCCGTTGGGAGACCAAGTCCAACGGGTGTCGGACAGTCGCGCGACGACTGCAGAACCGCGACCCCCGAGGGCCAATGAGCGAACAGCGTATCGGCTCCTATCGACTCGAACGACACCTCGCCACAGGTGGTATGGCCGAGGTGTGGCTCGCAACGCAGGAAGGACCCGAGGGCTTCCGCAAGGAAGTCGTCATCAAGCGAATTCGCGGGCTGCGGTCGGGCGACGACGATTTCCGCACGATGTTCCTGGATGAAGCGCGCCTCACGGCCCGGCTGAACCACCCCAACATCGTCCAGGTCCACGAGCTCGGTGAAGATGACGGCGAGTTCTTTGTCGCGATGGAGTATGTGGAAGGCTGCGACTTGGCCGACGTCCTCCAGCGCGATGGCAAGATCGATTGGCCCGTCGCCGCCCACATCGTCGAGCAATTGCTTCTGGCGTTGATCTTCGCCAGCGAGCTCGAGATCGACGGCGCGCGGCTAGACGTGGTGCACCGCGATATCTCACCTTCGAACGTGCTCTTGTCGAACTCGGGCCATGTGAAGCTCGCGGACTTCGGTGTGGCGAAGGCGATGTCGAACCATCACCGAACTCAGACGGGCGCGATCAAAGGAAAGCTCAGCTACATGTCACCCGAGCAGGTCCGCGCCGAGCCACTCGACGTCCGAAGTGACCTATTCGCGCTCGGGATCAACCTCTACGAAATGGTCACCGGCGAACTACCGTTCGGCGACGGCGTGCGTGCGCTACACGCGATCCAAGAGGAGAGTCCTGCGCCGCTGCCGACATCGCTTCCTGCAGGACTGCGACAGTTTGTGGAGAAGGCTCTCGCCAAGGACCGAGACGAGCGGTTCGATTCGCCGCACGACATGCACGATGCGCTCATCGATGTGATGCGAAACGAAGCCGCGCATGCACGGCAACGGGATGTCGCGGAACTCGTTGCGATCGGCCCGGTGGCGGCGACGGCCGCGGCAATCCCGTCTCAGAAACCGACCGAATTTGAGCCCGAAAGCTCTACCGAGACGGCGATCGTTGCACCGGCGAGGCCCAAGGAACCCGAGCGTCACCGCCGACTCCCGTGGATCTTTGTGGGGGTTCTGTTCGGCATGCTGATCGCTGGCGGGGTGAGCACGTACGCGTTCATGTCGGCACCCGAAACGCCAAACGAATCCGAAAACTCCGCAGACCAGCCCAATCAAGACGAACAAGACGAACTCGCCGACGACCAAGACGAGCGCTTCGACCACCCCAAGCACCGCGACAAGGGCAAACACAAGGGCAAGAACGGGAAGGGGAAGCGCAAAAAGAAAGACGACAAGGAAGACGACGAAGAGAAGGCCGAAGAACAACGCGAGGAACAGCGCGAGAAACAGCGCGAAGAAGAAGAAAAGCGACGCAAAGAAGCCGAGAAACGGCTAGAAAGAGAACGCAAAAAGCTGGAGCGTGAGCTCGAAAAGAAGGCGAAGAAAGCGCGGAAAAAGGTGCTCGACGACCTGTTGAAGTGACACCTGCGCCTCAGGTGGAAGATCGATCTTCCACTACCCGATTTCGGCGGTGGAAGATCGAGTTGCCGATCTCATGGGCTCTTCTTGGAAAACCCGCTTTGAGAAGCTCGAACGGCCTTTTCTACGGTTGGCACGCAGCTTGAACTAGTATGAGGTATCAAGACGAATCACGTACCTCGGGGCAAACGATGGCACGAACAAACAAAATCATCTCTCGACTCCTCACTCTCCTCATCGTCCTCGCTGCATGGGGCTGCGGCACCGACGAATCGTCCGACGCACCTGAGCGCGCGACGAACGAGTGGGGCAAGGCCACCTTCGACGCCACCGACGACGAAGAGATTGCGCCAACCGAAAAGAACGACGCCATCACCGGCCAGCGCGGACTCCCGGTCTCGGTAGACACCTCGTCGACCGCAGTCTGGACCGTCAGCAACGCGTGGGAAGACACCGATACCCCGGCCGCCCGAAAGGCCGGCATGGCGTGGGGCGAGAACTCCGGCCTGACGTGGGAAGAGAAGTACCACCGCTGGGTTCAAAGCTTCGAACACACCGAGAATGAAAGCGGATGGGGCGAGACGTTCCTGATGACGACGCCATGGGGCAAGACCCTCCCAGCACCCGCCCTCGAGTGCGCGGAAGTCGCAATCTTCCTGCGCATCACCTTCGCCTCCTGGTACAACCTCCCGTTCTTCCTCGAAGCTCGCGACGCCGACGGCCGCCTCTACTTCGGTCACTTCGGCATGCGTCGCGCCGACGGCAAGTTCGGCCGGATGCCCAACTTCAAGACTCGCTACCCCGACTTCTCCAGCCAAGCCTCCGACGTCCTCGCCGGCGGCGAATGGCCCTCCGATGAAGAACTCGCCGGAAAGAAGATCCCCGGTTCGTTCGACGACGCGCAGCCCATGCTCGGCCCCGACGCACACGCCGGCGCCTACTTCGACGAAATCTACCTCAACAAGCGCGTCGGTCACTTCATGATCCTCACGCTCGCATGGTTCGGTTCCGTCAACCTCGCCGACCCGAGCAACACCTTCAATCTCAAGCCCGAAGCCGTCGTCGGCGGCGACGTCCTCGTCAAGCGCTGGCAGAAAACCGGCATCGGACACGTCTTCGTCGTCATGCGCGGCGAGAAAGTCGGCGAGAAGGTCGAAGAAGACGTCGTCATTCCGCAGCTCGAAGTGGAAGTCGCCTCGGGTTCGATGCCCCGTCGTCAGCCCGTCTGGGAAAACCCGGGCGCCTCGAAGCGCTACTTCTCGAACTCCTCGACCGGCGGACCGGACACCGTTCAGTTCGGCGGCGGCCTGAAGCGCTGGCGCATCGCCAAGAACATTGGCGGTCGCTGGACCAACGTTGTCCCCGCCAGCTCCACGCAGGCATGGATCGACTCGACCGACCACGAAACGCTCGCCGGCCGCCTTGACCGCTTCGAAGAGATCCTCGTCGAACTCAGCCCCGACCAGAAGCGCGACGTCCTCCTCGACGTCATCGAGTCGAAGCGTCAGCACCTGCGCCGCTTCCCTGCCTCCTGCTCGGCTCGCATCGCTCGTGAAGAAGCATTCGACGACCTCTACCTCCTCATGGAGACCGAGTTCGGAATGCGCGCCAGCGAAGTCGACAGTGAGTACCGCCTGCTCGAAGACTACGTGTTCGCCGAGCTCGAGTACGAGAAGTCGAAGACCTGCTGCTGGAACTCATCGACCAGCGACATGCACGAAATCATCATGGACCTGAACCTCAACGAGCAGCAGGCCGCCGACCAGTGCGTTGCACCTATCGTCTTCATGAACCGTGACGACGACGCCGACGGCTACGACCTCTTCCGTCAGCACGCTGCCGAGCTCGGACGCGAAGACCAGTGGGTCGCTTGGAGCGCCGACGAAAGCTGCCCGCAGGCCAACGTGGCCGTGGATACGCCTGTCGACCCCGAGTACACGCCGTATTGCGAACTCGCTGGCGAGCCGATGGAGCCGACCGGCGAAGTCCGCTCGGTGAAGACCAGCTTCGGCTCGGGTATCGACATCCCCGACAACGACGACACCGGCCTCGTCCTGACGACCGAAATCGCTGAAGACAGCACCGTCGACCAGGCATCCGTCGCGCTCAACATCACGCACACCTGGCGCGGCGACCTCGAGGTCATCCTCGTGCACCCTGACGGCACCGAGGCCACCCTGCACTCACGTGAGGGCTCGAGCGAAGACAACCTCCGCGGCGTGTTCACCACTCCGCTCTTCGAGGGCAAGAACTCCGCCGGCACCTGGACGCTCATCGTTCGCGACCGCGCCGCGATGGACACCGGCACCGTCGAATCGGCTGACCTCGAAGTCACGCTGCAGAACTGAGGCGTCACCGCCGCGATCGTGGCGGTCGAACCACGGCCCCGAATCATCGAACCCCCGCTCAGAACTCCTGGGCGGGGGTTCTTTCGTTGGCACAGGATCTGCGTAAGTGAAGTGGCGTAATGGTCCTACCAAATTGTACGGTCTCGAAATGAAACGCCTCTTCGCATCCATCCTCTTCCTCTCGGTGAGCCTTCCCGCGTTCGTCTTCGCGGTGCCGCCGCTGCGCACACCGTGGCCCTGCGACACGACCTATCGGATCACGCAAGGCCACAACGGCGGCAGCCACACCGGCAAAGGCGCTTGGGCCTGGGACATCGGCATTCCGGTTGGCGGCGAAGTCGTCGCCCCGGCCGACGGAGTGATTCGACGCGTGCGCATGGACTCCACCACGGGCGGTTGCTCGAGCGCCTACGGGAACGACGCCAACTACGTCATCGTGGATTTCGGTGATGGAAGCGAAGCGCTGTTCCTGCACCTGCAGGCCAACAGCACGAACCTCAAGCCTGGCGATCGCGTGGTCGCTGGCCAGCCTGTCGGTCGCATCGGCCTCACGGGCTGGGTCTGCGGCGCGCACCTCCACTTCCAGATTCAGCGGAACTGCGACTCGTGGTGGTGCCAGAGCATGCCGGCTCAATTCGAAACGTACGGCGATCCGCAATCTGGGTCGTACGAATCCGACAACTGTGGACCACCGCCTGAGTGTGGCGCCGTTGCTTCACGCGCCGACTCCGTCGTCATCGACGAAGAAACCATCGGATGCTTCTACAAGTACACCTCGTACTGGTGGTCGGCTGACGGCGGCCACGACAACCATCACTACTACACGTTCGCGACTGACGCTCCGGAACGTGAAACCTACGGCGTGTGGACCTTTGACGTCGGTGAAGCGGGGCTCTACCGCGTCGAAGCCTTCATTCCTGACACCGAAGCCGACAGCAAATCGGCGATGTACGAGATCTTCAACGGTTCCGAGACTTTCGTCTCCGGCGCGATCGACCAGACAGGCCAGAAAGGCTGGGTCGACCTCGGTACGTATGAGTTTGGCGTCGGTGAGGACTTCACCGTGTCTCTCGGCGACAATACCGGCGAACCCGCCGATACCCGCGTGAAGCTTGCGTACGATGCCATTCGGCTCGTACCGGTCGAAGACCAGGTGACCATGCCGCCCGGAGAAGAGCCAACCGAACAACCCGGTGAAGAGCCCACGGCGGGCGACCCTCCGGTCCAGCCTGGTGATGGCGGCGAAACCACCAACCCGGGACTCGACGGGGATGGCTCCTCGAACGTCGACGAGCCCATGAGCGTCTCGACGTCCTCGGGATGCTCCGCTGCTGGCGGCGCAACTCCAGGGCTGTTGCTGCTCCTCGCTATCTTCGGCCTCGGTTGGCGACGCCGTCGCGATCTCTTCTGATGCGCCTTTGCCTCGCCCCACGGTTGTCGTAGGTTGCCTCCGCGGAATCAATCCACGCGAGGTACCTCATGGCAATTTTCGAAATCGAAGGCGCGGCCACCGTCCTGGTTGGGGTGGACTTCTCCGAAGTGAGTCGTGCGGCGCTCTTGACTGGGGCGGCGATCGGAAGAGCAGGGTCAGACCATGTCCGCGTAGTGCACGTCGTCGACGTGCTCGCAGGCGACACTGCATTCTGGGACTTCTTCGACGCGACCGAGAAGCTGAAGATCGAGGTCACGGAGAAGGCACAGGCGGAGCTCGAGGCCTTTGTGGAATCGACGCTCGGAGCAGACCACGGATTGGAACTGGTCGTATTGTTCGGGCGACCGACAGACAATATCGCCGCGGCTGCCGCGGCTGAAGATGTCGAAGTGCTGGTGTTGGGCACAACAGGCCAAACGAGCTTCGAATCGGCGCTCTTCGGCAGCACCGCTTCCCATCTGGTGCATGAGGTCGAAACTCCGCTCCTGATGGTTGGCCACGAGCCCATCCTCGGCCCGCCGCAAACCATCCTTGCGCCAGTAGACTTCTCGGAGTGCAGCCGTCGCTCACTCGCTCGCGCGGCCCAGCTTGCACGAGCTTCGGGTGGCGAGGTCGTCGCCTTCAACTGCTTCCGCTCCGAGCCTGTCTCGCAGTCTCCGTACTTTGGCAGTCTGCCGCGGCTCGACGGTGAGAACGTTTCGGCTGCGATTCGAGACCGATTCGAGCGTCTCGAGGCCATGATCGAGGAACTCGGTGTCGACGATGTCACCAAGACCGCAGATGTGGAGCTTTCCGAATCGGTAACTCGGTCGATCTTGGACGAGGCCGAAGAGTACGGAGCCGACCTCATCTGCCTGGGCAGTCACGGGCGAACTGGGCTCGACCGCATGGTCTTGGGGAGCACCGCCGAACACGTTTTGAGGAAGTCTCGAATCCCCGTGTTGGTCGTGCGCCGATGAACTCCGGGCAGCACGCGCTCTGGCGAGCAATGCTCTTGAGCGCGTTGCTCACGAGCTGTTCCGATGACCCAACCAACGGATTCGATGCCGGCGCCGCGCCCGACTCAGGGCCAGGGACGGATGCGTCTTCGGATTCTGGGCTTCATGACGCCTCGGCCGACGCCGGAGGCACATTCAGCCTGCGCGTCATGACCATGAACATCGGGACCACTCCGGGGCTTGCGCACGACGAAGGCGACGACGCTTACAACCAGGAGATGGCCGACATCGCCGATGCGCTCTACGAGAACTCGCTCTCCTGGAACCCCGCTGAAGTTGCTCTCACGGCGTTCATCGCTGGCGAGGCTCCCGACATCATCGCCTTTCAAGAAGGGTTCTGGGACCCGTGGTGCGAGACGATCGAGGTGGACCCCGAGCTCGATTTTGTCTGTCGCGACTACGAACCGAGTCGCACCAAGCAGGTGTTGCGCGTGACGGGACCGGAGTTTCAAGCGGCTTGTGGAGATGGACAGGAAGACAACTGCGTAGCCGTTCGGCGGTCGGTCGGACGCATTGTCGGTTGCGACGAAGACGTATGTGCGGGGGGCCTCGAAGGTGCGGGGCCCCCGAGCGAATGCTCCCGCGGGGCCCGTGTTGGTCGCGTCGAGGTCGAGTTGGCCGACGCCCGACGACTGGTCGTTGTGAATGTGCATGGAACGAGCGGATTCACCGCAGACGATCAGAACTGCCGACGTGATCAGTTCGCTCAGATCTTCGAAGACCGAGGCGATGGGCAGCCGGCTGCAAACGGTGAGCGAAATCTCGTGATCGGAGACCTGAACACAGACCCAATCGCGCTCGAGCTGAATGACCCGTCGGCGGCGTACTTCTTGGAGAAGATCGAATCCACGGACTTCCAGTTCCACTCTCCGACAGAACGCAACGGGCCCGCCACGTATCTCACGTTACGGATCGACCATGTCGTCTCCGACTTTGCCGAGGGCGGATGCTTGATCCACGGGTCTAGCGACGGTACCAATCCCGTTCTGGATTCCGTGTATTGGGACCATCGACCTGTGTTGTGTGACCTGACTTTCTAAGCGGGCAGCAATTCGCTGATTTTCTATGCTCAACTGGCTCAAAAAAGTCTTTGGTGGTGATGAACCTGCCGCTCCCCCGCGCGAAGTCTCGCTGATGACGCTGCGGCCGGGCGATGTCGTGGTCCATTTCGACGTCACGTACATGGTCGAACAGCGAATCACGTATCACCAGCAAGGTTTCTTCTGGTTCGACTATCGTCTCGACGACGGCGCGGGCGCGAAGGCCTGGCTTTCGGTGGCCGACGATGACGAGCTCGAGATCGCTTTCTTCCACCCCGTGGAGGACCTCGAACTCCCATTCCCACCGCCAAAGTCGTTCACCTACGACGGGACCAACTTCGAGTTCGAAGAAGGCGGCCGCGTCGATACCAAGATCGACCGTGGGTCAGGAACCGAGTCGCGAACCACCGTCGAAGCCTACGACTACGAAGGCTCCGATGGCCGACTGTTCGGCGTGCAGCGCTGGAACGAGGCCGAGGTCGAGATGGCGATCGGGAAGCCGGTCATGCCGGTCGAGCTAGACCTTCTGCCCGGTGACCTGACGTGAAGAACGCCTGGATCATCCCGTTGGTAGGCGGCCTCGCCTGCTGGGTACTCGGAGGCGCTTCGCTAGCCCTGCACAAAAAGGGGACGGTGTCGTCGACGCGAGCCTTTCTCGAGGCGGGCCAATCGGTGCCCATCACGAATCTGAAGCTCGAGAAGGACCACCTGCACAAGATCGAACTCGTTCCGGTCGGTGGCGTGGGTCTCAACGAGAGCATCGACGTGTCCGCGGCGCTCACGCAGGGCGACAAAGTTCTCTTCGAAGTCGCCGACTCGTACTGGCACCAGCGCGGCGTTTGGCGAGAGGGTGGCGAAACTGGCACTTGGGAAGAGCAGAACGCGAAGACCGAGTTCGAGTTTCGAGTGCCTGAGTCGGGCGTCTACGATCTCGAGATCACGCTCGACGGAACCTCGCGAGGCGGAGCTTCGATTTCGGCCGATGTGAAGTGGTCCAAACCGTGGGTGCTTTCATTCTGGCCGCTCGGGCTGGGCGGTCTGTTCCTCTTCGGGCTCAGCGGCTTCACGGCAATGCGGGCTGGTCGAACGTTCGCCCGTTCGCTCATGTCGCTGGGACCAGGGAGCAAGATTTCCGTCAACGGCAATGTCTTCACCGTCACCGACCGCATGGAGCATTGGGAGTCGCTCGAGCGAGTCGGAGTCGACTTCCGCACGCGAGACACGATGGGCGTCGAGCGTTGGATTTCGATCTCCAGCTGGTGGCAGGAGAATCCCATGGATGACGACCATGGCGTCACGCTTTGGCAGATCTTCATGGAGGTTCCGCTCAAGGACGACGAGAAGACGCTCCTACAGCATTCCGAGCCCGGCGGGCCTGGCATTCAAATTCAAGGCCGGCGGTTTCTCGTCGACTCCGAGAACTCCGGTGGAGGCTCACTGGTGACCGCGCGCGATGGGGATGTCTACCTGTCGAACTACTACAACTGGGCGTACCGGGCGACGGGCTGGGCCCCGAAATCGCCGGGCGAGATGTGGCTCGAGTGCACCGTTTGGCGCGATGATCGAGAGCCGGAATGGTCGCTCTCGCGACTGCTCGATTGGCAACAAGTCGAAGTCGAGGAAGAGGTTGAGCTCGAGCTGGTGAGCCTGGCCGAAGTCGAGAAGGCGCGACGCCCGGCACAGCCCTTTGGCGCACCACAGGCCGATCCATTTGGGATCCGTGGTGGCGAGCCAGCGTCGAAGAATCAGGCATTCTTGAAGCCCGGTTCGGCGCAGCCGTCGGCTCCGGCGCCCATCGACGTCCAATGGCAGCCACCGACCGAACAAAAGACGAAACAGGACCAACAACAAGAATCACAGCAGCCATTCTCGAGCGGGTCGAAAGACGACCCCTACGATTGGAACTAGCGACCGCCGAGAGCGGGCAATGAGGTAGACGATGACTGGACAAGAGATGGGCATGCTCGTTCTGAATGTCCTCGGCTGGAGCTTTGGAGGCATTCTCGCCCTCTTTCTGGCTCGAGTCGCGTACACGGTGATCACGCCGTTCGACGTGAAGAAGGAGCTCACGGAAGACCGCAATACCGCGGTCGGAATCTCGCAGGGGATGTTCATGCTCGCGTCGGCGATCATCCTTCACGGCGTGATCGATGGGGAGCGGATGCCGGTCGCGTGGTGGTACGAAATCCTCTTCATGAGCGGGCTGTTCTTGGCCGGAATTGGACTTCTCGGCATCGGCCGGCTCGCCCTGCGTTTGCTCATCGGTTTCGACCTCGACGAGCAGATTCACGAGCTGGACAACCCGGCGGTCGGCCTCATCGAAGGCTTCTCCTACGTCGGCTTCGCCGTGATCATGCACTCCGCCCTGTAGGCCATTTTCGTGACTGACGAACGCGCTGAATCCAAGTTCCTGCTCGCTGTCCTCGCCGCTTCGGTCGGCATGGTGGCGTCGTGTGGGATCGTCTATCAGCTCGTCGTCGGAACGATATCGACCTACCTGCTCGGCAACAGCACGTTTCAATACTCGCTCACGATCGGGCTGTTCATGTCGGCCTATGGCATCGGCTCGTTCCTCTCGACGCGGATCACTCGCAACCTGACGGATTGGTTTGCGGCCATCGAGATCGCCCTCGGTTTCTTCGGTGGAATCGCTTCGTTGGTGCTCTTCTACCTCTACGCCACCAGCGAGTTGTTCCAAGTTGGCCGGTTTGCGTTGATCGCGATCATCGGAACGCTGGTGGGGTTGGAGATCCCGTTGCTCATCCGAATCTCGGAGGAGTACCGCGAGAATCTGCGCATCACCGTCGGGCAGATGATGGGCTTCGACTACGTCGGTGCGCTCCTCGGCGGACTGGCGTTTCCCCTCGTGTTGCTGCCGGCCTACGGGCTCCTGGGATCGTCGTTCCTCGTCGGCATCGGCAACTCGGTGGTCGCACTGGCCATCGTCTGGTTCTTCCGCAAACGCCTGACTCGAGTGCGAGCGCTCGCCGCGGCGTGCTTCGCGGTCATCGCGGTGCTTGGTGCCGCAATGTTCTTCGACCGACCAGTGGAGCAGTGGATCGAGCGTTCGCTGTATGAGGACCCCATCGTGGTGCTCGAGCAGACTCCGTATCAGCGGGTGGTGGTGACCAAGCATCGGGACGATCTTCGCCTCTATCTCGATGGTTCGCTGCAGTTCTCCGCCGCCGACGAATACCGCTATCACGAGGTGCTCGTGCATGCGGCCGCCAGCCGGGCCGAGTCGATCGAGTCGGTGCTCATCTTGGGCGGCGGCGACGGTTTGGCGCTTCGCGAGCTTCGCAACTACCCCGAGGTGAAAGACGTCACGCTGGTCGACCTCGATCCGGCCGTCGTCACTCTTGCCCGTGAGCTGCCTGCTCTGCGCACGCTCAACGCCAACGCCTTCGAAGTCCTCGACCCCAAGGTCGTTCACGACGACGCCTTTACCTGGATCGAGAACTCGGAGGAGTCGTTCGACCTCATCATCGTCGACCTTCCCGACCCCCATCACGAGTCGTTGGCAAAGCTCTACTCGGTCACGTTCTACTCCGCGCTGCGCCAGCGATTGACTGATCGCGGCGTTGTCGTGGCGCAGCTCGGGTCGCCTTTCTTTGCTCGCTCGACCTACTGGACCGGTGTGAAGACCATGGAGCGCAGCGGTCTCGCACCGATCCCGCTGCACGTTCAGGTGCCGTCGTTCGGCGAGTGGGGTTTCGCGATTGGCGGCCCGGGCGCCAAGCCAAAGCCCATTCGCGACTTCGCCGGGCGCTACTACGACACCGCTCGCGACGCCCGACACTTCGACTTCCCGCGTGACATGCAGCCGCCCGCAACGCTGCAACCAAACACCCTCATCCGACCAATCATCGTGGAGCGATTCCGCGAAGATTGGAGAAGCTGGAACTAGCCATGATTCGCAAGAACCTCAGTCTCATCGTCTTCACGCTGCTGATCTTCGGCAGTGCAATCGCGATCGCGGCAATCCCCTTCGATTCGGCGCCAAGCAACGACGACGACAATGCGCGTAACATCACGCGCAAGAATGGTGATATGATCATCTTCTACAGCGGGCGACGCGGGTACTACGGCCGGTCGCACCGAACCGGGTCGCTCGGCACCCGGTCGTACCGTGGTGGTGGTCTTCGAGGCGGAAAATGAGACGTTTGGCATTAGCACTAGCAGCCCTGGCACTCGTGGCCTGCGGCAGCACCGACACTAGTGAACCGGGCGATTCCGAAGGCACATCGAACAGTTCTTCTGGCAAGGCCGACATCTACGGTACGGATTCGCGATTCGAGGCTTGGGAGTCTGAAGCACCGCTCGCTGGCGTTCGCGTGAAGCCCGCCACTGCGATGCTCTTCTCGAGCGCGGCCATCGCCGCGGTCGATGACGCTTCGTACACGCTCAGCAATCAGACGATGGGCGAGAAGTACGCCGCCGATCTTGGCGGGCCGGTGTGTTCGACCGAACGATTCCGCGAGCAAGTTGCGCCGGGCTACTGCTCCGGTTTCCTCATCGCCCCCGACCTCGTCGCGACCGCCGGACACTGTGTGAACTTTTCGGTGCCGTGCCACCGCATGTTTTTCACGTTCGACTTCACTGGTTCGAGCTCGGGCGACCCAAACCTGCGACTCGCTAAAGACGACGTCTACCGCTGCCAGACCGTCGTCGGGCACGACTACGACCGTGGCGAGCAATCGCTCGCGGAGTTCGCCGAACTCTGGCAGGACTGGGCCGTCGTGAAGCTCGACCGGCCGGTCCGCGGGGGCGAGCCGATGCGACTCAGCGCCGATGCGGTCGCCGAAGGCCAGCGAGTCATCGCAGTCGGCCACCCGTTGGGCCTCCCGATGAAGATCACGCCGGGCGAAGTCGTCGACGCCCAGCGGTCGCTCTACTTCAACACCGACCTCGACATCTATCGCGGCAACTCCGGGAGTGTGGTGGTCGACGACGACTCGGAGGTCGTCGGCATCGTCTCGCGCGGAACCGGTGGAAAGAGCTTCAGCCGCACCAGCGACGGCTGCTTCGCAAGCAATGTTTGCGAAGAAGTCGAAGGCGCCGGGTGCACCGGCAATCATGTCATTCGATCCGGCCCACTCGCGCCGTTCACGGCATCCGACCTCTCCATCACGGCGAAGTCGAATGTCATCTTGAACGGCGCGCTCTCGTCCAATGAGCGCACCTTCGACATCCGCATTGATGACGCTCGTGAGGTGTCGTTCGTCACCGTGAACGTGAACGGATTCCACCAGCAGCCGACCGACCTCGACATCTCGCTCGAACACGACGGACAGGTCGTCGAGGTGTTGCACCGCCCGTCGATCTGGCCTGCAGGCAGCTTCCGGATGTCGCGCACCACGATGGGCTTCGAAGGCGCTAACTCCGAAGGCGTCTGGCGGCTTCGAGTCCGCGACGCACGAGGCCCGGACGCCAAGGGGAACCTGGAGTGGTGGCAGGTGGTCATCGGATCGGGCAGTGGCGAGCCAGCGCCTCGTCTACCGTTCGTGGGGGCACCGTGCGAATCCGATGCGGACTGCGGATTCCAGGCGTCTGGCGCGGAAGGGTTCTGCCACACCTTCGATGCGAATCGCCCTGGCTACTGCTCTATCCCTTGCGAGGGGTTCTGCCCCGACAGCTCAGGGTGGGCGACCACGTTCTGCATCGGCTCCGAAGTCGATGGCATGGGCGTTTGCGCCGCCAAAGCGGAGCCGCTGAACAACCAGTGCGCCGACATTCCGGGGACTGCCCCTACCGAACGCGATCGTTTCATCGGTACTTCGAGCGCTTCGAGGGCTTCCGCTATCGTGTGCGACTTCGCCCAGTAACTCTCATTCGAGCGTCGAGTCCTCGACGATGATCTCGGCGTCTGTCTTTACGAAGATGCCCGGGTAGCCTTGCGTTTCGAAGCCTTCCGAGGGGTTGTTACGTAGAGTCGAGTTGCGAATCACCATCGAGCCGGTGCCGTTGTTGCTCACGTAGAAGATTGCGCCTCCCCCTTCGTTGGCGTGATTTTCGACGATTTCGGTACCGCAGAGGGTCAACGTGAACTCGTTGCCGTCATTGTAGATTGCGCCACCGCTGCCGCCTCCCGGAGTGCCCGCCTGGGCAGGGTTCGCCCCATTTCCGACCGCGCGGTTGTGGCTGAACACGCTGTCGATCACGGTGTAGCTCACGCCGATGGACGATAAGCCGCCACCGTTCGAACATACATTGCCGAGCTCTTCGGACCCGCCGAACGTGCTGTTCACGACGTACACTGGGCGGTCTTCGAACTGGTCGAACGTGCGAATTGCTGCGCCGCCCACATCCGGACCGACCTCTTCGCAACGGTTGTTGAAGAACCGGCTGTTGATGACCTTGAAACGCCCACCGCGCACGAAGATCGCGCCACCGCCCCCAGGGTCTTCGCCAATACTGTTGCCATCGACGAACGTCAGGTTCTGCACGGTCAGGCGCGGATGGTCTTGGTCGTCGCAGTTCGGCGTGGTCCACACCTGATTCTCGTCACACGTGTTCATGTAGAGAATTCGGTGGTTTCCCGCGCCGCTCAGCGTCACGAGGCCGCCGCCATCGATGACGATGTCGGGCCCGGTATCGTTGAACACCTTGGCCGTCTCTTCCATCGTGATGACGACGGGTTCCGGTCCACAATCGAACGTGATGATGCCCCCGCCGGCGACAGCTTCGACGACTTCCTGCGAGGTGCACGACTCGGGTGTTCCGGTTCCTACGACCGTGGTCGGGCTCGACGCGTCTTCGGGCCGTGCCTCATCGGGAACGGTGCAGCCGCTCGCGGTTGTCGTGCCTGCTGGCGGGCCGTCAGCCGGGTTTGTGAGGGGGTTCTCAAACGGTTCTGAGTCGCCATCGGCCCCACACCCCAAGGCGACGAAAAGGGTGCTAAGCGCGACGACAGTGATGGGGGTCTTCATAGAGTCTCCGGCGCGCTCAGTCTTCCAGCGTCCGAACGAACGTAACGACCTTCCAGGTGTCGTCCTCGGAGAGCGGGCCACCATTCGCGTCGCCAAAGGCCGACATCGCAGTGCCTGTTCGGCCATCATAGATAGAGTCGAAGACCTCGCCGTCGCTCAGCGCGGAGGTCGCGTCGAGGGCCGGGAACGACACAGTTCCTTCGCCCATCACGCCATGGCACGACGCACAAGCCGAACTGGTGTAGAGCGCCTGACCGTCCACTGCGGCGGCCATGTCACCCGCATACGGGTTCGTAACCGTCGCATTGTTGGCCGACGTCGAGTTGTTCCCAGTCGTGGCGTTGTTCGTCACGACGTTGTCGTTGCCTTCTTCATCGAGCGGAGTCAGCAGTGCCGGCTCGCACGCACTCATCAGAGGGGCGACCAGCAGGAGAATACAGACGAAAAGGCTTCGCACGATCAACGACCTCGATTCGCGGAGAGAACGACTACGATTGGATGCGCTCAACCATAAGAGTCGGCGCGGTCCGATTTCGGGTCACAGAAACCTCGAACACTTCGATTCTGTCGTTGTGAGTCCGCGCGTCAAGGAGCCGGTTGCTCCAGAAACGCTTTCAGCTCCAGCAGAACCCGTGCGGAGTAGCCTTGGTCATGGAACCATAAGACTTTCCCCGACGAGTCGAGGAGCATGACGCGCGCGTTGAGCGGTCGCTCGTTCCCCGTGAAGTTCACAATCTTCTCGGCGTCGTCGTAGACCGTCACGACCGAGGCCCAGTCTTGCTCGGGAATCCCGGAGCGCATCCCGTCGTCGATCGAGTCGGCGATCATTCCGGGCACGAGCCCCTTCACGGTGGGAATCTCGTAGGGCGTCACAGGTACTTTCGCGTCGAGAATGCCGACTAGCCATCGGTCTACGTCGAATTGCGTGTTCTGCTTGTAGGCCACCAACAGCAGCACAGGCGGGTCTGCGTCGGCCACATCCGCCGGCAGCTGCACGTCGCCACCGCTCAACGCGTTGCCCGTGACCTTCGGAAACACCTCTCCGACCGGATTACGGTTGGCGACGTCGCTCGAACACCCCATCATCGCCACGAAACCGAAGGCGAGGGCGAGCATCCAAGCGTCCGCACGGAACCACGAACCATTCCAAGGAATTTGCACCATGTCGCTCTACTCCATGCTCAAACCAAACGGCCCGAGCGGATTTGGTTACGGATCCACCGCGCAAGAGGTCACGGAAGGACTCGACCTCGAAGGTAAACACTATCTCGTCACCGGCTGCAATTCTGGCCTCGGCTTCGAGACCATGCGCGTGCTCGCCATGCGGGGGGCAACGGTATTGGGCGCAGCCCGCACCGACGCCAAGGCAGAAGATGCGTGCAACAAGGTCGATGGTTCGACGATCCCCATTTCGTGTGAACTCAGCGAGCCGTCGGCGGTGCTCGAGACCGTCGCAAAGGTGCGCGAAAGCGTCGGCCACATCGACGGCATCATCGCGAACGCAGGAATCATGGCGCTGCCGGAGCTCACCCTCAAATATGGCTATGAGCTCCAGTTCTTCACCAACCACGTCGGTCACTTCATTTTGGTTATGGGTCTCATCGACCACCTCGCCGACGATGGCCGAGTAGTAATGCTCTCCAGCGAGGCGCACACGATGACGGTCAAGGGCGGTATTCAGCTCGACAACCTCGACGGCTCCAGCGGCTATGGAGGCTGGCAGTTCTACGGT
Organism: uncultured Bradymonadales bacterium; assembly: GCA_964384605.1. Classification (GTDB taxonomy): domain Bacteria; phylum Myxococcota_A; class Bradymonadia; order Bradymonadales; family Bradymonadaceae; genus CAYLMO01. Next base: position 65,596 of record CAYLMO010000006.1, on the reverse strand, counting down.
CAGTCGAAGCTCGCGAACCTCTTGTTTGCGCGCGAACTCGCCAATCGCTTGGACCGTGACCGGACCGCCAATGCGGTGCATCCAGGTGTCATCAAGACGAACCTGACGCGGCACATGAATCCGATCGCAGCCCTCGGTATGGCGATTGGGACGCCGTTGTTTTTGAAGACCATCGAAGAGGGAGCGGCTACCCAGACGTTCGTCGCGACCCATCCGTCGATTGCCGGCGTATCTGGCGAGTACTTCGCCGATTGCAATGTGGCCAAATCGAGCCATTACGGCCGCGACGCCGACCTTGCGAAGGCACTCTGGGAGCGCACCGAAGAGATTGTGGCGGAAGTCACCTGACCTTCATTCGCGACGTTGTGGCGAATGTCGTAGGATGTGCGCACAACGAACGATGAAGGAGTGCTCTATGTGGCGACAAGTATTGGCCGCATCAACAATTCTGGGATTCGCCGCTCCCGCGACGGCACACATCCAACTCGACGAACCCACCGCACGAATCTCGGATCAGAAGACCGGGCCGTGTGGCGCAGCTGGCTCGACTCGCGGCGACAATGTCACCACGTTCGAAGCCGGCCAGACGATCGAGATCAAGTGGCGCGAGACGATCAACCACCCTGGACACTACCGCATCTCGTTTGACGCCGACGGCCAAGACGACTTCGTCGATCCGGCTGCGTTCGACGACTTCAACACGGCCCCTTCGGTCATGTTGGACAACATCGCCGACAACAACGGCGGTAGCTACACCCAGACCATGACACTCCCCATGGAGCCCTGCGACAACTGCACGATTCAGGTTGTTCAGGTGATGACCGACAAGGCTCCGTACGGTGACGGAAACGACCTGTACTATCAGTGTGCAGACATCCGCATCGTCGCTGCGACCAATCCCGAACCCGATGCTGGGATGACGGGCGAGCCTGACGCCGGGTCGACCGATTCCGACGGCGGCACGACCACGCCGCCAACAGGCAACAACACGACGCCGACCGGGCCGAACAATCCCGCGATCGACGACGGGTACATCGACGACGGAACGACCGATGACGACCCCGCTTGCTCGGCTGCAGGCGGCGCGCTCTTCTCGCCGCTCTTGTTGTTCCTCGGATTCTTTGGCCTTCGGCTGCGCCGCCGCACGGATTAGCCCGACTGACGTCCAATAAAAAACCCGCCGCGGCACTGAGCCGCGGCGGGTTTTGTCGTTCTTGGCCTACGGCTTTCGCCGCTAGCTGCGACGCCGGCGGCGAAGAGCCACGCTAATACCGAGCACCAGTAGGAGGGCGAGCGGTGTAGCGTCGCCTTCCGGCGTTGCGCATCCGCATCCGCCCGACAGGAGCGCTCGGCTGGCCGTCGAGACGGTGAAGGTCGTGTTGACCTCGTTGGAGTTGCCCGCCGCGTCGGTCGCGCGGACCGTCACGTCGTGGTCACCGTCGGCGAGTGCATTTGCCGGAGTGAACGACCATTCGCCATCTTCGTTGGCGGTGGTCTGTCCGACCTCTTCACCATCGATGAAGATCGTGATCGTTGCACCCGCTTCGGCCGTACCCGTGATGTCGGGTTTCTCGCCGGTCGGCTCGTCCTCGGTCGGCGTAACGATCGCCACGTCCGGGGCCACCGTATCGATGGTGAACGTGACCGCGTCGTTCTCGGTTTCGACGGTGTACTCGCCGTCTCCGAGAGGCTCCTCAGACTGGTACGACCAGGTGCCATCGTCGCCAACCGTGACTTCGATCGGGTCACCACCGTTGATGGTGATCGTGATCGTTCGGCCCGGCGCACCGGTACCGGTGATTTCAGGCGGGTCCTCGTTGAGGATGTCGCCGTCTGCCGGGCCCGTGATGAGCGTGTCGTCGGTCGGTTCGCAGGTGGTGCCGTCGCCTTCGTAGCCGGTGTTGCACTCGCACTCGAACGTGCCGTCGATGTTGGAGCAGGTAGCATTCTCGTCGCAGTTGTCCGTTCCGAGCTCACACTCGTCGTCGTCGACGCACATGCCATTGCCATCGTCGGTGTATCCATCCGGGCAATCGCCACACATGAAGCCGCCCGGAGTATTGGTGCACGAGACGAGCTCGTCGCAATCGTCGGTGCCGTCGAGGCATTCGTCGATGTCGGTGCACTCGGTGCCGTCGCCATTGGTGTCGACGTAACCGTCAGGGCACGCGCCACAGGTGAAGCTACCCGGCATGTTGGTGCACGTGACGAGCGGGTCGCAGTCGTCGGTGCCGAGGGTACATTCGTCGTCGTCGACGCAGACGCCGCTTCCGTCGTCGGTGTAGCCAGCCGGGCACGCGCCACAGGTGAATCCGCCCGGCGTGTTCGAGCACGACACGAGCGGGTCGCAGTCGTCAGTGCCAAGCGTGCACTCGTCGATGTCGATGCACTCGGTGCCATCGCCGTTCGTGTCGGTGTAGCCGGCGGGGCATGGGCTGCAGGTGAATCCACCGGTGGTGTTCGTGCACGTGGTGAGTGCGTCGCAGTTGTCGGTGCCATCCGCGCACTCGTCGACGTCTGCGCACGTTACGCCGTCGCCGGCGTAGCCCGCGTCGCAAGCGCACGTGAAGCTGCCGACCGTGTTGGAGCAGGTCGCGTTGGTGTCGCAGTTGTCGGTGCCA
>CAYLMO010000006.1:46970-62875 GCA_964384605.1 uncultured Bradymonadales bacterium | reverse complement strand
GAAGCTGCCGACCGTGTTGGAGCAGGTCGCGTTGGTGTCGCAGTTGTCGGTGCCATCCGCGCACTCGTCGACGTCTGCGCACGTTACGCCGTCGCCGGCGTAGCCCGCGTCGCATGCGCACGTGAAGCTGCCGACCGTGTTGGAGCAGGTCGCGTTCGTATCGCAGTTGTCGGTGCCATCTGCGCACTCGTCGACGTCATTGCAGGTCACGCCGTCGCCCGTGTATCCGGCGTTGCAGGCGCAGTCGAATCCACCTGTGGTGTTCGAGCAGATTGCGTTGGTGTCGCAGTTGTCGGTGCCAAGGTCGCATTCGTTGACGTCCACGCAGCTCGTGCCGTTACCGTTCACGTCGTCGTATCCGACGGGGCATGTTCCACACGTGAAACTTCCGGGCGTATTCGAACAGCCAGCGAGCGGGTCGCAATTGTCGGTGCCAAGCGCGCACTCATCGACGTCGGCGCAAGTCACGCCGTCGCCGCTCCAGCCCGTGTTACACGTGCAGGTGAAGCTGCCGATCGTGTTCGCGCAGGTCGCATTGGTGTCGCAGTTGTCGGTACCGAGCGTACATTCGTCGAGGTCGACCACGAAATTGACACCGGCAAGTCCCGTGTTGCCGACGCCGTCCTGGGCTCGCGCCTGCAGGAAGTCATTGCCCTCGGGGAGGTCAGTCTGCACCTGATAGGACCAGTTGCCGGCTCCGTCGACCGAGTCGACCGGAATGAATCCGCCGCTTCCCGAGAACGAGATCTCCACGATGGTGATGCCGGGGTCGGTCGTGCCGGTGAAAAGCGGCGTCTTGTCTGAGAGGATTTGGCCCTCTGTCGGGGACGTGATCGTGACGCTAGGTGCGGTCGAATCGATGAGGAAGACGTTTGTATCCGACCCGGTGAGGCCATTGAGGGTCGCCTCGGCGACCACAGTGTGGGTTCCCTCGGCGTACGTCGAAGTGACGGTGACGGACCAATCTCCGTTGACATCAGCAGTCGTGACGATCGCTGTTCCACCGTCGATCGTGACGGAGATGGTCGCGCCAGGCTCCGAAGTTCCGCTGACCGTGGTCGGCGACGCATTGATCGTCGATCCGGCCCCCGGAGATTCAATCAAGACGAAAGGCGTGGTGTTCTGTGGGTCCAGGAAGTCGACGATCCCGTCGAGGTCGGCGTCGTCGTCGAACCAGTTCAAGTTGGCGTTCGAATCCTCGTTGATGGTCAGAATTCCGTCGCCGTCGTCGTCCGGATCCAGGTAGTTCGGGGTGCCGTCTCCATCGGTGTCATCGTCCGCAACGAAACCATCGCCATTGACGTCCTCGAGGCAGTCACTGACTCCGTCGGAGTCGCTGTCGACACAGACCGGGTCCGAGACCAGGCCGGCGATCGTATTGCTGGGGCCGCCCACGTCCGATGCGAGGGCGTTGTCGCTGTTGCCGGTCGCTGCAATCAATCGGAGCGTCGACGTCTGAGTGATGCCGACCAGCGCGAGCTGAGTCCACGGTACCGCGAACTCGAGGAAGTAATCGTTGTCGCCGCCGAAGCACGAGACGCCCGTGCACGCGACCGTCACCTGACCATACTTCTCGGTCGTCGTCGGGGTGTCGTCGTAAAGACCCTCCCAGATCAACACCTCGGTCGAGTCACTCGGCGAACCGATCGTGCTCTGGACCGTGTTCTGCTGCAGCGACACGTCTTCCGGGTTGCTGATCCCGGAAACCATGGCGAGCGCCTCGAAGTTGTCCGTGTTGCCATCGGTCTCGAACAGAATTCCCCACGCAAACGGCTTCAGGCCGCTCGGGTCCTCATCGAGTCGCATTCGAAAGTACAGGAACGTGGCGTCTGATCCGTAGAAATACGCCGGCCTCGCGCTGTCTCCGACGACATCGCGCGAACCCTGAACGTCGCCCTCAACGTCGCCAACCGGCGCCGTCACCATCGTTACCGGATCGGTACGCTCCACTGCGGTCCAAGTCACTGAACCAAAGGTCTGCGCGAGAGCTGGAGTGGTCATCAAGACCAAGGCCAGGGCGACAAAAAACGTTCTGAAAATGAGCTTCAAATGTACTTCCCCTTTTCTTTGATTAGACGCGTGGAAAGACAGCACGTATTCGCATCGCTTTTCAATAGGAAAGCGTGAAAAGGCTGCTGTTTTTGGGGTTAGGGTGTGTTTTTTGCGTATCTTGGTGTGCTGGTTTGGCGAGGCCGCCGGCGGCTGGTGCGATGTGGGTCAGGCGATGTCGTTGAGCCGTGGGTCCCGGGGTCCATCGACGGATTCCACGTCGACCCCGTGGTTCTCCAGATACTCCACGCCATTGGCGCCTGCGTAGCCTCCGCCGACCAAGATCACCTTGGTGATTCCCGCGTGATGAATCAGCTTCGCGCACATCATGCACGGCTCGCCCGTCACGAGAATCCATGCGCCCTTCGTCGCGACACCCGACGCGGCGCAGTTGCAGATGACGTTCATCTCGGCGTGGTGGCACCCAATCTCCATCCGCGTCCCCGACTCGACGCCTTCGGAGTCGCGCAAGCAAACCTCGCCGCCGCAGAGCGAACCACCGCCGCGAGGGCCGCCGTTGTAGCCATCCATCAGGATGACGTTGCGCTCCGGGTCGAGCAGCAACGCGCCAAACTTGCGCCTGGGGCAATTCGACGCCTTTGCCAGCGCGAGGCATTGCTCCACTCGAATTCGAACGTGTTTCTCTTTCATAAGCTACTCAGCGGCGTTGGCGTTCAATTTGCCAGTTCCTGCACCAGATAGTCGAGGAACAGTTGGATGCGAGCAGGAGTGTGTTCCCGCGTGAGGTGTAGCGCCCAGATGGGGCCTAGGTCGAGCGGATGTTCGGGAAACACGTCGATCAGGTCGCCACGAGCGATGGCGGGTGTGACGACATATTGGGGCAGGGCGCAAATGCCCATGCCGCCGAGTGCGGCGTGATAGCGAGCGACGGGGTCCTGCGTGGCCATCCGGCCTTGCGGCGTAATCGCAATCTCCTCGCCCTCCCAATCGAACCGCCACTGCTTGAGCGGCGGGTAGATGGGGTCCGTCAGGCAGGAGTGGTCGCGCAGCTGTCGTGGATGCTTCGGCGTACCGAACTCTTCGAGATATCCGGGTGTGGCACAGAGCCGATAGATGTTGGCCCCGAGGAGCCGACCGACGAGATCGGAGTCGGGCAAGCGGCCAAATCGAATCGCAACGTCGAACCCATCGGCGACGAGGTCGACCACTCGGTCCGTGAGCATCAACTCGACCCGAATCTCGGGGTGCGTTCGCAAGAACCGCGGAAGGATTCTCGCCAGCTGTAGCTGCCCGAACGCCGGGATCGTCGTGATGCGGAGCGTGCCGCGAGCCGTCCCCGTGTCTGGGTCGAGTCGACGCTCGATCAAATCCACCTCAGACAGTAGCTGATGCCCGCGTTCGTAGAGGAATCGGCCCTCGTCGGTCAGCGACAACGAACGGGTCGTTCGCCGCATCAACCGCACGCCGTAGTGGTCTTCGAGCTGCGCGACCTTTTTGCTCACCGTCGACGGAACCACCCCGAAGAATCGGGCTGCCTCCGCAAAACTGCCGAGCTCGGCCGAGACGACGAACGCTTTCAACGCATCCAACGGTGGTGTGGATATTCCTTCCATATTGGAATGAGTATCCTTCGAGTTCGCCCTCTACAAGAGCAATCTCGCGGTTCCTACTCTGATTGGCGTGGGAATGATCCCAACACTAGGAGCAGTGAGACCATGTTTAGTATCCTCATCACCGCATTGTTCTTCGTCTGGGCCGTCGTTGCCGTCGCGGCGTCGGTCTACTGGCTCAAACTCAGTATCGAAGCCTCGAACAAGCAACCACTGGTGCGCAAATAGAATTGCCGAACGTGACTAGCCGCCGGACGGCTTCACGTCGTTCGCGCCGAGGTCCCCCAGGAGCGACATGACGCGTTCCCGCTGGTCGCCCATGACGACCAGGTCGTCGTCTTCCCAGGTTGCGCCGGTGCCGAGACCTTTCTTCAGCTTCTTGGCGACATCATCTCGATGTCCTTCAGGGATGCCACGGACGATGCAAACCGTTCGGCCGTTTCGACCCTTCGAGGTTCGCTCGACCCGAATCTTGGCGCTGGCGAGGTCTTGTTCAATCTCTTCTTCGACGCTCGGCGGCGGCCCCTTGGGCCCGCCGAATGCGGCCGCGAATGGATTGTGGCCGAAGTCTTCCGACTCATCGTGAGTCTTATTCTTGCGGCTTTTCTTCCCCATCGTCATCCTCCGTAGGTCGAGTCTCGTTCACGCTGCCGAATCGTCAGGAACATCATGGATGCCCTTCGAGGACTGATCCGCATCGCCTTTAGCATCATATTTTTTGGCGCTGGGATCTACCACTTCGCCGAGCCGGAGTTCTTCCAGGTCATGATGCCGCCTTACATTCCGATGCATGTCGAAGTGATCTATGCGACAGGCGTCATTGAGATCTTGCTTGCGATAACGCTTCAGTTCGAGGGCGTGCGTCGCTGGGCAGCATGGGCCGGAATCGCCTACCTGCTCGCGATTCTCCCCGCCCATGTCCACATGTATCAGGCCGAAATCTTCATCCCGGGTTTCCTCGAGACGAAAGACCACCTGGCCGCCCGCATCGGGCTGCAGTTCGTGCTGATCTGGGCCCTCTACTTCGGCGCCGCATCACCCAACGCCGAGTGAGCTTCAGACTTTCTCGATGACCATGGCGGTGCCGAGTCCGGCACCTCCCGAGATGGCGACGACCGCGGTCTCTTTCCCCGATCGTTCGAGCTCGTCGAGTGCCGTGATGAGCAGCATCGCGCCTGTCGCGCCCATCGCGTGGCCCATCGCGATGGTCCCGCCATTCACGTTGAAGCGCTCCGGGTCGATGTTCAGGTCGCGCATCATCTTCACGGGAACAGCGGCAAACGCTTCGTTGACCTCCCACAAGTCGACATCGGCAGCCGACATGCCGGCCCGCTGAAGGGCGGTCAGGGCCGCTTCCTGGCATGCGCTCAGCATGGCGACAGGCTCCATGCTGGTGCGGGCCCAGGACCGGATGCGGGCGCGTGGTGCCGTACCGAGTCCGTCTTTCGATCCGACGACCACCACCGCCGCCCCATCGGCCAGGCTCGGGGAGTTGCCGCGGTGATGAAGGGCGCGGACTTCGTCGAGTTCGTCGTAGACCCGAGTCGCCGCAATCTCGCTCGCTTCGTCGGCGAAGAGAGGAGCCAGATCCGCCATCCCGTCGACGGTGGTGTCGGGGCGAATGAGCTCGTCGACCGCCAGTCCTCCGACTTTGACGATGCTCGACCCGAATCGGCCCTCTTCCGTGGCTCGCGCCGCCCGCAAGTGGCTCTGCGCCGCATAGGCATCGAGGTCAGCGCGCTCGAGCCCCGCGAGCGTCGCCACCACGTCTGCAGCGAATCCCATCTGCACGAACTTCGTGCGCGCCGCTACTTCGGGATCGGCAAACCAAGAGCCTTTGTCGCTGAAAATTGGAACCCGTGACATCGACTCGACGCCGCCAGCCCATACGTGGCCGGCCATGCCGCACCCGATCTGGGCTGCACCATCGATGATGGCGTCGAGCCCCGAAGTACAGAACCGGTTGACCATTCCCCCGGCTACGCTATCGGGCAGACCGGCATAGAGCGCCGAGATCTTGGCGAGGTTCGCACCCTGTTCCCCCTTCTGGGTGACGCATCCGAGTATCACGTCATCGACCTCATCGAGGTCGAATCCGTGCTCTTCGATCAGTCGATTGTACAGCGCGCGGAGCAGGTCCACGGGCTTCACTTCCGAAAGACCTCCGCCCGGTCGGCCTTTGCCGCGTGCGGTACGAACTCCTGCGCCAACGAAAACTTCGTTCATGTCACTCACCCGGAACCCAAGCGGCGTGGAAGCCCAGCGGCACCCGCTGAGGCAGAATCACTCGCGCGATTGGTCCGCGCTCGATCTCTTTCGCGTCCAACACGATGACCTCGGAGCGGTCCTCGCGCAGGTCGTGGACGAAGCTGACCAACCATCCGTCGTCCTCCTCCGTTGCGCCCGGCCGAGGCACGAATGGCGCCTCCGAACCGTAGCGCCCTTCGCCGAACCAGTATCGCTCGACCGAATCATCCTGAAGGTCGTACTTGAACAGCCCATCGAAATAGAGCGTCGAGTCGTCGCTCAGGTGGGTGTTGTACGTGTAGCGAGACTTGCGACCGACACGGTCCGACGCAACGGTCGGGAACTCGGTGTTGGCGTCGTCGAGCGGGCCTTCTTTGGTCTGCCCGGTCTTCAGATTGAAGCGCCACTCGTAGAGCTGAGCGTCGAGCCGGAGGAACGCGAGCATGCGCGCCAGCGGGTTCGATTTGTCGACGTCCGGCTCGGGCTGCTTCACGCGGCAGCCGACCATCACGACTTCGTCGCCTTCCTCCCACGCATTCACGACGTGGTAGATGTAGCAAGGCTTCGCTTCGAACCAGCGCAGCTCATCGGCGCCACCGCGCCGCGGAATCAGCCCGAATCGACTCGGAATGTCCTCGTGGAATGCGACCTTGTAGCGACCGACCGCGAGCGCCTCTGGGTCGGCGAAGAGCGACAGGTCCATCAGAATCGCGAAGTTCTCGGTAATCGCCATGTCGTGCGGCTGGCGCGGTCCTGGGACCTCGATCGGCACGGCGTGCACGAGATTTCCTTCGGCATCGGCCACGCCATAGCCCAGGTACGGCGGCGTGAACGACTGGTCGAAGAAGAACAGCTCACCGGTGTGCTCGTCCACTTTCGCATGCGCCGACACATCCATCTTGAGCTTGCCGCCAAAGGTCTCGGCGCCAATCGTCTCGAGCGTGTGCGGGTCGACCGCATACGGCTGACCTGCCAGGTACCAGAGCGCGAGCAACTGCCCGTTGTGATAGACGAGGTCGGTGTTGGCCGTGTCCTTGATCGGAGCATCCTTCGGGTTGCGATGCGCACCCTCCATGAGCCCCCACCACAGCCCATCACCCGCCTTCGCCTCGCGCTCGAACGCCTCGGTCTTCACGTACCGATTGCGATAGCTCGCCCGCCCATCGTCAAAGCGCAACGCGTGCAGCATGCCGTCGCCGTCGAACCAGTGGTGCCGACCCTTCGGCGCGAACTTCGGGTTCGGACCATTGCGCACGTAGACCCCGTTCAACTCCACCGGGAGTTCCCCAATCACCTCCAAATCCGTCGCATCAATCTCATCCGCGACCGGCGCGTAGGGACCTTCGACGTAAGGGTTTTCGAGCGTCTCTTGAACGATTTCGACTGTCATTGCTTCCCTCTCAAGCCCGTGCGGGCATCTTTTCTGCGAACCATTCGAGTGCGACCTCAAGCAATCGCTCGAGCCCTTCTCCGGCGTACACTTCGCGGTGTTTGATCCCGTCGAGCACGACCAACTTCTTCGGCTCGCGCGCCTTCGCGTAGTACGACTGACCTTCCGACAGCGGCACCAACAGGTCGTCTCGCACGTAAATCCACATCGCCGCCCTCGGCGAGATCAGATTCGCGTAGCTCTCCGGTTTGAACTCGAGAATGTCGAGCATCGACTCGAACGTAATCTCGGGCCGCCATTCTGGATGCTCGACTGCGAGCGCTTCGAGGTCGGCTTCCATCTCGGGGTCGCGCCCCATCATGCGAGGCACCGAAAGGTAATCGACCTCTCCCGTGGCCACGAACTTCGCCTTCTTGCGACGAATCTTGTCGACGAAAGCGTCGAACCCGTCGCCATGCCGGAACTGACGCATGCAGTCCGCCGGACCAGCCGTTCCCACGATGCACGCCACACGCTCGTCGAGGCCGGCGGCCGCCGTCGCGATACCGCAACCGAAGCTCGTTCCGTAGAGCCCAATCCGGCTCGCATCGACTTCGTCGAGACCGCTCAGATACGTCACCGCATTGCGCGCATCGGCGACCTGCTCCATCGGCACCAGACGCCCACGAGGCTCGCCCCCACTCTCACCAAAATGACGATAGTCGAACGTCAGCGTGATGTAGCCGGCACTCCGAAAAGCCTCGGCGTACGCCGGAAACCAGATCTCTTTGATGATCGAGAACCCATGGCAAAACGCCACAGCCCCGCGCTTCTCGCCCGGCTCGAAATCATCCGGAATGCCCAACACACCGCTGACTGCAGTGCCTTCACTGTAGAATGTGACCTTCTTCTCCATCTCCCCTCCTAGCTGGGCGAGTGCGCCCGAATCAACGCATCCACCATCGGCTTGAGCAAAGTCTCGGCAACGCCATCACCGAGCCGTCCAGCCTGATTCAGGGCGGTCAGTCCGTGCAAACTCGACCACAAGATGAACGTCGTCTGCTTCACCCGACCTTCGAGCAAACCCTCATCAATCGCCGTTGCCACAGTCGTCGACAGAATCTTCCACGAACGCTGAATCGCCGCGATCAGCTCCTCCGACTCAGCCGTCGGGTCGGCTTCCAGGTCGAACATCACGCGAAACGCCGCGCGGTTCTCCTCCGCAAATCGCACGTAATTCTCGGCGAGGGCGTAGAGCCGATCCCGAGCGTTCAAATCGCTGGGGAGGTTCTTCTCTTGGAAGTCCGCAAACGCTTCGAAACAGCGCTGCTGCACCGCCACGATGATCGCCTGTTTACTATCGAAATAGCGATATGGAGTCGTGTGACTGCAGCCCACGACGCGAGCGAGGGCTCGCATCGTCACCGCGTCTGTACCGCCCTCGGCCAACAGCCCGAGTGCTGCCGTACAAAGCGAATCCCGAAAACCATCAATCTCTTCGGGCGTAAGTTCCGGTCGTGCCAACGTCTTGCCTCAATCGTGTCGAAAAACAGTCAGGCGCGAACGATAGCAAAAAAATTAACAGCGGAAAATCAATTTTTCGGTTCGACGGGAACACTCGGCGGAAGCGACGAGAACTTCAGAAAGAAGCTAGCAGGAAATCGCTCGGCGCGAGCGTTGTACTGTGCGGCGGACTCGGCGTAGCGCTTGGTTTCGACGCGAATTCGATTTTCGGAGCCGTCGAGGGCGGCCATCTTGTCGGGCGAGTCAGGCTGACTCGACCATCGCTCGGCTACTGCCTCTCTTCGCTCGATGACGTTCGACACCTGCGCTCGCTTGGCTTCTACGTCGGCGTGCAGGCGACCAAGACCGTTCAGCGTGAACATCGCCCACATCACTGAGATGAAGACGAACGAGACCGTGCCCGTGCCGCCGAGAATGAGCAGTCGTCGTCGCCGGCCTTCGGCACGACGCTGCTTTCGCGCCTCGTCTCGGCGTTTCTTCTGGAGCTCCGAGTAGGCTCGGTCGAGATACTCCTCCGGAATGTCGAGGTCTCGCCCAACGGCGATCATCTCGGCTCGATCGAGCGCGTCATCGTCTTGCTGCATCAGCTCCGCAGCGATGCCGATGACGTCGTCGATGTCTTCGTCCGGAAGACTCTCGAATTTCTCCTGTAGCTTCATTACGCCTTTTCGATCGTGATTCGTTTCTTCATCTGCTTGGGGCTCCAGATCCACCCCATGCCGAGGAACACGGCGAGGTTGAACGGTAGGAGTATCCACAAAGCTCGGTCTGGATACCACGCTCCGAGTAGAGCTGGCAGCACGAACCCGAGCGCCAGCCAGCAGATGCGAAGGTCTACCGTGATTCCGATGACGAAGATCGTGAACGCGTACAGCGTGAGCTCTGCGCAATGCGCCGAGATGTAGGGAGCCTCCGTCACGAAGAACAGACCGCGCATCAACACCATCGACGCCATCACCCCAAACAAGATGTACATCATTCGGCGGTTTGCGAGGTTGGCGAAGATTCGCTTGCGAAAAAGGAACACGCTGACAATCACGATGAGAATCGACCGAATCGCCGATTCGAAGTTGGTCATCAGCAGCTCCGAGTTTGGCAAAGGCGGAACCTGGTGGATCGTCTGCGCCGCATAGCCGTTGGAGATGCTCCACAGGACACCGAGCAGGACTGCCAGCCTCGAGCGCGACGTCGCCGCCGTGCGCACGTCGAGGTCATCGGCCATCTTCTCGAGTTTGTTGACCTTTCGGCGGTTTTCTTCGAGCTCTTCTTCGAGCGCGCGCACCTTTGGCTCGAGCTGCGTGCGTTCCGCTTTGGGAAGCTCGGCGAGTGTTGCCCGGGCCGCGATCGGTTGGTCGGTCGCGAGGTAGAATTCGAACATCACCTCGAGGAACCGACGTTCGCCGTCGGACGCCGCCTCGTTTCCACTCCACATCCGCTGAGCCTGCCGGAATCCGAATCTGCACTCGCCTGAAAGGTCGTGGATCTGAAGCTCGACCTCGGGTGTCCGTTCCAGCTCCAGCAGCTCTTCGAGCGCGGCCAGCGAACGGAGTGCTTCGTCCGAAACCTCGATGGAACCTCGGTGATCGAGCCATGCATCGATCGCGTCGCGGAACTCGGTCGCCGTCTGAAATCGGTCCTCCGGGAGCTTCGCGCACGCCCGGTTCGCGATCTCAGCGAGCGCGTCCGGCACGTTCGCCGGGTACTCGAACGGCTCGGAACGCACCGCCGAGAACATCGCCTCGAACACCGACTCTCCCTCGTGTCGCGGGCGTCCGGTAAGGATCTGGTGGAGCGTCGCGCCGAGCAAATACACATCGGTGCGCTCATCCACGTCGGACGCGTCATCCGCGGTCATCTCGGGGGCCATGTACGACGGAGTTCCGGCGACTCCCATTGCCGCTCGCGTCGGCAACAACTTGTGGTCGTCGTCGAGCGAAATCGCGATACCCCAATCGAGCAGGTAGACCTCATCGTATGGGCCGATCATCACGTTTTCAGGCTTGATGTCGCGGTGCACGATCTTCCGGCCGTGCGCGAATCGAACCGCGCTGCAGACCTGCTCCAAGATCTCGAGGTGGCGCTCGAGCTGAAGTTCGCCGGCGGCGTGGTCACGCTCGATCTCGTCGAGCCAAACGCTCCCCTCGATTCGTTTCATCACGATGAGCGGCGCGCCATCGTCGTCGCGTCCAAGCGTGTAGATCGGCACCACGTTCGGATGTTCCAGGTGCCCTGTGATGTAGGCTTCCTTCAGGAGCGACTCGGCCGCGCGTTCGTGAGTGGTGTCGCGCAGCGTCTTCACCGCGACATTGCGCTGCAGCGGCACCTGGTTCGCCAGCCGGACGAGGCCCATCCCTCCCTCGCCGAGTGTACCGATCAGCTCGAGGTCGGGGTGCAACCCAGAGTCACCCGTACCGCGCACCGTGAGTCGCGGAAGGGTCTGGATCGCACTCAGTTCGGTATGAAACTCGGCGAGCGCTGTCGGCACGATTGTCTCGTCGTTGCCGATCCCTTCGACCGAAACGTCGAACTTGAGCGTGTCGAAGTGAGTGGCAAATGCTTCGCGTGAATTCACCAGCTACTCCCTGCTCCGCCGCCGCCCGACGAGCCCCCGCCAAACGAACTTCCGCCGGAGCTGCTCGAATAGCTCGAGCTGCTGCTCGAGCTACTGGGGGGCGTGCGTTTGGGCAAAGTTCGGTGCCGCACGGAGTGGTGCGAGCAATGCCGACAGTCCTCAGTGATCTCTTCGAGGCCGGTCGAGGTGTAGGTTGGCGACCGGACAGTTCGCGTCGACACGCTCATCGTGCGGAAGTTGCATTTGCGGCAGTTTGCGAACCCCGAGAACCACTTGTTGACCTTGAGCAGACGGTGGAAGTCGTCGTCGATGCAGTACCAGAACTGGTAATCGACCGAGCCCAGTCGCTCTTCGAGTCGTTGGCCCTCGCCGAGCTTCTCGTCGTCTTCGTCCTCCGGGATCATCTGCATCTTGGTCTTGCACATCGGGCAGGTTCGATCTCGCCGGTGCTTCCACCATGCGCCGGCTCCTCCGACGCCAAGAAGCGGCGCCAACACCATGAGCCACCACGGGACTTCGGGAGGCGAGTTGTCTTCGAACGTGTTGGACGCGATGCCAACCGGGATGCCGTCGGGATATTGCCTCAGACGCGTGATGCACTCGTCCACTCCTCGCTTCACGCCGGCGCCGAAGTCCCCGTCCTTGAACTCGGGGATCATCACCTTCTCTTGCATCGACTTGAGCCAGCCGTCGGTCAGTACGGCCTCGGTGCCGTAGCCAGTCTCCATCTCGAGGCGGCGCTGGCCGACGACCATGAGGACCAACAGCCCATTGTTGCTCTGTCGATCGCCGATACCCCAGTAGTTGAAGAGTTCGGTCGCGAAGTCTTTCGGCGTGGCGGCCGCGACGTTGGGTACCGTGACCACGGCGATCTCAATGCCTTGTTCGCTGTGGATGCCGGAGATCGCGGCATTGAGCTCAGCTTCGTCTGCGTCGCTCAGAATGCCGGCTTGGTCGGCTACCCAGCCGTTCTGGTCGCGCGGGTTCGGTACCTGCTCGACCGAATATACCTGCGCGCTCGCCGTGGCTGAGCCAAGCACGACGAGAGTGAGCGCGAGCGTCGCAAAGATGTTCCGCATGATGTTCCCAAGATGGTGGAGACGCCCCCAAGATAAGGTCTCACCACACCGGTGTCATCACCATGTCTTCAGGGGGCGATGAAGCTGAAGGGGATCTGCATTCCGGTCATCGAAATGCGCCCGGCGACGGGGCTCCCCGAGGCGGGCGGGGCCACCTGGCCGCCGTAGTCCGCGCCCGAGGGCTTCGGGATGCAGGTCACGTGGCGCGTCTGCCAGCCCTCTGCGACCGCAGCGGCGACGGTGTCGAACAGATTGTGCAGCCTGACCGGGTCGTCGACCGAAGCGTAGAATCCGCCGGTTTCACGAGCGAGGGTCTGCAGGTCGCGCACCGTGTTGGTCTGGTCGGAGTAGCGGGTGTCGAGGTCCGAAGCCGACGCGGGGCCGAGGCCGACCGCGTAGATCGTGACTCCCGCAGATTGTGCCTGGCGAATCACCGAGTCGAGATCGGCCCACTCCGAAGTCGAATCGCGACCGTCGCTCAACACGACCACGTGTCGACGAACTTCGCCGGTGACCTCGCGCTCGACCGCCCACGCTTCGTCTTCGGTGCGGCCAAGCATCTCTTCCATCGAGTCCCACAGCGGCGTTCCGAGTGGTTCGTAGCCCTTCACCGCGCCGAGCGTGTCGATGATCGAGAGCTCATCGCTCGAGAAGTCGTGGTGAAGCACCGTCGCGTTCATCCCTGCCGAGGGGTCTGGACCGAACTCGCCGAGGGCCACTCGGGCGTTGGGGCTGAGCTCGAAGATTTCGTGGATGAATCGGTCGGCGGCGCCGACGCGCTCGCGGCCCGGGTCGTGTGGGCAAGTGAGGCAGGCGTTTCCGTACTCCTCTTGAGGGTAGTAGAACTCCATGCTGCCCGAGCCGTCGAGCATCAGGGTCACGACGTTGTTGGGAGCGCCTTCGCGCACGTCCGAGCCGTTCTCGTCACAGGCAGAGTAGGTGCCATCGGGGTTTTCGACTTCGACCGCGACCCCGTAGCCCGCGAGCTCGGATGCCGTGATCGATTCGCCGACGAGGTTCAGGTCGACGCGACCGGTCTGGCTGTAGTCTGCGGCCGGAGTCACGCCGGCGAGAGCAAAACTGCCCGCAATCGCACCACCGGCGACCGACTCGGGGTTCAGCTCGGCAATCTCGTCGGAGTTTTCGGCAAGCACGCGAAGGGCTTCGAACTCGTCGAACTCGGCACACGCCGTGGTCATGAGCATCGGGATGATGAGAAGTGCAGTCGCGCGGCGCATGTTCAAACCGTGGCAGGTTGTTTTTGTGTCGTTCATTGTTTCAGACGCCGATGCGGCAGACTTATTCAATCGGGAAATGGGTGGTAGGTTCCGTTCGTGATCGCGTGAGTTTCTGTAGGAGACACGATGCCAACCTATTTCGCCGTTTGCCCCCGCGGGCTCGAAGACCTCCTGGCCGAAGAGCTTGAAGGTCTGGGCGCAACCAACACGCAGCCGACGAACTCGGGTGTGCACTTCGACGGTGAGCTCGAGATGGCCTACCGAGCCATCCTCTGGTCGCGATTGGCCAACGGCGTGCTCTATCCCCTGAGCACGTTTCCCGCGGCCGACGATCGCGCGCTCTACGGCGGGGTCCGAAGCGTGTTGTGGGACGAGCACTTCTCGGTCGATGAGACGTTCTCCATCACCTACAACAGCCGCAGCTCGAAGCTCGATCACAGCCATTTCGCCATTCAGCGCGCCAAAGACGCGATCGTCGACCAGTTCCGGTCGCGCTACGACGAGCGGCCGTCGATCGATACGGCGCGCCCCGACATCGCGCTCAACATCTACAACGACAACGACGAGGCCACGCTGAGCATCGACCTCGCCGGACCGTCGCTTCACCGACGCGGCTATCGCGAAGGTTCGGTCAGCGCGCCACTGAAAGAGAACGTGGCGGCATCGATGCTCTATCGCGCCGGCTGGCCCGAGCGCGCCGCCGCCGGGCAGCCCTTGGTCGACCCGTTCTGCGGCAGCGGCACCATCCTGATCGAAGCAGCAATGATCGCGGGTGATGTCGCACCGGGTCTCTACCGCGAAGAGTTCGGGTTCGAGCGATGGAAGCAACACGACGCCGACCTTTGGAAGAACCTGCTGAAAGAGGCGCGCGACCGCTCCGACGCTGGCTGGGACAAGATTCCACCGATCTTCGGATTCGACCTCGATCCCGGTGCGGTGAAGGCCACCCGAAAGAACGTCGCCGCCGCCGAGCTCGAAGGAAAAGTGCAGGTTGGGCGCCGCAACGTCGCCTCTTTGATCTGCCCGCACCCTGAGCCCGGACTCGTCATCACCAACGCTCCGTACGGCGAGCGCGTGAACAAAGAAGACGCCGCCGAGGTGCACCGTGAGCTGGGCAGTCGGCTGATCGAAGACTTTCGCGGATGGTCTGCAGCCGTGCTGACCGGCTCGAAGGACCTCGGCTTCGAACTGGGCATGCGCGCGACGAAGGTGAACAAAGTCGACAACGGCCCGATTCGAGCGCTCCTCCTGCAGTTCGATGTAACGGAGGACCGGATCTACAAAGAGCGGCTGTAAGGCGGACGGAGAAGCGCGATTTACACTGGTGGAAACGTTGGGGCTCGGAGGAAGTGGATGCGAACGAATAGGTCGCGAGTTCTCTGGTTCGTGGTTGTTTCTGCATGCGTTGCCGCTTGTTCGGCACATCAACCCGCGCCCCCCGCGGCTCCTGCGCCGCCGGCGACCGGCGCGCGGACGACCACCTCGGACGACCAGGCTCCAGCCCCGGACTCCGAGCGTGGAACCGACGGCGCACCGGAGATGCTCGCGCTTCTGCGACTCCGGGAGGCCGATGGAACAGCATGCAAGCAAGGCGACGCCGTTGGTTGCATGCAGGAGGCTCGACGGGGCGGTTTCCGCGTCATCGCGACATCGTGCACCCAGAATGAAGCCTGGAAACCCGCATCGCCTCAATCGTTGACGGAGTGTTTGACGGGCGATACCGCAGCTTGCTGGAGGCATGCGGCTACGCTCGTCCGCGACCGCCACTATGACTTTCCGCACACAACTGCGACCGCGCCAATTGATGGAGGGCTCGAGTCGACCGTTCCACCGTCGGCCAACGAGATCCGTCGCCGCGAACACGCGAGACTTCGCTCTGCGTGCCAAAGGAATGAGGCACTGGCATGCGAGAAGATTCACGAAATGGAGTCCCAGGGGATCATTCCTCGGCCGTCATTCGATGAACGTGTGAATCGTTGCGCTGAAGGTGTTTCCAACGACTGCGTTCTGCTCGCAAAGAACTTCTTGGAAGGCTCGTCTGTGCCGCAGAGTGACGCATGTGCCGTAGCTTACGCATGGACGGCCTGCGGTCCGGATTCGCTCCATTGGTGCAATGAGCTGAACGTTCTCTACCACCCTCATTCTGATGTTGATTGAATTAACAGACAGGCGGCAACCGCGATGGGCCGAGAGATGAATCGGATGGTCGCATCCCTTCGCAATGCCTCCGGCAAACCGCTAACCTGTGTGCGAACT
>CAYLMO010000006.1:0-46870 GCA_964384605.1 uncultured Bradymonadales bacterium | reverse complement strand
GATGGTCGCATCCCTTCGCAATGCCTCCGGCAAACCGCTAACCTGTGTGCGAACTCTCGAGGGGAAGCAAATGATGAAGAAACTGGTGGGATGTTTGATGGTCGCGAGTCTGGCGGTGGCGTGTGGCGATGAGCCAGATTCACCGCGCGTGATCGATATCGCGAACAACTCGACGACGGCGACGAATGCGGCGGTCAACAACGTCCAGCCGAACAACACCTCCGTGAACACGACGGCGAACAACGTCGCGGAGCCAGACTGTGTGCCTTCTCGGGAAGCGTTCGAGGCGAATGCGCTTCCCTTCATCGAGGAGGGCTGCGGCAACTGCCACGGTGCCGAACCTCAGTTCGGCGCACCGATGTCGCTCCTCGACTACGACGCGCTCATCGTCGGGGTTGAGGGCGAGCGGTTGGTCGACAAGATGGCGACCCGATTGCTCGACCGCACGATGCCGCCCGCGACCTCTCCGGCGCTTGGGCACTCGGCCCTCGACACGCTCGTGGAGTGGACGACTTGCGGAGCCCAGCACCCCGACCACACCGACGGTCTCGTCGCCTCTCGGCCAGTCTGGACGGCACCGGCCGAGAAGCCAGACCTGCCGACGTTCGACGTAACGGCAACGGAGTTCGCGGTGAGCCCGACGACGCTCGACCGATACGAGTGCTTCGTGGTTGCCGCTCCCATCGACGAGCCGCGCTTCATCCGTCGAATCGAGCCGGTCATCGACGATTCGCGAGTGCTTCACCACGCGCTCGTCCGAATTGACCGCGATGGGGGAGGGGAGGGCACCAACTTCCGTTGCGAAGGCTTCCCGCCTGGCGACGACTACATCTACGCCTGGGCACCCGGCCAAGAGCCACTTCAGTTCCCGGAGGGTGGCATTCGCGTGGAGCCGGGCGAGACGTTCGTGCTGCAGATTCACTACAACAACGGCGCGGGCGCGCAGGACGTGCGCGATTCGAGCGGATTCCGCGTCTATCACGCACCCGCGATCGGCAAAGAGTTTGGCATGACGGAGCTCGGCAACTTCGGCTTCGGCGCCATTCCGCCGGGGGGTTCGGAGTCGGTCACCTGGGATTGCACGGTGAACGAAGCGGTCGAGCTCGTCGCGAGCTGGCCGCACATGCACGAGATTGGCTCAGCCTTCAGCCAAGAGCTGATCCGCCAAGATGGCACGAGCGAGATGGTCCTCGAGCTCACCGGCTGGAATTTCGAGGCACAGCTCATCTACGACACACCGCACATGCTCCAGCCCGGCGACGTGCTGCGCTCCACGTGCGAGTGGGAGAACAACACGAATCAGCTGGTGGTGCCCGGCACAGGCACCGCTGACGAGATGTGCTTCGACTTCGTCTACGTCTCACCGCCCTCGTCGAACTTCTGCCGCTGACGCCCGTCTCGGCAAACCCCAAGAAAGCAAAAACCCCTTCTGCCGCGCGGGCAGAAGGGGAAGAATCTTCGCTATCTGGCTGGGAGCAAGCCCCCTAGGCCCCGATCAGATCTCGATGACGTTCGTAGCTTTCGGGCCTTTCGGACCCATCTCAACTGAGAATTCAACTGCCTGATCTTCGCGGATCGTTTTGAATCCTTCCTTTTGGATCTCGCTGAAGTGGAGGAAGACGTCCTCACCACCATCGTTGCGGGCGATGAATCCGTAGCCCTTGTCTTCGTTGAACCACTTCACTCGGCCTTCAATGCGCTCTGCCATTCTTCTTCTCTCTTTCGATTTCTTCTAATCGCCTCGATTCGCTGACCGAGGGCGACCGGGTCATCAAATGACGACCCCTCTAGACGCGTCCTGTCCATCCGCGAGTTACTGCGTACGCAGGCCTAGAAAGGAATAGCCGAAACCAATTTTCGACGTGCGTGTGAGAATTTGGTACCCGACGATTCTGGATATTGCAAATACGATCAGCGGGGGTCCTGAGAATTTCGAGGAGGGGTCGAACCGCCGTCATTCGACGCGCCAATATCGGCAGCTGGAACGACCCCAGTATCGGACTCAATTGCGCCTGCGTCGGTGTCGATCATGGGCGCAAGGCCGACCGTTTTCGACCGCACGGTGGTCAGAGAGCGGCTTTCGTCATTGATGGTAGTGATGCAGTTGTGGTCGAGGATTTCCGTCGCGTCGTTCGGCGCCATGCATGCTCTGCGTTGCAGTTGTGTCGCTCCGAGGCAGTTGCAGGGTGCCTCAGCAGGACCATCTTGCCAGCATCCTTTCTCGGCTCGAATGACCTCATACCGGACCCGCTGACTCGCCAGGTCGACCTCGGGGTCCGACCGACTCAGAAGTCCGTCGCGCGCCACTCGAGCTGCCCTCGCATGAGCATCGCGTGCCGCTCTGGCTTCGGTCCCCAATTCAGCCTCGGGGACACAGATGTCCTCGTCACACCAGGCGCCCGGCTCGCACAAGGCAACTCGTGCGCGCTGAGCTATCGCTGGGCACGAGAGTTCCGGAGATTGCGCCCAAATCGCCAGGCACCCATCGTCGCAAATCTCGGACTCGTACGCTTCGCAGTAGGTTTCATGCACTCGGTCGCCGAGTCCCAGGCGGACAGCATCCCACATCAACAGGTCGTACCCGCCGCGCCGATGCTGGTCCTTTCCATCTTGCTGCATGGACTGCGAGACCACGCTGAGCGAAGTCTCGCGCGGCATGTCGACCCAGGCGCGAACCGCGGCCCATCGTTCGTTCCACGTCTTCTCGTCGATGCTCGGGCGGTACCGCTGGAGCCTTGCGAACGCCATCCACGCCTCGGTGTCGGGTGAGATTCGTTTCGCGAGCGCGTCGAGCACTGTCGATTGGTCTTCTGCAGAGAGTGCCTCGAACTGCGCTGTCCATGCGTAGTTGCGAGTATCCCCCGCCGAAATGAGCGCTTCG
This sequence comes from uncultured Bradymonadales bacterium, assembly GCA_964384605.1. Taxonomy (GTDB): domain Bacteria; phylum Myxococcota_A; class Bradymonadia; order Bradymonadales; family Bradymonadaceae; genus CAYLMO01. Next base: position 43,989 of record CAYLMO010000006.1, on the reverse strand, counting down.
TTCAGATGTCCGAGCTCGGCAGCGCGCTCGAAAACCGCATTCGGAAGCGGCCCATAGGGGTGCGCGGAGACCAGCTCGTCGGCAACCTCCCAGAACGGCTCCTTGGCGTCGTCGTTCTCGCGCCCCAGTGCGACCATGTGGGCATCCTGCGGCACCGAATACAAATGGTAGGTCAAGTCGTCGCACGACAAGACCCACGGCTCGGCGGACGCGTCGAGCTCCCCCGGTGACGAACAGTGCACCCCCATCACATCCAGCGATTGGAGGTCGCCAAAGTCCCCGTAGGCCCGTCGCTGAGAGCGCTGCTTCATCTCGGGCCAAACGAGCGCGATGCCGTGCCCTCCGGCCCCAGCGCAGCCGAGCTCTTCGTATTCGAACAGCTCGATACGCGAGTCGCCGTCGGCCCCGAGTACCGTGATCTCGGAGGAACACTGGCAACTCGTACACGCGACGGCGACGACAAGAAGGGTAGCTGGCCTGAGCCGCATTACTTCACGATGGCGAGTAGCTCGACATCAAACACGAGCATGCCCATCGGGCGATCGGGACGGTTGTTGTACGCCAGCTCGACCGGAATCCAGAGGCGACGCTTCTCGCCGACCTTCATGAGCGAAACGCCCTCGGTCCAGCCCGGAATCACCTTGTCGAGGGGGAACTCTGCCGGCTCGCCGCGATCGACGCTGGAGTCGAACTTCACGCCGTCGGTGGTCCAGCCGGTGTAGTGCACGCGGACCATGCTCGTCGTGGTCGGAGTTTCGTCGCCAGTACCTGGGGTCAAGATCTTGTAGGCGAGGCCAGATTCGGTGGTCTCTGCGTCGGCGGGCGGAGCGGCGACATCGGCGGGTGCGTTCGGGTCGGCAACTGCGGGCATGTCTTCCTCGGTGGTCTCGGCGGTCTCGTCGGTCTCTTCGGCTTGCTCGGTCGATTCGCCCGACTCCTCGCCGACCGTCTCTTCTTTCGGGATGTCGTCGGTCGGTTCCTGCGGACCACCGCAGGCAGCCGAGAGCGAGACGAGTGCGGCAACAATGAGACAGATTCGTTTCATGGTGATTCTCCAAAAGGTGTGAAAACTCCCGCAGCTTGGCGTTTTACTTGGGGGTGGTCAAGCAAGCGGATCGGAAACTCCAGTGTCCGATTGGGTGGCAGGCAGACTTGCCACCGAGGCACTTGAACACGCCTTCAGAAGGTTCCTGTGGCGTCGTGTCGGTGGCATGGGTCTTGTAAACTCTTCTGAGCGGATTTAGGGAAACCAAGCGCGAGGAACAGATGCGACGACAGAAACTCGGATGGGTATTGGCGATTGCCGCAATGATGGCGGCATGCACGGACGACGTATCGACCACCGACTCGGTCGAATCCGCGCCGCTCGCACCAGAAGGTTTTGACGTTCCGGTTTCGCAGAACGATGGACCGCTGCCCAAGTGGCGCACAAATGCCGAGCGAACCGCGGCCAAGGCCGATCAGTTCGACGTCAGGGGAGACTACGAATCGGTGTACGGCGTGACCGCGCCACCTGCCGGCCGAACTCGCGCAGTTGCGGAGTTTGAGCGGACCGATGGCGTTCTGGTCGACTGGGACGGCTACCTCCCCGGCTTCATGACCGAATTGGTCGACGCTATCGACGATTCGGCCCCGGTCTACGTGATGACCGACAGCGTCTCCGAATCGAATCGCGTGCGCCGCCGACTCGATCGAGCGGGCGTGAACACCGACAACGTGCGCTTCTTCGAGTTTCAGAACGACGCCTTTTGGACGCGTGACTACGGCCCCATTCCCGTCGCACTCGAAGACGGCACGCCCGCATTCGTCGACGCGCGCTACTACCCGAATCGTCGCCGCGACGACGCCGTTCCCGAGTTGATGGGCCGATACTTCGGCGTCGATGCCTACCGACCCGACCTCGCTACCGAGGGCGGAAACTTCATGGCCAACGGCGACGGACTGTGCGTCGCGACCGAATGGGTTCTCCAGGAGAATCCGGGGCTTTCGCGCACGCAGGTCGAGCAGATCAAGCGCGACTACTTCGGCTGCGAGCGCACCATCATTCTCGAGCGCATGGACGGCGAAGGCACCGGCCACGTCGACATGTTTGCCAAGTTCCTGACCGAACGCACGGTCCTCGTGGGCTCGTACGACCCGCTCGAAGAGCCGCGCAACGCGGCGATCCTCGACCGCAACGCAGATCTTCTCGAGAACGTCCGGTTGGCCGATGGCTCGGCACTAAACGTCGTCCGCATTCCAATGCCGCGCGTGACGTACCCGGTCTACCGTTCGTACACGAACTCGCTCATCGTCAACGACACCGTAGTGGTCCCGCTCTACGAAGCGGACCGCCGATTCGAGTCGCGCGCGCTGCAGATCTACCGAGACAACTTGCCGGCCGGATACCGCATCATTGGTGTTCCTGCTGACGACGTCATCGAGCTCGGCGGCGCAGTTCACTGCACCACGATGGGCTTCGCGCTCCAGTCGTTGCGACCGGGAAGCGACGTCGACCCGGTGGACCCTGTCGATCCCGTCGACCCGGTCGACCCGACCGAGCCGGAGCCGGAGCCCTCCACCGACTCGTTCACGTCGTCGCCAGACCTGGCCATCCGCGACAATCAGCGTTCCACGGACACCATCGGTGTCGCCGGAGTAGGTGCCGTAGACACGGTCACCGTGACCGTCGACATCGACCACACCTACATCGGCGACCTGCGCGTCGCGCTCATGTGGAATGGCTACGAAGTGGTTCTGCACGACCGCGGCGGTGGCTCGGCCGATGGCATCCAGCAGTCGTACACCATCCAAGGGCTCACCGGTCTCGACGTGAGTGGAGAGTGGGCGCTTGTCGTCGAGGACTATCAAGCGCAGGATGAAGGAGTCCTTCGCGCATGGTCTCTCGACTTCCAATGAGCCGGAAATGACAGACGAGCAGCTCCAAGAATCGCTCCTCGGCCGCACGGTCGCGGAGCGTTTTCGTTGTGACGAGCTGCTCGGAGTCGGCGGGATGGGGCGCGTCTACAAGGCGACGCAGTTGAGCGTCAATCGGCCGGTCGCCCTCAAGGTGCTTCGTGCCGAGCTCGACGGGCAAAAAGAAGCCCAAGACCGCTTCATGCGTGAGGCTCGCACCGTCGCGGGCATCTCGCACCCGGGCGTCGTGCAGCTCGTCGACTTCGGCAAAGACCCACACCGAGACCTCTACTTTCTGGCGATGGAGTTCGTCGAGGGCGTGCCGCTTTCGTCGGTGATGAAGCTCGGTCGCATGCGAACGGCGGTCGCGCTTGGCATCGCGCGCCAGATCGCAGGAGCGCTCGCGCAGGCGCACCGCGCCGGAGTGGTCCACCGCGACTTGAAGCCCGACAACGTGATGCTCGTGGCCACCGCCGAGGGGGCGCTGCAGGTCAAAGTGCTCGACTTCGGTATCGCGCTCCCCACGTCGCAAGAGACTCGCCTCACCAAGGCTGGAGCAATCGTCGGGACTCCGCACTACATGTCGCCGGAGCAGGCCCAGGACCTCGAGATTACGGCGGCGAGTGACCTCTATTCGCTCGGAATCATCTTGTACGAGATGCTCGCGGGCCGCCTACCGTTCGTCGCCGATACGCCGTTGGCGCTCCTCTTCAAGCATGTGCAGACACCGCCGCCGGACTTGTCCGCCACGATCGAAGACATCCCGAGCGAGGTCGAATCCGTCGTCCGGGAGCTGTTGTCGAAAGTTCCGGCCGAGCGCCCTGACACGGCATCCACACTCGCCGCACGATTGGGGGAGCTCGAAGACGCGGTCGGTCGGCAGTCCGTGACCATCGAGGTCGGGGCAACGGATGCGTCCGCGTTCTTGCCCCTCATGGACGTGCAACGGGCCACCTCGGAGGCGACCGATGCGCTTGGGGCCACCATCGACAGCGAACCGCTCCTTGGCGTGGACTCCGGCACCCTCGCCCCCAAAGGACCGACGACGGAGCCGCCCGACGGTCCGCCAGAAACGCCGGCGCCAACCAATGCGCAAACGCCCAATCCCGATCCATTGGACACGACCGCACCTGGCCAGCCGGCTCGCTCCAACGCACCCTTGCTCGCGCTTCTCGCTCTCGTCCTCGTCGGAGTCGTCGGGCTCGGCTGGGTCGTCTCGACCCGACTGGTGCCGCCAGAGATGCCGCAGGAAGCCGGCTCTTCGGTTCCCGAACCCGACGAACAATCAGAGCTCGAGCTGCTCGAGGCACGCTTGGAGGCGCGCAAGTCAGTCGAGTTTGCCATTCACGAAGCCGCGCGAAGCGAACGAGAAACCGCCGCCATCCCGATTGATGAGCCGCCCAAGCCGAAGCCAGCGACCAAGCGCAACGCCGATACTCCGAAGCCCACGACCGAGGAACACGTTGGGGCCGACGCGGTCACAGCCATCGGACCGAGGCACGACGAGGTCGAGATTCCGAAGCCAGGAAAAGTCGCGAAGGCATCGAACAACAAGCCTCCACGAATCCCGCCGCCAATCGACGAAGACACGCTCAGCCGGCGCAATCGTGCCCTCGGCGGAATCTGCAGCGGTGACTCGAAATGCCAGTTCGACGGCACCCATCGGCCGGGCGCGGCCGTCTGCAAGGACCAATCGACCTGCGTGGCCCGTTGCCCCATTGGTGGCTGCCTTCAGTTCTGCCAGGACGAAGCCCGTTGCTGGTTTTCTTGCGAAGGTGGAAACTGCAACCGCATGGTAGAACCGAACGCAAAGATGACCGAGTTCACCGACTAGGAAACGCCAATGCATCAAAACGCCAAACTGCTGCATGAATTCTACGAGGCCTTCGCCGAGCGAGACGGCGAGGCGATGGGCGCGGCATACCGAGACGATGCGTTCTTTTCGGACCCAGTCTTTCCCGATCTGGACGCCGATGGTGTTCGAGCGATGTGGGCGATGCTCACGACGATTGGCGAAGACCTGAAGATCGAGTTTTCCAACGTGCGGGCCGATGCCCACAACGGTCAGGCTCGGTGGGAGGCCTGGTACACGTTCGGAGCAACCGGCCGGAAGGTGCACAACATCATCGATGCGACCTTCACCTTTCGCGACGGCCGCATCCTTCGGCACACCGACGACTTCGACTTCTGGCGATGGAGCCGATACGCGCTCGGCCCTGTTGGCGTCGTGATGGGCTGGAATCCGCTGCTTCAGGGCCGAGTCCGCCACATGGCCGGCCAGCAGCTCGCTTCCTGGCGCCTCAAGAACACCTGATGTCGCCGAAGCGAAAGAGAAAGAGGTCACTCGGCCGACCTTCTCGTTGCGCCTGTGGCGGCCCCAAGATCTACGCCGAGTGCTGCAAGCCGTTCCACAAAGGCGAACTCCCGCCGACCCCATCGCTCCTCATGAAGTCGCGATACACGGCATATGCCCTCGGCCTCGTCGACTACATCATCGACACGACCGACCCCGAGGGGGACCGTTGGGAAGACGACGCCGAGGCGTGGAGAGATTCGATCGCGGAGTTCAGTGACAGCTTCGAATTTCGCGGCGTAACCATCCTCGACAGCAGCGTGGACGAAGACTCCGGCATGGTTCACTTTCGGGCCGAGCTCGTCGCGGGTGCCACTGACGCATCGTTCGAAGAGAAGAGCTTGTTTCGACGCGAAGAAGGCCGGTGGCTGTACACCACAGGCGATGTCCAACCTTGCTAGAAGTAGTCGGACCAGGGCAGATACGTCGGCTCGAGCTGGAGAGCTTCGAGGGAACGAACCGCATCGTCGGCCCCCTCGATGAGTCCGAATCGTGCGGCCGCCTCGGCGCCCAAACTACCGCTGAAAATCTGAGCCCAACCCCGCACGTCGCCGCGCAGCTCAGGCTCGTCGTCTGTACGTGACGCCCGCAATCGGCCGTCGACCGACGTCAGCCGCCAGGCTCCCGAGTTCCACTCGGCGAAATCGTCCTCAACCCCGATGACAACGTCGAGTTCGGTGCTCACCGGCAGGTCTCGAAGTGCCGCAGCGACTTCCACGATGCGCACTTGAACGACTTCCTGATGCGCCGCGGCGAACGGTGACCACTCTCGAGCGAACGGATCGTCGAACGGCAGCTGCATCTTCACCCGTTCGATCTGGCCCTGGAACGTGCTCAGCAGTGCCAACACCTCAGCTCTCCCTCGCGGCGATCGAAATGCCCAGTCGCGCACGACGAGATTCTGCGCGCCGTTGGCCACGACAATCGTCCCCACGAGATACGCGTCGTCGCTGACAAACCCGAACGCCTTGTTCGGCCGATACACCGGGCCGTCCAGGATGTCCTTCCAGCTGTCGCGAAACTCTTCTTGTCGCGTTGAGGCGAACCCGTAGTTGCGCAGCCATTCCGAGTGGATCGACGCTGCCTGCTGATGTGCTCCGTATTGGAACGAGTGCATCTCGTGGGAGCCGGACGGAAAGCGGTCGATCGGCACGTCGACCGCGACGCCGTTCGCCATCGTCTCCCAGCCATATTTTGCGTAGTAGCGCGGATCGAACGGATGCTCGAATGACCAACCGATACCGTTGGCGCGTAGGTCTTCGAGACCATCGCGCAGAAGAACGCGCACAAGCCCTCGACGTCGCCATGTGGCTCCGGTCGCGACGCTCGCGAGCCCCGAAACCTCGCGAATCTGTCCGCCGAGGTTCACGTGCATGGGCAGCCAAGACGCCGTCGCAGCCAGCTCACCATCGACGTACGCGCCGACTCGATAGGCGAGGCGGTCCGTGTGGTGCTGGACGATGGCTGGGTCGGAGTAGTCCGACGAATCGAGATACGAAAATCGGCGAATCTCGGCGAGCACGCCGAGATCCGAATCCGGTATGGGGCGTAGCTCGAGATTCATCGGGCTAGAGCGATTGGAAGTCGGGCATCGGACGTTCGCCGCCGATGCCAACCCCTTCACCCACGGAGCCGCGGAAGGCCGCTTCGACGTCGGCGGCTGCACGCACTCCAGAGGCGACGTGCACTTGATCGACGCAGACCGCGTGCTCTTCGTTACCCAGATAGGCGCCGATCTCCAGCTCGTTTCCGGCGATGTCGTTTTGGGTATTTACCCGCCCGGTCGCAACGGATGAGCCATTGACGTAGAGCGCGAGGTTGTAACCTTGCATGACCGGCTCGACCGTGAGCATTGCGTGCGTGAATGCGGTCGTATCGCTCGCGGGCCGAGTAGCGACGACCTGGCCACTGTCGAAGCCGTCGGCGCAACTGGTGCCGGCATGTAGCCGCCCAATGATCGAGTTGTCGCTCAAGATGAGTCCGATGCCGTTACACAGATCTTCCGTCGACAGCACGTGCCCTGCCGTACCGCCAGGATCGCCGCGGTAGACCACTTCGTAAGTGCGGCCGTTCGAAGTTCGCCCGATTCCGAGACTCGCGTCGGCACCCGTCGCCCATCCGTCGAGGCCCGTCACGCAGATTGCCGTGCGGCCGCCGCCGATAGCGATCGTTCCATTTCCTTCGATCGGCATCGCTGCTTTGGTTCCGGCCCAGGCCGGAATCTCGGAGCCGGGGTCCGAAGCAAATCCCCAGACCATGTCGTACGCACCTGCGGACCACACATCGCCGTCGTCGGGGCCGCCGTCTTCTGGCTCGAGGCCATAGCGAATCCAGAAGCGGCGAGTGTCAGCGGGGCCTGGGTCGACGTTCACCCAGAAGATGTGGGCACCGGTCGTCCACGACTCGATCTGGCGTGGCACCGGATTGCCCTCTTCGTCGTACACGCGCAGCCAAGTACCACCAGGCCCGAAGTTCGCGGTCGCAATCCCGTCCGGCACGGTGATTCGCCACGCCGTCGGTTGCGTTGCCGTCGGGCCGATCTCGACGTCGATCGCTCGCCACCGCTCGTCGCCCATGAAGTCGGCGTCGGTGAAGCTCAGGTCTTCCTCAATACCGCCGTCGTTAGCGATATTGTTGGTCGTCAGATTTCCCGCGTCGAGGTCGCCTTCGGGGCGGTCGAGCTCTGAGTACAAGTTGCATCCCGAGGCAACGAACGCGGATACGACAATCAACGGACGCAGTGATTTCATCGGTTGGCTTAACGGTGAGGGTCGCTTTCGAGACACAAGATAACATGCTTGTGGGAGGGGAGCACCTAATCTGCTGTTCTTCGCCTATTCGTTTCGCTAACGTCGCGCCACAACTGGAATTGACGCATGAATGACGGTGAATTTGATGGCACGAATTACGCTCCTTGCGGCCTCCGCCGCGCTCCTGATGTTGGCGACGAGTTGCGCCTCGTCCGACACTCTCGATGGCCTCACGAGCCTCACTCGCATTGACCCCGAACCGCCCGGCCCAAACTGCGTCGAAGGCGGAGCGCTCGTCCTGACCGGCGTCGACAAGAACAGCGACGACGTCTTGGGACCCGACGAAGTCACCTCCGAAGCACTTCTGTGCAATGGGAGCGACGGCGAAACCGGCGCAACGTACATCACCAACACTTCCACCGAGCCCATCGGGCAGAACTGCTCAGCGGGCGGTGCGCGCGTGGATGTCGGACTCGACGAGAACGGCAACGGTGAACTCGAAGCCGAAGAGATCGTAGCGACCGAGTACGTATGCAACGGCCGCGACGGCCAAGCCGGTCCCCAAGGGCCAGCCGGTCCAACCGGTAACGACGGCGCCGATGGAGCAGATGGAGCCGACGGCACGAATGCCCTCGTCTCGCTCGCCAACGAGCCCGCCGGCGCAAACTGCGCCCAGGGCGGAACCCGCGTCTCGTCCGGCGCCGACCTCAACGGAAACGGCGTGCTAGACGCCATCGAAGTCGATGCGACCCGCTACGTCTGCGACGGCGAAGACGGCGTCGACGGCACAGGCGCGGGCTCGCCGGCAGAGGTCTACTCGACCTACGATCCGGGCTCGATCAACACCACGTCGACCGCCAGCATCACCGTCGATTCGATCTCGTTTACCGCTTCGGGCGCAGGCACCGCCTACGTCGTCGCGAGCACCGACGTCTACTGCAGCACCGCGAACTGTTCGGCGACTCGCACCGACGGATATCTGACCCTGACGAGTTCGAGCACTGGAAGCTCGTCGTCTGGCGCCTATTCATTCTTCTACCTGACCGAAGACCGGACCGAGAACTTCAGTCGTTCAGCGGTCTTCAATGTGACTGGCGCCGGTACGCGAACGTACTACCTGCGCGGTTCCGCCGCGTCTGGGAGCATCACGTTCCACCGCCCCCAGATTACGGTCATCTTCTTTCCGAACTGATTCGGCGAGAACACGCAAGCCTTCACCGCACACGAGAAACGCAATGACGAAACAACTCGCGCACGAAATTCGCCCTCGCAACCGCGACCGAGACTTCGACGTCATCGTGTTCGGCGCGACGGGGTTCGCCGGCGAGTATGTCGCGGAGTATCTGGCCGAGCGATATGCCGATAGCGACGTCCGGTGGGCAATCGCGGGGAGAAATGCCGGCAAGCTCGAAGCCGTGCAGCAGCGCCTCATCGACCGGTACGGCGAGGCCGGTAACGTCGAGATGGTCGTCGCCGACAGCAACGACCGCGCATCGCTCGATTCGATGGCTCAGCGCACGTCTGTCGTGTGCACGACCGTCGGACCCTACGCCAAGTACGGCGCCGAGCTCGTCGCTGCATGCATCGCGAACGACGCTGACTACGTCGACCTGACCGGCGAGAGCCAGTTCATCCGAAGCATGCTCGACAAGCACCACGACGAGGCCGTTGAGAAGGGCGTTCGTATCGTCCACTGCTGCGGGTTCGACTCGATCCCAAGCGACCTCGGAACGCTGGCGCTTCAAGACGCGGTCATCGAGCGCGACGGCGAGCCCTGCGAAGAAGTGAAGCTCATCGTGCTCGGCGCTAGCGGCGGGCCCTCAGGCGGCACGCTCGCGACCATGATGAATACCCTGGAAGAAGCCGGCGAGAAGAGCGTGCGGCGCGTGCTCGGTCATCCCTACGCGCTCAACCCGGAGGGTGAACGGAAAGGGCCGGACGGCAGCGACCAGGTGAAGCCGGTCAAAGACGACGTCACCGGGTGGTGGACGGGCCCTTTTGTGATGGCAGTCATCAACACCCGAATCGTGCGCCGGAGCAACGCACTGCTCGACTGGAAGTATGGGCGAGACTTTCGCTACTCGGAGGTCATGCGCTTCCCGAACGCGATTGCCGCCGGTGCATTTGCCGCCGGATTCGCCGGGTTTTACGCGGCGATGTCGGCGAAGCCGACGCGAGGCCTGCTGGGCAAAGTCCTCCCCAATCCGGGCGAAGGCCCCGACCGCGAAAAGGTCGAGAAAGGATTTTTCAAAATCCACCTGTCGGGTCGTCGCGGCGACGCGGAAGTCGCGAGCGTGGTGGTGCGCGGCAAGCGCGACCCGGGCTACGGCGCGACCGCATGTATGATCGCGGAGTCGGCCTTGTGCCTCGCCCTTCAGGGCAATGAACTCGACAGTGCGGGCGGCATTCTGACGCCAGCCGTGGCGATGGGACAGCCGCTCATCGAGCGGCTCGATGCCCAAGACCTGAGCTTCGAATTCGACGTCTAGCCACCCGAGCTAGCGCGTCCGCTCCCGGATCAGGCCTTCCTGAATGGTGGAGGCCACCATCTCGCCGCCCTGATTGAAGATCCGGCCGCGGACGAGTCCGCGCCCGCCCGATGCGCTCGGGCTGTCGATCACGTGCAGAAGCCACTCGTCGAAGCGGAAAGGGCGGTGGAAATACATTGCGTGATCGAGGCTCGCGACCTGCATCTTGGGCATCATCCACGACACTCCGTGGGGGTACATCGAAACCGAGATGAACCCGAAATCACTGGCGTAGGCGAGCATGTAGCGGTGTACGGCCGGGTCGTCGGGGAGCGGTCCGTTGGCCTTCATCCACGTCGCCGATTTTGGCTCGCGAATGTCGGGATTCAGGTAGTTCATCGGTCGTACCGGTCGGCGCTCGATAGGCGCCTCGGCGGTGAAGCGTTCGCGCATCGGCTCCGGAATCTTGTGGGCGACCATGCGCGCGAGCTCAACCGACGACTTCAGGCCTTCGGGGCCTGGGTAGTCCGGCATCTCGTCCTGGTGGGAAAGCCCACCCTCTTCAGACTGGAACGACGCCGACATCGAGAAGATGGCGCGTCCTTTCTGAATCGCCACGACTCGGCGAGTCGTGAAGCTGCCGCCGTCGCGGATGCGGTCGACGTCGTACACGATCGGTCGGTCGACGGCGCCGGTCAGCAGAAAGTAGCCGTGGAAGCTGTGCACAATGCGGTCTGACGGCACCGTCTGCGCGGCCGCCGACAGTGCTTGGCCGAGCACCTGACCGCCAAACACCTGGCCCCAGCCGAGGTCGACGGAGCGCCCTCGAAAGAGATTCTCTTCGATCTTCTCCAGCGCGAGCTGGTCGGTAAGGTCCTTCAATACGTTCGACATCGATACTCCTCGTGTGAACTGCGTGACCCGCGACGTCGAACCTAGCCCACCGCGGGCAATCGCCAAAGGGGTTTGGCGTCAAGTAGACTCGAAGCTCGCACCCAATCCTGTCGTCGATGGCTCCACATGCCCGATGAAACACGTCAGCGCGCGCTCGAGCGAAATCTGTCGCTCTATACGGCGTATTTGCTCGGTCGCGAGACGTATTTCTGGATGCCCGTGTTCTTCCTCTTCTTCAGCTCCAGGCTGGGGCTGGATGAAGTGCTGTTGCTCGAGGCGGTCTACTACGGTTCGGTCGTGCTGCTCGAAGTGCCGTCCGGTTACGCGAGTGACCGACTCGGTAGAAAGCGCACGCTGGTCACATCCGGCGCGCTCCTCGTTGCGTCGTATCTTCTCTTCTTCTTTGGCGACTCGGCTGCCGCGTTTGCCGGGGCGCAGGTGCTCCTGGCCGGTGGACTCGCGTTCGCTTCGGGCACGGATACAAGCCTGTTGTACGAGAACCTCGTCGCGCTCGACCGCGAAGACGACTACGGCGACCTCGAAGCGCGCCTTGGCAAGCTCGGGGCGTGGGCCATGGCCCTAGGCGCGCTCACGGGCGGCGCCCTGGGTATGTTCGACCTGCACTACGCATATCTCGCAAGCGCGGTCTTCGCGGTGCTCAGCCTGATCGCGGTCGCGTTGATCGAAGAGCCGCCGCACGCCGTTTCGGAGGCCCCACCCGAGCGGCAGCTTCGCTCGGTGTGGGAGCGCGCTCGATCGCCAGAGCTGGCGTGGTTGTTCGCGTTCGCGGTGCTCGGCATCGTGATGAACCACGTGCCATACGAGTTCTATCAAGGGTATCTGGCGCTCTCGATCGAGGACGTTCAGCCGACGTCGACGAACTTCGCGCCGTTGGTCGCGGGGCTGCATGCTACGGCTGTGGCGGTGGTGGCCGGATTCGGGGCGGGAGCGTCCATGCGGCTGAGCCGACGCTTTGGTCGGCGAGCATTTCTCATGGCGACGAGCACAGCTGTGCTTGTCCTGATGACCGCGATGGGCACCATTCTCCATCCGGTCGTCGCGCTCATCTTGGTGGGGCGGGGACTCTCGGGAGCGATGCAAAAGGCTCCGCTTCGCGAGGCGATCGCGCCGAACGTGCCGTCTGACCTTCGCGCGACATACCTATCGGTGCAGTCCCTCGCCGGACGGCTTGGGTTCGCCGCCATGTTGGCATTTCTCGCCCTTGCGCAACCGACCGGTGGGGGGCTCGATTGGGGGCCGCTGTCGGCGAAGATCATGTGGGCCGGTGGCGCGTGCGCCATCGGTCTGATCGTGCTCTGGGCGTGGAACTTCGCGCGGCCCTCACGCTGAGCCTGCCTACCAGGCTGACATCGGCCCGAGGTTGTGGGCCTCGTAGCCTGCGTTCGTCAGAACTCCGGCGGCTTGCGACGAACGCGCACCGCTTCGGCAGTAGACGACGACCGGCTTGTCTTTTGGAATCTCTTTCAGCCGGCCACTGATCTCGGCGACCGGGATGTTACGGGCCCCGTCAATGTGGCCACCTTTGAACTCGCCAGGGGTTCGAACGTCGACGAGCGTCGCCCCCGAAGCGACGAGCTCCTTTGCGGTCGCGGAGTCCACGCGCCCCTGGCCGGAGCGAAGCGCCAGAAAGAGGCCGATCAAGACCACGGCGGCGATAGCGATGATGACTGCGGTTTTCATGTCTGCTCCGGTGGAAACTGGTATCTCGTCGAGAACGAGAGTCGATGATAATGTGCACCGCAACTATGCAATCCAGTGAAGCTACAACTGTCCCGTCTGCCAGCCTCGAAGATATCGACTTCGAGGCGTTCGATGCCTTCTTGCGCGAACACGCGCCCCGGCTCGCCCACGACGAGGTTCCGCGCGAGGATGCGATGATCCGAATGCGTGTCGCCGCGACCATGGGTTCGCGAGTCGTGCCGACCGTTGCCGGTCTGTACGTGTTCGGCCACGAACCGCAGTGGTTGATGCCGCAGCTGGGCGCCGTCGCCGTGCGGATCGCGGGGTTCGACATCGCCGGAGAAGTGGTCGGTCGAGAAGACCTCACCGGCCCGCTCCCCACCTTGGTCGAGAGCGCGCTCGAGTTCGTCGAAACCGCCGGTCGACGCATCGTCAATCAAATCGACCCCGAACAGTCCGAGCTGGAGTTCCCGCTCGAAGCGGTTCGCGAAGGGATCGTGAATGCGCTCGTACACCGTGACCTGCGAGCCGGCGGCCTCGTCGCACTCCGGCTGTTCGAAGACCGCCTCGAAGTCTGGAATCCCGGGGCCGCGAACGGCCTTCCGCACGACCTGAGTCACTACATGCGCAACGGTGGGATTTCGATCGCTCGCAACCCTCTGGTCGCCGTACTCGCCCGAAAGCTCGGCTACTCCGAGCAGCTCGGCCGCGGGCTCCCGGTGATTCGAGACGTCGTCATCGAAGAAGTGCAGGGCGAGGCCCAGATTCAGTCGGGCAAAGAGGGTGTGCTGTTGACCATCCCGTCCGCCTTCCATGCGCATGAGAACGCCAAACCGCGAGTCCGAAACTGATGGACGTCAGTACATACATCCAGGAAGGCGGAGTCATGATGTACGTGATTCTGCTGCTCCAGTTTCCCGCACTCTTTCTCGGTATCGGGTCCCTCGGCTTTGCCTACATGAAGCTGCAGGAGCCCCGCACCAGCAACTCGGCGTATCTGTTGCCGGGGGCGACGGCGGCGTTCGGCATATTGGTCATCTTCATCGGCCTGATCGGCTGGCAGATGGGTCTCTCGACTCTCGAGTCGGCACTGATGGGGGCTTCAGAAGACCAGGTCGGAATGATGCGCCGAGAAGGGCAACGCCTCGCGAGCTATCCGGCGATCTACGGCTCGATCATTGGCGCACCGACCCTCGTCGCAGGCGTGATGGGGGCATTCATGGTGTGGCGCCGCCCGACCAAGTAGCTTTCCAAGTTCACCGAATCCCCTCCGGTTTCGCGGCATCAGGTGAGAGACACAGAAGCGGAGCTTGGCATGCAACCCATCGAACAACTCACAGAAACCGAAGCGCTCGGCGACCAACGGTTCGAGTGGGACGTCCCTGACGGATGGCAACAAGGGCGCGGTGCCTTTGGTGGACTGGTCCTGTGCGCGGTCCTTCGAACCCTGGAGAAGACGGTCGAAGACCCTGACCTCACGCTTCGAACTGTGAGTTCGACTCTGTGCGGTCCGGTAGTCGTCGGACCGGCGACCCTCATCATCCGCGAGCTTCGGCGAGGGTCCAACACGCTCACGACGACTTGCGACGTCGTGCAGGAAGGCGACGTGCGCGCGCACGTCACGGCGTTTTACGGCAAGCGGCGCGTCGAGGATGGCGACTGGAGTACGGTGGAGCCGCCCGAAATGCCGGCCTGGCGCGAGATGGACCCGCTGCCTATCGGTCCGCCGATGGGTCCGGTGTTCGCCCAGAACATGGAGATGCGGTCGCACGGCCCGTTTCCATTCTCGAGCGGTGAGACCCGCGAGGCCACCGGATGGGTGCGCCCCAAGGTCCCAACGACGCTCACTGGCGAACCCTACCTTGCTCTGCTCGCCGACACGTTCTGGCCTTCGTTCTTCGCAACCCTCGATACGCCACGACCGGCAGCGACCGTCGGATTCACGATGGAGTTCTTCGGCACATTGGCTGACTCCGAGCCGAATGAGCCCGTGTTCTATCGCGCATCAGCGCCCGTCTCGGCGGGGGGCTATATGCTAGAAAATCGCGAGATCTGGAGCGCTGATGGTCGCCTGCTCGGTGTGAACCACCAGACCTTCTGCATCATCAAATAAAGACCGGCGTGCGGGTTGGAAAGCCCCTCCGCATGCTTGAAACCACCAAAGAGCTGAACAATGTCGCCGTAGCTGGTACGCTGCATCAGCGAAATCAACGAACTCAGCGGGGAATTCCGGTGGATACCACGAGCAGACCTACATGTGACTCGTTAGCGCACAACCGCGAAACCCACTCGACTCGTGCGGCCAATCGAACATTCAGAAAGCTGACAATCCGTGCCGTCGGGGTCTCAGCCCTTTTTCTTTTGTGCATTGGATGTGGAAGTGAAGTTGAAAAAACTCCGCCACCCATCGACGTCGACGTCAATGGCGACGTCAACGCCGACGTCAACGCCGAATCGCCACAATTCGAGTGCGCTAGTGTGCCCGCACCTGAGGTGAGCGACCTCGAATTGGCGCCCGGACTGAGATTCGAGTTTTCATCTCTCGTCGGAATCTGCCCTCCCACGACGTGCGATAGCGCAGCGGTGATGAACTATCGCTCGCAGTTGCGAGATCAATTCGGATCGAAGGTCGGGCGATTTCTGCTGAACGAATTCCGTGGGGGAAACCCACTCGGAGGGGAAATCGTGCGTCAATACGAATACCCGGAAGGCGCGGCCGACCGTCTATCTTTCGTGACCGTCGATCGAGACGGTGACGGAACCATCGATTTTGCGGTGGACTTCGACTACGACGATCTTACCGGCGAGTTGCGAAGGACAGGGGTTGATGTCGATGCCGACATGACAAACGACTACCTCGTCGACCACATCTCTCAGTTCGCAGATGACTACGCCTCGGTTTCGACCGACTTTGGCGAAGAGGCCGTTTTCTCGTACTCGATCGAAGAGGATTCCCTTTCGGGTTTTGAAGAGATTCGAATCGATACCGATCGAGATTTCATTCAGGACTACCGGTACACCATTCTCTACGGCGATTTCGGTCAAGCCATCAGCGTCCACATCGACAACGTGGAGCCCGAGGAACGCCTGCTTGCGGTCGACTACAGTTGGGCATCGAGTGGTGAGCTCGAGCGAGTCGATATCCAAGCGCCTGACGGGACCTTCAGTCTCGATTGCATCGAAGACTGAGTGTTTGTGGTCGGCGGCTCGTGTCGACTCGAATCAGTTGTTCTTCTTCTGCTCTTCGAGTTTGGCGAGCAGCAGCTCACCCATCGTGAAGCCTGAATCTTCCTTGTGCCCGCGCGGCTGATTGCTCTTGCCTTTGTTGCCGCGACCCTTGCGCTTGTTGCTGTTCTTCTTGCCGCTCTTGCGGCCACCGCTCTTGCGCTTGTCGTTGCGTGGCGGCCGTGCCTTGTTCTCGTCGAAGCCTTCGGGCTTCGGCACGAGCGCTTTTCGCGAAAGGCTGATGCGGGTGTCGCCGTCGCGCTCCTCGACCTTGATGACCTTGACCTTGATGTCGTCGCCCATCTTGACGTGGTTGTTCGCGTCTTCGACCCACTCGTGCGCGAGCTCCGAGTTGTGGAGCAGTCCGGTTTCGCCGCCGGGCAGCTTCAGGAACGCGCCGTAGTTCTTGATCGACACCACGCGTCCGGTCACTTCGTCGCCTTCTTCGGGCGTTTTCGTGAGATCCGGGATCTTCGACTTCAGCGCCTTCACGCGGTCGAGATTCTCGTGGATGTGTCCGCGGAGGCGTCCTCGGTGAGCTTGACGCCGCGCGTTATGGAGCAGTCCCTCGGCTTCGTTGAGCATGCGCGAAGCCGACTCGGAGTCTGACTCGATCTCGGTCTCGGCGCGGTCCATGAGGACCTGGGCGAGGTTGTGTCGCAGGAGCGCGGAGTGCGAGACCTGCTGAATGCCTTTGCGGTACGCCGCTTCTGCCGACGAGAAATCGCCGCTCGACTCTTTGTACCAGGTGCCGCGGGCGTTCCAGACCGACTCGGCGTCGCCGACTTCCACAGCCTTCTCCCAGGCTGCTTCGCTCGCCTCTTTGTCGGTGAACCAAAGCGCCTGAGCTCGCAGCTGATGATAGAAAGCATCATCGGCGTAGTGGCTCTCCAGGCCCGGCAGTTTCTCCGAAAGAGCGTTCGTGAACTCGGGCTTGGCGTCGACCGATCCGAGGTCGAACATGAGCGCCGCGAAGCCCAGACGAATCAGGTGTAGGAGCCGGTTTCGGTCTTCGTGTGCCAAATCGTGCGACGGCGGATTCGCTGCGAAGTCGTCGAGCGCCTCGATCACGTGCTTGAGCACATCTTCGGGGCGCTGCTCTTTGCGCGCGACTTGCGCCGCGACAAAGAAGAACTCCACGCCGCGAGCTTCTTCGTCTTGCAGGCCCATTCGTAGGACCTGCTCACCGATGTCGCGGTGGCCCAGCTTGATCGCCAGTTGGGCGAGCGGAGGGCCGATGTCAGGGTACTTCGTCGACAGGTCGACGAGTTCCCGGAGCTCCCGAAGGATGTGCTTCGGTGCCTTTCGAATCGCGGCGTCGCCTTGCGATTGCGGCTGGATCTCGTCCGAAGCCTTCGCCTCGGCCGGCTCCGACTCGGTCGCCGCAGCTGCAGCCTCCGGCGGAGCTTCGTTTGCTTGGTTCTGCTCTTCGGTCGATTCGGTGCTGGACATCGTCCTCTCCACATCCATCCGTCAGTGAGGCAGTGTCCATATCGCATCGTCGGCTGCCTTACCACCCGCGAACGGCTTTCCGCTCGACTCTTTGCGCGATACGGGCATTTGAGGGTATACCGATGTATCCCATCACGGGACCGAATCTCTAAAAGGAGAGCCAAATGAAGCATCTGATGTACCTCATCGTCGGTCTGAGCCTTGCGCTCGCCGCATGCGAGTCGAAGCCTGCAGAAACTGCCGCCGAAACGGGCGCAACCGCCGAAGCGCCAGCAGAAGGAGCTGAAGAGGCTCCGGCCGAAGGCGAGACAGGTGCGGACGAGGGCGGAACGGCCACCGAGAAGGTCGCAGTCGCGGCTGCCGGCACCGAGTTCGACCCGCCCGTCGAGAAGGCACAGATCCCAGACGGCGCATTCATCTGCGACATGGGAACCGTGCACTACGCCCGCATGGAGAAAGGCGACGGCAAATGCCCACTCTGCGGCATGATGCTCAAGCAGCACGGCGAAGCGCCCGCCGCAAAAGACGACGGACACGACCACGACGGACATGACCACGCGCATGGCGACGGACACGACCACGCACACTGATCACCGTCTAGAGCAGCAATAGAAAAGGCCGCCCGTTTGGGCGGCCTTTTCTGTTTTCAAAACCCCTCTACAGCTTCCGGATCTGTTCCGAAGCCTGCTCCAGGATCTCCCAGTCCTTGGCGTAGCAAAAACGGGTCAGCCCCTTGCCGACGTCCGAGACGAAGAAGCTCGAACCCGGCACCGAAGCGACGCCAACGGTCTCCAAGATGTGCATCGCCGCGGCCTTGTCGTCGTCGAATCCGAATCGCGAAATGTCGGCGAGGACGTAGTAGGCGCCGTCGGGGACATGAGGCGTGAGACCGGCGTCGACCAGAGCCGCGCAAAAGTGGTCGCGCTTCTCTTGGTAGTCAGCCGCCATCTCGCGGTAGTAGTCGTCGCTGAGCGCCATCATGCCGCGAGCCAGACCCCATTGAAGTGGGGTCGGTGCGCAGACGTAGAAGAGGTCGTTCACGAGCCCGATCGGCTCCAGAAGATCAGGGTGTCCGACGACGTATCCGAGCCGCCAACCCGTGATCGAGAACGTCTTCGAGAAGCCCGACATCGTGACCGTGCGCTCCCACATGCCTGGCAGCGTCGCCAAGTTCACGTGCTCGACGTCGTCGTACACGATGTACTCGTAGATCTCGTCGGTCACCGCGAGAACGTCGTGTTCTTTGCAGAAGTCGGCGATGATCTCCAGCTCTGCGCGGGAGAAGACCTTGCCCGACGGGTTCGCAGGTGTGTTCACCATGATGCCGCGAACGCTCGGGTCCCACGCGTCTTCGAGGGCCTCTCGTGTGACCTCCCACTTGCGGGCCGGGTCGAGCGGTACGAACTTCGGATTCAGACCGCCGACCTTCAAGGTGTTGAGGTGGTAGCCGTAGAACGGCTCGAACAGCATGAAGCCGTCGCCCGGGTTGAACAGCGCCTGCACCACGCAGTTGAACGCTCCGGTCGAACCGATGGTCGCCACGATTCCGTTCTCACGGTCGACCTGCGTCAGCCCATTGAATTTCGCCGCCTTCTCGGCAATTCGAGCCCGCAGCTCTTCGATTCCGTCGTACCGACTGTACGTCGACTTATCGGCCTGGATCGCTTCCGCAGCCGCATTCAGAATCTCTGGAGGCGTCGGCAGGTCGCAGATTCCCTGGCCCAAGTTGATGCCGCCGACCCGATTACACTCCCGGGTCATGCGACGGATATACGACTGCGTCAGACCGCTTACTCGGTCGCTGCGCTTATGCATGGTGGTCCTTGTGCGCCTTTCTTAGCGGTTGAGGAACGCGTCGAGCAGGTCGACGGTCGCCTCGAGATCGCCTTTGTGGCACGTCTCGGTGATCGTGTGGATGTAGCGCGTCGGCACGCTCAAAGTAATCGCTTTCGCGCCGCCGCGAGCCCGTTGAATCGCTGCCGCATCGGTTCCGCCCATCGGCAGAATCTCGAACTGGTGCGGAATGTCCTTCGACTCGGCGAGCTCGATGAATTGGTCGACGAGCCCTTTGTCGCTCACGGAGTAGCCGTCCATGATCTTGATGGCGGTACCGCGGCCAAGCTCGGTGATCTGGTCTTCTTCCGAAACACCCGGGGTATCGACGGCGAGCGTCACATCGATGGCAATTCCGATGTCGGGATCGATCGCGTAGCTCGCGGTCGTCGCGCCGCGCACGCCAATCTCCTCCTGCACGGTGAACACCACGTAGACATCGTCGGAGTTGTTCTTCAGGCGCTCGAGCACCTTGATGCCGCAGTAACAAGCGACGCGGTTGTCCAGGCATTTGCCACTGATCAGGTCACCCAACTGAATGCAGTCCTGCACCAGAGTGACCGGGTCGCCGGGGCGAATCTTGCCGCGCAGTTCTTCGGCACTGAGACCCGTGTCGACGAAGAAGTCTTTGGTCTCCGGAATCTTTTTGCGGTCTTCGGCCGAAGCGATGTGAACCGGCTTTCCGCCCGGATTCATGTTCCCAAACAGCTCGGAGCCGTCGCGCATCTGAATGCGTACGCGGCTCGCGAAGAGGTTGCGCGTGTCGAATCCGCCGAGGTGCTGCAGTCGAATGAACCCGTCGTTGTCGATCGACCGCACGTAGAACGCGATCTCGTCCATGTGGCAGGCGAGCATGACGCGTCGAGGATTGCTGCCCCTTCCTTTCTTCAGACAGATGAGATTGCCCATCGCGTCTTCGTGCACGTCGTCCGCGAAAGCGGCGACTTGCTCACGGATGAAGTCGCGAACGCGTTCTTCGCGTCCGGGGGCGCCGGGTAGTTCGGAGAGGGTTTTCAGCAGTTCCATGACGTAATCCTGAAAAAAAATGTCGGCTCCGGCACGCGAATGGGCCGGGCGGGCTGCGCATCGTCGTTTTTTCGGGGGTACACGTCAAGAACAGCGGTATCGGGCCGTGGGACGGCCGCGAGGAGCGATTACTGTTCTTCGTCTTCGTCGGCTTCGTCGGCCTGTTCATCGGCGGCGTCTTCGTCGTCATCGATCTCCGACTCGGACAGTTCTTCCTCGATGTTGCCCCATTCGTCATCGACGCTGGACGACTCTTCGAGTCCGCCTTCGGCGTCTTCGTCTGACTCTTCGGGGTCTTCGGGCGTTTGTTCGACCGGCTCGTCGGTCGCATCGGTGGCTGCCGCGACTTCGGCCTCTTCGGCTTCGTCGGCCGGTTCGGTGTCGCCGGTGGGGTCGACCCGCTCCTCCACGACGTCTCCGTCGAATTCGACGAACTCTTCCAGCTCCTCGTCGCCCGAAACCTCACGTCGAATCGCGTCGAGATCGAGCTTGGGGCGATCGGGATCAGGGGCGTCGTAGGTCACTCGGCGCTTCTTGAAGGCGTGGAACTGCCGGACTTTGGCGATCTCGTCTTCGAGCGTGGAACGTACAAAGTCGCGTTGTTCGGAGATCAGTCGCGGCGCGATGACGATCTCGCGTCTGGGGTTGTGGCAGAAAAGCACGATCCGGTCGGTGCCTTTCTGAACGCGAACGGCTTTGAGGTCATCGATGGGCAGCGCCTTTCCCCCGTTCACCGAGAATCCGTTCGATTGGACGTCGAGCGTCGTTCGGAACCCTTCCAGCCACTTCATGAGGGCTAGGCCGGCACCGATGATGAAGACGCCGAGGGCCGCACCAGCAGGGTGAATCATTGCGGCCGGCACCAGAATGAGTGCGCCGAGGATGACGATCGGCATCCCGCCGATTCGTCGATGTGCGGCCGGGAAGTTCGTGCTCAACGCCCCCATGGCGGTCACCAGACGAGCCGGCTCGCCCATGGTCATCCTTTCGCCGTTCAACCGAATCTCCCGAACGTTCGCGCCAGGGAATCGGGCGTGTTCGAGCCACGTCAGGTCGCGCTCCCAGGGGGGAGTCCGGAGTAGATCGGCTTCGCTCGAAATCAGCGTCACCGCCCAATCGATGATCTCGAATAGCCGCGGATCGGTCAGCGTCGTCTGCACCGGCGGAAGCGACAGCTTTCCGTTGGTCACGACCTCGTCTTTTGCCTCGGCTTGGGCAGAGGGCGGCGGTGGCGGGCCTTCCGGCGGGCTCGGCGGAACCGCGGAATCGCCCCCGGAGTCGAGCTCGTGCTCGGCTGTGGATTCGACGTCGCTCATGCAACCTTACGCTGTGTAGGTTTTCGGACTATATCACGGCATTCGCGTGCCGGAAATTTGCTTTGGCCAACATTCTGGTCGGCACGCAGACACCTCGCTGAAGGCCGAGAAACCACGCCCGCGGCAGAGATGCGGCCACGAACGGTCCGCGCCGGTTGCGCACACACCGTAGTGTGCGATAATGACCAGCGGTCACCTGCGCAGGAGTACCGATGCCGATTGGCAAGCGAGCACGAGACGACCACGAGAAAGAAGAACGACGCCAACAGATTCTCGACGGCGCACGATCGCTCTTTGATCAACGAACTTTCAGCGACATCAGCGTCAGCGCGGTTGCCCGGGAGGTCGGGGTCGCCAAAGGTACTCTCTACATCTATTTCGATTCGAAGGAAGCGCTCTTCCTCGACCTGCTGCTCACGGAGATGAGCGAGTGGTTCGAGGCGGTAGCAGCGGTCGTCCCGCGACCCGCGACGGTCGAAGAGGTCGCGCACGTGATCACTTCAGAGCTCGTGAAACGGCCGCGCCTTCCGCGTCTTGCCGGCATCTTGCACAGCGTGTTGGAGCACAACGTCGGCGAAGATCTCGCGCTCGAGTTCAAGACGGAGCAGCGGCGATTCATGGCCGAAGGTGCCGAGCGTTTGGCAGGAGTCGTGGATGGATTGGCACCCGCGGCCGCGGAGAAGTTTTTCATCCGGCTGCACGCGACGGTGGTTGGGGTCGCCTTGATGGCGAATCCGAGCGATGCGGTTCGCACGGCGTTGCGCAGCAAAGCCGATCTCGATCTTCTCGACATCGACTTTGCTGCGATGCTGGAACCGCTGGTCGTCTTGATCTTGAACGACGCGATTCGGGCCTGAACGCTAGGTCATTCGGGGACGCATTCTCGGTCGCTGCACTGCTCGCCTGCAGCACAGTCGTCGTCTTCGCGACATTCTACGCACTCGTCACCGCCGTCGCAGACCGGCGTATCGCCGCCGCATCCGCGGTTGGTTTCTTCGACACAGACCGCGCATTCGCCTTCGTCGGTGTCGCAGACTTGTCCCTCGGAGCATTGCGAGTCGACCGCGCACGACGAGCACTCCCAGTCGATGCAGAACGGCTCGCCCGCGCCGCAGTCCGAGTCGGAGGAGCACTCCACGCATTCGCCGTCGGGTCGGCAGATGGGGTCGCCCGCACCACAGTCGGCGGCACCGAGACACTCCACGCACAAGCCGAAGTCGGCGCAGATCTCGCCCGCTTCACAGTCGGCGTTGGCGAAGCATTCGACACAGCGGCCCGAGTCGACGTCGCACTGGTTCGTGTCGCCCTCGTCGCAGTCGGCGTTGGATTCGCAGGCGGCCTGGCACTCGAACTCGTCCGGGTTGCAGAACGGCCGGCTACCGCCGCAGTCCGAGTCGGAGAAGCACTCGCGGCATTCGCCGTCGAGAAGGTCGCAGAGAGGTTCGCCCGCGCCGCAGTCGCTGTTCGCGTTGCATTCGACGCATTCGAGCTGGCCCGGTGAGCAGACGGGATTGGCGCCGCCACAGGTGTCGGCGATTTCAGCGGGGCACTCCGAGAAAGAGCTGCCGCCGGCGTAGGATTCTTCACCGATGCCCCAGTTGGGTCCGCCGTCGCCGTTGCTGCCGGCCGTCGCTGCGTCTTCGCTACACCCCAGAGTTGCGGTGAGCAGAACGAGAGCGAGTAGTGCGATTCGATAGATCATGTTCGTCTCCTAGTTTGTATCTTCGGCTTCGACGCTGGTCGCGACGACGATGTCGTCTGGGTCGAACACTCCGTTTCGGTTGATGTCCCGGACGAGTCGTCCGGAGTTCTGTACGGCATCCGAGAGCCGTTCGATGGCGGCGCCGTCGACTTCGGCGTCGAGTCGAAGGACGCCATCGGGATCGGCGACGACGTTGTCGAAGTCGGCGGGCACCACCCACTGGCTCACGTCGAAAGCGACGAGAAACTTGGTGTTCGACGAGATGGTGAACGGGCCGTCGAGGCGGATGGTTTCGCTGACCTCGGCGCGAACCTCGAATGGCGTGCCATCTTCGAGTCTGCCGGTCAGGTAGACCGAGTCATCTTGGAGCGCTTCGGGGACGTTGCCGGTCACTTCGGCGAGCGTTTCGAGCTCGAGCTCGAGGCGGCAGAATTCGCTGGCTTCCGGCACGAGCATCGGCGCCGATGGGGCTTCGATGCCTGCAAGAAGTTCGACCGAGAACGGCGACTCGTCGTCGAATCGCTCGCTGTCTTCGCATCGGGCCGATTCGCGCAGGCCGACCTCTTCGACCGCGATCCAGGCCTCGTCCAGCTCGATCCCATTCGAGAGGGTGAGCGCGCGCGGATCCTCGAGCGGGGCCGCGGTGAATTCGATCGTGACTTCTCGGTCTTGCGGATTGCCTACTTCGGTCCCCACGCAGGCACACAACGGAAGCGCACAAATCGCAATGATCAGTGGCATTTTGCTCACGGTTCTTCCTCGTAAATCTGGGGATGGCTGAGCGGGAAGAGCTGGGAATTGAACTGAATGACGACCTCGTGCACCGGGTCGGCGTCGCACAACTCGAGGATGAGCTCCCGAAACGTATGGATGCGGGATTTGATCTCTTCGAGCGTTTCGAGGCTCACGCATGCGGTCATCGCACCAAGATCGCGCATCGGTCGCGGGACCCGCTCGATCGACTCGCCAGCGCGGGCCAGCATCTGTCGGTGGTAGTTCGCGATGGCGAGCGAGCGCACTTCGTGGTGCGTCGCGATCGTCGGCTCTCCGCGATGGATCTCACCGTTCTCGAGCTCGAGAAATCCGAGCTCGACGAGGGTCTCGAGCGCGCGCTTCGCCTCGGACGGTTCGATCGCGGGCAGCAGCTGAGTTGCGACCCACTCCGGGTCGTTCTTGAAGTCGGTGCGCGCCGCCATCTCGCGAATGGCCGGGTAATACCAATGTGAGAGGTACTCGAACATCTCCGACTCGAGCCGTCGCGCCTGTCGAAATCGACGAGTCGCGGCGACCGCTTCGAAGGCCTCGTTCTTTGCCTCCGGCGTCGCGGCCTGATCGAAGTCGACCAGCAACGCGAAGAAACGATGTTCCTCCTCGTTCAGGCCCAGCCCCTTGGCGAAATTGTCGACTTTCTCGTCGAGGTTTCGCTCATTTCGCATCACGTGGCGCAAGAAGCTTGGCGAGGAAATGCCCGCGATCCGAGCGAAGTACCGGTACGAGAACGAAGGCAGGTTTGCCTTCGCGGCGTCGTAGTAATCGCGCAGATATTGTCGATAGTCGACGTAAGCAAAGATGTCGGGTTTCCAATCGGCCATGCTTCGTAGAGTACGGTAGGTGTTTTCGCTTCTCCAGTAATATCAACGAATTTCTGTACTCGGTGGGAGTACGTCGGGCGAGGACTTTTCGTCTCTAGAGTACACCCCTTGGGGTAGTTCTCCTCTTGGACGTGACGCCACCGACCCTTCGATGCAATCTTCGCGGCGACTCAAAGCGAGGATTGATATGGCATCCCGACCAATCTGGAGCACCGAAGCGCTCGTCGAGCGCGCGAACGACCCAAGCCGAGTACGACCGCGAGTCTGGGCAATCGAGGAACTGTCGGAGCGCGCGCCGGAGCGACTGCTCGAGCTCGCCCCCGATCTCCTCGCCGCCGAGCCGGCGGTGGCGGAGGCCACCGCAATTCGGCTCGCCCCAAAGATCTCCGTCGAAGACGCGACGGCGCTGATCGCGGGCGTCGAGCCGTCGGTCCACAACTTCTCGCTCTTCCTCCGAGCCGGAAATCCGGAGGGCGCAAAGATCGCACGACGCTTTCGTACCTTTGCGCCTTGGATCGAGCTGCATCGAGAATCGTTCGTAGATTGGTTTCAGAACGCGCCCGTCGCGGTCGAACCGGACCTCGCCTCGGCGCTCGCACACAATCTGGTGAGCGAAGGGGCGGAATGGATCGCGCAGGCGATCTTGAAGGCGGACGATTTGCAGGTGGCCGATCAGGTGGGGGCGCACCTCCATCTGGCCGCGACAGGAATGCTCGGCGCGTTCGCCGCGAACGCTGGGGCGCGCGGAGTCTCGGCGCTGCGAAGTCCGCACTTCAACGTTCCCGACGCGGTCAGCTCGGGCTTCAATGAAGTCGGCAATCTGCCGCCAACGCTCCCTCGAAAGCGATTCGAGCCAGCCCTTCGCAAGATCTGGGGCGAGCTGTTCGAGGTGCACTCGGAGGTGAGTCGGCAGACGCTCGAGGTGCTACGAGACGTATCGACGGCAGCGATCGAGCTGCCCGGCAAGCCGGTGAGCGAAGCCGCTGTCCACCTCGCACGACGGGCGCTCGCCGCCGGCATCTTGGTGGTGGGCGTCGACAACGCCTTTGCCGCAGAAGGCGCCGACCCGGTCGAAGTCTGGGTTTCGTTCTCGGCCGCCGGCTTCTCACGGGCCGACGAGCGACTGTTCGAACAGGTCGAAGACCGCGTCGAAGCAGCGCGAAGATGCATCGAGCTCGTCGAGCCGGAGGGCCTCAGCGCCGCAATCCAGCTCGCGTTTCACGCGTTGGGGCTATCGGAATCCCCTCACGAGGGAGCGACTCAGCTGGCGCAGGCCCTCGAACCGAAGATCGACGAATCAGCGCTTTTCCGGCTCGCCGAATCGGAAGGGTATCGAGAGTGTCTGGCCATCGCGCCGGGTGCATTCCGAGCAATGGCGGAAGCGGGATTGAAGCACCAGACGCCGCATGTTCACGCCGAGACGATTCGGGGCCTGGAAGCGTCTGGGGACCGAGCCGCTTCCGAGCTCTTGCGCGAGCACTTCGACGAATTGCTCCGCTACGACGCGACACAGTGGGGCGTTCGCGGTCTGGCGATCCTCGCAGACCCCGACACCTTCGAGCTCGTTCGTGACGCATGGAGACCGGGAGAACCCAAGCTCGCGTCGTTTGTGTTGGCGATGGGCGAGATTTGTGGCGCAGACGTACCCGCCGAGATTGTCGAAGAGGGGGAAGCAGCATTTCGGACCGAAGCCCAGATGGAGGGCATTCAGTCTCAAGACGTCGAGCTCACCCTTCAGCAGCTGCGGGAACAGTTCACGATGATGCTTCAGTGTGACGCGTGCGGCCGTTTTGGTCGCTACGACACACCATTTGCGGTGGTCGATCCGCGCGCCATCCAACAAGACCATATCGAAGGCCCGGTACTGCCCTCGTCGGAGGTGACCTGCAAGTACTGCGGAGCCGCCGAGAAGTATCGAGTGGAGTCGGAGTCCAATTTCTATCTCGTGCCTCAGCTCATCGCGAGCCGCGGTGGCGACGAAAATGCGCGGGTAGAGATCGCGCGACTCGAGCACCCCGATGGCACCCTCTATCGCTCAGCCTCGCATGCGGTCGAGCACGCGCGGGAGGCTGCGGAAGATGCTGAGACCTACATCGAGCTGTTGCGTGTGATGAATCTGTTCGCGCCCGACGAAGCCGCCGGGGTGGAAGAGCATCTACGAGAAAACTTCGGTGCTGAATTCGAAGCCTGGCAACGGCGCGACCCAAACGCGGCGAGCTGGCAGAAGGTGACCGATGCCCTGGCCGAGGAAATGAAGTCACTCGACCGCCGAAAACGGCAGGCGAAGTCGAAGGCGATGAAGGTGGGGCGCTACGGGGTGGCGCAATGCTATCGGTCGACGCACCCATCGACGACCGTCGTTGCCGTCGCTTTGGTGCGGAAGATGCCGCGCGGCAAGCTAGCGCTCGGTTGGGCCGCGGCAGATACGGCCGAGGCCAAGGTGGCGACGGCCAGCGTGCACTTCGGCCTTGTGAAGGAACAGGTGGAACGAATGATCGAGGGCTGGAACGGCGCTCCGTTCGAACCTTGCACACCTGCCCAGGCGTCGGAGTTGCTCGTGACCGAGTTGGAGCGGGCTGTCGGCAGGGGGAACCTCCCCA
The DNA here is from genome assembly GCA_964384605.1 of uncultured Bradymonadales bacterium. GTDB lineage: Bacteria > Myxococcota_A > Bradymonadia > Bradymonadales > Bradymonadaceae > CAYLMO01. The sequence goes on along the minus strand of CAYLMO010000006.1, from coordinate 16,182 downwards.
GCCAGGAATTCGTCATGAACTGGCCCTACTTCGAATCGATCGTCGAACGATGAAACGCCTCCTCCTTGTACTGACCCTTCTGCTGGCGGCTTGTGAAAGCCAGCGACCGACCCCTCCGACGCAAACGGCTCCGGCGCAAACTGCGCCGGTGCAGGCACCGGAGACGACGGCCGCTCCCGCACCGAAAGACCGGCAGTTCCTGTGGGCCGAGGAGCCTGCACTGGACCCGTCCGACACCCGGGTGAGCGTGCTGCTGCACGGCTACGGTTCGAACGAGAAAGACCTGCTGCGAGTCGCCCGTTCCGTCGGTTTGTCGGGCCCCCTCATCGGCATTCGAGCGCCGCTCGAAGCCGGTCGGGGATGGGCGTGGTTTCCCATCAATTTTCGCGCCGAACCTCGGTACGAGCCCAACGCGGCCGACGAGGTACTCGAAGGCCTCGCCGACGAGCTGCGCGGGATTCAGAAGGACCACCCAGACTCCGAGATCGTCGTGCTGGGCTTCAGTCAGGGAGCGATGATGGCAATGATGCTCGCCTCGGAGCATCCCGACGCCCTCGATCGCGCGATTGCGCTCTCAGGAACGCTTCCAAGACCGGTCACGACTCCCGCGAGTTTCGATCCAGCGACTGCCCCGCTGATCTACGCGATTCACGGAACCGACGACGATGTCGTTTCACTCGAACGTGCGCGCCAGGCCCAGCAGTGGCTCGAGGCGGCCGGTACCGAACCGACGTACATGGAGTACGAGGGCATGGGCCATCGCATTGGTCCCGAGGTCATCAAGGACCTGCGAAACTACCTCGCGCGAACGCGAGTGCCCCGCTAGAGAGCGGTCGCCGAGCGCATCGAGGTCACAAATGACGCCGCGGATTCGACGCCTTCCGTAGCGAGTCGGTTCACCACTGCCGAACCACTGATCGCGCCGGCGCCACCTGCCCCTGCAACGGCGCGGACGTGGGCCGGTTCGGAGATCCCAAAGCCAAAGATTGGAGGCGGGGCGCCGGCTGCGGCGAGCCGCGCGAGGAGCTCCGACTGGTCATAGTCGCCAGCGGTATCTGCGCCTGTGACGCCAGCCCTCGCTACGACGTACGTGTAGCCAGACCCGAGCTGCGCCACTCGGCGCACCACGTGGTCCGGAGTGTTTGGAGCCACAATGAACACTGGGTCGATTCCGTACCGTTTTGCGGCTGACGCATATACACCGCCTTCGACCGTCGGCACGTCAGCCACAAGAACCGAGTCGACCCCTGCGCGAGCGCACTCGCCGTAGAATCGATCCAGGCCGTCGTGCGCGACGAGGTTGGCATAGACCAACAGGCCGATCGGGATCGAAGGATGCGCCGCGCGAACGCGGGCAACGATGTCGAGCGCCCCCGACGGCGTGGTGCCGGCGTCGAGTGCGCGTTGGGACGCTGCCTGGATCGTGGGCCCGTCGGCCACCGGGTCGCTGAATGGAATCCCGAGCTCCAGCGCGTCGGCTCCCGCCTCGATGAGCGCCATGATGGCCCGGAAAGATGCGTCTGGCGTGGGGTCTCCGATCTGCAGAAACGGTACGAACGCGATGCGTTTCTCGAGCGTGGTCGTCGCGAAAAGTTGGTCGTAGCGGCTCATGGGAGCTCCAGTTGGCTAAGGACGGTCGCGAGGTCTTTGTCGCCGCGTCCAGACAGGTTGACGAGGATGTTGATGGGCTCGGTCGCCGCCGCGGCGAGCTCGAGTGCGTAGGCGATGGCGTGGGCCGATTCGAGAGCCGGAATGATCCCTTCGCATCTGCTCATCTCGGCAAACGCGGCGAGTGCTTGCTCGTCGGTGACGCCGAGGTATCGGACTCGGCCGGAGTCCTGCAGAAAGGCGTGCTCCGGTCCGACCGCGGGGTAGTCGAGTCCCGCTGAGATGGAGTGCGATTCGACGATCTGACCGTGGTCGTCTTGCAGAACCATGGTGCGCGCGCCATGCAACACTCCAGGGCGTCCCCGCCCCAGAGTTGCTCCATGTCGCGCGTGAAGGCCTTCGCCATATGGTTCGACACCGATGAGTTCGACGTCGTCGTCGAGGAACGCCGTGAACAGCCCGATCGCGTTCGAGCCCCCGCCGACGCAGGCTACGGCGACATCGGGAATCGAGCCGATCAGGTCGAGACACTGCCGGCGCGCCTCATCACCAATCACGCGTTGAAAGTCGCGCACCATCGTGGGGTAGGGGTGAGGGCCGGCGACCGTCCCGAGTAGATAGTGGGTCGACTCGTACGATCCCGCCCAGTCGCGCATCGCGGCGTTGATCGCTTCTTTCAGCGTACCTTCGCCCGCCTCCACGGCTCGGACTTCAGCACCCATGAGGCGCATTCGCTGCACATTGGGCTGCTGTCGGGCGACGTCCTTTGCCCCCATGTAGATGACCGTCTCGAGCCCGAAGAGGGCGCCGACCATCGCGGTGGCGACTCCGTGCTGGCCCGCACCTGTTTCGGCGATCAGGCGAGTCTTTCCGAGTCGCTGGGCCAAGAGCGCCTGAGCCAACACCTGATTGGTCTTGTGCGCACCGCCATGCAGCAGATCTTCGCGCTTCACAATGATGGTCGCTGGGGAGTCCGGCGCGAGCCGATCGCACACGTAGAGCGGGGTAGGGCGGCCCGCGAAGTCCCGCAGAAGCCTGCGAAGGTCGCGGTCGAACTCTGGGTCGTTCTTCGAGGCTTGGAATGCCTCGTCGAGCGCGGTCAGGGCAGGCATCAAGATTTCAGGGACGAATTGCCCGCCGTATGCACCGAAGCGACCCACCGCGGGGGCGTCGGGAACCTCGGGAGTCGACCGGGTCGGCAGGTTTCTGATCGCTTCGAACGCGGCTGCGAGGCGACGTTCGGACTTCACCCCCGGCGCCGATTCGACGCGCGAATTGAGCTCGATGACCGCCGGCGCGAGGCGAGCGACATCGCCCACGTTGTCGGCGCCGAACCCGCCCGCGACGCCAACTCGCGTCTGGAGGTCGGCCGTCGTCAATCCTTCGAGCACCTCGATGGCAAACGTCTGGCCAGTTCCTCCCGGCGTTCCGGGGACGAAGGTGTCGAGCAGCACCCGTCCATCGGGCAGCGCGACCTCGCCGTCGCGTACTCGAACGACAGGCACGATCTCGGTTTCGCCGATTTGGGTTCGCAGCTGCCGAACGTAGGCATCGGACTCGTCGCCGTGGAGCTGCACCGCGTCGAGGCCGAGCTCGCGGGCTGCTCGCGCGACGAACTCGACACGGTCGCCCACGAATACTCCGGTCTTGCGAAGCGGAGTGTCGGCGAGGATCTCGCGCGCCTGCTCCACGTCGATGGCGCGAGGAGAATCGAACTCTTTCGTCAGGATGACCCCGCCGTCCGTCGCGCCCAGGCGAAATGCGAGCGCGGCGTCGGTCGGTCGGGTCAGCCCGCACACCTTCACGCGCCCAAAAACGAGCTCGCGTACGGCGCGCTCCACGTCTGGGCTCGAGCTCAACGCGCCACCGATCAAGAAACCGTCGCAAGACCGCGCGAGTCGCGCGACGTCGGCGCGAGAGCGCACGCCAGATTCCGAGATGAGCACGCGGTCGTCCGGGACCAGATGGCTGAGCCGTTCGACGGTGGCGAGGTCGACCTCGAGCGTTCGCAGGTTCCGGTTGTTGATGCCGACGATCGGGAAACCGAGGGCAACAAGGCGCGCCAGTTCAGCCTCGTCGTGAGCCTCGGCGAGAACGTCGAGCCCTAGCTCTTCTGCGGTCCGGCGGCATTTTTCGAGCTCGGTGTCGTCGAGCACGGCCGCCATCAGCAAGACCGCGTCGGCGCCTGCCGCCCGGGCCGCGACGACCTGAAATTCGTCTACGACTACATCCTTGTAGAGCACCGGGCAGTCGACCGCTTTCGCCACGGCCGTGACGTGCTCCGGCGAGCCGCCGAAGAACGCCTCGTCGGCCAGAACGCTCACGGCCGACGCGAACGGGGCATACGCCCTGGCGAGTGCAACCGGGTCGTAGTCTTCGCGCATCACGCCTTTGGATGGCGACGCCTTCTTGCACTCGAAGATGAACGCTGGACCCGCGCGTCGAAGTGCGCCTTCGAGGCTTCGCGTCGACGGTTGCAGGCCGCGGCGTAGTTCATCCACCGATGTCCTCTTGCGCGCCTTTGCGACCTCTTGGCGCTTCGCTTCCACAATCTCAAACAGTGCCATGACTCATCTCCACAAATCGATTCAGTAGGTGCGACGCCCGACCTTCGGCGAGGGCGTTCAGGGCGATGTCGACCCCGGTTTGAAGGTTGTCTTCGATGTCGGCCACCCGCAGGGCGGCGGCGACATTCACGGCGATCGCGCGGTTTTGTTCAGCACTCGCCCGGCCGGCCAGTGCCTCCCTCAGCCACCTCGCGTTTGCGTCGGGATCGTCGCCGTGAAGAGCCGCCAGACGGATCGGCTCGAGCCCGAAGTCGGATGGTGTGAGGGTGTGCTGGACGACCTCGTCATCACGAAGTTCGGCGACGAGTGTGGGGCCGTGGGCGGCAATTTCGTCGAGCCCCGAACCGTGGACGACCATGGCCCGCTTCGCGCCGAGCGCGTGGAGTGTTCGCGCGACCGGAACACAAAGGCTCGGGTCGTACACGCCCAGCAGCTGCCGATCGGGGCGCGCTGGGTTCACCAATGGCCCGAGGATGTTGAACATCGTCCGCACGCCGAGGGCTCGCCGCACTGGCATCGCGTGCCGGACGCCCGAGTGGTACTGGGGCGCGAAGAGGAAGCAGATCCCTGCGTCGCGAAGGCACTGTGCCGACGTGGCGGCATCGGCATCGAGCCGTACGCCGAGTTTCTCGAGCACGTCGGCCGACCCACACTTCGACGACACGGAGCGATTACCGTGCTTCGCCACGCGAACGCCCAGCGACGCTGTGACCAGCGCGACAGCCGTGCTGATGTTGACCGTTCCTGCGCCATCTCCGCCTGTCCCGCACGTGTCGATGACCGGGCCATCTGGCCGCTCGAAAGGTGCAGCGGCCGCAAGCAGCGCATCGGCAGCTCCCGCGATCTCGTCTGGCGTCTCGCCCTTGATCTTCAGGGCGGTCAGCAGTGCCGCGATCACAGGTTGCGGCACCTCGCCGCGCACGATGCCTGCGAACGCGCTCGTCGCGGTTTCTCGGGAGAGATCTTCGCCGGCGCAAAGGTGTTCTAGTAGATCATGCATGAGTAGCCTCGAGGGCGAGGAATGCCTCGAGGAGTTGACCTCCCAGGGGCGTAAGAATGGACTCGGGATGAAACTGCAGGCCGTAGATCGGGCGCGAACGGTGCTGCACGGCCATCACCGTGCCGTCGCGGTCGCGTGCGACCTCGAGCAGTTCGGGGCCCAGAGTGGTCGCGGCGAGCGAGTGATATCGCCCCACACGCATGCGTGACTCGAGGCCAGCGAATAGTCCGTGGCCATCGTGCTCGATGACGGTCGCCTTGCCGTGCAAGACCCGGGGGGCGTGCGCGACATGGCCGCCAAACGCGTGGACGATGGCCTGGTGGCCAAGGCAGACCCCGAGAACGGGCACGCTGCAGCGCTTGATGAGCTCTATGGAGCAGCCCGCGAGCTCCGGATGTCCGGGGCCCGGGCTCACGACCACCCGCGGGGAGTCGAACCCTCGAAGCAGGGCCAGCGCGTCGTCGACGGCGAGAGTGTTTCGGTGGACGTGGACTGTGTGTCCGCGCCGCGCGAACTCGTCGGTCAGGTTGAACGTGAACGAGTCGAAGTTGTCGATGAGGAGGATTTCAGCCATGGAGAGCCTCCTGGGCGCCACCGATGGCGCGGAGCACGGCTGCCGCCTTTCGACGTGTTTCGTCAGCCTCCATCGCGGGGTCGGAGTCGTAGACGACGCCCGCGCCAGCTCGCACGGTGGCTACGCCATCGCGAACCGTCGCCGACCGAATCACGATGGCTGTATCAAACTCGCCGGTATGGGTGAGGTAGCCGACTGCACCGCCGTAGTACCCGCGGCGATCGCCCTCGAGTTCGCGGAGAATCTGCCCGGCGCGCACTTTGGGCGCGCCGGTGAGCGTCCCCATGTTCATCGCCGCCACGTACGCGTGGAGTGAATCGAGGTCTTCTCGAAGCTCCCCTTCAACGTGAGAGACGAGGTGCATGACGGCCGAGTACTTGTCGACTCCGAGCAGTCTACTCACTCGGCGCGTACCGGGTTTGCACACGCGCGCCACGTCATTGCGTGCGAGGTCGACAAGCATCATGTGTTCGGCGACCTCCTTTTCGTCGAGCCGGAGCTCCGTCTCGATGCGACCGTCGAGGTCCGTGTCGAGCTGGCCGTCGACCGTTCCCCGACGACGCGTTCCGGCGAGCGGTCGAATCTCGACGAGGCCATTGCGCACCCGAACGCTGGTCTCCGGTGAAGCACCAAACAAGGTCTCCTCGCCGCCCAAGTAGAACATGTAGGGGCTCGGATTCGACGCGCGGAGCGCCTCGTAGGCGAGCATCGAGTCGTCGCATCGAGTCTGAAAACTTCGCGAAATGACGATCTGGAACGCTTCGCCGTCGGTGATCGCGCGGCGTGCGTGCTCGACTTTGCCGCCGAACGTTTGGTCGTCGACGGAGACGGCAACGGTGTCTGGTTCGACGGGCGACGGCGCGTTTCGCCCCGGTCCGAGCGAACAGATGATCTGCTCGAGCTGCGCGAGGCGCCGACCTTCTTCAAAGGCGCCACGGCCGCAGAAATCAAAGCGATGTGCGACGACCGTGTCGGTTGAATGATCGATCTCCAACAGCTCCGTCGGAAGCACGAACCGGGCGTCCACACCCTCGCCTCGAACCGGGCCGAGATCTTCGAAATGGTCGACGTAGTCGAAGGCGAACGCCCCGGCGGTGCGGAGTTCGACATCGGCGCGAGACGGAGCGAAGTGCGTGGCGAACGTTCGCAGCAGGTCGGCCGAACTGGCGCTCTTCAGCCGGGTCTCGTCGTCCGTTGCCGGCTCGAGTTTGCGCAGCCGAAAGAGGTGCGCTCGCCCCGCGCGCTCGGACGACGCGACGATCTCGAGCGCGGACAATGCCGCGACCAGGCTTTCGACGGCGAGGTCAGCCACCTCGTCGAGGCGGATCAGGCGGGCGAGGTCGCCCGCAATCTCCAGCGAGAACGCCGGTTTGGTGATGAAAAAGCTGCGAGTCGAGCTTTCGCTTTCGTCGGCAGTTTCGAACAGCAGCGTCCCCTCGGACCCGCCTCCGAGCGCTCGGAAGGCGGCGAGTGGATCGCACGCGGTGCGAAACCGACGCGTATAGGTTTCGATCGAGTTCACAGCGACCCTCCCACAGCTTCGACGACCGGGCGAAGTGCGCGCATGAGGTCTTCGAACTGGCGTGGGAAGAGCGACTGCGCGCCATCCGAGAGTGCCTCTTCGGGATTGCAGTGAACCTCGACGATGATGCCGTCGGCCCCTGCTGCTGCGGAGGCCAACGCCATGGGTAACACCAGCTCGCGTATGCCCGTTCCGTGCGATGGATCGACGATCACAGGCAGGTGCGTCTTGCGCTTCAGGAGCGGGATCGCGTTGAGGTCGAGCGTGTTCCGGGTCGCCGTCTCGAAGGTCGAGATGCCTCGCTCGCACAAGATGACGTTCGGATTCCCCTCGGCCACGATGTACTCCGCGGCGAGCAGGAGGTCCTCAACCTTCGCCGACATCCCGCGCTTCAGAAGGACCGGCTTGGTGTGCCGCCCGACGGCCTTGAGGAGGCTCGCGTTCTGCATCGAACGCGCTCCGATTTGGAACGCCGAGGCGTGTTCGGCGACGACGTCGACGTCGGCCGGATCGACCACTTCGGTAAAGCTCGGCAGCCCGAATTCGGCGGACACGCCCTGAAGAATCGGGAGACCTTCTGGTCCGAGTCCTTGAAACGAGTAGGGTGAGGTGCGCGGCTTGTAGGCGCCGCCGCGCAGGAGCGTCGCTCCGGCGCGCTTTACCGCCGCGGCAGTTTCGGCGAGTTGTTCGCGGCTCTCGATGGCGCATGGGCCGGCGATGACAGCGAACTTGCCGCCTCCGATCGGGACACCTCCGACATCGACGACCGTGTCGTTGCCGTGGAGCTCGCGGCTTACGAGCTTGTAGCGCGACAGAATCGGCTCGACTCGCTCGACCGCCGGGTGTCCCTCGAGGCGCAATCCCTCGAGCACGCGCTCGTCGCCGATGGCGCCAAGGACGGTTCGCTCGACCCCTGGCATATGCAGGGGCTTCAAGCCCGCCGATTCGATTTTGTGGAGTAGTTGTTGCTGAGTGGCGTCGTCGACGCCCGGTTTCAATACGATAATCATGGTGTCCTCGTCGGTTGTGGAGGACCCACCGGCGACGAAGACTTACGTTCAAACGAAAAAACCCACCGTCGCCGGTGGGTCGTCTTCTCGTCTTATTGCTTGCTATCGCTCAGATCGATGTGCGCCCACCGCTATTTGCGGAAGGCCACCACCAAAGCTGTGCGATCAAATTCTGCATTGCTTCCTCTTGGCTGCTGGGAACATCCCCAGCTGCCTTTTACGCTGACGGCAATGACGCAGCATGTCAAGAGGGCTCTTTTCGGCTAGCTCGGAAGCTCTCCGTCGTCCTCTTCGAACATGCTCCGAATCTTCGTCTCGACGTCCTTGGTGCCGTCCCAGCCTTGCCCGAACAGGTCGAGGTCGAGCTCGAGCTCGTCACCATTGCGCAGGATTTTGACGTGCATGTACTCGGGGTCGAGCTCTTTGGCTTCGGCGTAGGCCGAAACCGAGTCGACCTTTTGGCCGTTCACTTCGAGCAGAATGTCGCCGTAGATGATGCCGGCACGGTGCGACGGGGAGCCTGGAAGGCACCCCCAGACAGGCATTCCTCCGAGCGCATCCGCGAGTTTTTGAAGATCTTTTCGTGACTGCATGATTGGTCCTGGTCTGGCACCACGATCATCCGCGTGCCTCTTCGAACTTAGATGCAGGGTGGCAAAAGGAAAGTGCGCAGGATGTGCTGATCGCGCTCTCACCACCTCATCTGCTATACTCCCTTGCAAGAGCATTTCGCGGACAATCAGCAGAGTACGATCATGCGCAAGTACGCATTTCTTGTCGTCGTCGCGGCATTTCTCGCGTCGTGTGGTGGGTGTGAAGAAGGCACCAACGCCAACCAAAACACGAACGCCGGAAACTCCGACGGTGGAATCTTGACCGACGGCGGAGCAGACAGCGGGGCCCCGGAGATTCCCGGCCTCACGGAATTGCGCGTCGAGCCCGCTCAACAGGAGATTGTCGACGACGGTGCGGCTCCCGGAGAGACCGCAATCTACACCGCGATCGGCACCATCGATGGCACCGAACAGGACGTCAGCGATCAGGTCGCTTGGAGCATCTCCGAGCCCGAGCTGGGTGCCGTCACTGGCGGCGTTTTCACGAGCGATGGAATCGGCGGACGTGCCACCATCACCGCCGCCGCCGGCTCGATCTCGGCCGATGCCACCATCACGGTTCGGCTCGAGACCAAGTTCGTCGAGGAAGGCGCGCCCACCACGCTTCCCGACCTCTTCCCTGAAGACACCACCGCGGATGTCGAAGACGTCGAGAAGATGCTCATCGTCTATCCGAGCCACGAGACGATGTTCCCGCGCAATCTCGAGCGCGTGACCTACCAGTGGATCTCCGACAACCTCGACGCGTTCGAAATGCGGTTCGAGAGTGACGTCGCCGACGTCCGACTCTACGCCACCGGCGACCAGTATCTGCCCAAACCCGACGCGTGGCGCTGGCTCGCCGCGACCCATGCCGGCTCTTCGGTCACGCTCACCGTCCGCGGCACGCTCCAGAGCGACCCCTCCACGATCTACCGCTCCCAAACCATCGACCTGTACTTCTCACGCACGAAGGTACTCGGAGCCCTCTATTACTGGTCGACCGGCGCTCAGGGCGTCATGAAAGCCAGCATCTCGGCGCCGAACGCCACCAAGTTCTACACCGATCCCGAAGCCGAACAGCAGAACTGCGTTTCGTGCCACACCGTGGCGCGCAACGGCACCAAGATGTTCGTGAACTACGACGGTGAGAACGCCCAAGAAGTCACCATCCCCATGCGCGACGTACTCATTCCTCCGCCGCCTTCCGAAGATTACCGCGACGGTGGCTGGGCAACGTTCAGCCCCGACGCGAGCCGTCTGCTCTACTCGGCGAAGGGCACGCTCTGGCTGCTCGATGCCGACACTGGTGCCGAGATCTCGCAGGTCGCGTTGCCTGAAGGCATGAGCGCAACCCACCCCGACTGGGCGCCGAGCGGCGACTACGTCGTCGTGGCCTACGGCGAGGGCGAGTTGAAGAACAAAGGCATCGAAGGCACGTCACTCGCCCGAATCCCAGTCACGGGTCCCGACCAGTTCGGCGAGCCCGAAGTCCTCGTAGAGTCGACCGGTGACTCCGACACGATCGCGTTCCCCTCGTACTCTCCCGATAGCCAGTACATCGCATATGTTCGAATCGACGGCGGCTCCAAAGACGCCAAGATTGCCGAGACCTTCCTGCTCCCGGCAGCGGGCGGCTCGCCCATCCCCCTCGAACGCCTGAACCAGCGGGTACGCCACGAGGACGGCATCCTGGACATCGGTAACACCATGCCGACCTGGGCGCCTTCGACCAACCCCGACGAGGTCTTTTTCTTGTCGTTCTCATCGCTGCGAAACTACGGGCACATCCTTCAAGACGAGCGAGACCAGCTGTGGGGCGCTGCGATCGACTTCTCCGCGATCGGCCAGTCCGACCCAAGCTACGCGAGTTTCTGGATGCCGTTCCAAGACATCGAAGAAGGCAACCACCGCTCGTTCTGGGTGATCGACACCGAGGAACAGTGCCCGTCCGACGTCGAGATTTGCGACAACCTCGACAACGACTGCGACGGAGTCGTCGACGAAGACTGCTGCACGCCTGCCCCCGAAATGTGCGGCGACGGCGTGGACAACGACTGCGACGGCGCCGCCGACGAAGGGTGCGGATGCACTCAGGCCGAGCTGTGCAGCGACGGCATCGACAACGACTGCGACAAGTTGATCGACCTCGACGACCTCGACTGCGCGGACTGCGTGCCGGCCACCGGAGAGTGCAATGAGAACGCCGACTGCTGTTCGGGCGTGTGCGGCGCCGGGGTATGCGTCGTTCCCTGAGTTTCCTTCAGGCAAAGCAACCCGGTAGGGTGGGGCGAACCGAAACGAGTGAACCGATGAAGCGAACGATTCTCATGGCCTTGGCGCTCGTCGTCGCAACGGGCTGCTTGCCCGAGCGCGAAGGTCCATCCGCCGACGACAACGGCGCGATCCTTTACTGGGAACTTCACCAGTTCGAGACGATCTACGACGAATGCACCGACGAACCCGGCAGCGTCGTCGAGCTCGAAGCACCCGAGTTCCAAGAGAACTCGTTCTTCGTCTACCGCATCGCCGAAGACGGCTCCCGCGCAATCACTCAAGACTGCACGACGACCAACGGCGAGACCTGTTCGGATTCGCCGCTCGGAATCGAACTCATCCGGAACGCCGGCAACACCTACACTTGGGACGCGCCACGCGCGGTGCTCGGCTCGGGTGCCGCCGGCTGTGCCGTGTACGGCGACGAGTTGTGGACCTTCACTGACAACGGCGAAGACGCCACGCTCGACGCCTCGGTCACCTACGAACTCGAAGGCGAAACGTGCGCTGCCTTTGACGACTCCGTGAAGGAGACTGCGCCCAACGGCCTCGGCGTAGACGGTTGTACGGTCACCATTCGCGCGGAGCTCGACCACTTCACCACGTACTGAGTGCATCGAATGGATGCCGAAGATATTGGAAAGGCGGTATCGAGCATCCTGATCGCGGCGGTGATCGCGTTTGGCGGTGGTTTCTATGCGCTGGAATATCAACGCGTGCAGGAGGTCAAACGCGTCGCCGAGATCTACTGTGACGCCGCGGTAGACAGCACTCTTTGCCATTCCGGACTCGACGAGCATGCCCGGGCCTGCGTGCTCAAAATCGACGACGTTCGCTCTGAGATCTTTCAGGCATGCATTCGGCAAGGTCCCGACGTCGTGTTCGAGATGCGCATGGAACAGGGCGAAGACAAACGGACCCGCGAGCGCGAGCGACAGAAGGCGCTCGATGACGCCATGCGGAGGTCGCCGTGAGTCTTCGCACCCAGATCTTTCCGTTCGTCTTTTGCTTCGTGTTGGCGGGCGCTCTTTGGGGGGCTCGAGCCTACCAGCTGTGGACCAACGCCGAAGCGTTTCAGTTCGTCTCCGAATCCTATGCGTCTAGCGCGTGCGACGCGTCTGGCGCCCCACAAAGCACATGCGACCTCGCGCTCGAGCGCTATCACGACGCATGTTTCGACTACTCGTACTTCATGAAGGGGTACGGTCGTGGCGGCGCAAGGCCCCACTTCGCAGCCGACCGCTACAAGGATTGCATCGGCACCGGAATCGAAGTCGTACGATAGTTCCCGCGTTGACTTTCGCTCCGCACGCACGTTACTCCCGCCGTGAATACCCCGCGACGGAGTACGTCATGCGCATGTCGAGCCTCTACGTTCCTACTCGAAAAGAAGATCCCGCCGACGCCGAGATTGCGTCGCACCGCCTGCTGATTCGCGGCGGCTACATGCGCCAGCTGGCGCGAGGGATCTACTCATTCTTGCCGCTCGGTTGGCGGTCGGTTCGCAAGATCGAAGCGATCATTCGCGAAGAGATGAACCGCGCCGGAGCGCACGAAGTCCACATGCCGAGCGTTCAGCCGGCCGAACTCTGGCAAGAGTCCGACCGCTGGTCGCAGTACGGTGTCGAGCTTCTTCGCTTCAAGGACCGAAAGGGGAGCGATTTCTGCTTCGGCCCGACGCACGAGGAGGTCATCACCGACCTGGTGCGCGGCGAAGTGACCAGCTACAAGCAGCTCCCACTCAACATGTACCAGATTCAGACCAAGTTCCGTGACGAGGCTCGGCCTCGATTCGGCCTGATGCGCGGTCGCGAGTTCATCATGAAGGATGCCTACTCGTTTGACGTGAACGAGGAAGGCGCACTCGCGTCGTACGACGTGATGTTCGAAGCCTACAACCGCATCTTCGAACGACTTGGATTCGACTTCCGCGCGGTCGAGGCAGACACCGGAAACATCGGCGGCTCACGCTCTCACGAATTCCAGGTGCTTGCCGAAACGGGTGAGGACGAGATCGTCAGCTGCTCGAATTGCGACTACGCCGCGAATGTCGAGAAGGCCGAGATCCGCGTCGATATCGGCGAGAAGCCCGACGTCGCGCTGGGCGAGCTCGAAGCGGTCGACACGCCTGACGCGAAGACGATCGAAGAAGTCTCGAACTTTCTCGATCGCGCCGCCGAAGACTTCATCAAGACCCTCATTTTTGTTGCCGACGAAGAGGAACTCTTTGCGGTCATCGTGCGCGGCGATCACGAGGCGAACGAGCTCAAGATCAAATCGTGGCTGAACGACGGACGCGACGACGAAGACAAGATCGTCGACCTGCGGCTTGCCTACGACGAAGAGGTCGAGCAGGCGACCGGCGCTCCAGTCGGCTTCGCGGGCCCAGTAGGCCTCGACACGCCAGTCTACGCCGACCTCGCTGTTCAGGTGATGGTGAACGCCGTCACCGGAGCGAACGAGAAGGACAAGCACTACGTGAACGTGAATCCGGGCCGTGACTTCGAAGTCACGGAGTACGCAGATCTGCGCAAGGCTCGCGGCGGCGACACGTGTGGCCGCTGCGGCGGCACGTTCGAGTCGTTCCGTGGGATCGAAGTCGGTCACGTCTTCTATCTCGGCACCAAGTACTCGAAGTCGCTCGCTGCCAACGTTCTCGACGAGAACGGCAAGTCGGTGCCGATGGAGATGGGCTGCTACGGAATCGGTGTGACGCGTATCCTGGCCGCCGTCGTCGAGCAGAACCACGACGACAACGGAATCATCTGGCCACGCGCAATCGCGCCGTACGAAGTGACGATCCTTCCGCTACAGACGAACAAAGAGGAAGTCATGGAGGCCGGTGAGAAGCTCTACAAGGAGCTGACCGACGCCGGATTCGAGGTATTGCTCGACGACCGGAACGACCGTGCAGGAGCGAAGTTCAAAGACGCCGACTTGATCGGCGTGCCTGTACGGATCGCGATTGGCTCGCGCGGACTGAACGACGGCAACGTCGAAGTCAAATCACGCGGTGGTGACGAAGTCGTCGACGTGCCGCTCGCCGACGTGGTCAGCCACGTACGTGGACTCTTGGAGGCATGATGGACGATCGTCAGCTCGAACTACTCCGCAGTCATCTTATCCCGGCGCTCGACGTCGACGACCTGGCTTCGGCGACCGTGCTGGCGGATCATCTCGCCGGCAAGGTCGCGATGGTGAAGATCGGCAGCAAGCTCTTCACGAAGTACGGCCCGTCGATCCTGGACGAGATGCAAGGGCGAGGCCTCGATGTATTTCTCGACCTGAAGTTCCACGACATTCCGAACACGGTGCGCGAAGCAGCCCGCATGGGCGCGTCACACCCGGCAGTTCGCATGATGACCATTCATGCCGCGGGTGGTGCCGGGATGGCCACGGCCGCCATGGAGGGTGCCGATGCGGGCGCTCCGGGGCGGACCCCACTGATCGTGGCGGTGACCGTTTTGACTTCGATCTCGCCGGCGGAAACCCACCTGCTGGGCGTGGAGGTCTCGCTCGAGGAGTGGGCCGAGAAGCTTGGCGACCTCGCGCTCGAAGCTGGTGTCAACGGACTAGTCTGTAGCGCGGAAGAGGCCGAGATGATGCGAGACCGTTTCGGCGACGAGCCCGTGTTGGTCACGCCTGGCATTCGGCCTCCGGGGTACAAGAAGGCCGACGATCAGGCGCGTGTGATGACCCCGCGAGCAGCGCTCGATGCTGGAAGCTCGTACTTGGTGATCGGTCGCCCAATCTATGGCGCGCAGGACCCAGCAGCCGCGGTCGAGATGATCGGGAGTTCGCTGTGAGCATCGTGATCTACGGCGTTCACCCCGTCGAGGAAGTGTTGGCCGCGGCGCCGAACAAAGTGGCGCGCGTCATTGCCAAAGACTGGGACGCAGCAAAGCTCGCCTCGATCCGCGACGCGGCCGATGCGGCCGGTGTGCGGCGCGACACGGCGAGCGGTGATGACTTGGACCGATTGGCGGAAGGCGGGAATCATCAGGGCGTAGCAGCCCGGCTCAGCGATTTCACCTACGCGAGCCTGGACGAGCTCCTCGCCGACACCGAAGACGCGTCGACCGCGGCTGTGCTGGTGCTCGACGGCGTGCAGGACCCACACAACCTCGGGGCTTTGCTGCGGACCGCGTCAGCGCTTGGCGCAGCGGGCGTGATCATCCCGAAGGACCGCGCGGCGAGCGTGACACCAGCGGTGATTCGCGCGTCGGCGGGGCTGGCGCTTCGGGTGCCAGTGATTCAAGTGACGAACATCGCCAGGACGTTGGAGACGCTGGCCGAGAACGGCTGGTGGAGCGTTGCGGCGGTGATGGACGGCGACGAGGCTTGGGACGTCGACATGGTCATGAAGGCCGCGATCGTGATGGGCGGTGAGGGCGACGGAGTTCGTCGGTTGGTCGAGGAGAAGTGCGATTTTCGGGCGCGCATCCCGATCCAACCTCACGTCGAGAGCCTGAACGTGTCGGTTGCTGGGGCGCTTCTTCTGTACGAATGGGCGCGTCAGTGTCGTTGATCTGAACGGAAGATTTGGGAGGTTCTCGGAGTCGTGTTTGCCGGTGTGAAGCTCCAGTTGGTGGATCCTCGAAAAACAAAATCGAACAACGAGCGACGAACCACCAAAAACGGCTTGACAGCTACTGGGGCCACAAGTATCACTGTCGGCCCGCTGAGACCGGAAATTTCGCCGGAATACAGTGGCTCTTTGACAGATTAGAAATGACCTCACGTGCCCGGCATGGCGCGTGAAAATCTCGGTCGCTCCGCGGCTTGGTGTTCGCTGGCATAGCTCAATTGGCAGAGCAGCTGCCTTGTAAGCAGCAGGTTGCGGGTTCGAGTCCCACTGCCAGCTTTGATGGGCGTGACCGAGAGATAAGGTGGGATACCCAAGTGGCCAAAGGGATCTGACTGTAAATCAGACGGCTCAGCCTTCGGAGGTTCGAATCCTCCTCCCACCACTAGAATGCGGGAGTAGCTCAGTTGGTAGAGCATCAGCCTTCCAAGCTGAGGGTCGCGAGT
>CAYLMO010000005.1:179540-190564 GCA_964384605.1 uncultured Bradymonadales bacterium | reverse complement strand
GAACGCCCGAATTGCCATCGGAACCTCTGAGATTGAAGAGGTTCCAGCGCGGAGATGTCTGCGAGTTGGTAGCTAAAACCTCTCCGAGCCGCTACTCGATCGCGTACCGCTTCATCTTGTTCAGCAATCCTTGGCGCGACAATCCCAGCGCATCGGCCACGTGCGTCCTGTTGCCGTGATGCTCGGCTAGTGCCGCCTCAATCTCCCTGGCTTCCAGCGCCTCGACGCGCTCCTGAAGCGATGTTGGCGCCTTTGTCGGTGCCTGAAACGGAAAGTCATCGCCCGTCAGCTCCTCGCGGTCGCCGGCGAGGACTGTCGCGCGTTGCATGGCGTGTCGCAGCTCGCGCATGTTGCCGGGCCAGCGGTGCGATTCGAGCGCGTTCAACGCCGACTGCGACAGTCGTTTCGGCCGGCCGTCGGGTGAGAGCGAAGCGGCGCGATTCAAAAAGTGGCTGGCGAGCAAACCGATGTCGGTTCGTCGTTCTCGAAGGGCCGGGAGGCGAACTTCGGCACCCTTGATTCGCCAGTAGAGGTCCTCTCGGAACGTCCCAGACTGTAGGGCCGCGTCAAGATCCTGATGCGTCGCCGACACGACGCGTACATCGACCTGCACGGGCCGATCAGCGCCGACCGGCAGCACGTCGCCGGTTTCTAGTGTGCGAAGCAGCTTCACCTGCAGGTTGGCCGGCATATCACCAATCTCGTCGAGGAAGATCGTGCCGCCGTCCGCCTCGACGAATAGACCGGCGCGGTCTTGTCCAGCGCCAGTGAATGCGCCCTGGACGTGGCCGAAGAGCGTCGACTCCAAGAGCGTATCGGTGAGGGCGCCGCAGTTTACCGGCAGGAAGGGTTTCGTCGCTCGAGCCGACGCAAAGTGGACGTACCGCGCCATCAACTCTTTTCCGGTACCGTTCTCGCCCGTGATGAGCACCGGCAGATCGCTTGCGGCAAACCGCCGTGCGAGGTCGATTGCCGACCGGAATCCAGGAGACTCCCCAATCATCGCGAGTTCCGGGTCGTCCGCTTGTCTTGCGGCCTGCAGGCCTTCGACGCGATGTTCGAGGCGAGCTCGAGCGATCGCGCGTTCCGCCACGATGAGGAGCACGTCCGGGTCGACCGGTTTGGTCAAAAAGTCGAACGCTCCTGCCCGCACTGCTTTGACCATGAACGGCTTGTCGCCAACTCCACTACAGACCACCACTTTCGTCTGAGGACGCTGTTCGAGGAGTTCTGCGAGCTGTTCGATTCCGGCGCCTGCGCTTCCGTCGGGCGGCAGCATCAGGTCGAGCAGAATCAGGTCATAGTCCGATTTGCTGACGGCTGCTCGCACTTCGTCGCGTGTCGCCGCCTCGTCGACGTTCCACCCCTCTGACTCGAGGAGTGGCTTGTAGACCTGGCGAAACGCGTCGTCGTCGTCGACGAGAAGAATCTTGGGCGTGGTCATTGGCTCTCCTGATGGGTCGCGGCGGCGAGTTCTCGCTGTTTGATGGGCAGCTTGATGCGAAACGCAGCTCCCGTGTCGGACTCTTGGAGCGCGATGCTACCGCCATGTCGCTCGACGATGCCACGAGCGATGGCGAGTCCGAGTCCCGTTCCACGTTTGCGCCCAGTGACGAAGGGGGCAAAGAGGGTGTCGACCAGCTCGTCCGGTACGCCCGGGCCTTCGTCGGCGACGAGGATGTCCGCGAACCCGCTGCTCGACTCGATGTCGACGTGCACGACGGGGTTTTCGGCCACGTGCAGCGCGTTCTCGAACAAGATGATGAAGACCTGCTGCAGCTGGCCGGCATCGGCTTCTATGGCGGGGCTTGCGCCGTCGACTTCGAATTCGCCCGACCGGTCGAGCGCCGTCGTGGCGGTCGACCAGGCGAGCTTGATGAGCGGCGCAAGTTCGACGCTGCGAACGTTGAGCGGGGTAGGGCGGCCGTACGCGAGCAGGTCATCGACGAACGTCCCAGCCCGCTCGATCTGGTCGCGCATCGCTTGGATGGTGGCTTCCGGTGCGTCGGACCGCTCGAGGATCTTTAGATGCGCGGTCAACACACCGAGTGGATTCCGAACTTCGTGTGCGACCGCCGAAGTGAGGGAGCCGATCTCCGCGAGTCGTGCCGCTTGTGCGGCTTCGGCTTCGGTCTTTCGAAGCTTGTCGGCGAGCGTCGATGCATCCGCGGCGTCGGGCGCGAACGAGCGGCCGAGCTTGCTCTGGAGGGCCTGGCGAATCGGGTCGAGCGCGATGAACACCATGGCGACGAGGAACACCGCACCGATTCCATACTGCCCAATGAGTGGCTCCGCGCCTTCTTGAACGACGAACGCGATCCCCATCAGGAAGCCTGCCGATACCAGGGTAGTGATCGAGGAGTAGATGAGGCTTTGGTCGAGTAGCCGACGTTCGCCCTCCGGCTGAAGCGTATGCAGCACCCGGGCGAGCAGCAGTGCGCCAGCGAGCACCAAGAACATCCCCCACGGCGAGGGATTGCCGCGCGAAAGCATGTAGGCGTTGGACCAGGCGCCGACGTAAACGAACACGCCGGAAGCCGCGAGCCACGCCAGCGGAGCGCGGTCGTGCGTCTCGAGCGCCGCCCTCGCGAGGAACAGTAGCGGTGCGGTTGCGCCGGCGACCGCGAGGGCCATTCCCGGCCAGAACATCGGTCCGGCGCTGAGCGTCACCGGGTCGAACAAGAGGCCAGGAACCACCAATCCCGTGAGCGTCACCGCCGTCGCGGTGGCATACGCAACAGCCAAGAGCGCCCGATTTGCTCGCCCAATGACGTCGTAGCAGGCGTGAAGATAGCCCGCGGCGACGAAGGCGCCCGAGGCGGCGAGCCTCGACGACCAGTCTGCGAGGGGAGGGAAGTAGGTGAGGAGCAGATTGCCCGACCAGATGGCGAGCGCCGCGGCGAATACTCCAAGGCCGATTCGGCGGCGAAGACGGAGAGCGACCGTAAGGGCCAACAACAGCGATACCGCCAAGACGGGGATCAGGCTGTAGGCATAGAGTCGGTCCATCGGCGCCGCATCAAAAAAAGACCGGGTTGGCGAGGGCCAACCCGGTTGGATTCGCGATTACGCCAGTCTTAGCGCGCGTCGCGTCGCAGGATCAACTGCGGCTCAGAGCGGGAATTGGCGCGGTTCGTTCTGCACGGTCACCCAGCGGTCGCGAGTGAACTCTTCGAGAATCCACTCGCCGCCGAACCTTCCGATTCCGGACGCTTTGACGCCACCGAACGCGGAGTTTGGTTCGTCGTTCACGGTCATGTCGTTGATGTGAACCATGCCGGCTTCGAACCGACGCCCGACTTCGACCGCGCGTGCGCGGTCGCTGGAGAAGATGGCCGACGTTAGTCCGTACTCGGTCGCGTTGGCGAGCTCGACAGCCTCGTCGTCGGTCTTGAACGTCGAGATACCGACCAATGGCCCAAACACCTCTTCGTCGAAGATTGGGTCACCCGGCTTGGTCCGGTCGTACACGTGGGGGCCGATGAGACGACCGTTCACATCGCCGGCGAAGACCAATTCCGCGCTGGATTCGCTCATCCGCTCGATGTGATTTCGCACGGATTCGGCCTGTTCATCGTTTGTAATAGGCCCAACGAAGGTGTCCTCTTTCGCGGGGTCGCCGGTCTTAATCTTCCGAACGCGATGCAGAAACTGATTGAGGAATTCGTCGTGCACGTCTTCGTGGACGAGGATTCGGTTGATGGAGATGCAGATTTGGCCGGAGTGCAGGAAGCGTCCGGTGGCTGCCGCGCTGGCGGCCTGTTCGATGTCTGCGTCTTCGAGCACCACGAACGGATTGTTGCCGCCGAGCTCGAGCGCGACCGGCTTGAGGTGTTCGCCAGCAAGCTTTCCGATGCGTCGCCCGACTTCGGTTGAGCCGGTGAACGAAACCAGGTCGGCGAGCTCGTGCGTGACCATGGCGTCGCCGATCTCGGACGCTGCGCCGATGACGACGTTTACCAGCCCTGCGGGCGCGCCTGCCTGTTCGAAAATGCGTCCAATCACGCTGCCACCCACGAACGGTGTGTCGCTCGCCGGTTTCAGGACCACTCCGTTGCCGGTTGCGACGGCGGTGACCACGGAGCGCATGGAGAGGTTCAACGGGAAGTTCCACGGGCTGATGACGGAGATGACGCCGAGCGGTTCGCGGTAGACACGGGATTCTTTGCCGGGCGTGGTCGAAGGGACGATGCGGCCTTGCATCCGCGTCGGAAATCCGGCTGCTTCGTCCATGATGCCGAGCGCGATGTCGACCTCGGTGCGTGCTTTGGCGAGCGTTCCGCCGGTCTCCTGCACGATCAGGGCTTGGACCTCGTCACGGCGTTCGCGCAAGATGTTGGCCGCTTTTCGCAGCACCTCGGAACGTTCCTGTGGCAGCAAGCTCGCCCAGCGTTTCTGGGCTGACGAGGCGGCTCTGAACGCTTGGTCGACTTGCTCTTCCGTTGCGCCCGCGATGGTTGCGAACACTTCGCCCGTGTAGGGGTTCATATCCTCGATGCGGGTGTCGTCTCGGCCGTCAGACCATTCGCCGCCGATGAACTGTCGATTGATTGAGTGCAGGTCAAACATGTTGGTGCCTCGTTCTCGAGTAGAGAAACTTCGCTAACCCGAGTGAAATCACGAGACGAACGTTCTCAAGCTAGCGGGGTCGGTTTGATGAAGGAGAAGCGAGGCGCGAGAAACGCACTGAGACCTTGACGCTTCGCCGAGCGGGTTGGTAGGGATCGCGCGCGGAACGCGGAATCCAAAATTTCTCTAAGGTACATTCAGCATGAACATCCACGAATATCAGGGTAAGCAGCTCTTTCGTGCGTACGGCGTGACCGTGCCCGAAGGCATCCCGGCGTTTTCGGTCGACGAGGCCGTCGAGGCGGCGAAGAAGCTTGGCGGAGACATCTGGGTCGTGAAGGCTCAGATTCACGCGGGCGGTCGCGGCAAGGCGGGCGGAGTCAAGCTCGCGAAGTCGATCGATGAAGTGCGAGAGCACGCATCGACCATCCTCGGCTCCACGCTCGTGACGCATCAGACTGGGCCCGACGGCCAGAAAGTTCGACGTCTCTACATCGAGTCGGGCGCAGACATCGCGACCGAGTTGTACCTCTCGATGGTCGTCGACCGCGGAACTTCGCGCATCGTCGTGATGGCTTCGACGGAGGGCGGAATGGACATTGAGGCGGTCGCGGAAGAGACCCCCGAGAAGATTCACTACGTCACCGTAGACCCACTGCTCGGCCTCGCCGACTTCCAGGCCCGCGAAATCGCGTTCAAGCTCGGCCTCGAAGGCAAGGCGGTCTTCAAGGCAGTGAAGTTCCTGAAGAACCTCTACCAGATGTTCGTCGACAAGGACTGTTCGCTCCTCGAGATCAACCCTCTGGTCGTGACGAACTCGGGCGACGTCATCGCCTTGGACTCGAAGATCAACTTCGACGACAACGGCTTGTTCCGCCATCCAGACATCGCGGAGCTGCGTGACGAAGCTGAGGAAGATCCGGCAGAACTCGAAGCGAAGCAGCATCACCTGAGCTTCGTGAACCTCGACGGCAACATCGGCTGCATGGTGAACGGTGCCGGACTCGCCATGGCGACGATGGACATCATCAAGCACTACGGCGCGGAGCCAGCCAACTTCCTCGACGTGGGCGGTGGTGCTGACGCCGAGCGCGTTGCGGCGGCGTTCAAGATCATCACCGGCGACGATCGGGTGAAGGGCATCTTCATCAACATCTTCGGCGGCATCATGAAGTGCGACGTCATCGCCAACGGCGTTGTCGACGCGGTGAAAGAGGTCGGCCTCGAAGTTCCGCTGGTCGTTCGCCTCGAAGGCACCAATGTCGAGCTCGGCAAGCAGATCCTTCGGGACAGCGGCCTGCCGATTACGCCGGCCGACTCGATGGCCGACGGCGCTCAGAAAATCATCGAAGCCATTTCCTAAGACCCCAGACGAAGTAAGGAGATACCCATGAGCATTCTCGTAGACGAGAACACCAAGGTCATCTGCCAGGGAATCACGGGGTCGGTAGGCCTCTTCCACACCGAGCAGATGCTCGAGTACGGCACCAAGATGGTTGGCGGCGTGACGCCGGGTAAAGGTGGCCAGTCGGCCGCCGGACTTCCGGTTTTCAACACGGTCGGCGAAGCGGTTTCGGAGACGGGCGCGAACGCGTCGGTCATCTACGTTCCGCCCCCCTTTGCTGCTGATGCCATCCTCGAAGCCATCGCGGCTGAGGTGGAGCTGATCATCGCGATCACCGAAGGCATTCCGGTCCAGGACATGATCCCGGTCAAGGAAGCGCTCCTTCAGTCGAATTCGCGACTGGTCGGCCCGAACTGCCCCGGCGTGATTACGCCCGGGAAGTGCAAGATCGGCATCATGCCGGGCCACATTCACAAACCCGGCAACATCGGCGTCGTCAGCCGCTCCGGCACGCTCACGTACGAAGCCGTCGGCCAGCTCACCGCGCTCGGTATCGGCCAGTCGACCTGCGTCGGAATCGGTGGTGACCCGATCAACGGGACCAACTTCATCGACGTTCTGGAACTCTTCAACCAAGACGACCAGACCGAAGGCATCATCATGATCGGTGAGATCGGCGGTACGGCAGAAGAAGAAGCCGCCGCTTGGATCGCCGAGCACTGCGACAAGCCGGTTGTCGGCTTCATCGCGGGCCGCACGGCTCCTCCCGGAAAGCGCATGGGCCACGCCGGTGCGATCATCTCGGGCGGAAAGGGCGGTGCCGAAGACAAGATCGCGGCGATGGAAGCGGCCGGCATTCGTGTCGCGCCGAGCCCCGCCGAAATGGGCAGCACGCTCAAGAGCCTCATCTAATTTGGTTGCAAATTGCCCCGCGCGAGCGGGGCACACATTTTCCTCAAATTTGTATTGGAGTATGTCATGGCGATCGAACGCACCCTCAGCATCATCAAGCCCGACGCAGTCGAGCGTAACCTCGTTGGTAAAATCATCGCTCGTTTCGAAGAGGAAGGGCTTCGCCCAGTTGGGATGAAGCTCAAGCACCTCTCCGAAGCCGAAGCAGGTGGATTCTACGCAGTGCACAAAGAGCGTCCGTTCTTTGGTGAGCTCGTAGAGTTCATGACCCGTAGCCCTGTCGTCGTGATGGCTCTCGAAGGCGAGAACGCCGTCGCGAAGAACCGCGAAATCATGGGCGCGACCAATCCTGCAGAAGCCGCCGACGGAACCATCCGCAAGCTCTACGCCGAAAGCATCGGCGAGAACTCGGTTCACGGCTCGGACTCGCTCGAAAACGCCGCGATCGAAATCGCATACTTCTTTCCGTCGATCGAAGTTTACGACCGATGATTTGACGAACGGCGCCGAGTTCACTTGAATCGGCGCCGACGTCACATCGACGTCCTCTTTGGACGGACACGGCGGGCACTTGCCCGCCGCTTTCATGTTTGGTGCATCCCGATGGCCACCGCAGTACACGAAAAGTTGCTCGCTGAATCGATCGCACGGCTCCAGGCCGACACGTTCGAGGGCGAGCCAATCGACCTGAAAAACTTCACCCGCGATCAGATCGAAAGACTGTTCGTCGAAGGATACGGCGAGAAGAAGTTTCGCGCCGATCAGGTGTGGGGTTGGATGTACACCCGACTCGCCCGCACGTTCGACGAGATGACGAACCTGTCGAAGGCACTCCGAGCGCGTCTCATGGAGACTGCGCGCGTATGCGCCATCGAGCCTCAGGGGAATCATCCGTCGGATGACGGTACGACCAAGCTGACGTACCACCTCGACGACGAAGCCGTGGTCGAGTCGGTCTTCATTCCGTTCCAGACGCACAACGCGCTCTGCATCTCGTCGCAGGTTGGCTGTGCGATGGGCTGCACGTTCTGCTACACCGCCAAGATGGGCCTCTCTCGCCATCTGTCGGTCGCCGAAATCGTGGAGCAGGTCGTCGAAGCCCGACGCTTGGCAGAAGAGGCTGGAAGCGCGCAGATCACCAACATCGTCTTCATGGGGATGGGGGAACCTCTCCACAACTTGGACGCGGTGATTCAGGCCTGTGACATCCTCACGGACCAAGATGGTCTCGATTTCTCACGCCGACGCGTGACCGTTTCGACGTCAGGATTGGTGCCGGCCATCATTCGATTCATGGACGAGTCGAACTGTCAGCTCGCCGTGAGCCTCAACGCGACGACGGACGTACAGCGCAGCCAGATCATGCCGGTCAACGACCGCTGGAACATCGAGGCGCTGCTCGATTGCCTGCGCGACCTCGACCTCGAGCGTCGTCAGCGAATCACGCTCGAGTACGTGATGCTCGGCGAGTACAACGACACGCTGGAAGACGCGGAGCGCCTCGTCGAACTCACGCGCGGCATTCCGTGCAAAGTGAACCTCATCCCGTTCAATCCGCACCCCGAGACGCCGTTCAAGACGCCGTCCGAGGAGCAGATCGACCGATTCAAGCAGTTTCTTATCGACCGCAACGTGAGCGTGTTCCGCCGCAAGACTCGCGGTCGCGACGAGATGGCCGCCTGTGGTCAGCTCGGCAAGCCATCGGGTAAAGTCCCCGCGCACCTGCGCAAGCGACTCGCCCAGCTGCATGAACAATTGGCCTAAAGCAATTCACCTGTTTGTCTTTTTTGCTGTGAGAACATCATGAGTCTGTTGGTAGTGGGATCCGTCGCGTTCGATTCGGTCGAGACGCCGTTCGGCAAGGTCGAAGACGCCTTGGGTGGTTCGGCGCTCTTCTTCTCGACGTCAGCTTCGTACTACACCGACGTTCGGCTGGTCGCCGTCATCGGAGACGACTTCCCGGGCGAGCCGCTCGAGTTCCTCGCTGGCCGAGGTGTGGACCTGGAAGGACTCCACCGGGCCGAGGGCCAGACCTTTCGTTGGAAAGGGAAGTACGGCTTCGACCTGAACGAAGCGGTCACGCTCGACACACAGCTGAACGTTTTCGGCGACTTCCACCCGGAGCTCCCGCCGAGCTACTGCGACAGCGATTTCGTGTTCCTCGCCAACATCGATCCAGAGCTTCAGCTCGAGGTGTTGGACCAGGTGAAAGACGCGAAGTTCGTGGCGCTGGACACCATGAACTTCTGGATCGACGGCAAGCTCGAAGAGCTGAAGACTACGCTGTCGCGCGTGAACATGGTCGTCATCAACGAGGGCGAGGCTCGCTCGCTCTCCGGTGAGTCGAACATGGTCAAAGCGGCCAACGCCATCAAGGCGATGGGGCCCGACTACGTGGTCATCAAGCGAGGCGAGTACGGTGCGCTGCTGTTCACGCCTACCGACATGTTCTTCGCTCCCGCATACCCGCTCGAAGATGTCTACGACCCGACCGGCGCTGGCGATTCGTTCGCAGGCGGCCTGATGGGTTACGTCGCGAGCCAGGGTGAGGTGAACGACGACGTGCTTCGACAGGCGACCATCGTCGGTTGCGTGATGGCGAGCTTCGACGTCGAGAAGTTCAGCTTCGAAGGCATGCGTGGCCTCGACGCGAGCCGCATTCACGACCGTTTTGAGATGTTCCAGAAGCTCGTGAACTTCGACAACCTCAAGCCGCTCGCCTGATCTCGCCTATTGAAATGGGTCGCTGAAGCGCTCGGCGGCGAGGAACTCCTCGTCGGTGAGCGTCTCCAAGAATGCGATCAGCGCGGCTTCTTCGCGCGGCGTGAAGTTGTATCGCAAGGGGGTTCCAAACTCGCCCTGAAGCTCGGGGTCGAGGTTGGGATGTTGCGCGATTCGGTCGGAGTAGTGCCGAATCACCTGCCCGAGATTGTCGAATCGGCCGTCATGCATGTACGGCGCACCAACCGCCACATTACGGAGTGAGGGGACCTTGAAACGACCGAGGTCGTCGAACTCCTGCGTGTTTCGGAACTTGCCGTCGTCGTCGATGAATCCCGAGTCGATTCCGTTGTTCGTTGCGCCAGTGTCGCTGCGGCCCGGCGCTACTCCGGAGAACGACTCCGAGGCATGGCATCCGGCGCAGGGAAAACGGCCTTCCCCGGGCGCGAAGAACAGGCGCTTGCCCAGGTTCTCCTCGTCGGTGAACTGCGGGAATCGTTCGAGGGGAGTTTCGACGTCTGCGCGGGCCTGGTCGTAGCGGCTGTTCACGCTCACCATGGACCGCACGAACTGGGCGAGGGCGAGAGCGATACGGTCGCTGGTGACGTTGCTATCGCCGAACGCATCTTCGAAGAGGTCGGCGTAGTAAGGCTGTTCTTCGACGAGTCGCTCGAGTTCGGGAAGGGTGAGGCCCATCTCGATGGGGTCTTGGAAGGGCATCAGCACCTGTTGCTCGAGGGTCGTCGCGCGCTCGTCCCAGAAGAATCGCCCACCCGCATAGAATCTGGCGTTTGTGAGGCTCATGGAGTGTCGGCCGGTGCGGCCACCATCGAATCCGAGCGACTTTCTTTCGTTGTCGGTGAACCCGAGCTCCTGGAAATGGCACGATGCGCAGGCGGTGGTGCCGTTTGCGCTGAGGGTGGTGTCGTAGAAGAGCACTCGTCCGAGGGTGGCACCTTCGTCGGTGACCGGATTGTTGGCCGGGGTGGTGTCGAGGTCGACGGCTGAGACCGCGCCCGGCCCGTTGTCATGCGGTCGGGTGGAGTAGTGCTCGGGGAGTTCGACGGCGTACGAGAGGGGCACTTCGGGGAGCTCTACGGTGCGGGCAACACGTTCGTCGTTGTCGCCACGGTCTGGTTCGTCTCCGTCGTGCAGGTCGAGCAGTGGGCTTCCGGGGAGAATGCAGCCTGCCGCGAGGGAAGACGCGAGAACGACGAGTGCCAGACGGAGCATTGAAACCTCTTGGGACATCACGAATCAGCTGTGATCGAATTGAGCATCACTCGCTGAGACGCACGTGCTCCGCCGTTTATTTATCGCAAATCCGTTCCCACCGTTGGCGGTCTCCCATGTGGTATCGGATGTCGTGTTGCTCTAAAGTGGGCGTCATATCCCTACTGAATCCAAGCTATTGAAGGAGATGGATTGATGACTCGACCACTGAACATCCTGATCGTGCTGGTTGCCCTGGCGTTTG